>NZ_LR594671.1:4180000-4825000 GCF_901827185.1 Variovorax sp. PBL-E5 | reverse complement strand
GTAGAGTGAGTCGGCCCCTAAGGCGAGGCAGAGATGCGTAGCTGATGGGAAACAGGTCAATATTCCTGTACCGATGTGTAGTGCGATGTGGGGACGGATCTTAATAGGTCATCCGGGTGTTGGATATCCCGGTTTAGGCAGAAGTAGGCGATGGGTAGGCAAATCCGCCCGTCATATACCGAGGCTGCCGATCGAGCAAGCTTGCTTGTGAAGTGACTGAACGAGGTTCCAGGAAAAGCCACTAAGCTTCAGCTACACACGACCGTACCGCAAACCGACACTGGTGCGCGAGATGAGTATTCTAAGGCGCTTGAGAGAACTCAGGAGAAGGAACTCGGCAAATTGACACCGTAACTTCGGAAGAAGGTGTGCCCTATTAGTGTGAAGTGAACAACGGAGCATGAATGGGTTGCAAAAAATCGGTGGCTGCGACTGTTTATTAAAAACACAGCACTCTGCAAACACGAAAGTGGACGTATAGGGTGTGACGCCTGCCCGGTGCTGGAAGATTAAATGATGGGGTGCAAGCTCTTGATTGAAGTCCCAGTAAACGGCGGCCGTAACTATAACGGTCCTAAGGTAGCGAAATTCCTTGTCGGGTAAGTTCCGACCTGCACGAATGGCGTAACGATGGCCACACTGTCTCCTCCTGAGACTCAGCGAAGTTGAAATGTTTGTGATGATGCAATCTCCCCGCGGAAAGACGGAAAGACCCCATGAACCTTTACTGTAGCTTTGTATTGGACTTTGAACAGATCTGTGTAGGATAGGTGGGAGGCTTTGAAGCAGGGTCGCTAGATCTTGTGGAGCCAACGTTGAAATACCACCCTGGTGTGTTTGAGGTTCTAACCTAGGTCCATTATCTGGATCGGGGACAGTGCATGGTAGGCAGTTTGACTGGGGCGGTCTCCTCCCAAAGCGTAACGGAGGAGTTCGAAGGTACGCTAGTTACGGTCGGACATCGTGACGATAGTGCAATGGCATAAGCGTGCTTAACTGCGAGACTGACAAGTCGAGCAGATGCGAAAGCAGGACATAGTGATCCGGTGGTTCTGTATGGAAGGGCCATCGCTCAACGGATAAAAGGTACTCTGGGGATAACAGGCTGATACCGCCCAAGAGTTCATATCGACGGCGGTGTTTGGCACCTCGATGTCGGCTCATCTCATCCTGGGGCTGTAGCCGGTCCCAAGGGTATGGCTGTTCGCCATTTAAAGAGGTACGTGAGCTGGGTTTAAAACGTCGTGAGACAGTTTGGTCCCTATCTTCCGTGGGCGCTGCAGATTTGAGGAAGCCTGCTCCTAGTACGAGAGGACCGGAGTGGACACACCTCTGGTGTATCGGTTGTCACGCCAGTGGCATTGCCGAGTAGCTAAGTGTGGAAGAGATAACCGCTGAAAGCATCTAAGCGGGAAACTCGTTTCAAGATGAGATCTGCCGGGGCCTCGAGCCCCCTGAAGAGTCGTTCAAGACCAGGACGTTGATAGGTCGGGTGTGGAAGCGCAGTAATGCGTTAAGCTAACCGATACTAATTGCTCGTGCGGCTTGACCCTATAACTTTGATCTCCGATCAAGGTGTTATGCCAAGTTGACGCATTCAAAATACCAAAAGCTGATTCCAAACTCTATGAATTCGTTGTCTTGATCTACCCTCAAGACAGCAACCAGTTATGCCTGATGACCATAGCGAGGTGGTCCCACTCCTTCCCATCCCGAACAGGACAGTGAAACGCCTCAGCGCCGATGATAGTGCGGGTTCCCGTGTGAAAGTAGGTCATCGTCAGGCTCTTACAGCCCCCTGAACCGCCCAACCAATCCCTTGGTTGGGCGTTCTTGTTTGTACGCTAGCAGTTTCGAATGTGCTCGCGATCTGCTGACGCGGCGCCGCTGCGAATCAGTTCGAGCAAAATTTCACTGCTCAATTGTTCAAGGGTCGATGTTGGAAAAAAGCGCATACGAATTGCATCGAGATACGGTGTGCCCTGCACCCAGCCATCCCATTCGCCGATGCTCATCGATCGGGCATCGAGCAATTTGAATTTCATCAGCACTTTCAGCGCATGACGCGCATGCTTGAGCGGCATGCGGACAAAGAACTCCAGCCGCTCGCGGGCCTCCGACAACGCGCCTGCGACATCGTCGAACACGGCTCCATGGCCAGGGATCACGCACAGGGGGGCCAGGACCTCGATGAGATCGAGAGTCGCCGCTACCTCGGCGAAAGATGGTTCGCCGGCAAGCTCGGGAAATACGACGCCGAAACCGTGCTCCCACAGTGCGTCAGCAGAAATCAGGGCCCGGGATTGCGGCTCGAACAGCACGATCGAATGGGGATCGTGTCCCGGTGCGCCGTGGACTTGCCAAGTACGATCTCCCAGTATCACCTCCTGTCCTGGAACCAGAAGACCGTCGAAGCGAAACTGCGGGCAGTGCTGTCCCGTCGCGCGAAAACTCAGCCCTTCCTCGTCCCAGCTCTGCACCAGGTCGGCTTCGCCGGGAGGAATGCGGGTGCGCATCCGCGGATAGCGCACTTGCAACGCGGCATTGCCACCGCAATGGTCGCTGTGCAAATGCGTGTTGAACAGCAGATCGAGCGGCCGCTGGCCGAGTCGGTCCGCTACCAACGCGATCGTCTGGTCCGAATGAGTCGCGTAGCCGGAATCGACCAGCGCCGTCTTTTCGCGCCCCAGGAAGAGAATGTTGTTCGACGACAGCCATCCTCGTTCGAGGACAACCACTTCGGGCGGCAGCGCGACCCGCGCAGTCACGTCGAAACGCTGGCGCGCAGCTGCCGCCGAAGAATTTTTCCGACGTTCGTCTTCGGCAATGCATCGCGAAACTCGATGTACTTGGGCCGCTTGTAGCCGGTCAACTGCTCATTGCAATAGCGCATCACCATTTCTTCGGTCAGTTGAGGATCCTTGCGCACCACAAAGGCCTTGATGGCCTCGCCCTGCTTTTCGTCAGGCACGCCGATCGCGGCGCATTCGATGACGCCGGGACACAAGGAAATGACGTTCTCGAGCTCGTTCGGGAAAACGTTGAACCCGCTCACGAGGATCATGTCCTTCTTCCGGTCGACGATCCGGCTGTAACCGTCCTCTTGCATCACTGCAATGTCCCCGGTTCGCATGAATCCGTCCTCGGTGAACGCTGCCGCGGTTTCGGCCGGCTGGTTGTAGTAGCCGATCATGACATTCGGCCCCTTGATGCACAGTTCCCCTGCTTCTCCGATCGGCAAGGAATGACCTTCATCATCCTTGATCGCGATCTCGATGCTCGGCAATGGCAATCCGATGGTGCCGGTGAATGTCGTGTTGGTGACGGGATTGTTGGTGCCGATCGCGCAGGTTTCGCTCATGCCCCAACCTTCGATCATCGGGCAGCCGGTCAGCTCGAACCATCGGCGAGCGGTTCCTTCGGAGGCTGCCATGCCTCCCGCCTGCGATACGAACAGCGTCGAGAAGTCCACGGTCTTGAAATCCGGGTGCACCAGCAGGGCATTGAACAAGGTATTCACCGCCGGCAGCATATGGAAGGGGCGCTTCTTGAGCACGGCAATGAACTTTCCGAAATCACGCGGATTGGGAACCAGCGTGAGATACGAGCCCTGCCGAATCGCGAGCAGGCAAAGCGTCAGCGCGAAGATGTGATACAGCGGAAGTGCGGCAATGCTGTTGACCTTCGACAGATCGCCCGCGCGCGCCAACGCAGGCATGAACCATGCTTCGGCCTGCAAGGCCGCGGCGACGATATTGCGATGCGTCAGCACGGCGCCCTTCGAAAGCCCGGTGGTACCGCCCGTATATTGCAGGAACGCGATCGAATCGAGTGTGCATGGATCGGGACGCAGTGTGCGGCCACCGGCTTCGGCCAGCGCCTTCGGAAAGGTCGTGACGCTGCGGCCGTTGTCCAGCGGAAGCTTGTAGGGCGGAACCATCCTGGCGAGATGCCTCACGGCTAGCGTGATCCACCTGCCGTACAGCCCGCCCAGCAGATCGCCCATCGATGAGATCACGACATGCTTGACCGCCGTGCGCTCGATCACCTGCTCGAGCGTCGAGGCGAAGTTCTCCAGAATCACGATCACCGTCGCGCCGGAGTCCTTCAACTGGTGCTCGAGTTCGCGCGCGGTGTACAGCGGATTCACGTTGACGCACGAGTAGCCGGCGCGCAGGACACCGCACATCGTGACGGCGAACTGAGGCACGTTCGGCAGCATGATGGCCACGCGCGCACCGGCTTCCAGGTCCCGCGACTGCAGCCAGGCACCCAGCGTCGTCGACAGCCTGTCGAGTTCGCCATAGGACATCCAGCGTTCCATGCACACGGAGAACGGCCGATCGGCGTGGCGCTGGAACGATTCCTCGAACATCTGTCCCAGCGAGCGGTACTGCTCGGGATGTACCTCATGCGGCACGCCGGCCGGATAGTTCTGCAGCACCGATGTTTGCATGCGATCTCCTTTGGCGCGGATTGTCGAAGCGAGACCGGGCAAGCCGCCAGCGGGCTTGTCCTAGGGTCATGCTTCGGAGATCGCTACCGATGAGCTGTTCGAGCTCGAGCGGTCGCCATGGTCAGGCGTTCGATTCGCCTGGAAGTTTCGCGCCAGCTTCGATGTCCGACTGCGCAGCCAGCATCTGATAGAGCGGCGTGAAATCGGGCGCAGTCAGATCGAACAGCTGCGCAAAACTTTCGATGACGAAGTACGTGCTCTGATAGCTGTCGATCTTGTAGCGCGTACGCATGGCGCGCGGCAGGTCCAGCGGCAAGCGCAGCGGCGCGGCGCTTTGCACCGCATGCCGCAATTCACCGACCGAACTCAGAATGCCCGCACCGTAGGCGCGCAGCCCTTCGGGCTGGCGTATCAGCCCGAACTCCACGGTGTACCAGTACAACCGGGCGAGCTTCTCGCAAGCCTCCTGGGCATGTGCCTTGAGGCCGCCTTGGCCATAGCGCTGCACGTAGTCGGCGAATGCAGGGTCGAACAGCATCGGCACATGGCCGAAAAGATCGTGAAATACATCCGGCTCGACGATGTAGTCGAATTCCTCCGGCGTGCGGATCCAGTCCGTCACCGGGAACTTGCGATTCGCCAGCAGCGTGAAGAAAGGGACTTCGGGAATGAGTCCCGGCACTGCCACGACTTCCCAGCGCGTCGCCTTGTACAGCCGCTCGTTGATCTCGTCGAAGTGCGGAATGCGATCCTTGACTCCGAGCGAGGGCAATGCCGCAATGAAGGCATCGCAGGCCAGGCCCGGCAACTGAGCCGCCTGACGCTCGTAAAGGCGCCGATAGGTATCGTGATCGGCCGCCGTATAACTGGCCCAGTCCTGCGGGCAGGTGTAGTCGGCCAGAACGGTACCTCCGCGCGAGTAGTCGCCGCGCGGCGGCCGGTCCGATTCACCGTAGACCGCCGGGGTGACTGAGGCCGCTGTGCTGTCCATGGATCTTCGATCGTTCGTTACTTGAGCCAGCGGTCCATCACGCCCTGGAATTCGCCACCGGCTTGCGACAGATGGAGCCACTGGTCGACGTAGGCCTTGAAGGCCAGGTCGTCGCGCGGCAGCATCCAGGCCATCTCGCCGTACTGCAAGGGCTTGTCGGGATGGATGGCGCACAGGCCCGGCTTGAGTTTTTGTTGCGTCAGCGCTTCTGCCGACTCCGTCACGAAGACATCCGCTCGGTTGGCGAGGATCTCGTCGAAGATCGTCAGGTTCTCACTGTGCAGCGTGAGCTTGGCGCGCTTGAAATTGGCGCGCGCGAAGCGCTCGTTGCTGCCGCCCGGATTGAAGATCACGCGCACTTCCGGCTTGTCGATGTCGGCAACGCTCTGGTACTTGGCGACATCGGCGCAACGCGCGATCGGTGTCTTGCCATTGACCATGTACGGCGCACTGAAGAAAGCGCGCTTTTGCCGATCGGTGGTGACGGAGATGCCGCCCACGGCCATGTCGCATTTGCCGGCCGCGAGGTCCGGCAGCAGATTGGCCCAACTGGTCTTGACCCATTCGGGCTTCGCATTGAGGCTCGTGCTGAAGCCCGTCATCAGATCGACGTCGATGCCCTCATAGCTTCCGTCGGGCTTCTGGAAGCTGAAGGGCCGGTAGTCGCCCGGCGTGCAGACGCGCAAGACGCTTGTCTTCTGCACTGCGTCGAGGTGCGATGGCGTGTCGCCGCCAGCCCGCTGCGTCATCGCGCAGCCTCCCAGCACCAACGCTGCGGCTGTAATCCAGAGAGAACAAAGAGAAACGATCGGGCGCATGCCGGGCTCCTGTGTGCAATGGGGCGCCTATTGTGCGGCGGCAAGAACCCCACGGCGCATCTGGTCGAGCTCGATGCTTTCGAACAGGGCCTTGAAGTTGCCTTCGCCGAAGCCGTCGTCGCCCTTGCGCTGGATGAACTCGAAGAAGATCGGTCCCAGTTGGTTCTCGCTGAAGATCTGCAGCAGCAGTGCGCCTTTCTTGCCGTCGATCAGGATCTTGCGCTTCTTCAACTCCGCCACGTCTTCGCCATGGCCCGGAATGCGCTTGTCCACCAGTTCGTAGTAGGTGTCGATGGTGTCGAGCAGCTTCACGCCCGAGGCACGCAAGGCATCGACCGAGTGCGGCAGGTCGTGCGAACCCATGGCGATGTGCTGGATGCCTTCGCCGTGATAGGTGTCCAGGTATTCCTGGATCTGGCCGGCCTTCTCGTTGCCTTCCTCGTTGATCGGAATGCGGATCTTGCCGCAGGGGCTGGTCATCGCCTTGCTCTTCACGCCGGTGACCTGACCCTCGATGTCGAAGTAGCGGATCTCGCGGAAGTTGAAGAGGCGCTCGTAGAAATCGGCCCATTCCTTCAGACGGCCCCGATGCACGTTGTGCGTCAGATGGTCGATGTAGGTCAGGCCATGGCCCTCGGGTGCGAGCGCCTCTACCGCGCTCAGTCCCGGCAGCGCCTCGAAGTCGACATCGTAGAAGCCGATGTTGCCGATATCGCCAGGCTGCGCGCCGTTCTTGCCGCGCCAGCGGTCGACGAAATAGATCAGGCTGTCGCCGATCCCCTTGATGGCAGGAATGTTCAACTCCCCGGGGCCTGCGCCGGGTGCGAAGCCCCATGCGCCCAGCGAGGTCGCGCGCTCGTAGGCTGCCTTGGCGTCCTGCACGCGGAACGCGATCGCGCAAATGCTCGGCCCGTGCTGGCGCGCAAAACGCTGCGCAAAGGAGTCGGGCTCCGAGTTGATGATGAAGTTGATCGTGCCCTGCCGATACAGCAGCACCTTCTTGTGACGGTGCCTGGCAATGGCCTTGAAGCCCATTCGTTCGAACACCTGACCCATCGCGGCCGGGTCGGGCGCGGCGTACTCGATGAACTCGAATCCGTCGGTACCCATGGGGTTGTCCCAGGGCGTGAATGCGGGTGCGTCTGCAGTGCTCATTGAGGGTCTCCGAGTGGACGGGGGATGGGGCCAGTGTCGCGCCGCGTGCCGGCGGCGTCCATACGGAACTGTAAAAGCGCGGACGATCATGATTTCAGCGTAATCACGCCTGATTCCTCCCATTGACACATGAAAACTGCGAAAATCAAAAAATGAACGCACTTGACAAGCTCGATCGCCAGATCCTGCGCACCTTGCAAGCCGATGGCCGCGCCACTTACGACCAGCTTGCCGAACAAGTGAGCCTGTCGCCGAGCGCAGTTCTGCGCCGCGTCAAGCGCCTCGAGGAAAGCCGCGTGATCGACCGCTACGTCGCGCTCGTCAAGCCCGAAGCCATCGGCCTCGGCCTCACGGCGTACCTCAATGTCCGGCTCGAAAAGCTCACTGAAAGCCACAAGCGCAATCCCATGGACGTTTTCCGGGCCAGCGTGCAGACTTGGCCGGAGGTCGTGGAATGCGCCGCGCTGACCGGGGAGATGGACTATCTCCTGCGCGTGGTGGTCGCCGACATGGCGCACTACAGCCGCTTCATCATGGACACGCTGCTCAAGCACCCGAGCGTGCAGGACTGCAAGACCAGCTTCGTGCTTGACAGGGTGAAGGCCACGACGGCGGTGCCCGTTTGACGGTGATCTACCCAGGAAACATGCGAGGAGCCCTTGTGACCCCCTTGGTTAAGGGAAAACCCTTATATTAGAGGCATGTCAACTGCCAAGGCCCTTCTGAAAGCCTCCCTCGGCCTGGGCTCCTTCCTGAAGCCGCCCATGGTTGAGGCGCATCCGCGCGCTGTTGCGGCGCCGCACCCGGTGATGGTGCCGATCCGTTCGATCGGCCCGCGCGAGCGCAGCCGCATTGCGCAGCACCTGCTGGCGCTCGGCCCGAACGACCGCTACCTGCGCTTCGGTTACGCGGCCTCCGACGAGCAAATCCAGCGCTATGTCGACGGCCTCGACTTCGAGCGTGATGAACTCTTCGGCATCTACAACCGGCGCCTCGATCTGATCGCGATGGCCCATCTGGCCTTTGCGCCCCCCGATCAGCACACGGATTGCGCCGAGTTCGGCGTGTCGGTGGCAGAACATGCGCGCGGGCGCGGTTACGGCGCGCGCCTGTTCGAGCGCGCCGTGGTCGTCGCCCGCAACGAAGGCGTCGGCATGCTCTTCATTCACGCTCTGAGCGAAAACGCTGCCATGCTCAAGATCGCCCGCAACGCCGGCGCGACCGTGGTGCGCACCGGCTCGGAATCCGAAGCCCACCTGCAATTGCCCGCGGCCACCTTCGACAGCCGCATGAGCGAGATCGCGCTGGAGCACTACGCCGAGGTCGACTTCCAATTGAAGACCCGCGCCAAGCAATTCTGGGCATTCCTGGCCGGGTTGCAGGAAATCCGCAGCGGCGTGCGCGCGTCGCGGGGCAGGTAAACCCGGGGACGCTTTCCGGTATCCTTGCGTTCCCCCAACTCCGCCCTCCCGCAGTGGCCGAACCTCACCCTGAGCGCGCACCCGTCGAACGCGAAGACAAGCGCAGCTTTCTTCAGAAGCTCGCCGAATTCATCCATCCGGGGCCCGACTCGCGCGACGAGCTGATCGAGACGCTGGCGGACGCCGAAGACAACGACGTGATCGGTGCCGAGTCCCGTGTCATGCTCGAAGGCGTGCTTCGCATGGCCGACATGACCGCCGGCGACGTGATGGTGGCCGCGCCGCGGATGGACCTGGTCAACATCGACGCGCCCTACGATGCGCTGCTGCATCTCGTGATCGACACCGCGCACTCGCGCTTCCCGGTCTACGAGGGTGAAAAAGAGAACATCATCGGCATCCTGCTCGCGAAGGATCTGCTCAAGCTGCAGCGCGCGCCAGGCTTGAACATCCGCGCGCTGCTGCGTCCCGCCACCTTCGTGCCCGAGAGCAAGGGACTGAACGACCTCTTGCGCGAATTCCGCGGCAACCGCAACCACCTCGCGATCGTGATCGACGAATTCGGCCGCGTGGCCGGGCTCATCACCATCGAAGACGTCCTCGAACAGATCGTCGGCGAGATCGAGGACGAGTTCGACATCGCCGAGGACGAGGGCGACATCTTCGGCCTGGCCGATCGCACCTACCGCGTTTCGGGCGACACGCCGATCGAGCGCGTGGCGGAGGCCTTCGGCATCACCTTCGACGAAGAAGCGTTGAGCGAAGACTTCGACACCATCGGCGGCCTGATCGCGCACGAGATGGGCCATGTGCCCAAGCGCGGCGAGCACTACGCCCTGGGTGCCTTCGATTTCGTGGTGCTGCACACCAAGGGCGGCGCGGTGCGGTGGTTCAAGGTCTCGCCCGCGCGCGGCGACGACGCGGCCGATTGAAGACGCTCCTTCGCCTGTCGGGCGTCGGGCTCGCGGGCCTCGCGCAGGCCACGTCCGTCGCGGCACCGTGGAATGGTCAGCCGCTCTGGTGGCTGCAGTTGCTCTCGCTCGCCGCGCTGGTCTGGCAGCTCGATGCGCTGCCTGCTGGCGGCCGGCCCCGCCCGACGTGGCGCAGCGCGATGGGCTGCGGCTGGATCTTCGCCACGGCCTGGCTCTGCGGCACCTTCTGGTGGCTCTTCATTTCGATGCACACCTACGGCGGCCTCGCGGCGCCGCTCGCGGCATTGGCCGTGCTCGGGCTCGCTGCCGCGCTGGCGCTGTACTACGCATTGGCATGCGCCTGTTTCGTCGTGTTCGCACCGGCCGGCATCGTGCGAGCCGCAGTGTTCTTCAGCGCCTTGTGGACCCTGGCGGAACTGCTTCGCGGCAGCTGGTTCACCGGCTTTCCGTGGGGCGCCGGGGGTTACGCGCATGTCGACGGGCCACTGGCCGTCTATGCGCCCTGGCTGGGCGTCTACGGCATCGGTGCGGTGGCCGGCGGCATCGCCGCGCTCGCCGCGTTGGCGCTCCGCCGTGCGCGCGGCCGTGCGCTCGCGGCCGCGATCGGCCTGGCCGCTGTGTTGCTGTTCGTCCCGGGGCTCATCGGAATGGCCCGCGGAGAGCCTGACGAATCCGCACGGTCGCATGGCCGCCTCGGCGTCGCGCTGCTCCAGGGCAACATTCCGCAAGACGAGAAGTTCATTCCAGGCGGAGGCGTCGCGACCGCATTGAGCTGGTACGGCGAGCAACTGCAGCGCGCGACCGCACCGCTCGTGATCACGCCCGAGACGGCCTTGCCTCTGCTGCCCTCGCAGTTGCCGCCCGGCTACCTCGACGCGATCGCAGCACGCTATGCCACTGGCCAGCAGGCCGCCATCGTCGGGCTGCCGCTGGACGACGGCCGGTTCTACAGCAACGCCGTCCTGGGCTTCCGGCCAGGGCAGAGCGTGCCCTATCGCTACGACAAGCATCACCTGGTCCCCTTCGGCGAGTTCGTGCCGCGCATGTTTCGCTGGTTCACCGACCTGATGAACATTCCGCTCGGGGATTTCCAGAGCGGCGACCTCGCGCAGCCGCCCTTCGTCTGGCAGGGCCAGCGCATCGCGCCCAACATCTGCTACGAGGATCTGTTCGGCGACGAGATCGGCGCCAACTTCCGCAACGAGGCCGACGCGCCCACCGTGCTGCTCAACGTGAGCAACATCGCCTGGTTCGGCGACTCGATCGCGATCGACCAGCACCTGGCCATCTCGCGCATGCGCGCGCTCGAGTTCCAGCGTCCGATGGTGCGATCGACCAACACCGGCGCCACCGTGGTCATCGACCATCACGGGCGCGTCACCTACGCACTGCCGCGGCTCACGCGCGGCGTGCTGCTGGCCGAGGTGGAAGGCCGCAGCGGCATCACGCCCTATGCGTTCTGGGTGTCGCGCCTCGGGCTCTGGCCGCTCTGGGGCTGTGCGCTGATCGTCATCGCAGCGACGCTGATGCCGCGCGGTCGGCGCCGCCGCTAGACGCTCTTTCGCGACGCGACGAAGCCCTCGTCGAAGCGCGTGCATGACCGTATGCACGCTCGGCATTTCGGGCGCGATCCGGGCGCGCATGCGTCCGTTATCGTCTCGGCGCTCTGTGAAATCAGTCACACCAGCGTCACCAGGAGTTGCCATGTACTTCGCCCCACGATTCCGTTCCTTTGCGGCCGCGGCCGCTCTCGCTGCGGCCGGTGCCATCGTGCACGCGCAGGCCCTGCCCAACGTCGTCATCCTCGCCACCGGCGGCACCATCGCCGGCGCCGGCGCCTCGGCCGTCAATAGCGCCACGTACTCGGCCGCCAAGGTGCCGGTCGACAAGCTGATCGCCGGCCTGCCCGAGCTGTCCAAGGTGGCCAACGTTCGCGGCGAACAGGTGTTCCAGATCGCCTCGGAAAGCCTCACCAACGACAACCTGCTGACCCTGGCCAAGCGCGTCTCGGCCCTGTCGAAGCAGCCCGATGTCGACGGCATCGTGATCACCCACGGCACCGACACGCTCGAGGAAACGGCTTACTTTCTCACCCTCACCGTGCACACCGCCAAGCCGATCATCGTGGTCGGCTCGATGCGGCCCGGCACCGCGCTGTCGGCCGACGGCGCGCTGAACCTGTTCGACGCGGTGAACGTCGCTGCCAGCAAGGACGCCGGCGGCAAGGGCGTGCTCGTCACCATGAACGACGAGATCCAGAGCGGACGCGACGTCAGCAAAACCGTCAACATCAAGACCGAGGCCTTCAAGAGCCAGTGGGGCCCGCTGGGCATGATCGTCGAAGGCCGCAACTACTGGTTCCGCGCGCCGGCCAAGCGCCACACGATGCAGTCGGAATTCGACATCGACAGCATCGACGCGCTGCCCGCGGTCGAGATCGCCTACGGCTACGAAGGCGTGTCCTCGACGGCCATCGACGCGCTCGCCAAGAGCGGCATCAAGGCGCTGGTCCATGCCGGCACCGGCAACGGCTCGGTCGCAGACCGCATCGTGCCCAATCTGCAGAAGGTGCGTGCCGACGGCATCCCGGTCATCCGCAGCTCGCGCGTGCCGGACGGCTTCGTGCTGCGCAACGCCGAGCAGCCCGACGACAAGTACGACTGGGTGGTGGCGCACGACCTGCGCCCGCAGAAGGCGCGCATCCTCGCGATGGTGGCCCTGACGAAGACCAGCGACACGAAGGAACTTCAGCGGATTTTCTGGGAGTACTGAGCTCGCCCCCAGGCTTGCTCACTTCGTGTAGCCGCCTACCCCCTGCCGGGGGCGCGGCCTGCGGCCAGGCGGAGCCGGTTCCGCGGCCGCTCTTGAATGGGTGTTGGCCGAAGGCGCGAAGCCTTGGGCGAGCCACCTAAAATCCAGAGTTCGCTGTATCGGAGGCTGTTCGCCGCCGTCCGGCCACCGGGCTCACCATGCTGACTTTCCAACAAATCATTTTCAAGCTTCAGTCTTATTGGGCTGACCGGGGCTGCGCCCTGCTGCAGCCGTACGACATGGAGGTGGGCGCCGGCACCTCACACACCGCGACCTTCCTGCGCGCGCTCGGGCCGGAGCCCTGGAAGGCGGCCTACGTGCAGCCGAGCCGCCGCCCCAAGGACGGCCGCTATGGCGAGAACCCCAACCGCTACCAGCAGTACTACCAGTACCAGGTGGTGCTCAAGCCTGCGCCGGCCAACATCCTGGAGCTGTACCTCGGCTCGCTGGAAGCCCTCGGCTTCGACCTCAAGACCAACGACGTGCGCTTCGTCGAGGACGACTGGGAGAACCCGACGCTCGGCGCCTGGGGCCTGGGCTGGGAGGTCTGGCTCAACGGCATGGAGGTGACGCAGTTCACCTACTTCCAGCAGGTGGGCGGCATCGACTGCCGGCCGATCACCGGCGAGATCACCTACGGGCTGGAGCGCCTGGCGATGTATCTCCAGGGCGTCGAGAACATCAAGGACATCGTCTGGACCGAGGGACTCAGCTACGGCGACATCTACCTGCAGAACGAGGTCGAACAGTCGGCCTACAACTTCGAGCACAGCGATGCCGATTTCCTGTTCACCGCCTTCGCTGCGCACGAGAAGCAGGCCAAACACCTGATGGAAGCGAAGCTTGCGCTGCCGGCCTACGAGCAGGTGCTCAAGGCGGCGCACAGCTTCAACCTGCTGGACGCGCGCGGCGCGATCAGCGTGACGGAGCGCGCGGCCTACATCGGCCGCATACGCAATCTCGCGCGCAGCGTCGCGCAGAGCTATTACGAAAGCCGCGAACGGCTCGGATTCCCGATGGCGCCGCGCGAGTGGGTCGCACAGATCACCACGAAGAAGGCGGCTTGAGCGATGACCTCCCAGAACAACCTGCTCGTCGAACTGTTCGTCGAAGAGCTCCCGCCCAAGGCCCTGAAGAAACTCGGAGACGCCTTCGCCTCCGTGCTGCGCGATCAGCTGGTGGCGCAAGGTCTCGCCGAGGTAGGCGCGGTGCTGACCGCCTACGCCTCGCCGCGCCGCCTCGCCGCGCACCTGACCCACGTGCTGGCGCAGGCGGCTGACAAGGCGGTGTCGCAAAAACTCATGCCGGTGGCCGTGGGCCTCGACGCATCGGGCGCGGCGACGCCTGCGCTGCTCAAACGGCTGGGCGCGCTCGGCGCCGACGCATCGGCCGTGCCGAGGCTGCGCCGCGCGATGGACGGCAAGGCCGAAGCGCTGTTCTTCGACAGCACGGCCAAGGGCGCGACGCTGGCCGAAGGCCTGCAGAAGGCGCTGGCCGAAGCGATCGCGAAACTGCCGATTCCCAAGGTCATGAGCTACCAGCTCGAGACCGGTTGCGAGCTGCCGGGCTGGACCAGCGTGAGCTTCGTGCGTCCTGCACATGGTCTCGTGGCCCTGCATGGCGATGCCGTCGTTCCCGTCACGGCCCTGGGTCTGGCGGCCGGCCGCGCGACGCACGGCCATCGTTTCGAGGCGGCGGTCGATCCGATCGTCGTGCGCGACGCCAACAGCTATGTCGAGCAGCTTGCCGACGAGGGCGCGGTGATTGCCGGCTTCGAGGCGCGGCGCTTCGAGATCGCGCGCCAGCTCGCCGAGGCGGCGGTGAAGGTCGGTGGCGATGCGCAGCCGATCCATGACGATGCACTGCTCGACGAAGTCACCGCGCTGGTCGAGCGTCCCAACGTGCTGGTGTGCGCGTTCGAGCGCGAGTTCCTCGACGTGCCCCAGGAATGCCTCATCCTCACGATGAAGGCCAACCAGAAATACTTCCCGCTGCTCGATGCGGCCGGCCGGCTCACCCACCAGTTCCTGGTGGTCAGCAACATCCGCCCCGACGATGCCAGCGCGGTAATCGGCGGCAACGAGCGCGTGGTGCGTCCGCGGCTGGCCGACGCCAAGTTCTTCTTCGACCAGGACCGCAGGACGTCGCTCGCTTCGCGCGTCGAGGCGCTGGGCAAGGTGGTCTATCACAACAAGCTCGGCACGCAGGGCGAGCGCGTGGTCCGCGTGATGCACATCGCGCGCGAGATCGCGCTGAAGCTCGGCGACGCGGCGCTCGCCCGGCAGGCCACGCAGGCCGCGCAGCTGGCCAAGGCCGACCTGGTGACCGACATGGTCGGCGAGTTCCCCGAACTGCAGGGCATCATGGGCCGCTACTACGCGCTGCATGACGGCCTCGACGCCGCGGTCGCCGATGCGATCGAGGACCACTACAAGCCGCGCTTCGCCGGCGACGAGCTGCCGCGCAATCCTGTCGGCGTCGTCGTCGCGCTGGCCGACAAGCTCGAGACCCTGGTCGGCATGTTCGGCATCGGCAACCTGCCGACCGGCGACCGCGATCCGTTCGCACTGCGCCGCCACGCACTGGGCGTGGTGCGCATGCTGATCGAGAAGAATCTGCCGCTCGCGCTCGACACGCTCATCCAGGACGCCGCGGCGCAGTTCAAGGGCATCGAGGGCTTCGAGTCCGATCGCGCGATGAAGGCCTTGCAGGACTTCATCTACGACCGCCTGGCCGGCAGCCTGCGCGAGCAGGGCGCGAGCGCGCAGGAAGTCGACGCCGTCCTGGCGCCGAATCCGCAGCGCCTCGGCGATGTGCCGAAGCTGCTCGCCGCGGTGCGCGCCTTCGCGGCGCTGCCAGAAGCCCCGGCGCTGGCCGCTGCCAACAAGCGCATCGGCAACATCCTCAAGAAGTCGCCCGAAGCCGATGCGCACGTGAGCGAGCTGCTGCTGCACGAACCGGCCGAGAAGGCGCTCTACGCCGCGATGCAGCAGGTCGTGCCGGTGGCCAATGCCCAGTTCGATGCCGGCGACCACACCGCCTCGCTGCAGACCCTCGCCGCGCTGCGTGCCCCGGTCGATGCCTTCTTCGATGGCGTGATGGTCAATGCCGAGCAGTCCGATCTCCGGCTCAATCGCCTCGGCCTGCTGATGCTGTTGCATGCCGCGATGAACCGCGTGGCGCAGCTCGAGCGGCTGGCCGCCTGATTGCCGCGCCTCGCCCGCCAAGCCCGCAAGGACGAAAGACCATGAAACTCATCATCCTCGACCGCAACGGCACCCTCAACATCCATCGCGAGGACTTCGTGAAGAGCGAGGTCGAATGGACGCCGCTGCCGGGCGCGCTGGAGGCGGTCGCGCGGCTCAACCATGCGGGCTGGCACGTGGTCATCGCATCGAACCAGTCGGGGCTCGGCCGCGGCCTGTTCGATGTCGCGTCGCTCAATGCCATGCATGCCAAGATGCACAAGATGCTGGCCGCCGTGGGTGGCCGCGTCGATGCGGTGTTCTATTGCCCGCACAGCCCCGACGAAGGCTGCGATTGCCGCAAGCCCCGGTCCGGCCTGTTCCACCAGATCGGCGAGCGCTATGGCGTCGATCTGCGCAACGTGCCGACCGTGGGCGACAGCCTGCGCGACCTGCAGGCCGGCGCCGCCGTCGGCTGCGAACCGCATCTTCTGCTGACCGGAATGGGAAGCGCCTGCCGCGGCGTGACGCTTCCGCCCGAATACCCGCCGAACACCCGCGTCCACGAGGACCTGGCGGCCTTCGTCGAATTCCTGCTGACGCGCGAAGAGGCACAGGCTGCGCTGAAGGTGGCGGTCTGATGGCCTGGCTCCGTTCCGTCGTCCACGCGCTGTGGATGCTCGTCACCGTGATCCCGTGGGGCCTGATCATGGTGGTCAGCTCGCTCTGGAAGCGCGGCATCCCGCTCTACTGGATGGCGGTGCGCTGGCTGAGTTGGGCGATCGGCGGCGCACGGATGTTGCTCGGCATCCGCACCCGCGTCACCGGCATGGAGAACCTGCCGACCGATGCGCTCGCCGGCGCCGTGCTGCTGGTCAAACACCAGTCGACCTACGAGACGTTCTTGATGCCGACGCTGATGCCGCATCCGCTGGCCTTCGTCTTCAAGAAGGAATTGATCTACGTTCCGTTCTTCGGCTGGGCCATGGCGCGCCTCGACATGATCCACATCGACCGCAGCCAACGCACCAAGGCCTTCAACAAGGTCGTCGCGCAAGGCCGCGAGCTGCTGGCGCAGGGCATCTGGGTCATCATGTTCCCGGAAGGCACGCGCATCCCGCGCGGGCAGCAGGGCACCTACAAGACGGGCGGCACGCGGCTCGCCTGCGAGACCGGCGTGCCCGTGATTCCGATCGCCGTCACTTCGGCCCGGGTCTGGCCGCGCAAGGCCTTCATCAAGCATCCCGGCGTAGTCGACGTGTCGATCGGGCCCGCCATTCCGAGCGTGGGCCGGCGGCCCGACGAACTGATGCGCGAAGTCGAAGCCTGGATCGAAGGCGAGATGCGCCGGCTCGATCCCGAGGCCTATGCGACGGTCGCGTCGGCCGTCTCCACCACGGCCTGAGACGTGGCCATGCGCGGCCTGCTGCAGTTCACGCTGGACCTGTTCGGCGAGCCCGAGGCCGAGCCACCTGCGCCGCCGCGAGCGTCCGCGCCGCCGGTCGAAGAACGCACGGCCGTCGACCTGCGACCCCCGATCCCGCTCGCCGATGCGCTGGTGCCCGCGCACTTCGTGCATCCGCGGGCGACGCGCGAGCTGATGCTGGGCCATGCGCGCGTGGCCTACGAGTTCACGCGCGGCAAGCGCCGCACCATCGGCTTCATCGTCGGCGCCGAGGGCCTGTCGGTGCGCGCGCCGCGCTGGGTGGCGCTGCGCGATGTCGATGCCGCGGTGACCGAGAAGGCCGACTGGATCCTGCGCAAACTGGCCGAGACGCAGCAGCGCCACGCGCGGCTCGAAGCGGCGCGCATCGAGTGGAAGGACGGCGTGAGCTTTCCCTTCCTCGGCCAGCCGGTCCTGGTGCAGCTCGATCCGCACCATGCTTTCGAGGGTGTCGGGGCCGTGCTCGATGCGGGCGACGGCGAGGGGCCGCGCGTGCTGCGCCTCGCGCTCGCGAACAACGCCAGCGCGGCGCAGATCCGTGATGCCGCGCAAGCCTGGCTGATGCGCCAGGCACGGCGCATCTTCATCGAGCGGCTCGATCATTTCGCGCCGCGCCTGGGCGTCGCGTGGCACAAGCTGTCGCTGTCGAACGCCTCCACGCGCTGGGGCAGCGCCAGCGCCGACGGCGCGATCCGGCTGCACTGGCGGCTGGTGCATTTCCGCATGTCGGTGGTCGACTACGTGGTCGCGCACGAACTCAGCCATCTGCGCGTGATGGACCACAGCGCGCGCTTCTGGGAGACGGTCGAGAGCGTGGTGCCGGACTACGGCGCGCTGCGGCAGCAGCTCAAGGAGCAGCCGGTTCCCAAGTGGTGAAGGTTCAGCGGGCGTGCGTCACGCCGCCATCGACGACCAGCGTCGAACCCATCACATAGTCCCCGGCGCGCGATGCGAGGTAGATCGCGGCGCCCGCCATGTCCTCCGGCACGCCGATGCGGCCCGCCGGAATGCGCGCCTTCACCGCTTCGCCGTGGTCGCGCGCATCCTTGTTCATGTCGGACGCGAAGGCGCCCGGCGCGATCGCGCTCACCACGATGCGGTCCTGCGCAAGGCGCAGCGCCATGCGCCGCGTGAGCTGGATCAGCCCGGCCTTGCTCGCCGCGTACGAATAGGTCTCCTGCGGATTGACCGAGATGCCGTCGATCGAGGCGATATGGATCACCTTCGCGAGATGGTCGGTAGCAGCCTTGCGCAGCATCGGCGTCAGCGCCTGCGTCAGGAAGAAAGGCGCCTTGAGATTGAGATCGACCACCTTGTCCCAGCCGCTTTCGGGGAAGTCGTCGTAGGCTGCGCCCCAGGCCGCGCCGGCGTTGTTGACCAGGATGTCGAGCGCACTTTCGTGCTTCGCATAGGCCGCGACCAGCGCATGCGCGCCCTCGACCGTCGACACGTCCGCCGGCAGCGAGATGCAGGGACCGAAGGCCGACAGTTCCTTCGCGGTCTGATCGCAGGCCGCCGCCTTGCGTGCCGAGATGTAGACGCGGGCGCCCTGCGCCAGGAAGCCTTCGGCGATCATGCGGCCGATGCCGCGCGAGCCGCCGGTGATGAGCGCCGTGCGCCCCTTGAGCGAGAAGAGCTGGCTGGTGTCCATGCGATGTGTCTCCGGATGCGCGGCGCGGGGCCGACCTGAGGCTGCCCGACGGGCAGCGCGAGACGCGAGCTTAGTGCGTGCGGACGGCGCCCGGCGTCACCTTGGCGCCACTGCGGCCTCGGCTTCGTCGTCGAGCCCCAGCACCACCTCGTGCAGCGCGCGCGCGAGACGGTCGCCGTCGAGCGGCTTGTGCAGGATGCGCGCCGCCGCGCCCGACAGCGCGCGAAAGCGCGAGGGCGCGGTCTCGCCCGTGACGATCACCGCGGGCAGCCCGGGCTGTCGCGTGCGCAGTCTTTCGATCACGTCGAGGCCGGTCTCGTCGCGCAGCCGGAAGTCGACCACCATCACGTCGGGTGCGAAGCCGCCGTCGAGCGCCCGCTCGGCCTCGCGCGCGCTCGCGACGCCTTTCACGGACCAGCCGAGCTGGTGCAGGTAGGTGCACATCGCCGCCAGCACTTCGGGCTCGTCGTCCACCAGCAGCACGGCCAGGCGGGTGCCGTCGAAGGCGCGGTCGAGGGAACCGCTCGTCTCCGTCTCGTCGGCCGTCGGCTCGGCATGCACGATGTGCAGCTCGAAGGTGGTGCCGTGTCCCGGCGCGCCGTCCAGCTTCAGCGTGATGTTCAGCAGCGCCGCCGTGCGGCGCACGATCGCGAGGCCGAGGCCGAGACCCTGGGTGCGGTCTCTCGACGGATTGCCGATCTGGTAGAACTCCTCGAACACCCGCTCGCGCTCGTGCGCCGGAATGCCCGGGCCGGTGTCGCTCACCCGCACCACGACGTCGCCCGCCGTGCCGCGCTGCGCCGACAGGGTGACGCCGCCGATGCTCGTGAACTTGATCGCGTTGTTCACCAGGTTGCCGACGATGCGGATCAACTGGTCGCCGTCGGTCAGGCCCCACAGCGGCGCCTCGGGCACCGCGATCTTCAGGAAGAGGCCCTGCTGCGCCGCCAGCGCCGTGTACTCGTCGCGCGAAGCGCGCAGCACGGCGCCGATGTCGTGCGGCGCCAGCCGGGCCTCGATCGTGTGGGCATCGAGGCGCGAGATGTCCAGCAGCCCGTCGAGCAGACCGCTGCTCTGGCGCAGCGCGCTGCCGATCCCGCGGCTGACTTCCTTCAGCAGCGGATCGTGGGTGCGGTGGGCCAGGATGTCCAGCGTCGTCGCATTGATCGACAGCGCATGCAGGGGCTGCCGCAGGTCGTGGCTGGCGGCCGCGAAGAAGCGCGTCTTGGCTTCGCTGGCGGCTTCGGCGCGGTCGCGCTCCTGCCTGACGGTTTCGTGGAGTACCGCGTTGTCATCGACCACGCTCATCAGCGCGTACAGCATGCGGCCCTGGTCCTTGACCGTCGCCAGCAGCATGAAGTAGACGAGCCCGATGCCGGCTGCGAACAGATAGCCCATGGCGCCACCGCGCCAGGCCCAGCCGCCGGCCAGGCTGCAGAAGGTCAGCGTGCAGAAGCCGACGAAGGCGCGCCGCGAGCCCGCCACCGAGGCCGCACCGAGGGTGCAGCCGGCCATCAGCACGGCGGCCACGGCCAGCGGCGCGAAATTCCCCGGCCCCATGAACACGAAGGGGACGATGGCCGCGGTCGTGATGCCGTTGAGGTCGAAACCGCGCAGCAGCCGCGGCAGGAACCCGAGCTGATCTTCCGGCGCGGCGCGCTCGGCGGCGCGTCCGAGCCACCAGCGGTACGCCATCACCGCGCCGGTGGCCGCCAGCCAGAGCCAGTGCCAGCCTTGCAAGCCCTGCCGCGCAGCGATGAAGGCGACCAGGATGTAGCCGAGGTAGTTGAGCGGCAGGCGGCGCGAGTACTGCAGGATCAGCGACAGCCGGCGCTCGAGGATGCGCCGCTCGATGCGCGCCTCGCGCGAGCCGGCCGCCGGCGGCATCGGCGTGGAGCCCGTGGTCTCAGTCAATGCGCACGCCCTCGCGCGATGCCTGGTAGGCGGCCTCGGTGCGGTTGCGCACGCCGAGCGCCGCATAGACCGCGGTCAGGTGGGCCTTGACGGTGGACTCGGCGATGTCGAGCTGGCGCGCGATCAGCTTGTTGGGCAGGCCGCGCGCGGCCGCGCGGTAGACGTCCATCTGGCGCGCCGTCAGGCCCGACAGCCGAGGATCGGGACCGGCCGTGGCGGCCGAAGGGCCGGCCGTGTCCGCCGCGCCCGCGTGGAGCGTCTCCACCGGCAGGAAGATGCGGCCGGCCAGCACGTGCCGGAGGGCCGCGACCATCATTTCCGAGCTGTACTTCTTGGGGATGAAGCCGGCCGCGCCCAGGTCGACGGACCGGCGGATCAGGGTCGCGTTGGTCTCTCCCGACAGCACGACGATGCGCGCCATGCAGCCGGCATCGCGCAGGCGGCGGATCGACTGCTCGCCATTGCAGTCGCTCAGATGCCAGTCGAGCAGCACCAGATCGAACTCGGCCAGCTGCACCAGCTGCGCCGCATTCGTCATGTCCTTGGTGGTCTCCACCCGCAGTTCGGGGACCAGCACGTTCAGCAGGTTCTTCATGCCCTGCAGGAACATCACATGGTCGTCGATCATCAGTACCTTCATCGTCACCTCCCGGCGGAGTATTCATCAGATTGCGGCCGGGCCGGCGCCGACTAGGACTTTGGTCGAAGGCCGTCGTGCGGAAGCCGCAACGCTCGCGTGCTCGCGAAGCGGCGTTCGGCGCCGCTGACCGGATCGCGAAAGGCCAGCTCCCGCGCCAGCAGCTGCAGCGGCCGGCTGAAGTCCTCGCCGCCTTCGGCCCGCAGCGTCGGGTAGATCGCATCGTTCAGGATCGGCATGCCCAGCGCCGCGCAATGCACGCGCAGCTGGTGCCTGCGCCCGGTGACCGGCGAGAGCTGCAGGCGAGCCCAGGCGCCGCGCTGTTCGAGCAGCGCCAGGTGCGTTTCGGCATTGGGCTCGCCGGGCACTTCCCTCATGCGCATGAAGTGGTCGTCGGGCGCCATGCGGCTGCGGTGCACGGCGGGCAGTGCCTGGCCCTCGCGCCAAGGCACGATGGCCTCGTAGTGCTTGGTGATCGCGCGTTGCGCGAAGAGCGCGTGGTAGGCGCCGCGCGTGGCGGGCTGGACCGAGAACAGCACGATGCCGGCGGTCTCGCGGTCGATGCGGTGCAGCGGCGCGAGCTGGTCGAGGCCCAGCGTCCGCTTGAGCCGCACCAGCAGGCTTTCCTGCACGTACTTGCCGACCGGCGCGACCGGCAGGAAGTGCGGCTTGTCCACCACCAGCAGGTGCGCGTCCTGCGACAGGATGAGTTCGTCGAAAGGAATGCGCGCCTCGGCCTCGAGCGAGCGGTAGTAGTAGACGCGCAGCCGCGGCTCGTAGGGCCGCTCGGCGCTGACCGGCACGCCATGCTCGTCGACCACTTCGCCCGCGTCCATGCGGGCTTCCCATGTCGCGCGCGGGATGGCCGCGAAGCGCTCGATCAGGAATTCCGCGATGGTGGGCCAGGGGCCGACCGGCAGCGCGGTGCAGCTTGGGCCGACGCCGTCGCGGGTGGGCAGCGGCAGCGCGCGCATGGGCTGCGTGCTCAGCGGCCCGCGTCGGCGTTCAGGGCCGACACGATCTCGGCGAAAGCCGGACGCGCCGCAGGCTCGGCCTGCAGGCAGCGCGCCTGGAGGTCCGCCAGCAGCGCGCGCGTTGCGTCGTCTTCGTCGCCGTCGCCCGGCCGGCAGCGCGCCGCCAGCTCCTCGACGAGGCAGCCGAACGCGCGCACCTCGATGCGCTGCAGCGCCCGCGCCTGCGCGTCGTCGCCGCGCGGCAGGAAGGAGGCCGCGCCGAAGTCGCCCAGCAGGCAATGGCCTGCGCCGTCCCACAGGATGTTGTGGGCATAGAGATCGCCATGCAGGATGCCGCGCGCATGCAGCTGGGCCGTGGCCGAGGCAATGCCGCAGGCCATGCGCAGCGCGGCCTTGGCGGACCAGGCCGCGTTGCCGTCATAGACATCGCGCGTGCAGGATTGCAGGCTGGGCGGGCCGGCGAGGTTGGAAAAGTGCGGATCGACCAGCGCGAGCGCCAGTCCCGGTGTGCCCTCCGGGTGATTCGCCACGCGGGCCTCGACGGCGATCAGGTTCGGATGCGCGCCGGCGGCAATGCAGGCGGCCATCTCGCTGTGCGGCCAGCCGTCGCTGGTCACGGTGCCCTTGAAGAGCTTCACTGCCACCGGCTGCGCCTCGCCTTGCAGGGGTTGCCACTCGGCGCGGTAGATCACGCCCGAAGCGCCTTCACCCAGCCGATGCTGCAACGACAGGCTTTGCCAGTCGATGGTCGGCATCGCCGGGGCGGCCATGGCGGTCGCCTCGGGCGTCTCGTCGAAAGGGTTGCCCGCGAAGGCCAGCCACGACAGCCGCGGCAGCGAGAGCAGCCAGGCGGGCAGGGCATCGAAGCGGTTGGCCGAGATGCGCAGCAGCTCGAGCCGATGGCACGCGGCCAACGCCTCGGGCAAGGCCTGCAGCAGGTTGCCTGCGAGCATGAGCTTTTGCAGCCGCGTGCAGCGGCCGAGCGCGGGCGGCAGTGTCTCGATGCGGTTGTCGGTCAGGATCAGCCAGCGCAGCAACGGCGGCAGCGCGGCGGCCGGCACGCTGCGGATGCGGTTGGCCTTGAAGGCGACCATGTCGAGCTGCGCGCAGCGTCCGATGGCTTCGGGCAATTCGCTGAACTGGTTGTCGGAGCAGAACAGCACGCGCAGGCGGTGCAGCCGGTGCAGGTCATCGGGCAGGCTGCTGAGGGCATTGCCCGACAGGTTGAGCACCTCCAGCGTGTCGGCCAGATCAAAGACCTCGCGCGGGAACTCGGTCAGGCCGCACGAGAGATCGAGCCGCTGGATGCCGGCCAGCTCGCCCGCGCGCAGCCGAGCCAGCGTCTCGAGGCTCATGCCGCTGCGCCGAAGCGATAGATGCCGTCCTCGCCCAGGCGGCGCTGCAACTGGCCCGAGAACCACAGCAGGTGCAGGTGCGCCACCGTCTCGCCCATGGCGAAGGTGATCTGGTGCAGGTCGAGCTCGCGCTTGAACAGGATCGGCAGGCCCTCGGCGGCGCTGTGCGGCCTTTGCAGACAGGCCTCCAGCAGCTCGGCCAGCCGGTCGCGGTGGTGTTCCTGCAACTGCTCGACGCGCCGGTGGATGCCGGTGAAGGGCTTGCCGTGCGAGGGCAGGCCCAGCGTGTCGGCGGGCAGCGACTTGAAGCGCTCGATGCTGTCGAGGAAAAGCCGCAGCGAATTCGCCTCGGGCTCGCCCGCGTGCACGCTCACGTTGGTCGAGATGCGCGGCAGCATCATGTCGCCGCCGAGCAGCGCGTGCAGCTCGTCGCTGTAGAGCGAGATGTGCTCCGGCGCATGGCCGTAGCCGCTGATGCAGCGCCAACTGCGCCCGCCGATCGGGATGAGGTCGCCATCGAGCATGCGCACGAAGCGCGCGGGCACGGCGGGCACCATGTTGGCGTAGTAGCTGGTGCGGGCGCGGATCTTGGCGATCGATTCAGGATCGGTGAGGCCGTGCAGGGCGAAGAAATCCGCTGCCGCGTCGCCGCCTGCCAGCGTGTCGCCGGTGCTGGTGAGCACGCACGCCACGTGGTAGTCGGTCGCGCTGATCCACAGCGGCGCGTTCCAGCGCCGGCACAGCCAATCGGCCAGGCCGATGTGGTCGGGATGCATGTGGGTGACGATCACGCGCAGGATCGGCAGGCCCTCGAGCTGCGTGGCGAAGATCTGCTCCCATTGCGCGCGCGCCTCGTCGCGGGAAATGCAGCAGTCGACCACCGTCCAGCCCTCGACGCCATCGATCGTGTCGCGCAGCAGCCAGAGGTTGATGTGGTCGAGCGCGAAGGGCAGCGCCATGCGGATCCAGCGTACGCCCGGCGCGACCTCGATCGTTTCGCCGGGGGCCGGCATCGTGTCGCCGAGGGGGTAGTGGAGTTCGCGTTCGAGCAGGTTCATGTAAGATTGACGTTAACGTAAACGTCATAGAGCTGAGCCCCCATTGTAGGCAGTGCCGTCCCACTGCGCTGTCGCCTCCGCAAACCCCGCTCCATTCGCATGCCTTCGCAGACCTTCGCCATCGGTGAGCTCGCCCGGGAATTCGATCTCACCACGCGGGCCATCCGCTTCTACGAGGACATGGGTCTGCTGGCGCCGCAGCGCGCGGGCCAGCAACGCATCTACAGCGCGCGCGACCGCACCCGCCTGATGCTCACGCTGCGCGCCAAGCGGCTGGGCCTGAAGCTCACCGAGGTCAAGGAGATCCTCGACATGTACGACAGCCCGCGTGACACTGCCGTGCAGCTGCAGCGCTTCCTGGGCGTGCTCGGCGAGCACCGTGCGCAGCTCGAGGCGCGCCTGGCCGAGCTGCAGGCCAACATCGCGGAAGTGCGGGCCCAGGAAAAGCAGGCGCGCGCCGCCCTCACGCGCGCCACCCGGCCGAGGGTGCGCTGACGGCGGCGCCCATTTCGAACAACTTCCATCGAGGATCACACCATGTCCGAAACGCTCGACGATCTCTTCTCCCACAACCGCAGCTGGGCCGCCCGGATGGAGCGCGATCGTCCCGGCTTCTTCACCAGCCTGGTCAAGCAGCAGAAGCCGCGCTACATGTGGATCGGCTGCTCCGACAGCCGTGTGCCGGCCAACCAGATCACCGGGCTCGAGCCGGGCGAGGTGTTCGTGCACCGCAACGTGGCCAACATCGTGGTGCACTCCGACCTCAACGCGCTGTCGGCGATCCAGTTCGCGGTCGAGCGCCTGAAGGTCGAGCACATCATGGTGGTCGGGCACTATGGCTGCGGCGGCGTGCAGGCCGCGCTCGAGGGCGCGCGCATTGGCCTCGCCGACAACTGGATCCGCCACATCCAGGACGTGCGCGACCGTCACCACGCCATGCTCGACAGTCTGCCGCCGGAGCTTCGCGCCGACGCGCTGTGCGAACTCAACGTGGCCGAGCAGGTGGTCAACGTGGCGGTCAGCACCGTGATGGTCGACGCCTGGAGCCGCGGCCAGGAGGTGACCATCCATGGCTGGGCGTTCGGTGTGCACGACGGATTGCTGCAGGATCTGGGCGTGTCCGTCGACGGTTCCAAGCCGCTGGAGACCACCTACCGCGCCGCCGTACAGCGCATCCGCTACAAGTGGAGCAAGCCGGCCGAAGCGCCGCAGCCCGGCACCGGCGCCGCCTGAGGAGCAGGCAGGGATCGGACCATGTTTCCGCAGCGTCTCGACTCGCCGCTCGCCTATGACATCGCCCGTGCGATGCGCGACGGCTTCGACCGCCACTACCGGCTCTTTCGCGCCGAGTCCGCGCGTGCCAAGCATCGCTTCGAGACCGCCGACTGGCACGGCCAGCAGCGCGCGCAGCGCGAGCGCATCGAGTTCTACGACCTGCGGGTGAGCGAGGCGGTCGCGCGCCTCGAGAAGGAATTCAAGGCCGGCGAGCAGCCGATGGATGTGTGGCACCAGGTCAAGCTGCATTTCATCGGCCTCCTGGTCGACCATCACCAGCCCGAGCTGGCCGAGACCTTCTTCAACTCGGTGACCACCAAGATCCTGCACCGCGCCTACTTCCTGAACGACTTCATCTTCGTGCGGCCGGCCATCAGCACCGAGTACATCGAGCCGCGCGGCGCGCCGACTTACCGCGCCTACTATCCGGACCCCGACACGCTGGCCGACACGATCGCGGTCGTGCTGGACGACTATGCGCTGCTGGGCGGCTTCGCCAACCGGCGGCGCGATGCCGAGCGCGTCGCGGCCGCGATCCTCGGGCGCTTCCACCAGATCAAGCTGCGCGCCAACTTCCAGCTGCAGGTGCTGTCCAGCCTGTTCTACCGCAACAAGGGCGCCTACCTGGTCGGCAAGATCATCAACGGCTTCATCGAGCTGCCCTTCGCGCTGCCGATCCTGCACGACAGCCGGGGCAGGTTCCATGTCGATGCGGCGCTCTTCGGCGAAGACGACCTGCAGATGCTGTTCAGCTTCGCGCGTGCCTACTTCATGGTCGACATGGAAGTGCCCTCGGCCTATGTGCAGTTCCTGCGCTCGCTGATGCCGCGCAAGCCGCGCGCCGAGATCTACAACGCGCTCGGCCTCGCGAAGCAGGGCAAGACCTTGTTCTATCGCGACTTCCTCTCGCACCTCAACTACTCGACCGACAGGTTCCGCATCGCGCCCGGTATCAAGGGCATGGTGATGCTGGTGTTCGACCTGCCGTCCTTTCCCTATGTGTTCAAGGTCATCAAGGACTTCTTTCCGCCGCAGAAGGAGACCACGCGCGAGCAGGTCAAGGGCAAGTACCTGCTCGTCAAGCAGCACGACCGGGTCGGCCGCATGGCCGACACGCTCGAATACAGCCTGGTCGGCTTCCCGCTCGACCGCTTCGAGCCCGAGCTGGTCGAGGAGATCCGCAAGTTCGCGCCCAGCCAGCTCGAGATCGGCGACCGCGACGGCAACGGGGAGATGGAGCTCGTGCTCAAGCACGTCTACATCGAGCGCCGCATGATCCCTCTCAACATCTACCTGCAGGAAGCCTTCGACCAGCTCGCGCAGCCGGAACATGCCCAGCGCGCGGGCAAGCAGCTGGAGCACGCGGTGATCGAGTACGGCAATGCGATCAAGGACATGGTCTCGGCCAACATCTTCCCGGGCGATATGCTGTGGAAGAACTTCGGCGTGACGCGCGGCGGCAAGGTGGTGTTCTACGACTATGACGAGATCGAATACCTCACCGACTGCAACTTCCGCAAGGTGCCCACGCCGCGCAACGAGGAAGAAGAGATGAGCGGCGAGGTCTGGTATTCGGTCGGGCCGAAGGACGTGTTTCCCGAGACCTTCGGCCCCTTCCTGCTCGGCAATGCGGCGGTGCGCGAGGCTTTCATGGCGCACCATGCCGACCTGCTCGATGCCGCGTTCTGGCAGAGCCACAAGCAGCGGATTCAGGCCGGCCAGATGCTGGATGTTTTTCCTTACGACGAAGCCCACCGCTTCAAACACGACGGCCATGCGCCGTATTTTTAGCTCGCCCCCAGGCTGCGCGCACTTCGTGCCGCTCCGCCTACCCCCTGCCGGGGGCAACACCGGCGGACCGGCAAAGCCGGATCCGCGGTCTTTGGGGTATTGGATTGTGTGTAAGTGATATTGAATGAAGGAGTGAACTCATGAATGAATCCATCGTCATCGTCGGCGCCGCCCGCACCCCCATGGGCGGTTTCCAGGGCGACTTTTCTTCTCTGGCCGCGCACGATCTCGGCGGCGTCGCCATCAAGGCGGCGGTCGAGCGCGCCGGCATCACGGCCGACGCGGTCGGCGAGGTGCTGTTCGGCAACTGCCTGATGGCCGGCCAGGGTCAGGCGCCGGCGCGCCAGGCGGCGTACAAGGGCGGCCTGCCCGACAGCGCCGGGGCCGTCACGCTCAGCAAGATGTGCGGCTCGGCCATGAAGGCCGCGATGCTCGCGCACGACATGCTGCTCGCGGGCACGCACGAAGTGATGGTGGCCGGCGGCATGGAAAGCATGACCAACGCGCCCTACCTGATGCTCAAGGGCCGCGGCGGCTACCGCATGGGCCACGACCGCATCTTCGATCACATGATGCTCGACGGCCTCGAGGACGCGTACCAGCCGGGCCGCTCGATGGGCACCTTCGGCGAGGACTGCGCCGCCAAGTACAAGTTCACGCGCGAACAGCAGGACGCTTTCGCGATTGCCAGCGTGGAGCGCGCCAAGGCCGCCACCGCGTCGGGTGCCTTCAAGGCCGAGATCGCGCCGGTCACGGTCAAGGGCCGCAGCGGCGAGACCGTGATCGCCATCGACGAAGGCCCGGGCAAGGTCAAGCTCGACAAGATCCCGACGCTCAAGCCCGCCTTCAAGAAGGACGGCGGCACCATCACCGCCGCATCGAGCTCGTCGATCAACGACGGCGCCGCGGCGCTGGTGATGATGACCGAGAGCAGCGCCAGGCGCCTGGGCGTGAAGCCGATCGCGCGCCTGGTCGGGCACGCCACGCACGCGCAGCAACCCGAGTGGTTCTCGACCGCGCCGGTCGGTGCCGTCGCCAAGCTGTTCAAGAAGACCGGCTGGGGGGTGAAGGACGTCGACCTGTGGGAAGTCAACGAGGCCTTTGCCGTGGTGCCGATGGCGCTGATGCACGAGCTTTCGGTGGCGCACGACATCGTCAACGTGCACGGCGGCGCCTGCGCACTGGGCCATCCGATCGGCGCCAGCGGCGCGCGCATCATGGTCACGCTGATCCATGCGCTGCAGCAACGCGGCAAGAAGCGCGGCGTCGCGACGCTGTGCATCGGCGGCGGCGAAGGCACCGCGGTGGCGATCGAACTGCTCTGACGAACCGAACGAGGCCCGCCCCATCATGCTGCTGAACGCCGACCAGGAAGCGATCCGCGACGCCGTGCGCGACTTCGCGCAGGCCGAACTCTGGCCCCATGCGCCGCGCTGGGATCGCGAGCACAGCTTCCCGAAAGAAGCCCATGCGGGCCTGGCGGCGCTCGGCGCCTACGGCATCTGCGTGCCCGAGGAGGACGGCGGCGCCGGCCTCGACTACGTGACGCTGGCGCTGGTGCTCGAGGAGATCGCGGCCGGCGACGGCGGCACCAGCACCGCGATCAGCGTGACCAACTGTCCGGTCAACGCGATCCTCATGCGCTACGGCAATGCCGAGCAGAAGAAGAAATGGCTGCAGTCGCTCGCACGCGGGCAGATGCTCGGCGCCTTCTGCCTGACCGAGCCGCAGGCCGGCAGCGATGCGTCGTCGCTGCGCACCACCGCGCGCAAGGATGGCGACGGCTGGGTGATCGACGGCGTCAAGCAATTCATCACCAGCGGCAGGAACGGGCAGGTCGCGATCGTCATCGCGGTCACCGACAAGGGCGCGGGCAAGCGCGGCATGAGCGCCTTCATCGTGCCGACCGACGCGCCGGGCTACCACGTCGCGCGGCTGGAAGACAAGCTGGGCCAGCATTCGAGCGACACCGCGCAGATCAATTTCGACGGCTGCCGCATCGCGGCCGGGAACCTGATCGGCCAGGAAGGCGAGGGCTACAAGATCGCGCTCGGCGCGCTGGAGGGCGGCCGCATCGGGATCGCCGCCCAGAGCGTGGGCATGGCGCGCAGCGCCTTCGACGTCGCACTGGCCTATGCCAAGGAGCGGCAGGCCTTCGGCGGCGCGATCTTCGACCAGCAGGCCGTGGGCTTTCGGCTGGCCGAGTGCGCGACGCAACTCGAAGCCGCGCGTCAGCTCATCTGGCATGCGGCGAGCCTGCGCGATGCGGGCCGGCCCTGCCTGAAGGAAGCCGCCATGGCCAAGCTCTTCGCCAGCGAGATGGCCGAGCGCGTGTGCAGCGCGGCGATCCAGACGCTCGGCGGCTATGGCTACGTGAACGATTTTCCGCTCGAACGCATCTACCGCGACGTGCGCGTGTGCCAGATCTACGAAGGCACCTCGGACATCCAGAAGCTGCTGATTCAGCGCGCGCTGGCCTGAGCGGCGGCGGGGGCGCTCTCAGGGTTTGTGCGAGGGTCTGCACAATGGAGGCTGAATCCCTCGCCATCCATCGATTGCCATGCCCTCACCGTCCACCAGCCCCGCCCGCGCCCCCTGTCCCTGCGGGCGCCGCGATCGGCGGGAGCTGCCGCTGGCTTACACCCAATGCTGCGGGCGCTACCTGGACGACTTCGATCAGACGCCGGCGCCGGATGCCGAGTCGTTGATGCGCTCGCGTTACACCGCCTTCGTGCGCGAACGGGCCGACTACCTGCTGGCGACCTGGCATGCGTCGACGCGGCCTGCCGCGGTCAGTTTCGAACCCGGCGTGAAATGGCTCGGCCTCGACCTGCGGTCCCGTTCGGTGCTGGATGCCGACCATGCCGAGGTCGAGTTCGTGGCGCGCCAGCGCAGCAGCGCCGGTGTCGCGAGCCGGCTGCACGAGCGCAGCCGTTTCGTGCGCGAGAACGACGGCACGCTCGACCGCTGGTATTACGTCGACGGCGATCTGCGCTGAAGGCCGCCGGCCGCCAAAAGCGGCGAGAGAATGGCCCGGGCCTTCGCTGCGTGCTACGACTTCGATAGCAGCCTGCCGTCGATTGTCTCTTTGGGTGACACAGAGCGATTCCTTTTGGCGTATTTATCTCGCGTCGAATTGCGCCCACACTTCGGGGCTCATGATGCAACCCGTCTCTCGTCCGTCGTGGAATGCGCTGGCCCTGCCGCTGCTGGCGCTGGCCCTGTGGGCTGCCGCGCCGGCCGCGCGCGCGGACGACGGCGTGCCGCTGGCGCGCTTCTCGACCAGCCAGGGCGCGCAGCCGCCCGAGCCGTGGCACTTCAGCGGCCTGCCGAACAAGACGCTCACGCACTTCGAAGTCGTGCAGCAGGACGGCCGGCGGGTGCTCAAGGTCGAGGCCGACCAGTCCTACGGCAACCTGGTGCATGCCACGCAAACACCGCTCGATGCCAGCACCACGCTGGCCTGGCGCTGGCGAGTGGACGAGTTCGTGGCCGGCGCCGACCTGCGCACGCGCGCCGGCGATGACGGCGCGGCCAAGCTCTGCGTCTTCTTCGACCTGCCGACCTCCAAGCTCTCGCTGGGCGAGCGCACCAGCCTCGCATTGGCGCGCCGCGCGACCGGCGAGGACGTTCCCAGCGAGGCCCTGTGCTACGTATGGGACAACAAGGAGCCCAAGGGCACGGAGCTCGCGAACGCCTTCACCAAGCGCATGCGCATGATCGTGCTGGAATCCGGCGCCGCGCCGACGCCGGGCGCCTGGGTGGGCGAAAGCCGCCATCTGCTGGCCGACTACCGGCGTGCCTTCGGCGACGAGGCCAGCGGTACGCTGCCCGACGTGGTCGCGGTGGCCGTCTCGGCCGACGCGGACAACACGCACGGCCATGGCCTGGCCTACTATTCCGACATCGACCTGCACAGCCCGGCGCCGGCCCACAACGCGGCGACGCGGCCGGCCGAGCACCCCTTGCAAGGGGAATAGAGCGCATCGACCATGAACGACTTCATCTCGCTCCTCGCCAACCAGGGTGCGCTCGTGGTGTTCGCCGCCACGCTGGCGACGCGGCTGGGCGCGCCGGTGCCGGCGGTGCCCTTCCTGATCGTGGCGGGCGGCTTGTCGGTGGGCGGACAGGTGTCCTTCGCCGCGGTCACGGGGGCCGCGGTGATCGGCAACATCCTCGGCGATGGCGTGTGGTTCCTCGCCGGGCGGCGCTGGGGCTACCGCGTGATGCGGCTGCTGTGCCGCATCTCGCTGTCGGCCGACACCTGCGTCAAGCGCAGTGAATCGATTCTCGGCCGCTGGGGCGGATGGTCGCTGATCGCCGCCAAGTTCGTGCCGGGCGTCTCGGTGATCGCGCCGCCGATGGCCGGCGCGCTGGGCATGTCGAACACGCGCTTCCTGTCCTACGAGACGGTGGCCGCGCTGATCTGGGCGCTGGGTTTTCTCGTCATCGGTCGGATCTTCCACGCCGCCATCCAGGACATCCTGGCGGTGCTGTCCGAGATCGGCATCGCGGCCTCGATCGCCTGCGGTCTGGCGCTGCTGGTCTTCGTCGCGTGGCGTTGGCGCGTGCGGCGGCTGGCGCTGCGGGCCGACGACATCGTGCACATCGGTGTGTTGGCGTTGCGCGAGGCGCTCGCTGCCGGCGCCGGTCCGACGGTGATCGACGTCCGTGCGCCGCAGGCGCGCGCGCTCGACCCGCGCGAGATCCCGGGCGCGCTGGCGATCGACCTCAACGAACTGCCGAAGCGCCTCGGCGCGTTCTCGGACGGCCGTGAGCTGGTCGTGTTCTGCGACTGTCCCGAGGACGCGTCCGCGATCGTCGCCGCGCGCCTGCTGATGGCCGCGGGCCTGCCGCGCGTGCGCGTGCTCGCCGGCGGACTCGACGCCTGGACGGCGATGGTCGTGGCCGGCGAGTCTGAAGAAGGGCCGATGAGCAACATGCCGGCCATCGCGGCACATTCCGCTTGATCGCTTCGGCGCGCGAGGCCTAGAATCGACCCTGCTCCGGGGTGCACGCAGTTGCGTACTGAGATGGCCAAATGGCCGAACCCGCGAACTTGATCTGGTTCATACCAGCGTAAGAAGAGCTGCGACTCCACGGCCCCCGTCCTCGAAGACCCTGTGCCGCCCCGGAGCGATCGCGGAGCACCCCGTTGTCCATCAACCCGGAGTGCCCCGCATGAACGCCATCGACAAGTTCGCATCCCTTCTCACGCTCACGCGCGAACCCTTTCCCGCCTCGACCAAGGCCCTCATCGAGGGCAGCCGGCCCGACCTGCGCGTGCCGGTGCGCGAGGTGCTGCTCACCAACGGCGAGCGCGTCTCGCTCTACGACACCTCGGGCCCGTACACCGATCCCGCTGCCGAGATCGACGTGCGCCGCGGCCTGGCCGGCGTGCGCGATGCGTGGATCGCCGAACGCAACGACACGGAAAGTTACGAAGGGCGCCTGCACCTCGCGCTCGACGACGGCGCCACCCATGCCGACCGCGACGCCCAGCGCATCGCCGAGCTGCGTGCCGGCGCCGCCGCGCTGCAGCGCACGCCGCGCCGCGCCAAGTCCGGCGCCAACGTCACCCAGATGCACTACGCGCGCCGCGGCATCGTGACCCCCGAGATGGAATACGTCGCGCTGCGCGAGAACGGCCGGCGCGAATGGATGGCTGCGTACATGGCCGATGCCGCGCGCGAGAAGCGCCTGGCCGGCAACCCGATGGGCGCCAGCATCCCGAAGATCATCACGCCCGAATTCGTGCGCGACGAGGTGGCGCGCGGGCGCGCGATCATCCCGGCCAACATCAACCATCCCGAAGTCGAGCCGATGGCCATCGGGCGCAACTTCAAGGTGAAGATCAACGCCAACATCGGCAACTCGGCCGTCACCTCGAGCATCGAGGAAGAGGTGGAGAAACTCGTGTGGGCGATCCGCTGGGGCGCCGACAACGTGATGGACCTCTCGACCGGCCGCAACATCCACACCACGCGCGACTGGATCGTGCGCAACAGCCCGGTGCCGATCGGCACCGTGCCGATCTACCAGGCGCTCGAGAAGGTCGGCGGCGTGGCCGAGGACCTCACCTGGGAGATCTACCGCGACACGCTGATCGAGCAAGCCGAGCAGGGCGTCGACTACTTCACCATCCACGCCGGCCTGCGCCTGCCCTTCATCCACCTGACGGCAGGCCGCCGCACCGGCATCGTCTCGCGCGGCGGCTCGATCATGGCCAAGTGGTGCATCACGCATCACAAGGAAAGCTTCCTCTACACGCACTTCGAGGACATCTGCGACATCATGAAGGCCTACGACGTGAGCTTCTCGCTCGGCGACGGCCTGCGTCCCGGCTGCGCCTCGGACGCCAACGACGAGGCGCAGTTCGCCGAGCTGCACACCCTGGGCGAACTCACGCAGATCGCGTGGAAGCACGACGTGCAGACCATGATCGAAGGCCCCGGCCACGTGCCCATGCACCTGATCCAGGCCAACATGGACGAGCAGCTCAAGACCTGCCACGAGGCGCCGTTCTACACGCTCGGCCCGCTGACCATCGACATCGCGCCCGGCTACGACCACATCGCCAGTGCCATCGGCGCCGCGATGATCGGCTGGGCCGGCACCGCGATGCTGTGCTACGTCACGCCCAAGGAACACCTGGGCCTGCCGGACCGCGACGACGTCAAGCAGGGCATCATCGCGTACAAGATCGCCGCCCATGCGGCCGACGTGGCCAAGGGCCATCCGGGTGCGCGTGCGCGCGACGATGCGCTGTCGCAGGCGCGCTTCGACTTCCGCTGGCAGGACCAGTTCAACCTCGGCCTCGACCCCGACACCGCGCGCGAATTCCACGATGAGACGCTGCCCAAAGACAGCAGCAAGGTGGCGCATTTCTGCTCGATGTGCGGTCCCAAGTTCTGCTCGATGAAGATCACGCAGGAGGTGCGTGACTTCGCTGCGCAGAAGGGCTTGGCCGAAGACGACGCGCTGGCGCTCGGCATGGCCGGCAAGTCGGCCGAGTTCAAGGCCCGCGGCGGCGAGATCTACATCCCGATCGCGTCCGGCACCGAGTAAGGCTGAGGAGGGGTTGGTACCATCGACGCATGATGCCCATCCCCTTCGACGCCGTGCTGTTCGACTGCGACGGCGTGCTGGTCGACTCCGAGCCGATCACCAACCGCGTGCTGGCCGACATGCTCGGCGAACTCGGCTGGCGCTTGAGCGTCGACGAGTGCATGCGAGTCTTCACCGGCAAGGCCGTGAAGGACGCGGACGCGCTGATCGAGGCCAAGACCGGCTTCGCGCTGACGCCCGAGTGGCTGAGCGAGTTCCGCGGCCGCCGCAATGAAGCGCTCGAGCGCGACCTGGTGGCGATTCCTCATGCGCCCGAGGCCGTGCGTGCGCTGCACGGCGCGCTCGACGGCCGCATCGCCTGCGCGTCCGGCGCCGACCGGCACAAGGTCGAGCTGCAGCTCGACAAGATCGGCATCCTCGACTGCTTCGCCGGCCGCATCTTCAGCGGCCACGAGATGCCGCGCTCCAAGCCGGCCCCCGACGTGTACCTGGCCGCGGCGGCTGCGCTGGGCGTCGCGCCGGCGCGCTGCGCGGTCGTCGAGGACACGGTGACGGGTGCGGTGGCGGGCATCGCTGCCGGCGCGACGGTGTTCGGTTACAGCCCGGGCAACCTCGGGCACAGCGATCCGCAGGCGCTGCTCGGCGTCGGCGTGGCCCAGGTGTTCAGTGACATGACGCAGCTGCCGGCGCTGCTGGCCGCATGGCGTTTTGCCGCGACGGCCTGAGTTCCGAAGCGGGGTCCGTTCAGCGGGCGTTGCCGTGCATGGCGGCCTTCGCCATGGTGGCGAGCGACTGGGTCATGGCCTTGGCCCGGGTCGACCACATGTTGGCGATCAGTTCACCGGCGTTCTCGATCACCGAGGGATGGCTGCGCGAGCGGCCGGAGGTGGCGACGAACTCGATGAGCGCAGCGTATTCGGAGGTGTCGGTGTCGGGAACTTGCATGGGTCGATCGTAGGGCCGGAACGGGGTGAATATCCGCGCAGAAGGCTTAGGCCGAAGGCGTTAGCTCACACTTTTTCACGAACGGCCCAGCCTGCGAGCTTAAAGCCTCCGGACGATCGTGGCCATGTCAAAAAGGTACAGCGGCTGTTTGTACGTCGAAGTTCTTACGTGATGCCACCCGCGCGCCGGAACGCACCGGGCGTCATGCCGGCCCAGGCGCGAAAGGCGCGCGAAAAGCTCTTCTCGTTGCGGAATCCGACCGCCAGGGCGATCTGCTTGATCGGCCGATCGGTGCGCCGCAGCTGTTCCGCGGCCTGCTCGTGGCGCACCTCGTCCTTCAGGGCCTGCAGCGAGCTGCCCTCCTCGAGCAATTGGCGGTGCAGCGTGCGGCTGGACAGGTTCAGCATCGCCGCCAGCGATGCCGCATTGGCCATCTCGCCGCCACGCATGCGCAGCAACTCGCGCACGCGCTGGCCGAGCAGCCGGTCGCGGCGGTACTGCAGCACCGTGAGCGGGAGCGCGCGCCGCAGCATCGTGCGCAGCGCGCGTTCGTCGCGCTGCAGCGGCAATGCGAGATAGCGCTCGTCGAAGCTGTAGCTCGCCCGTGCGGCGCCGAAGTGCAGCGTGCCGCCGAACATCAGCGGATAGGCGTCCTGGTGCGGCGGCGCCTCGAAGGGAAAGGCGGCGGCGCGCAGCGAGACGCGCGAATCGATGACCCAGCACGCGTACCCGTGCAGGAAGCGCAGATTGGAGACCAGGCAGAACTCGCGGAACGCACCGAGCGCGCGATGCTCGGTGATCGACACCGTCGCCACGCCGCCCGCCACCTTGAGGTCGAGCACGATGTCGTCCGTGAGCAGCCGCAGATGCCGGCACCAGCGCTTGATCGCGACGCCCAGGTCGGGTGAGCTCAGCGAGGCGCGGCACAGCATGCCGTAGCTGCCCCAGGGCAGGCGGCGCGAGAACCAGCCGAGCGCCTCGTCGTCGAGCTGCTGCATCGCGTGGCCCGACAGCGCCTCGAACTGCGCCGCCGTCACGCGCGCCTGCGGTCGCGCCAGATCGCGCGGCGCGATATGTGCCCGTGCCAGGGCCTCGGAGGGATCGAGGCCGTAGCGCTCGTAGCCCCCCACGATCGCTCGCACGAAGGCCATCGGTGTGGCTGCACGGCCGGCCGGGCGCAGCAGCGACGAGGGCATGGAGGAAGGCAGAGTCGACGGCACGATATGCAACCATTGTGGCGCCAAATGCAACGGCACACGGCGTAAGCTGCGGCTTTCGCGCCAACACCGGCCTGCCACTCAGGAGACAACCCATGCACGATCCCGGCCTGAATTTCGACCTGGGCGACACCGTCGACGCGCTGCGCGACGCGATCCAGGATTTCGCCGCCAACGAGATCGCGCCGCGCGCGGCCGACATCGACCGCGACAACCTGTTTCCGCCCGACCTCTGGAAGAAGCTTGGCGAACTCGGCCTGCACGGCATGACGGTGAAGGAAGAATTCGGCGGCACCGGGCTCGGCTACCTTGCGCACATCGTGGCGATGGAGGAAGTCTCGCGCGCCTCGGCCTCGGTCGGCTTGTCGTACGGCGCGCACTCCAACCTGTGCGTCAACCAGATCCACCGCAACGGCAGCGAGGCGCAGAAGACGAAATACCTGCCCCGGCTGGTCAGCGGCGAGCACGTCGGCGCCCTGGCCATGAGCGAGCCCAACGCCGGCTCCGACGTGGTCAGCATGAAGCTGCGCGCCGAGAGGAAGGGCGACCGCTACGTGCTCAACGGCGGCAAGATGTGGATCACCAACGGCGGCGATGCCGACACGCTCGTGATCTACGCCAAGACCGAGCCCGAGATGGGTGCCCGCGGCATGACGGCCTTCATCGTCGAGAAGGGCTTCGCGGGCTTCTCGGCCGGCACCAAGCTCGACAAGCTCGGCATGCGCGGCTCCAACACCTACCCGCTCTACTTCGACAACTGCGAGGTGCCGGAAGAAAACGTGCTCGGCGGCGAAGGTGCCGGCGCCAAGGTGTTGATGAGCGGCCTCGACTACGAGCGCGCGGTGCTCTCGGGCGGGCCGCTGGGCATCATGGCCGCCTGCATGGACGCGGTGCTGCCCTTCGTCCACGAGCGCAAGCAGTTCGGCCAGAGCATCGGCGAGTTCCAGCTGATGCAGGGCAAGCTGGCCGACATGTACTCGACCTGGCAGGCCACGCGCGCCTACGTCTACGCGGTCGGCAAAGCCTGCGACCGCAAGGACCATGCGCGCACCTTCCGCAAGGACGCCGCGGGCGCCATCCTCTATTCGGCCGAGAAGGCGACATGGATGGCCGGCGAGGCGGTCCAGGCGCTGGGCGGCGTGGGCTATACCAAGGACTTTCCGGTCGAGCGCCTGTGGCGCGATGCCAAGCTCTACGAGATCGGCGCCGGCACCAGCGAGATCCGGCGCATGCTGATCGGTCGTGAGTTGTTCGCAGAGACGGCGTAGAAAGCGGGCTTGACCGGATCAAGGAGACAAACATGCACCTCACCCAAAGCATCGCCCAGGGCGCCACCGACGTCCCGCTGATCGAACAGACCCTCGGCGTTTTCTTCGACAACATGGCGGCGCGCCAGGGCGAGCACGAGGCGCTGGTCAGCGTGCACGAGGGCCAGCGCTACAGCTATCTCGCGCTGCGGCGCGAAGCCGACCGGCTGGCCAGCGCGCTGCTCGGCCTGGGCCTCGTGGCGGGCGACCGGGTCGGCATCTGGTCGCACAACAACGCGCCCTGGGTGCTGATGCAGATCGCCACCGCCAAGGTCGGCATCATCCTGGTCAACATCAACCCGGCCTACCGCACCTCGGAGCTCGAGTACGCGCTCAACAAGGTCGCGTGCAAGGCGCTGGTCACGATGAAGAGCTTCAAGACCAGCGACTACGTCGGCATGCTGCGCGAACTCGCCCCCGAACTGGCGAGCGCGAAGCCCGGCGAACTGCATGCCGCGCGCCTGCCGCATCTGCGCACCGTGGCCTGGATTGACAAGGCCGGCGAGGGCGAGGAACTGCCGGGCCTGCTGCGCTTCTCGGCGCTGCGCGAGACGGGCCGCGCCGACGATCCGCGCATCGCCGCGATCGCGAAGACGCTGAAGGCCACCGACCCGATCAACATCCAGTTCACCAGCGGCACCACCGGCTTCCCCAAGGGCGCCACGCTCACGCACCGCAACATCCTCAACAACGGCTTCTTCATCGGCGAATGCATGAAGCTCGGGCCGGACGACCGGCTCTGCATTCCGGTGCCGCTCTACCACTGCTTCGGCATGGTGCTCGGCAACCTGGCCTGCCTGACGCACGGCGCGACCATCGTCTACCCGAACGACGGTTTCGATCCGCTCACCGTGATGCAGACCGTGCAGGCCGAGAAGTGCACCGGCCTGCACGGCGTGCCGACCATGTTCATCGCCGAGCTCGATCATCCGCGCTTCAAGGAGTTCGACTTCGGCAGCCTGCGCACCGGCATCATGGCCGGCTCGCCGTGCCCGATCGAGGTCATGAAGCGCGTCGTCGACCAGATGCACCTCGGCGAGATCACCATCGCCTACGGCATGACCGAGACCAGCCCGGTCAGCTGCCAGAGTTCGACCGACACGCCGCTCGACCGGCGTGTCTCGACCGTGGGCACCGTGCAGCCGCACCTCGAGGTGAAGATCATCGACCCGGAGACGCGCGCGATCGTCGCGCCGGGCGTCTCGGGCGAGCTCTGTACGCGCGGCTACTCGGTGATGCACGGCTACTGGGGCGACGAGGAGAAGACCCGCGAGGCCATCGACGCCGAGGGCTGGATGCACACCGGCGACCTCGCCACCATGGACGCCGAGGGCTACGTCAACATCGTCGGCCGCATCAAGGACCTCGTGATCCGCGGCGGCGAGAACATCTACCCGCGCGAGATCGAGGAGTTCCTCTATCGCCATCCGAAGGTGCAGGACGTCCAGGTGGTCGGCCTGCCTGACCGCAAGTACGGCGAAGAGCTGTGCGCCTGGATCATCGCCAAGCCCGGCCAGACCCCGACCGCCGACGAAGTGCGCGACTTCTGCAAGGGGCAGATCGCGCACTACAAGGTGCCGAAGTACATCGAGTTCGTCAGCGAATTCCCGATGACCGTCACCGGCAAGATCCAGAAGTTCAAGATCCGCGATGCGATGAAAAGCAAGCTCGCTCTTGGTGAAGAAAAGACTGCATGACCCGACTGGAAACCAAACTCAACGCCCGCTCCGCGGAGTTCCAGGCCAACGCGACGGCCATGCGTGCGCTGGTCGATGACCTGCATGCGCAGTTCGCCAAGGTCGAGGCCGGCGGCGGCGAGGCCGCGCGCAGCAAGCACACCGCACGCGGCAAACTGCTGCCGCGCGATCGCGTGGCGCAGCTGCTCGACCCCGGCACGCCCTTTCTCGAGGTCGCTCCGCTCGCGGCCCACGCGATGTACCACGGTGCCGCACCCGGCGCGGGCCTGATCGTCGGCATCGGCCGCGTCAGCGGCGTCGACTGCATGATCGTCTGCAACGACGCGACGGTGAAGGGCGGCACCTACTACCCGATGACGGTCAAGAAGCATCTGCGCGCGCAGGAGATCGCCGAGCAGAACCGCCTGCCCTGCATCTACCTCGTGGACTCGGGCGGCGCCAACCTGCCGAACCAGGACGAGGTCTTTCCCGATCGGGATCACTTCGGCCGCATCTTCTACAACCAGGCGCAGATGAGCGCGCAGGGCATCGCGCAGATCGCCGTGGTCATGGGCTCGTGCACGGCCGGCGGCGCCTACGTGCCGGCGATGAGCGACGAGTCGATCATCGTCAAGAACCAGGGCACCATCTTTCTCGGCGGCCCGCCGCTGGTGAAGGCGGCCACCGGCGAGGTCGTCACGGCCGAGGACCTCGGCGGTGGCGACGTCCATACGCGGCTTTCGGGCGTGGCCGATCACCTGGCGCAGAACGACCTGCACGCGCTGGCGCTCGCGCGCTCGGCCATCGCCCACCTCAACGCCCACGAAGGCGCGCCCGCGGCGCCCGCGACCCCCCTTGTGCGCACGCCGGCCTTCGCCGCCGAGGAGCTCTACGGCGTGATCCCGACCGACACGCGCAAGCCCTTCGACGTGCGCGAGATCATCGCCCGCATCGTCGATGCCAGCGAGTTCCACGAGTTCAAGGCGCGCTTCGGCAGCACGCTGGTCTGCGGCTTCGCCGAGATCGAGGGCATGCCGGTCGGCATCGTCGCCAACAACGGCATCCTGTTTTCCGAATCGGCCCAGAAGGGCGCGCACTTCATCGAGCTGTGCTGCCAGCGCAAAATTGCGCTCGTGTTCCTGCAGAACATCACCGGCTTCATGGTCGGGCGCAAGTACGAGAACGAAGGCATCGCGCGCCACGGCGCCAAGATGGTGACGGCCGTGGCCACCGCCAACGTGCCCAAGTTCACCATCATCATCGGCGGCAGCTTCGGCGCCGGCAATTACGGCATGTGCGGCCGCGCCTACTCGCCGCGCTTCCTCTGGATGTGGCCGAACGCGCGCATCAGCGTGATGGGCGGCGAGCAGGCCGCGAGCGTGCTGGCCACCGTCAAGCGCGACGGCATCGAAGGCAAGGGCGGGCAATGGAGCGCCGAAGAAGAAGAAGCCTTCAAGTCGCCGATCCGCCAGCAGTACGAGGCCCAGGGCCACCCCTACTACGCCACCGCGCGGCTGTGGGACGACGGCATTATCGATCCGGCCGACACGCGCCGCGTGCTCGCGCTCGGCCTGGCCGCCGCGCGCAACGCGCCGATCCCCGAGCCGAAGTTCGGCATCTTCCGGATGTGAGGTGGCCGCCATGTCGCTCGCCAACTACTTCGCCAGCCTGGGCCGCTACCACGTGTGGGCAACGCAGAAGCTGATCGCGTCGAACCTGAGCGGCCTGTCCGACGAGGACTGGCATCGCGACTGCGGGCTCTTCTTTCATTCGGTGCACAACACGGTGAATCACCTGCTGGTGACCGACACCATCTGGTTCGCGCGTTTCGCCGAAGGCAAGTCGCTGCGCATGCCGCTCGACACCGTGCTGCATGCGCAGCGCGCCGACGTGTGCAACGCCCTCGCCACGGCCGTCACGCGCTGGAGCCCCTGGCTTTCGACGCTGCCGCCCGAGCGCTTCGACGGCGAGCTGGCCTACACGCGCAACAACGGCGACGAGGTCCGCATCCCGTTCGCGCCCGCGCTCGGCCATGTGTTCAACCACGCGACCCATCACCGCGGCCAGCTGACGGCTGCGCTGACCGCGATGGTCCAGCCCGGGCCGGTACTCGACTGGGTCTATCTGCTGCAACAAGAGGCGCGTTCTTCATGAGCACTTCCTTCACCACGCTTCAACTCGCGATCGAGGGCGCCGTCGCGCGCATCTGGCTCGACCGGCCGGAATCGCGCAATGCCTTCGATGAGGTCGTCATCCGCGAACTCGGCGAGGCCTTCGCCGAAGCGAGCGCCTCGGCAGACGTGCGGGTCATCGTGCTCGGCGCCAACGGCCCGGCCTTCTGCGCCGGCGCCAACCTCCACTGGATGCGCCGCGCGGCCGACTTCACGCATGAGGAAAACCTCGCCGACGCGGGCGCGCTCGCGGCCATGCTGCGCGCGATCCATGAATGCCCGAAGCCCGTGATCGCGCGCGTGCAGGGCGACGTCTATGCCGGCGGCATGGGCCTCGTTGCCGCCTGCGACATCGCGGTGAGCGCCGACACGGCGTGGTACTGCCTGAGCGAAGTCAAGATCGGCCTGGTTCCCGCGACCATCAGCCCCTACGTGCTGCGCGCGATGGGCACGCGCGCGGCGCAGCGCTGGTTCCTGACCGCGGAGCGCTTCAGCGCGGCCGAGGCGCATCGCATCGGCTTCGTGCACGAGGTGGTCGCGGCCGATGCACTCGATGCCAAGGTGGCCGAACTCGTCAAGGCCTTCACGGGCGCGAGTCCGGCCGCGGTGCAGGCCTGCAAGCGGCTGATCGCCGACGTGGCGGGTGCCGAGATCGACGATGCGCTGATCGCGAAGACGGTGCAGGGCATCGCCGACATCCGTGCCAGCGACGAGGGCAGAGAAGGCGTGCAAGCCTTTCTGCAAAAGCGCAAACCCTCCTGGCTGGTGCGCTGAGCCTGGACGCGCATGGACACGCTCGACACACCGCAACTCCTCGCACTGGCCGCCGCCGTCGGCTGGGCCAGCGGCGTGCGGCTCTACCTGGTCGTGCTGCTGACCGGCCTGGCCGGCTACTTCGGCTGGGTGCCGCTGCCGCACGGCCTGCAGCTGCTGGCGCATCCGGTGGTGATCGCGGCGAGCGGCTTCATGGTCTTCGTCGAGTTCTTCGCCGACAAGATCCCGGGCCTCGATTCGCTGTGGGACATGGTGCACACCGCGATCCGCATTCCGGCCGGCGCGGCGCTCGCAGCCAGCGTGTTCGGCACCGACCACGCGGTGATGGCGCTGGTGGCCGCGCTGCTCGGCGGCGGTTTCGCGGCCACGGCGCATGCGGCCAAGGCCACCACGCGCGCGGCCATCAACACCTCGCCCGAGCCCTTCAGCAACGTCGGCGCCTCGCTGGTGGAGGACGGCATGGTGCCGGCCGGGCTGTGGCTCGCGGTCGCGCATCCGCTGGTCTTCGGCGTGCTCTTCATCGCCGTGCTGGCGCTCAGCGTGTGGCTGATCCGAAAGAGCTGGCGTTTCCTCCGCTCGCTGTTCAGCCGCGTCGCGCGCATCTTCAGCGGGCGGCCCGATCCCGGCGTCGTGCCGGCATTCCAATTCAAGAAGAACACCCCTGGGGACTCATCGAATGTTTGACAAGATCCTGATTGCGAATCGCGGGGAGATTGCCTGCCGCGTGGCTGCCACGGCCCGGCGCATGGCCATCCGCACGGTGGCCGTGTATTCCGACGCCGACGCCTATGCCAACCACGTGCGGGCCTGCGACGAAGCCGTCCACCTTGGCGGCAGCGCGCCCAAGGACAGCTACCTGCGCTGGGACAAGATCCTCGAAGCCGCCAAGGCCACAGGCGCGCAGGCGGTGCACCCGGGCTACGGCTTTCTGAGCGAGAACGAGGAGTTCGCGCGCGCCTGCGCCGAGGCGGGCCTGGTCTTCATCGGCCCGCCGCCTTCCGCCATCAAGGCCATGGGGCTGAAGGCCGAGTCCAAGCAACTGATGGAGAAGGCCGGCGTGCCGCTGGTGCCCGGCTACCACGGCAGCGACCAGGACCCGGCGCTGCTGCAGCGCGAAGCCGACCGCATCGGCTACCCGGTGCTGATCAAGGCCAGTGCCGGCGGCGGCGGCAAGGGCATGCGCGTGGTCGAGAAGTCGGCCGACTTCGCGGCCGCGCTGGCTTCGTGCCAGCGCGAGGCGATCAACAGCTTCGGCGACGACGCGGTGCTGATCGAGAAGTATGTGCAGCGTCCGCGCCATATCGAGATCCAGGTCTTCGGCGACACGCAGGGCCACTGCGTCTACCTGTTCGAGCGCGACTGCTCGGTGCAGCGGCGCCACCAGAAAGTGCTGGAAGAAGCGCCGGCGCCGGGCATGACCGAGGCGATGCGCAAGCGGATGGGCGAGGCCGCCGTCGCCGCGGCGCGCGCGGTGAACTACGTCGGCGCGGGCACGGTGGAGTTCATCGTCGAGCAGCGCGAAGGCGGCGAGATGAACTTCTTCTTCATGGAGATGAACACGCGCCTGCAGGTCGAGCATCCGGTCACCGAGGCCATCACCGGCCTCGATCTCGTCGAGTGGCAATTGCGCGTGGCCTCGGGCGAGCCCCTGCCGCTCACGCAGGACCAGCTGCAGATCCACGGCCATGCGATCGAGGCGCGCATCTGCGCCGAGAACCCCGACAAGAACTTCCTGCCCGCCACCGGCACCCTGCGCGTCTACCGCAAGCCGCAGGCCACGGCCTTCCAGCGCAGCCGCGTGCGCATCGACGACGGCGTGCGCGAGGGCGGCGTGATCTCGCCCTTCTACGACTCGATGATCGCCAAGCTGATCGTGCACGGCGCGACCCGCGAGGAGGCGCTGGCGCGGCTCGATCTCGCACTGGCGCAGACGCACATCGTCGGCGTCGCGACCAACGTGCAGTTCCTGCGCGGCGTGCTGCGCACCGATTCCTTTGCTCATGCGAAGCTCGACACCGCGCTGATCGAGCGCGAGCGCGCGGTGCTGTTCGACCAGGAGCCGCTCGGCCTGCCGCTCGCGGCCGCGGCCTCGGTGGCGCACACGCTGCTCGGCGAGGGGTCGAGCGCCTCGGCCGATCCCTTCAGCCGGCGCGACGGCTGGCAGTCGCACGGCGTCGCGCTGCGCCCGTTCGAATTCGAGTTCCGCGGCGAAACGCAGGCCGCCATGCTGAGCTACCTGCACGACGGCACGCTGGCGCTGCAGGTGGGCGGCGTGTCCGGGCCGCTGGTGATCGGCCGCTTCCCTTCGGGCGACATCGAGGTGCAGTTCAACGGGCAGCGCCGCACGCTGAGCGTCTACCAGGAACAGGCGACGGCGCATGTGTTCGCGGCCGAGGGCGCGACGAAGATCGTCGCCATCGATCGCCTCGCCCATGCGGGCGAGACGCAGGCCGAAGGCGGGCGCCTCACCGCGCCGATGCCAGGCAAGGTGGTGTCCTTCGCGGTCAAGGCCGGCGACAAGGTCCGCCGCGGCCAGCCGCTGGCCGTGATGGAAGCGATGAAGATGGAACACACCATCGCGGCACCGGCCGACGGCACCGTGGAAGAACTGCTCTACGCGCCGGGCGACCAGGTGACCGAGGGCGCGGAGTTGCTGCGCATCGCCGCTTAAGCTCGGGGGCATGACGATTTCATCGACCTCTTCCGTGCCGCCTGTGCCGTCTTCTGCCGACGGGATCTCCTACCCTCATCTGCGCATTGCCGTCTGCTTGTCCGAACTCAAGCCGGAACCCTGGGTCGACGGCCTGCGCCGTGCACTGCCCGGTGCCGACGTGCGGGCCTGGACGCCGGGCGCGCCGCCGGTCGACCACGCGGTGGTCTGGATGCCGCCGCAGCAGTTGCTCGACGAGCAGCCGCAGTTGCGCGGGCTGTTCAACATCGGCGCGGGCGTGGATGCGCTGACGCGGCTCCGGCTGCCGCCGCGGACGCAGCTGGTGCGTCTCGAAGATGGTGGCATGGCGGTGCAGATGGCCGAGTATGTGTGCCACGCGCTGATCCGCCATTTCCGCGAGTTCGACGTCTACGAGGCCGACGCGCGCGAAGGCCGCTGGAGCTATCGCAAGCCGCGCGAGCGCGGAGATTTCGCGGTCGGCGTGATGGGCCTGGGCGTGCTCGGCGAGCGGGTGGCGCGCGCGGTTGCACAGTTCGATTTTCCGGTCAATGGCTGGAGCCGCTCGGGCAAGGCGATCGATGGCGTGCGGGGCTTCGTTGGCGACGACGGTTTCGATGCCTTTCTCGGCGCCAGCCGCGTGCTGGTGAACCTGCTGCCGCTGACCGAGGCGACGCGCGGCATCCTGAACCGGCGCAATCTTTCCTTGCTCCACGGCGGGCAGCCGGGCGGCTATCTTGTCAACGTGGCGCGCGGCGGCCATCTGGCGGAAGCCGATCTGGTGCCGCTGCTCGACAGCGGGCAGCTGGCGGGTGCGACGCTCGACGTGTTCGAGGTCGAGCCGCTGCCGCCGGCGCACGCGTTCTGGCGCCATCCGAAAATCACAGTGACGCCGCATGGTTCGGCGCGCACCGAGCGCGAGACGAGCATCGCGCAGATCGCCGGCAAGATCCGCGCACTGGAGCGCGGTGAACCCATCGGCGGTGTGGTCGACCACAACCGTGGATACTGAACTCGCACAGGAATCTGGAAGGCTGGTCATGAAATATCCCTCCAAAGTCAAGATCGTCGACGTGGGCCCACGCGATGGCTTGCAGAACGAGAAGCAGCCGGTGTCGGCCGAGATCAAGATCGGCCTCGTGCACCGGCTGCAAGATGCGGGGGTGCGCGAGATCGAGGTGACGAGCTTCGTCTCGCCCAAGTGGGTGCCGCAGATGGCCGACAACGCCGAGGTCATGCACGGCATCCACCGCAAGACCGGCGTGCGCTACTCGGTGCTGACGCCCAACATGAAAGGCTTCGAGGCCGCCATCGCCGCGCCGCGCGAGGAATGGCCCGACGAGATCGTGGTGTTCGCCGCCGCCAGCGAGGCCTTCAGCCAGCGCAACATCAACTGCTCGATCGCCGAAAGCATCGAGCGCTTCCGGCCGGTGGTGGCGGCCGCGCGCGACCAGGGCATCTACGTGCGCGGCGCGATGTCCTGCGCCGTGGGCTGTCCCTACGAAGGCGAAGTCGCGCCCGCGCGCGTCGACATGCTGGCCGGCCTCATGAAAGACATCGGTGTGCAGCACGTGGGCATGGCCGACACCATCGGCGTAGGCACCCCGGTCAAGGTGCAGCGTGCGCTGGAAGCGACCTTGAAGCACTTCGGCATCGACGACATCTCGGGCCACTACCACGACACCTACGGCCAGGCGCTGGGCAACACGCTCGCGAGCCTGGCGATGGGCGTGTGGCAGTTCGACACCTCGGCGGCCGGGCTCGGCGGCTGCCCGTACGCGAAAGGCGCGACCGGCAATGTGGCCACCGAGGACGTGGTCTACATGCTGCACGGGATGGGCATCGAGACCGGCATCGACCTGGACCGGTTGATCGACGCGGGCGTGTACATCAGCGAAGCGCTGGGCCGCGAACCGAACTCGCGGGCGTCGAAGGCGTTGCGCACGAAGCGCGAGGGCTGAGACGATGTGCGGTGCCGAATTGACCTCGCTGCCCGACGGCGTGCAGCGCGTCGCGCGCCTGCTGCAGGACAAGGGCCATCCCCATGCGCCGCAGATGCTCGACGACGCCGCGCGCACCGCACAGCAGGCGGCCGATGCGCTCGGCATCGAACTCGGCCAGATCGCCAAGAGCATCGTGTTCCGCCGCAAGGCCGACGACGTGGCGGTGCTGGTCGTGACTTCGGGCGACCGGCGCGTCGACGAGAAGAAGGTTGAGGCGCTGGTCGGCAAGCTGGGCCGCGCCGATGCCGAATTCGTCAAGCGCACGACCGGCTTTTCGATCGGCGGCGTCTCGCCCTTCGCGCATGCGCTGGCGCCGGTCATGCTGATCGACCGCGAGCTGTTCCGCTTCGAGGATGTCTGGGCCGCGGCCGGCCATCCGCATGCGGTGGTGCGGCTCTCCCCACACGATCTCGAAGGCCTGACCGGCGCGCCGGTCGCGGACGTGGTGTGAGCACCGGCCTCACGCCCGAACTCGCGTCGCGCGCGGCCGTCGCGCGGATGCTGCCGAACGATCTGCCGTCGCCGTGCATCTCGATCTGCCGCATGCACCGGCCCAGCGGTTTTTGCACCGGCTGCCTGCGCACCATCGACGAGATCGCCGGCTGGAGCCGCATGGACGATGCGACCAAGCGCAGGGTCTGGCGCGCCATCGAGCTGCGCGCCGAGGCCGATCTGCTGACACTCGACGATCAGGACGCATCGCCATGAAGCACATCACCTTCCATCTCGACTTCATCTCGCCTTACGCCTTGCTCGCGTTCGAGCATCTTCCGGACGCGCTCGAGGGCCTGAGCTACAGCGTGAGCTACAAGCCGCTGCTGCTCGGCGCGCTGCTCAAGCACCACGGCCAGCTCGGGCCGGCCGAGATTCCGGCGAAGCGGACCTGGACCTATCGCCACGTGCTGTGGCTGGGCCATGCGCACGGCATCCCGATCGAGATGCCGGCCTCGCATCCCTACAACCCGCTGCCGCACCTGCGCCTCGCGCTGGCGACGACGCCGGACGGGACGATCAGCCGCTGGGTCGCGGAGACGATCTTTCGCGAGATCTGGCGCGGCGGCGCCGAGGCCGGCGATGCGGCCCGGCTCGCGGCGCTCGCAGCCAGGCTGCCGCAGGTGCGCGATGCCAATGGCGAAGAGGTCAAGGCCCAGTTGCGCGCCAACACCGACGCGGCCATCGCACAAGGCGTGTTCGGCGTGCCGGCGTACGAGGTCGACGGCGACCTGTTCTGGGGCTTCGACGGCCTCGGCATGCTGCGCGCGCGGCTCGCGGACGACGCGTGGTTCGCAGGTCCGCAATGGACCGCCGTCGACCAGCGGCCGGCACTGCTGCGCAGCAGCAAAACCTGAGTTTTTCTGCCAGCTGAAACAGACCCTCCGGGTTTCACCCTAAGTTGTCAGCGCCGATTCAGTTTGGCGAAAGGATCGGGTCAGTCGCCGCCTCAAGAATGCGTCACGGTCCCTTTCCGTGGGCCGACACTTCTGAGGAGACGACGCAATGGCAGCCACACTGGATTCGCGCGGAGCGCCCACGAGCGCGCCCCGGCCCATGAGCCGGGAGGAGAAGAAGGTCATCTTCGCCTCCTCCCTCGGCACCGTGTTCGAGTGGTACGACTTCTATCTCTACGGCTCGCTGGCGGGGATCATCGCCAAGCAGTTCTTCAGCGGCCTGGATGCGGGAGCGGCCTTCATCTTCGCGCTGCTGGCCTTCGCGGCCGGCTTCCTGGTGCGGCCCTTCGGCGCCATCGTGTTCGGCCGGCTGGGCGACATGATCGGGCGCAAGTACACCTTTCTGGTGACCATCCTGATCATGGGCCTGTCGACCTTCATCGTCGGCCTGTTGCCCAGCTACGGGACCATTGGCGTCGCGGCGCCCGTGATCCTGATCGCGCTGCGCATGCTGCAGGGCCTGGCGCTCGGCGGCGAGTACGGCGGTGCCGCCACCTACGTGGCCGAGCACTCGCCCTTCGGCAAGCGCGGCGCCTACACCTCGTGGATCCAGACCACCGCCACGCTCGGCCTGTTCCTGAGCCTGCTGGTGATTCTGGGGGTGCGCGAAGGCGTCGGCGAGGCGGCGTTCAACGACTGGGCCTGGCGCATTCCGTTCCTGGTGTCGATCTTCCTGCTCGCCATCTCGGTGTGGATCCGGCTGTCGCTGTCCGAGTCGCCGGCCTTCCAGAAGATGAAGGCCGAGGGCAAGACCTCGAAGGCGCCGCTGTCCGAGTCCTTCGGCCAATGGAAGAACCTCAAGATCGTGATCCTGGCGCTGGTCGGCCTCACAGCCGGGCAGGCCGTGGTCTGGTACACGGGCCAGTTCTATGCGCTGTTCTTCCTCACGGCGCAGCTCAAGGTCGATGCGACCACGGCCAACCTGATGATCGCCGCGGCGCTCGCGCTCGGCACGCCCTTCTTCGTGATCTTCGGCACGCTGTCGGACAAGATCGGCCGCAAGCCGATCATCATGGCCGGCTGCCTGCTGGCGGTGGTGACCTACTTTCCGGTCTTCAAGATGCTGACCGAGGCCGCCAATCCCGACCTCGCCAAGGCCCAGGCCACGGCCGGCGTGACGGTGACGGCCGATCCCAAGTCCTGCTCCTTCCAGGGCAACCCGGTGGCGCGCGAGATCGACTTCAAGAGCTCGTGCGACATCGCCAAGCGCTACCTGGTGCAGAACTCGGTGAGCTACAACAACATTGACGGCGCGCCGGGCTCCAAGGCCGTGGTCAAGATCGGCGACAAGACGGTCGAGGCGCCGGTCGGCAACGTGGTCAACCTCAAGTTCGACGAGGCTTCGGCCAAGGACATCGCCGCCTTCAAGAAGGGCGTGGGCGACGACCTGAAGGCGGCCGGCTATCCGAGCAAGGCCGACCCCGCGAAGATGAACAAGTTCATGTCGGTGCTGATGCTGTTCTGGCTGGTGCTGCTGGTGACGATGGTCTATGGCCCGATCGCGGCGATGCTGGTCGAGTTGTTCCCCACGCGCATCCGCTACACCTCCATGAGCCTGCCGTACCACATCGGCAACGGCTGGTTCGGCGGCCTGCTGCCCACCACCGCCTTCGCGATCGTGGCGACCACCGGGAACATGTACAACGGGCTCTGGTATCCGATCATCATTGCGGCAGTGACACTCGTCGTGGGCACCCTTTTCATCCGCGAAACCAAGGACGTAGACATCTACGCCAACGACTGACTTCGCGTCGACCCTAGTACCAGAAACACCGCGGAGCCGGCTCCGCCGGGCCGCTGGTGTTGCCCCCGGTAGGGGGTTGGCGAAGCGACACGAAGTGCGCGAAGACTGGGGGCGAGCCTATCTCTTGAATTTGCCTTGGCTGATGATGGAGAGGTCGGCGAAATCGATGCCGGCGTGGCTCTGGGGCGAATAGTGCACCTCCAGTCCGCCGAGGTCGTAGTCGTGCATGGTCTCGAGCGCAGCGAGCACCTTGGCGCGTGTCGGCTTCGGGCCGGCACGGCGCAGCGCTTCGACCAGCACCTTGGCCGCGGCGAAGCCCTCGAGCACGGCCGGTGACAGCTCGGTCTGGCCCTTGGCCTGCGCGAGCGCGAGGGCTTCGTGGACCATCGGCTGGCCGATCAGGTGCTCGTTGGGGAACACCTGGGTCACGATCACGCCGCTGCTCGCATCGCCCAGCTGCTTGATGAAACCCGACGAGGCATTGTTGGACAGCGTGACGACCTGCGCCGCCGAGCCCGCGGCGCGCAAGGCCTTGACGCCGTCGGCCACCACCTGGCTGGCGCCGAACCACAACACCGCCTGGGCGTCGGCGCCGGTGATCTTCGGCACGATGCTCGCGTAGTCGGGTTTCTCGCGGTCCGCCGCCACGACCGCGGCCGGCTTCTGCCTGGCCTTGTCGAAGCCCGTCATGGCGCCCGCGAGCGCATCCTTGCCGAAGGAGTCGGCCGCGTGCACCACGACGATCCGCGTCAGGCCGATGGTGACCAGGTGCTGGACCGCTTTCTCGGCTTCGCTCTGGTAGGTCGCGCGCACGTTGAACACGTGTTTCTGCAGCGGCTTGTACAGCACCATGGCGCCGGTCGATGGCCCGATCAGCGCCACGCCATACTTGTCGAGCCAGGGGATCATGGCCTGGGTGTTCGGCGTGCCGCGGCTCAGGAACAGCGCGACCACCTTCTTGTCCTCGATCAGCACGCGCGCGTTCTCGCCGGCGCGCCGGGCGTCGAAGGCATCGTCGATGCGGACCATCTCGATCTTTTCGCCGTTGATGCCGCCCTTGGCGTTCGCCGCGTCGATGACCAGCTGGGCGCCGCTGTTGGCTTCGTTCAAGGGAGCGGCGGTGGGGCCGGTCATGCCGGCCGTCTGGCCGATGAGGATCTGGGCTGATGTGCTCAGGGTGGCGAGGGCCAGCAGGAGGGCCGCGCAGGCGCGGATCCCCCATGTTCGGGTATGTTTTTTCATTTGAATTCCGGGATGTGACAGCAAACGCGTCTATTTGTGTCTGCCGCGATACGTGTTGCCATCGGTGGAAACCCCTGCGTCCCGACCCCCCATGTGATGTCGTGCACGAATGTGTCGCCCGGCCTTCCTAGAATGTCTGCCCCATCCCCAAGGCATTCATGACACAGGGCTCCATCCGGATTCGCGGTGCACGTCAGCACAACCTCCAGAACCTCGATCTCGACATCCGCACCGGCGAGATGACCGTGGTCACCGGCCCGAGCGGCTCGGGCAAGTCCAGCCTGGTGTTCGACACGCTCTACGCCGAAGGCCAGCGGCGCTATGTCGAGACCTTCTCGGCCTATGCGCGGCAGTTCCTCGACCGCATGGACAAGCCGGCCGTCGACAAGGTCGAAGGCGTGCCGCCGGCCATCGCGATCGACCAGACCAATCCGGTGCGTTCGTCGCGCTCGACCGTCGGCACGATGACCGAGCTCAACGACCACCTCAAGCTGCTGTTCGCGCGCGCGGCACAGCTGTTCGACCGCGAGACGGCGCTGCCGGTGCGGCACGATTCGCCGGACTCGATCTATGCCGAGCTCGCGATGCGCGCGTCCGCTGCCGGCGATCCGCGCGTGGTGGTCACGTTTCCCGTGGAGCTGCCGGCCAGCACCACGGCCGACGAGGTCACGCAATGGCTGTCGGCCAGCGGCTTCACGCGCGTGCAGGCCGAGCGCGAGATCGCGACGCCGACCGGGCCGCGCAAGGTGCTCGACGTGGTGGCCGATCGCTTCCGCATCGCCGGCGCCGAACGCGCGCGCGTGGTCGAGGCGATCGAGGTCGCGCTCAAGCGCGGCAGCGGGCGGCTCACCGTGTATGCCTTGCCGGCTGACGAAAGCGCATCATCCGAGATCTGGAAATTCTCCACGGGCCTTCATTGCCCCGAGAGCGACATCCGCTACGCCGACCCGATCCCGTCGATGTTCTCCTTCAACTCCGCGGTCGGCGCCTGCGAGACCTGCCGCGGCTTCGGCCGCGTGATCGGCGTCGACCTCGGCCTCGTGATTCCCAACGACAAGCTCACGCTGCGCGCCGGCGCCATCAAGACCATCCAGACGCCCGCCTGGAAAGAGGCGCAGGACGACCTGATGCGCCACGCCGAAACGGCCGGCATCCCCCGCGACACGCCCTGGAACAAGCTCACGCCCGAGCAGCAGGCCTGGGTGATCGAGGGCTCGCCCAACTGGAAGGGCAAGTGGAACCAGCAGTGGTATGGCGTGCGCCGCTTCTTCGGCTACCTGGAGAGCAAGGCCTACAAGATGCACATCCGCGTGCTCTTGTCCAAGTACCGCAGCTACACGCCGTGCCCGACCTGCGCGGGTGCGCGGCTCAAGCTCGAGAGCCTCTTGTGGCGCATCGGCAGCAAGCGGGATGCCGATGCGGTGCTCGATCCGGGCAAGCGCTTCATGCCGGTGGGCGTGAAGTGGTCGCGCGAACAGCTGGAGGCGCTGCCGGGGCTGTGCCTGCACGATCTGATGATGTTGCCGATCGAGCGGCTGCGGCGCTTCTTCGATGGGTTCGGTATTTCTCCCTCCCCCTCCGGGGGAGGGCCGGGGTGGGGGCAGGCGCCCGCAGCGAGCGCAGCCGGCCCCCATCCCAGCCTTTCCCCGGAGGGGGAAGGCGCGAGGCATGGGGAGCAACAAGCGCTCAAGCTGCTGCACGAAGAGATCACGACGCGCCTGCGCTACCTCCACGACGTCGGTATCGGCTACCTCACGCTCGACCGCCAGAGCCGCACGCTGAGCGGCGGCGAGGTGCAGCGCATCAACCTCACGACCGCGCTCGGCACCTCGCTGGTCAACACGCTGTTCGTGCTCGACGAGCCCAGCATCGGCCTGCATCCGCGCGACATGAACCGCATCACCGAGGCCATGCTGCGCCTGCGCGACGCAGGCAACACGCTGGTGGTGGTCGAGCATGACCCGGCCGTGATGCTGGCCGCCGACCGCGTGATCGACATGGGCCCGGGGCCCGGCGTGCGCGGCGGGCAGATCGTGTTCGACGGCAGCACCGATGCGCTGCGCGATGCCGACACGCTGACCGGCCAGTACCTCGGCGGACGCAAGCAGATCGGCATGGGCTTTCGCCGCATGGTCACCGACAACACGCCGCGGCTGATCCTCGAAGGCGTGCGCGAGCACAACCTGCAGAACGCGACCGTGGAGCTGCCGCTCGCGCGCCTGGTCTGCATCACCGGCGTCAGCGGTTCGGGCAAGTCGACCCTGATCCAGGATGTGCTGGCGCCCGCGCTGATGCGCCATTTCGGCAAGGCCACCGAAACGCCGGGCGCGCACGACCGGCTGCTCGGTGCCGATCTGCTGAGCGATGTGGTCTTCGTCGACCAGTCGCCGATCGGCAAGACCGCGCGTTCCAATCCCGCGAGCTACGTCGGCGCCTGGGATGCGATCCGCGAGATCTTCGCGACCGCTGCGCTCTCGCGCCAGCGCGGCTACACGGCCTCGAAGTTCAGCTTCAACAGCGGCGACGGCCGCTGCCCGACCTGCGGCGGCTCGGGCTTCGAGCACGTCGAGATGCAGTTCCTGTCCGACGTCTACCTGCGCTGCCCCGACTGCGACGGCAAGCGCTACCGGCCCGAGATCCTCGAGGTCACGATCGAGCGCGCATCGCGCAGCTTCAACGTCGCCGACGTGCTCGACCTCACGGTGGCCGAGGCCGCCGCGGTGTTCGAGATGGACCGCGAGGTGCTGCGCGTGCTGCAGCCGATCGTCGATGTCGGGCTCGACTACGTCAAACTCGGCCAGCCCGTGCCCACGCTCAGCGGCGGCGAGGCGCAGCGGCTCAAGCTCGCGGGCTTCCTCGCCGAGGCGGCGAAGAACGGCAGCTCGAGCCGGCAGCCGCTGGCGCGCAAGGGCACGCTGTTCCTGTTCGACGAGCCGACCACCGGCCTGCACTTCGACGACATCGCGCGGCTGATGCGCGCGCTGCGCAAGCTGCTCGATGCCGGGCATTCGCTGGTCGTGATCGAGCACAACCTCGACGTCATCCGCGCCAGCGACTGGGTGGTCGACCTCGGCCCCGAAGGCGGCGAGGGCGGCGGCCGGGTGGTGGCGGTCGGCACGCCCGAGCAGGTGCGCGAGAACCGCGCCTCGCTCACCGGTGCGGCGCTGGCCGACTACGAACTGGCCGTTGGCCCCGGCGCCTACAAGGTGGCGGAACGCGCGGCGCGTTCGTATGCCGCGCGCGTGCAGCCGGCGGTCGGGCGCGATGCGATCCAGATCGTCAACGCGCGCGAGCACAACCTCAAGAACCTCACGGTCGACATCCCGCGCGGCAAGTTCAGCGTGGTGACCGGCGTCAGCGGCTCGGGCAAATCGACGCTGGCCTTCGACATCCTGTTCAACGAAGGCCAACGCCGCTATCTCGAATCGTTGAACGCCTATGCGCGCAGCATCGTGCAGCCCGCGGGCCGGCCCGAGGTCGATGCGGTCTACGGCATTCCGCCGACCGTCGCGATCGAGCAGCGCCTGTCGCGCGGCGGGCGCAAGAGCACCGTGGGCACCACCACCGAGGTCTGGCATTTCCTGCGGCTCCTCTACGTCAAGCTCGGCATCCAGCACTGCATTCACGATGGCGCCGCGGTGCAACCACAGACGCCCGACAGCATCGCGGCGCAGCTCATGAAGAACTTCAAGGGCCAGCACATCGGCCTGCTCGCGCCGCTGGTGAGCAACCGCAAGGGCGTCTATACCGAGCTGGCCGACTGGGCGCGGCCGCGCGGCTACACGCACCTGCGGGTCGACGGCGAATTCCTGCCGACCACCGGCTTTCCGCGCATCGACCGCTTCAAGGAACACAGCATCGAGTTGCCGGTCGCGAGCCTCGACGTGCTGCCGTCCGAAGAGACGACCTTGCGCCAGGCGCTGACCAAGGCGCTCGAACACGGCAAGGGCGTGGTGCATGTGATGAGCGATCTCACCGGCCTGCGCGGCGCGATGATGGCCGGCGCGCCGACGCTCGGCATCGGCCGCGCGCATGTGTTCTCGACGCTGCGCGCCTGCCCGGTCTGCAGCACCAGCTATGCGCAGCTCGACCCGCGCCTCTTCTCGTACAACAGCAAGCACGGCTGGTGCCCGGATTGCGTGGGCACCGGCGTCAAGCTCACGAAGGAGCAGCGCAAGGTGTTCGACGACTCGGTGCTCGGCGACGACAACCGCGGCCGCGAGCAGACCTTCGCGGAGCCCGAGGTCGAGGATGTCGCTGACGCGATGTGCCCGACCTGCGAAGGCACGCGGCTCAACGCCACGGCGCGGGCCGTGATGTTCGGCGGCGGCGGTGTCGCGGGCGAAGCCTGGGGCGAAGGCGGCATCGGCATCACGCAGCTCGCGCGCATGAGCGTCACCGACATCCGCATCTGGTTCGAGCAGATCGCGCTGACCGGCCGCCAGGGCGAGATCGCGCGCGACCTCGTGCCCGAGATCAAGAGCCGGCTCGAATTCCTCGAAGAGGTCGGCCTCGGCTATCTCACGCTCGACCGCGGCGCGCCGACCTTGAGCGGTGGCGAGGCGCAGCGCATCCGGCTCGCGGCGCAGCTCGGCAGCAACCTGCAGGGCGTGTGCTACGTGCTCGACGAGCCGACCATCGGCCTGCACGCGCGCGACAACCAGATCCTGCTCGACGCGCTGCACAAGCTCGGCGACAAGGGCAACACGCTGGTGGTGGTGGAGCACGACGAGGACACCATCCGCCGCGCCGACCATGTGATCGACATCGGCCCCAGCGCCGGCAAGCGCGGCGGCCGGCTGGTGGCCGAGGGCAGCGTCGCCGACATCGAACGTGCCGCCGATTCGCAGACCGGCCGCTACCTGCGCGATGCGATGAAGCATCCGCTGCAGGCACGGCGCCCGGTGCCGCTGCCCGAGCCCGGATCGCCGGACTGGCTCACGGTGCGCGGCGCCGACCTGCACAACCTGCAGGACGTCACGGTGCCGCTGCCGCTGCATCGGCTGGTCGCGGTCACCGGCGTCAGCGGCTCGGGCAAGTCGACGCTCGCGCGCGACGTGCTGCTCGCCAACGTCTACGCGATCGTCGTGCAGCGCATGACCAAGGCCGGCCGCGATGCCGATGCCGCCGGCAAGCGGCCGAAGTGGGTCGGGTGCAGCGGCGTCGACGGCTACGAGACCATCGACCGCGTGCTCGAAGTCGACCAGACGCCGATCGGCAAGACCCCGCGCAGCTGCCCGGCCACCTACATCGGCTTCTGGGACACCATCCGCAAGCTGTTCGCCGACACGCTGGAGGCGAAGGCGCGCGGCTACGGCCCGGCGCGCTTCAGCTTCAACACCGGCGAGGGCCGCTGCCCCGGCTGCGACGGCGCCGGCGTGCGCACCATCGAGATGAGCTTCCTGCCCGACGTCAAGGTGCCGTGCGAGGTCTGCCACGGCGCGCGCTTCAATCCCGAGACGCTGGCCGTCAGCTGGCGCGGCAAGAGCATCGGCGACGTGCTGCAGATGGAGGTCGACGAGGCGGTCGAGTTCTTCGCCGCCATGCCCCACATCAGCCATCCGCTGCAGTTGCTCAAGGACGTGGGCCTGGGCTACCTCACGCTCGGCCAGCCCTCGCCGACGCTGAGCGGCGGCGAGGCGCAGCGCATCAAGCTCGTGACCGAACTCAGCAAGGTGCGCGACGACGTCACGCGGCGCGGCAACAAGGCGCCGCACACGCTCTACGTGCTCGACGAGCCGACGGTCGGGCTGCACATGGCCGACGTCGAGAAGCTGATCCACGTGCTGCACCGGCTGGTCAACGGCGGCCACAGCGTGGTCGTGATCGAGCACGACCTCGACGTCATCGCCGAAGCCGACTGGCTGATCGATCTCGGGCCCGAAGGCGGCAACGGCGGCGGGCGCGTGGTCGCCGCGGCGCCGCCCGAGGAAGTGGTGCGCCTCGGCACGCACACGGGCGTGGCGCTGGCACCGGTGCTGGCGCGTTCCGCCGCGCAGGTGCTGCGCATGCCGCCCGCGCGCGAGGCGACGCTGGTGCCGGAGCCTGTCCGGCGGGAAGCCTGATGCGCAGCATCTACAACGACCGGCACGCGCTGCACCACGGCAAGGTGGAGATGTTCCGTGGCGAGCTGATGCCGTGCTTCGAGATCCCGGCGCGGGTCGATCATGTGCTGCGCGAACTCAAGGCGCGCGGGCTCGGACCGATCGATGCGCCGGCCGCGTTCGACGATGCGGCCATCGCGCGCGTGCATGCGCCGCGCTATATCGATTTCCTGGCGAAGGCCTGGGACGAATGGGTCGCGCTGGATCCGGCGAATGCCGGGCGCGATGCGCTGCCCTCGTACTGGCCGATCCGCACTTTCCGTTCGGACGTGCTGCCCGCAAGCTTTGCGGCGCGGCTCGGCCTGTTCTCGTACGACGCGGGATCGCCGCTGACTGCGGGCACGTGGACCGCGGCACGCGCCGGCGCCGATTGCGCGCTGACCGCCGTGCGGCACGTGCTCGCGGGCGAACGCGCGGCCTTCGCGCTCACGCGGCCGCCGGGCCATCACGCAGGCGTCGACTTCTTCGGCGGCTACTGCTTCCTCAACAACGCGGCCATTGCGGCCCAGGCGCTGCGCGATGCCGGCGTCGAACGCGTCGCGGTGCTCGACATCGACTACCACCACGGCAACGGCACGCAGGCCATCTTCTACGAGCGCGCCGACGTGCAGTTCACCAGCCTGCACGGCGATCCGCACACCGAGTACCCGTACTACCTCGGCTATGCCGACGAGCGCGGCGCCGGTGCGGGTGCAGGCTTCAACCGCAACCTGCCGCTGGCGCGCGGCACGGGCTTCGCTGCATGGCGCGAGGCGCTCGCGAGCGCGCTGCGCGGCATCGCGGATTTCCGGCCCGGCGCGCTGGTGGTGTCGCTCGGGCTCGATACCTTCGAAGGCGACCCGATCGCCGGCTTCACACTCGCGACGCCGGACTACCTGCACATCGGCGAAGACCTCGCGCGCGCCGGGCTGCCTACCGTCTTCGTGTTCGAGGGCGGCTATGCGGTGGCCGAGGTCGGCACCAATGCGGTCAATGTGCTGGACGGGTTCATGCAGCACGCGGGCTGAGCCGGTCGGCGCCGAAGGGCGTGCGCATCATCGAAACAACCGATCCCTTGCTGCCTCGGCAGCGAGGCAGGCCTGGGCCGCCCGGCCCAGTTGACTTCCTGCAATAAAACGGTAGCATTGGTTGAAGTTCAATACTTTGTATTGCAATGCAATATATCAAGCCATGCAACTTCTACCCGCTTCACCCCTTGTCGGAACCGACGTGGTCGACATCGACCTGCGCCAGCCTCTCGTGCAGTCGCAACGCGACGCCCTGATCCAGGCGCTGGGCGCGACCGGTGTCCTGTTCTTCAGGGACCAGACGCTGACGCCCGAGCAGCACGTGGCTTTCGCACAGCAGATCGGGTCGATCGACATCAACCGGTTCTTCACGCCCGTCCCCGGCCATCCGATGATTGCGGAGGTCCGCAAGGAGCCGGATCAGAAGTCCAACATCGGCGGCGGCTGGCACACCGACCACAGCTACGACACGGCGCCGGCGCTCGGTTCCATCCTCTATGCACGCGAAGTGCCGCGCGTCGGCGGCGACACGATCTTCGCGAGCATGTATGCGGCCTACGACGCGTTGTCCGACGGACTCAAGAAGACGCTCGAAGGCCTCGATGCGCTGCACTCGAGCAAGCATGTCTTCGGCGCCGGCCGCACGCGCGACTGGGGCGATCTGCAGGGCCGGTTGCAGAACATGGGTGCGGCCACGCAGGACGCGGTCCACCCCGTGGTGGTGGCGCATCCGATCAGCGGCCGCAAGCTGCTCTACGTCAATCCCGATTTCACCGTGAAGATCGACGGCTGGAGCATCGCCGAATCCAACGCCTTGCTCGACCATCTCTATCAACATGCGGCGCGGCCCGAGTTCCAGTACCGGTTCCACTGGACCGATGGCGCCATTGCCTTCTGGGACAACCGGGCGACCTGGCACTACGCGCTCAACGACTACCAGGGTGAACGGCGGCTGATGCATCGCATCACCATCGCCGGCGTGCCGCTGCGGCGCGACGCAGTCTCCGCGGCCGCGCCGGTTTCCGCCGTGACCGGCTGACTGCGCTTCGCCACCTTTTCGAGCCTTCGCCTTCGCGTTTTCCAAACCCCAAGGAGTCTTCCATGAGCCACTTCGATCGGCGCGGCTTCCTCGTCGCCGCAGCCTGCGCCGCCACGCCGCTGATATCGGGCAGGGCCTTCGCCCAGCAGAAAAAGCTGACCGTCGTCTCCTGGGGAGGTGCCTACCAGGCAGGCCAGAGCAAGCAGGTGTGGCAACCCGCTGCCGCCAGGCTCGGCGTGCATCTCGTCGAGGAAACCTACAACGGCCTCGCCGACCTTCGGCTGCGCGTGCGCTCGGGCGCATCCACCTGGGACGTGGTGAGCATCGGAGCCGGCGGTGCGGCGCGCGCCAGCGCCGAGGACATTCTCGAAGCGCTCGACTACAAGGCCATCGACACTTCGAGCTTCGTCAAGGGCTATGCCGAGAAGCAATGGGTCGGCGGCGATCTCTATTCGACGGCCATCACCTGGAACAGCAAGAAGTACGGCGCGTCGGCACCGCAGACCTGGGCCGACTTCTGGGACGTCAAGCGCTTCCCGGGCGCGCGCGCCTATCGCAACCAGGCGCTGGGCCACCTCGAACCGGCCCTGATGGCCGACGGCGTACCGATGGACAAGGTCTACACCGAACTCTCGACCGACGCCGGCCTCAAGCACGCGGTCGACAAGGTGGCCGCGCTCAAGCCGAACATCGCGGCCTTCTGGGCTTCCGGCGCGCAGCAGACGCAACTGCTCAAGGACGGCACGGTCGACATGGCCTCCGCATGGAGCGGGCAGATCGCGGCACTCGCCAAGGCCGGCCTGCCGATCGCATGGACTTACAACCAGGCCATGCTCGATGCCGATGTCTATGTCGTGCCCAAGGGCGCAGCGAACCGCGAACTCGCGATGCAATTCCTGGCCGAGATCGCCAAGCCCGAATACCAGGCCGCCTTCTCCAATGCCATGCCATACGGCGCGGTCAACAGCAAGGCCTACGACGGCAAACTCATCTCGGCCGAACTGGCCCAGACGCTGCCCTCCGCGCCGGCCAACCTGTCGCGGCAACTGCGCCTCGATCCGGTCTGGTGGCGCGAAAACCAGGCGCGGGCCGAGAAGCTCTATCAGGAAATGATCAGCAAGTGAATGCGATCCGTGCGATGAGCTTCGGCGGCGCTGCCGCAGCGCCACAGCCCGGTGGGCTGGCAGCCGGGCAGGCGCAGCCGCTCGGACTCGACCTGTCGGTGATCGGCAAGCGTTACGGCGACTTCGTTGCACTCGACGACGTCTCGCTGCGGGTGAAGCCCGGCGAGTTCCTGACGCTGCTCGGTCCTTCCGGTTCGGGCAAGACCACGCTGCTGATGACCATTGCGGGCTTCGTGCGGCCCGAAGCCGGCTCGGTCAGGCTTGGCGACCAGGAGATGGTCCGGCTGCCGCCGCACGAGCGCGGCATCGGCATGATGTTCCAGAACTACGCGCTGTTCCCGCACATGGACGTGGCGCAGAACATCGCCTATCCGCTCAGGCTGCGCAAGGTCGGTGCCGCGGAATCCGCGCGCATGGTGGCCGAGGCCTTGTCGCTGGTCCAGCTCGAAGGCTTCGATCGGCGGCGCATCGACGCGCTGTCGGGCGGGCAGAAGCAACGCGTTGCCCTGGCCCGCGCGACCGTGTTCCGGCCGCGCCTGCTGCTCATGGACGAGCCCTTGTCCGCGCTCGACAAGAAGCTGCGCGAGCAGATGCAGATCGAACTGCGGCGCCTTCACGAGACGCTGCGGATGACGACCATCTGCGTGACACACGACCAGCGCGAGGCGCTCACGATGTCCGATCGCGTCGCTGTGATGCGCGCGGGGCGGCTGGTGCAGATCGGCACGCCCGACGAACTCTACGAACGGCCGGCGGATGCATTCGTCGCCGATTTCATCGGCGAGTCCGTCCTGCTGCCGATTCACGTGGCGGCCGGCCGTGCGCTTTTCGGCGATACCGAGCTCCGCCTGCGCGAACGGCTGCAGGACGGTCCTCATGTGCTGGTGGTGCGACCCGAGCGGCTCGCGCTCGGTACTTCTTCGTGCGCGAGCGATCCGGCGCTCAACGTGTTCCATGGTCTGGTCGCCAGCCGGATCTACGAAGGCGAAAGCGCGCTGCTGCACGTGGACATCGGCGAAGGGCGGCAACTTCGTTTGCGCCGGTTGCTCGGCGCCGGCTCGCAGCAACCATTGCCCGCACGCGGAGAAGCGGTGACGCTGACCCTGCATCGCAACGACACCATTGTGGTGCCCGGCCCATGAGCCGCTCGGCCGTTCCGAAGGTACTCCAATGAACCAGGGTGTGCTCGCGACGCGGTCGATCGTCGGCAGGCGTCCGCTCGAAGCGGCGCTGCGCCAGGACGCGCGCAGGGAAGGGCTGGCCATGTTCGGACTGATCGCGCCTGCGCTGGCGCTGATCGGACTCGTCGCACTGGTGCCGGTCTGCATGCTGGTGGTGCTCTCATTCCTCGACGAGGCCGGATCGCCGACCTTGCAGAACTATCTGCGGCTGCTCGACGGCCAGGCCTATGCGCGGGTGTTCGCGACCACCTTTCGCGTCTCGCTCGCCACGACCGCGATCTGCGCCGTCCTTGCGGTACCGGTCGCCTACCTCTTCAGCCGGTTGCGCGAACGAATCGCCAATCTCCTGATGATCGCCGTGCTGGTGCCGCTCTGGACATCGGTCCTGGTCCGCACCTACGCGTGGATGGTGATCCTGCAGCGCAATGGACTCGTGAACCAGGCCGGCATGGCGCTGGGCTGGTGGTCCGAGCCGCTGGCACTCACACTCAACGAGATCGGCGTGCTTGTGGGCACGGTGCAGATCATGCTGCCCTACATGATCCTTCCGATCTACGGTGCGATGCGCAAGGTCGATCCGGCAGTCGTCCGCGCGGCTGCGAGCCTCGGCGCCACGCCGCTGCGTGCCTTTGCTACGGTATTCCTGCCGCTGTCGCTGCCGGGCATCATGGCCGGCTGCCTCGTGACCTTCGTGCTCTGCCTGGGCTTCTACGTGGTGCCCGAAATCCTCGGCGGCGGCAAGGTCGTGATGATGGCCATCCAGGCGGCCAAGGATGTGCAGATGTTCTTCAACTGGGGCGCCGCGGCCGCGCTCGGCGTGGTGCTCTTGGTGATGACGGTGGCGTTGATGGCGTTGGCGCATCGCTTCGTGCCGCGCCGCCTGGGTGGGGAAAGCGAATGAGCGCCGCGCCGGGCCGTCCCGAGCAAGCTCGCACCGCAGCCCGTAGGGCGGAGGTTGCCTGATGAGTGCATCGCGTCCTTCGCTGTGGGTGCTGACGGTGCTGGTGCTGTGCTTTCTGGTTGCGCCGAGCCTGATCATCGTGCCGATGTCCTTCTCGGCCGGCGACTACCTCCAGTTTCCGCCGCAGGGCCTTTCGCTGCGCTGGCATGCCGAAGTCGCGCAATCGCCGGCCTGGCGCGATGCGCTGTGGGTGTCGGTGCGCGTGGCCGTCGCCAATACCGCCGTGTCGCTGGCGCTCGGCATCGCTGCGGCCTACGGCCTGATCCACTGGCGCTCGCGCTGGCGTGAACTGGTGTTCGGGTTGCTGCTCACGCCAATGATCTTTCCGGTCATTCTGCTGGCGATCGGCAGCTTCTACATCTACGCCAAGCTCGGCCTGCTCGATTCGATCACGGGCCTCGTGCTCGCGCATTCCGCGCTCGCCTTGCCGGTCGTGCTGGTCATGCTCACGGCCGCGCTGTCGAACGTCGACTTCAACCAGGAGAAGGCGGCGCGGGTGCTGGGCGCCAGCAGGTTGCAGGCCTTCATGCACATCACGCTGCCGCAGATCCGCTTCGCGCTCGCTTCTGCCGGCCTGTTCGCGTTTCTCACGTCCTTCGACGAGGTGGTGGTGACGCTCTTCATCTCCGGCGGCGATGCAACCACGCTCACCAAGAAGATGTTCACCGCGCTGCGCGATGTCATCGATCCGACGGTCGCGGCCATCTCGACATGGGTGCTGCTGTTCACCTGCATCGCGCTGGTGGCGGCGCAGCTGCTTCCGCAGCGCGGCAGCCGTGCCGGCGCGCCCAAGGCTGCTCAGCCGGAGACGGAATGAGCCGTCGCCACGACCAGCGAATGGAAAGCCGCCTCGGCATCGTCCGGCGTGTACATCGCCCGCGTGACGCTGACATTGATGGCGCCGACCGGACGTTGTGCCGCATCCAGCACCGGCGCCGCGATCGACAGATCGCCCGGATAGAACTCTTCCCATGCCGTCGCGTAGCCCATCCTGGCCGCGCGATCGAGCTTGCGTTCGAGCGCACCAAGCTCGCGCGTGGTATTGGCCGTGAACGCGCGGCGGTCGGAGCGGCGCAGCAGGCTCATCGCTTCCGCGCGCGGCAGCCGGGAGAGCATCGCGATCCCCGGCGCGGTGCAGAACACCGGCAGGCGCGTGCCGACGACGACGTCGGTATTCAGCACATGCTGGCTCGGGAATCGCGCCGCGAACACGATGTCGAGATCGTCCCGCAGCGTGAGGTTCACCGTTTCACGCGTACTGTTGCTGAGCTGCTGAAGATAAGGCGTCGCGCGGCTCACGAGCGGGTGCGTCTGGATGTACTGGCTGCCGAGCGTCAAGGTGCGTGCCGTCAGTTCGAAGCGCTTGGTCTGCGGGTCCTTGGCCAGATAGCCGGCCAGCATCAGCGTGTGCGTGAAGCGCTGGGCGGCGCTTTTGCCCATGTCGTCGATCGCGGCGATCTGGGCCAGGCCGAGCGATCGGTTCGAGGCATCGAACGCATGCAGCACGGCAAAGGCTTTCAACACCGACTGCACCAGCAGCGGATCGGCACGTTCGCGGTCTTGCGCGGCGTCGGGTGGTTTCTTCACGCTCGTTTCCTACGTTGTTCCTGAGCCGGCGCATGAAGGTGGGCTTTGCGTCGCGGTATTGGGATACGTTATTTTAAATTGGATATCAATAAATTGACTCGACATGACATCGCCGCCGGCGAGACGCTCCTGCATTGGCTGCGTCGCCGCGTGGCAGAGAAGCCGGACGCGATCTATCTGAGCCACGAGGGACGCGACCACAGCTTCGCGCAGATCGCGCGCGCTGCCGAATCGATCGCGGCCCATCTGCACGAGGTCGAGGTCCGGCCGGGCGATCGCGTGGCCGCGATGCTGCACAACGATCCCGTGAGCATCGCCGCGCTGCTCGGCATCGCGATGTGCGGCGCTGTGTGGGTGCCGGTCAACGTGCTTCAGCGCGGCGACGGACTGCGCTACCAACTCGAACATTGCGCGCCGCGCGCGCTGCTCGCGGAACCGGAGCTGATCGACGTGATTCGCGAGAGCGGCGCGTCGCTTTCCGATGCGACGTTGATCGCCAGGACGCCATGCGCGGACACCGGCGCAGTCCATGCCCTCTGTCTGTCGCAGATGTTCGAAAGCGACCGCGGCTTCGACGTCGTGTTGCCGTCGCCGCAGGATCTGTTCGCCATCAGCTACACGTCGGGCACGACCGGGCGACCCAAGGGCGTGCTTGTCACCTACAGGATGCTCGAGCTCTCGGCGACTGGCGCGCTCCTGACCTCGCAGGCACAGGACGGCGACGTGTTCTTCGTGTGGGAGCCGCTCTATCACATCGGCGGCGCGCAGCTCGTGGCGGTTCCGCTCCTGCGCGACATCCGGCTGACCATGGTGCCGCGCTTCAGTGCCAGCCGCTTCTGGCAGCAGGTCGAGTTGAGTGGCGCGACGCACATCCACTACCTCGGCGGCATTCCGCAGATGCTGCTCAACACCGCGCCGTCCGCGCACGAACGCAGTCATCGCGTCCGCGTCGCGTGGGGCGCGGGGCTGCCGGCCAAGGACTGGGCACCCTTCGAACAGCGCTTCGGTCTGCGCCTGAACGAGTGCTACGGCATGACCGAGGCGTCGAGCTTCACGACCTGCAACCTCGATCGCACGCCCGGCGCGGTCGGGCTGCCCGTGCCGTGGCTGGATTTCCGCATCTGCAATGCACAAGGGCAGGCGCTTGCTGCCGGCGAGCCTGGCGAGATCGTGGTGTCCGAGCGCGCCGCCGGTGCGCTGTTCGCCGGCTACTACCGCAACCCCGAGGCCACGGCTAAGGCGCTGCGCCATGGCGAGCTCTGGACCGGCGACCTCGGCAAGACCGACGCCGAAGGCCGGCTCTATTTCCTCGGCCGCACGGTCGACAGCCTGCGCGTGCGCGGCGAGAACGTTTCGGCTTGGGAGATCGAACACGTCGTCAAGGGCCACCCGGCCATCGAGGACGCGGCCGTCATCGGCGTGAGCGCCGAGATCGGCGAGCAGGAAGCCAAGCTCTTCGTCCAGCGCAAGCCGGGCGCGAACCTCGACGCCGGCGAACTCTCGGCCTGGCTGCGGCCGCGCCTCGGCAAGCATCAGTTTCCGCGCTACATCGCCTTCGTCGACAGCTTCCAGTACACACCGAGCCAGCGGCTGATGAAGCATCTGCTGCCGCGCGATGTCGAAGGTTGCACCGACACGCGCGCCGCAACCAGCCAAGGCAGCGAGGCATTCCAATGACATCTCCCGATCTTCTTCGACTCTTCATCGCCGGTGAATGGACGCAAGCCAGCGACGGCGCGACGCTCGACGTTCACGATCCTGCGGACAGTCAATGTGTCGCACGTGTGGCTTGCGCGACGCGATCGGACGTTGAGCGCGCGGTGGCTTCGGCAGTGCGCGGCTTCGCGCGCTGGCAGGCCACGCCTGCGCGAGAGCGCTCGGCCATGCTCGACGCCGCGGCGGAACGCCTGCAGCAACGCGCCGACGACGTGGCGCGCCTCATCACGCGCGAGCAGGGCAAGCCGCTCGCCGAGGCGCATTCTGAAATCCGCGGGTCGATCGAAGTGATCCGATGGTTTGCCGAAGAAGGCCGGCGCGTCTACGGCCGCGTGATTGCGCCGCGTCACGCGCACACCGTGCAGATGGCAGTGCGCGAGCCGGTCGGTCCCGTCGCGGCCTTCACGCCCTGGAACTACCCCGTCTCGCAGGCGGTGCGCAAGGTGGCCGCTGCGCTGGCCGCCGGATGCTCGGTGATCCTCAAGGGCGCCGAGGAAGCGCCGTCCTCGGTCGTCGCGCTGGTCGAAGCATTCATCGACGCCGGCCTGCCGCCGGACGTGCTGAACCTGCTCTTCGGCCGGCCCGCCGACATCTCGGCGTTCCTGATTCCGCATCCGTCGATGCGCGCCGTGACCTTCACCGGATCGACCGCCGTCGGCAAGCAGCTGGCCGCGTTGGCCGGCGCGCACATGAAGCGCGTCACGATGGAACTCGGCGGCCATGCGCCGGCCATCGTCTGTGCGGATGCCGATGTCGACCATGCGGCGCGGATGCTTGCCGAGCACAAGTTCCACAACGCAGGCCAGAGCTGCATCGCGCCGACACGCATTCTCGTCGAGGCCGCCGTGTTCGATGCGTTCTGTGCGCGCTTCGTCGAAAAGACGAACTCGCTGCGCGTCGGCCGCGGAACGGACGAGGGCGTGACAATGGGCCCGCTCGCCAACGCACGCCGCGTGACGGCCATGCGGCGACTCACCGACGACGCCCTGTTGGTCGGCGCGCGCCTGCTGTGCGGCGGGGAGCAACTGCCGGGCACCGGTGCGTTCTGGCAGCCGACCGTGCTGGCGAATGTGCCGGCCGGCGCCGCGGCCATGAACGAAGAGCCCTTCGGTCCGCTCGCGCTGGTCAATCGATTCGACACGCTCGACGATGCCGTCGCCGAGGCCAATCGTCTGCCTTATGGACTTGCGGCCTATGCCTTCACGCGTTCGCAGCGCAAGGCTTCGGAGCTGGGCTCACGCATCGCGGCAGGCATGGTGACCATCAACGAGTACGGCCTCGCCTATGCCGAGGTGCCGTTCAACGGCATCAAGGATTCGGGCTTCGGATCCGAAGGCGGCACCGAGGCGCTCGAAAGTTTCCTGAATACCAAGTTCATCTCCCACCGACAGCTCTGAGAGGCCTACCGCCATGCAACATCAACACATCACCACCCGCCTCGAAGGTCGCGTGGGCATCATCACGCTCGACCGCCCGGCCTGCCTCAACGCGTGGAACCGCGAAATGCGCGCCGAGATCATGGAGGCGCTGCGCGCCTTCGATCAGGATGACTCGGTCGGTGCCGTCATCATGACCGGCGCCGGCGAGCGCGCCTTCTCGGCCGGGCAGGACTTGAACGAGGCGCACGATTTCGACGCCGATCGCGCCGAAGCCTGGATCCGCGAATGGGAGGCCTACTACGGCATCCTCCGATCGTTGTCGAAGCCGATCGTGATGGCGTTGAATGGCGTGGCCGCCGGCTCGGCCTTTCAGGTGGCGCTGCTCGGCGATATCCGCGTCGGCCATCCGGGTGTGACGATGGGGCAGCCCGAGATCAACAGCGGCATCGCCAGCATCACCGGCCCGTGGATCATGAAAGAGATCCTGGGCATGTCGCGCACCGTCGAACTCACGCTCACGGGACGGATGATGGACGCGGACGAAGCCGCACGCATCGGCTTGCTTCACCATGTCGTGCCGGCGGACCAGGTCATGGCGAAGTCGCTTGCCATTGCGAGCGAACTGGCCGCCAAGGCACCCCTGGCCATGCGGCTCGACCGCGCCTGGTTCGCGGAGATGACGCAGGACGCGTTCGAACGCACCATCGACGCCGCGATCCGCGCGCATCGCACGTCCTATGCGTCCGGCGAGCCTGCGCAGAAGATGCGCGAGTTCATGGCGAAGCGCGGTCATCAGCTCTGACACGCTGGCGCCCGGTGGCCGGGTCCGGCGCGCAGGGTGCGCGGATAATCCGTGCACTTCGAAGCGAAGTCCACGCATGTCCACCCGCCGATCCACCGCAACCACCGCTGTCCCGACCGAGGGCGACCAGCGCGCTGCGCGCAACGCGATCCTCGCCGCGGCGCGCGCCGAGTTCGCGGCCAAGGGCCTGGCGGGCGCGCGCGTCAACGAGATCGCCGCGCGCGCGGGCGCCAACAAGCAGCTGATCTACTACTACTTCGGCAGCAAGGAAGACCTGTACCGCGCGGCGCTGGAAGAGGTCTACACCGAGATCCGATCGCTCGAGAAGGAACTCAAGCTCGGCGACATGCAGCCGGCCGAGGCAATGGCGGCGCTGATCGGCTTTTCTTTCGACTACCTGGCGCGGCATCCGGATTTCATCGGACTGTTGAATCATGAGAACGCGCACGGCGCGATGCATGTGCGCGACTCGCGCGCGATCCGGGAGACCAACTCGCCGTTGATCGAATTGATTGCGCAGACGCTGCAGCGCGGGATTGCGGCGAAGGTGTTTCGGCGCGGAATCGATCCGGTGGAGTTCTATATCTCCGTTGCCGGCATGTCGTACTTCTTCTTCTCCAATCGGCTCACGCTGTCGTCGATCTTCGCGCGGGATCTGGGGGAGGGGAAGGCTGTCGATCGCTATCGGCGGCATGTGGTGGCGTTTGCGATGGCGGGGTTGCGCCCTTGAGAGTTGGAGGTGTCTTGGTGCTGGCGGAGACGGCGCTGGCCAGCGGCAGCAGAGCGGCGTTGGGCGCTTTGAGGCGGCAGACGACGGCGGCTTCGCAGCGTGTCCAGCCGGTCGTCCTTGGTCCCTCATGTTCACAGTCTCGGCCACGAAGCGGCCATCGAACCTTCGCGGCGGTCACTACGCCACCGGCCGGTCTGAAAGGTACTGCCGACTCTTAACGGCCACAAGCTGTCAATCGCGAACGGGTGCTTCGGAGATGCTCCAGTCCTATTTCAAGGCGGTACAGGATCGCTCACTGGGACGAGCAGGCAATCGACGCAACAGCCTTCGCCGCTTAAGATCGGTGCACCTTCCGCAGTCAACGTGCCATGAAGCGCCGTGAGTTCACCTTGGTTTTTGCTGGCAATGCGCTTGCCTCACTCGGCGGGTCAGCGCGCGCATATCCGATCGAAGGCTTCGCCGCGGCAACCTCGCGAGACGACGGTTGGAACATCGCCGCGGGCGACGACGACAAGCTCGTTGACACCACCGCACTCAGCAAGATGGCCGATCGGCTTGCTGCTTCGGGCGCGAACATCCACGCCGTGCTCGTCGTGCATCGCGGTAAGCTCGTCTTCGAGCGCTACCTGCGAGGCAGCGATCAGGTGCCGACCAGCTTTTTCGGCAGCCGCGTGGAGAACGTCGTCTTCGACGCCAACACGCGCCATGCAATGAAGTCAGCGACGAAGAGCGTCGCGTCGCTCGCCGTCGGCATCGCGATCGACCGGGGGCTGATCCACGACGTCGACGAGCCGATCCTTAGCTTCTTCCCCGAACTCGCAGACCTGCGAACGCCGGAATCGGATCGCCTGTTGCTGCGGCACGCGCTCGGCATGACGCTCGGCCTCGAATGGATCGAGTCGACGCCCGCGACCGGCGATCTCGCGAACGACGAAACGCGGATGTATTTCTCGGGCGATCCGTGCCGCTACGTGCTCACACGCCGAGCTGTGGCGGCGGCTGGGCAGCAGTTCTTCTACAGTACCGGCGCGCTGGCGCTTGTATCAGCGATCTTGCATCGGGCCACCGGCAGACCGCTCGACGAGTTCGCGCGAGCGAGCCTGCTGGAGCCCCTGGGCATCTCGGGCGAAGAATGGAGCCGAATGGGAAGAGACAGCGACGCCGGCGGTGGCCTTCGCATGCGTCCGCGGGACATGGCGAAGATCGGACAGCTCGTGCTGGCGGGCGGCCGCTGGGATGGACGCCAGATCGTGTCGAAGGGCTGGATCGACGCTTCCACCGCATCGTTCATCAAGGCGACGGACGAGCAGGACTACGGCTACCTTTGGTGGAGCGGCCATGCTGCTGCGCACCGACGAATAGTCCGCTGGATCGGTGCGCTCGGTCGAGGCGGGCAATCGATCCGCATCGTGCCCGAGCTCGATCTCGTCGTCGCCGTGACGGCAGGCTACTACCAGGACTACAGCCCGCAGGCATTCAAGGTGCAGTACGGCGTGTTCAACGATGTGCTGCAGGCTATCTCACCGTCCCGGTGACTCGGATACCGGGACTGGCGTCCGCGCTGTCAGCGCTTCAATGAACCGCGAAACACCGAGCGATCTTCGCGAAATGCGTACTACGGTGACTGGCCGCTTGGCGATGGTCCACGCTGCACTCGCTACATCCGCTTTGGGTCGGAAGTGCCCGTTGGTTCCGTCCCGGACCTGACATTCACGACCAGACCATGACCGCGCCACCTTGAGTACCCGGCCTCGGGGGCGCTGCGGTCATACGAGCCGCTGCCCGCCGAAAGTCCGGTGATGATCGCAGCGACCGCTTGGGCCACCGGGCACGAATGACTCAGATCAGTCTGAAGCGGAGGTCGGTTCGGCGTCAGCCGGGGGATAGACGCTTGGCCTTCGGGCAGGGCTTCATTTCGAGCGCACTTCCACGTGCACAAATCCAGTAGCGTCCGGTGCATCGACTACATCGAGATAGGGCTGAGCGCGGACGAGTTCACTGAGCTTCTTGAACCCATAGTTCCTCGGATCAAACGATGTGTGCATCTTGCTCACAAGGCCGCCCACCGTGGAGAGCCGAGCCCAGCCGCTATCCCTGGCAGTTTCGCGAATGGCGTGCGTCAGCAACTCCTTGAGGTCCGGCACATCCGAAACTTGCGGCAGGACTGTGGCTTCAGCGGGCCGCTTCAAGACCTCGAAGAAGATGAACTTGTCGCACGCTGCGATGAATGGCTCAGGCGTCTTGCGTTCGCCCAACCCGTACACGATCTTGCCGGCCTCCCTGAGCCGAATTGCGAGACGAGTGAAATCGCTGTCGCTCGACACCAGGCAGAAGCCGTCGACATTGCCCGCGTAGAGGAGATCCATTGCATCGATGATGAACGCGGAGTCGGTCGAGTTCTTTCCCTGCGTATAGGCGAACTGCTGGATGGGCTGAATGGCGTGCCGATGAAGGTGCGCCTTCCAGCCTGCGAGGTTCTGCGTGGTCCAGTCGCCGAACGCGCGCTTGACGGTCGCTGTGCCGTACTTGGCCACTTCGTCGAGGAGTTCCTTCGCGACGGACGCCGAGGCGTTGTCTGCATCGATGAGAACTGCCAGCCGGGTCGCGTCGATGGTTGCCAAGGTTCGTCTCGCTTGAATGCCGTGATGAAGGTGCTTTGATTTTCATTGCTGATGTTTGCAGGGTGAACATGTGAAACCCTTATCGCGCAACGCGGGTGACCAGAACATTCATCGCCATGTTCGCCATATAGTGGCCGGCCGCTTGTCCCATCGCCCGCTCATGGACGCTCGCTGCTTTTCCCCGCGCCGCCGCAGCCTCGCCCTCTGGGCCTTGGCCACCGCATTCCCCCTGCAGCGCACCCTGGCCCAGCAGCCGCAGCGCCAGTTCATCGCAGACATGCACTCCCACGCCGCCATGTTCGGCCGAGACCCGGTCCTGAACCTGCGCAACGAGATGGACGAGGCGGGGGCACGCTCGTCGCCTGGGCCCTGGTCGACGACACTCCGTTCACTCGAACGACCCCCAAAGGCATCAAGCAGGTTCGACAACCCGAACCGGGACAACTCTGGAGTTATTTCCAGCGGCGCGTCACAAGATACGACGACGCATCGCGCCAATGGAACTTGCCCAAGGCACTCTCCGCATCGGACATCGACGCCGCGCTTCGCGGCGAGCCGCACGTCGTCATGGCATCGGAGGCCGCGAACTTCCTGGAGGGCCAGCCCGAGCGCGTGGCGCTCGTGCGTGCGATGGGCCTGCGCCATCTGCAGTTGGTGCACTTCATCGAGTCGCCACTCGGCGATTTGCAGACCGAGGCACCGCGCTTCCAGGGCCTGCCGGACGTCACGCTGAAGGTGATCCAGGAATGCAAGCGCCTCGGCGTGCTGGTCGACCTCGCGCATTGTGCGCCGTCGTGGGTCTGTGGACCGTGCGCGTGCATTCCGATCCCGCGTACCAGGTGCGGGACGCCGAGACCTATGCCGACGAGATCCTCCGCATGGTCGACCTGTTGGGGCCGCAAGGCGTGGCCTTCGGAACCGACATGGAAGGTGCCGGCACCGACGCGGTACTGAAGCGCTATGTCGACCTGCGCGCCGTGGCGGACTCGTTGGCGCGCCGGAACATTCCCGCGTCCGTGCTGCATGACGTGTGCATCGGCAACTATGCGCGCGTGTTGAAGAAGGCGATCAGCGTCTGACGCATCGCCCGGTGTCTCGCCATGCCTGCCTGGCGGCGGCATGTGCGACAAGCGTACTCAAGCGCCTTCGACGATCCGGATATCCCGTTCGGCGCCGTCGCCGAGCGCGTCCAGCGCGGCCTTGTAGGCGGGGCTGTCATGCGTCGCCGTGGCTTGCGCGACGCTGTCGAACTCGATCACGACAGTGCGTTCGGACAACCCGTGCTCGTAGGTCTTGGCCGGCAGGCCGCGCGCCAGGAAACGCCCGCCGCCGGCGTTGATGGCCGGGCCGGCGAGCTTGGCGTAGGCCGCCAGCTTGTCGGCATCCTTGACGGCACGGTAGGCGCTGATCCAATAGGCTTTAGCCATGGTGAGTTCTTTCTTTGCTGCTGCTGCGTCATCGAACAATCCGAGGCCACCGGGTGGCACTCGCGAGCGCCATCATATTTTGAACGCTGAGCTTTCGCTGGGCGCTCGGATTCGTCGTTCGATTCGATCGCTTCAGGCCGATGCGCTGCTCAGTTCCGGCCGCTCGCGCTGCGACGCATGCCAGACCAGGTAGCGCGCCTCCGCGATCTCGATCGCCTTGAACAGCAGCACGCCGAGGATGCACAGCAGAATCAGCGCGACGAACACGGTCGAGGTGTCGAAGCCGCCCTGCGCCACCAGGATCACGTGCCCGAGCCCGGCCTCGCCCGCGACGAACTCGCCGACGATGGTGCCGACCAGCGCGAAGGACACGCCGACCTTCATGCCCGCGAAGAGGCTGGGCAGCGCGTTCGGAAAGCGGATCTTCCACAGGATCTTGGCGCGCGAGGCATGGTTGACGCGCGCCATGTCGAGCATGTCGGGGTCGGTGGAGCGCAGGCCGAGCACGGTGTCGATCAGGATCGGAAAGATCGCGATCAGCATCGCGATCGCGACCTTCGGCAGGGTGCCGGTGCCCATCCAGATCACGAACAGCGGCGCCAGCGCGACCTTCGGCACGGCGTTGAGCGCGACCAGCAGCGAGTAGAGCGTGCGGTCGAGAAACTTCGAGTACACGATGCCTATCGCCGCCGCCACGCCGAGCACCAGCGCGAGCGCGAAGCCGTAGATCGTGGTGCGCAGCGTGTCCAGGCTTTCGAGCAGCAGGTAGCCCGGCTGCGCGAAGAACTGCCCGATGATCTTGGAAGGCGCCGGCAACAGGAAGTCGCGGATGCCTAGCGTGCGCACGCAGACTTCCCAGATCACGAGCAGCACCAGCGTCGTGATCATCGCCTGCCAGCTGCGCGCGGTGCGAGCCCAGAGGGTTTTCATGTTCTCAGCCCTTGAAAATGCCGACGTTTCGGAAGGTGTCGCGGATGCGCGCCACGTAGGCGGCGAACTCCGCCGTCTCGCGAATGTCGAGGCCGCGCGGGCGCTCGAGTTCGATCGGGACGATGTCGGCGATGCGGCCCGGCCCGCGCGCCATCACCACCACGCGGCCGCCGAGGTAGATCGCCTCGCTGATCGAATGGGTGATGAAGACGACGGTCTTGCGTGTCGCCAGCCAGGTCCGCTGCAGCTCGACGTTGAGTTCGTCGCGCGTGAACGGATCGAGCGCGCCGAAGGGTTCGTCCATCAGCAGCAGCTGCGGGTCGAGCAACATCGCGCGGCAGATCGAGACGCGCTGCCGCATGCCGCCCGAGAGCTCGCGTGGAAAACGGTCGAGAAAAGCCGACAGCCCGAACAGGCCAAGCAGTTCGCGCGCACGCGCTTCGTGCTGGCGGCGGTCGAGGTCGTGGAACTCGGCCGCGACCAGCACGTTGTCGAGGATGTTGCGCCACTCGAGCAGCAGGTCGCGCTGGAACACCACGCCCATGTCGGCGGGCGGCGCATCGATGGCCTTGCCGTGCAGCGCCAGCCGGCCGGTGCTGATCGGCTCGAGGCCGGCCATGCAGCGCATCAACGTGCTCTTGCCGCAGCCGCTCGGGCCCACGATGCTGACGAACTCGCCTTCCTCGATGTGCAGATCGATGTCCTGCAGCGCGTGGATCGGCTTGCGCTCGGACTTGTAGATCTTGTTGAGTCGCTCGATCTCGAGAAAGGCGGACACGGCAGTGCTCCTCGCGGGTGCGGGTTCAGACGGATAGGAGCGCATTGGTGTAGTAGTCCGAGGGTTTGTGGCCGGGCTTGATCTGGCTGGTCTGCTCCATCGACTTGATGGCCGCGGCCCAATCGGCATCGGTCTGCAGGCCGAAGGCGAGGTTCTTGCTGCTCGGGCTTTCGAAGAAGGCGCGGTAGGCGACGATCTGGCCCTTCAGCACGTCGGGGTCGAGCTTGGCGTTCGGCCGCTGGGCGACGATCGCGGCCACCGCCTCGTCGACGTGGCCGTCGTAGATGTACTGCCAGGCCTTGACCTGCACTTGCACGAACTTGCCGATCGCCTCGCGCTTGCTCTCGAGCGTCTTGGGTGTCAGCGCGAGGCCGTAGCTCGGGAAGCTGATACCGCTGTCGCCGAGCAGCAGCGCCGAGGCCTTGCGCGTCTTCAGCACCATCGGCTGGCCGAAGGGCGCCTGCGACATGAAGCCGTCGCTGTTGCCGGAGGCGTAGGTCGAGATCATGGCGCTCGGCGCGACCATCACCAGCTCGATGCTGCTCTTGGTCATGCCGTTGGCCTTGAGGAAAGGCTCGATGAAGGGGGCCCACGGGCTGGTCGTGAAGCAGACGATCTTCTTGCCGGCGAGGTCCTTGGGCTTCTGGATGCCCTGCGACTGGTCCATCAGCACGGCGAGGTCGCCGGTGCGCGCGAAGCCCGCGACCGAGATCAGGTCGAGTCCGTTCTCCTTCGCGACCGCCATGGTGCCGAGCGCGACCTGCCCGATGTCGGCCTGGCCTGCCGACAGCAGTTGCAGGGTAGAGATGGTGCCGGTGCCGTCCTGCACTTCGACGTCCAGGCCCTGCGCCTTGAACAGGCCTTTCTGCAGCGCCAGGTGCATCGCGCCATGCATGCCCCAGGGCGAGAAGTCCAGCTTCACGCGCAGTTTCGCGACACCTTGCGCGCGCGCCGGCGCGCTGCCGAGGGAAAGGGCGGGCAGCGCGATCATGGCTGCCAGGCCGGTGCTCAGGGTCCTTCTCTTCATTGTGATTCTCCGGTTGCAGGTTGCGGGTTGCGGGTGGGAAGCGTCAGGCGGGGAGGGCGGCGGCATGCGCGTCGCGCAGGGCCTGGGTGGCAGCGGCGTCGGCCTTGCCGGTGTCCGGATCGACGACCGCGAGGTAGTGCTGACGCACGAAGGCCGCGCTCAGCTTGTGGTTCCAGACGTCCTTCTCGATCTCGGTCAAGGGGCGCAGCAAGGGATGGCCGAATCCGCCGCCGCCCGGCTGGATGTGCGTCACCTTGTCGTTGCGTGCGATCTGCACGCCGATCTTGCTCGGCAGCGATTCGTCGACATCGCCGCGCGTGAGGATGTTCGAGGCCGGGGATGCGGGCTCGCCGCCGTCGAGGCCGTAGGGCCGGAACTTCATGCGATCGGCGCGCAGTTGCAGCAGCACGTCGTCGCCGAGCACGCGGTAGCTGCGCCGGATGCCGAGCCCGCCGCGCCAGCGGCCGGCGCCGCAGGTGTCGGGCTCGAGTTCGTACGCTTCGACGCGCACCGGGTGCTGCGCCTCCAGCGTCTCGATCGGCGTGTTGGAAAGATTCTGCGATGCGTTGGTGATGGCCTCGACACCGTCGGCATGCGGCCGCGCACCCCAGGCGCCGCAGACCATGTCGACGATGATGTAGGGCTTGCCGTCGTCGCGCTTGCCGGACAGGCAGACGACGGTGTTGCCGCCTTCGCCCGCCGCCGGGATGCGGTCGGGCACCACCTGCGCGAGCGCGCCGAGCATGGTGTCGAACACGCGGTAGCCGGTCAGCGCGCGTGCCGCGACAGCGGCCGGCTCGACCGGGTTCAGCACCGTGCCTTCGGGCACGTGGATCTCGACGCAGCGGAACACGCCGGCATTGTTCGGCACGTCGCCCTTGAGCGCGCAGCGCACGCTCAGGTAGGTGCAGGAGTTGGTGTACGAGCGCGTGGAGTTGATGGCGGCGCGCACCTGTGGCGACGAGCCGGTGTAGTCGACGCTCACGTGGTCCTCGTGCACCGTCAGTGCGACGCGGATCGGGATCGGCTCGGGCGACAGGCCGTCGTCGTCGATGAAGTCCTCGAAGGTGAAGGTGCCCTTGGGCCAGGTGCGGATCTCGGCGCGGGTCAGACGCTCGGCGTAGTCGAGCAGTTCGGCGAAGTAGGCGCGTGCGCGCTCGCGGCCGTAGCGGTCGAGCAGGTTCGTGAGTTCGCGCACGCCGACCTGGCAGGCCGCGTACTGCGCGCGCAGGTCGCCGAGCACGCGGTCCGGCACGCGCACGTTCTGCGCGATCACGCGCTCCATGATGTCGTTGACACGGCCGGCGTCGTAGAGCTTGACCACCGGGATGCGCAGGCCTTCCTGGTAGATCTCGGTCGAGTCGCTCGCATTGGAGCCCGGCACGCGGCCGCCGACGTCGGTGTGATGGCAGATCACGACGCAGAAGCCTTCGAGCTGGCCCTGGTAGAAGAAGGGCACGAACATGAAGATGTCCGGCAGGTGCATGCCGCCCTGGTACGGGTCGTTGACGATCACCGCATCGCCCGGCGCGAGGTCATGGCCGTAGCGCGCGTGGACCGCGGCCATCGCTTCGGGAATCGCGCCCAGGTGCAGCGCGATGGTCTTGGCCTGCGCGATCATCCGGCCCTCGCGGTCGCAGATCGCGGCCGAGTAGTCCATCACGTCCTTGACGATCTCCGAGCGCGCGGTGCGCAGCACGGTGTAGGCGACCTCGTCGACGATCGAGTCCATGGCGTTCTTGATCACGGCGAAGGTGATCGGGTCGATGGCGATGCTCATTGCGTTGACTCCTCGAGGTCGATGATGATGTTGCCGATCGCGTCCGAACGCACGCTGCAGTGCGGCGGGACAACGATGGTGGTGTCGTAGGACTCGATCACCAGCGGGCCCTGCTGCGCGTCGGCGCCGATGCTGGCGCGCGGCACCACGTGCGTCATCACCGGCGCTGCGCCGGCGGCGAAGCTCACGAGCCGGGTGGTGGTCTCGCCCTGCAGCGCGGTCGCATCGACCTGGCAGCGGGCGAAGTCGAGCCGGTGCTTGCTGCGGCCGTGCGCGGCGACGCGCAGGTTGACCAGCTCCAGCGGCTCGTCGCTGCTGTAGCCGAAGGTCTGCTGGTACATCGCCTGGAAGTCGCGCGTCAGCTGCGCGACCACCTCGGCATCGAAACGCGCCGATTTCAGCGGCACCGTGAGTTCGGAGCTCTGGCCCAGGTAGCGCAGATCGGCGGCCAGGACGGCGCTCGCGTCTTCCGGCGGATAGCCTTCGGAGGCCAGCACGGTGTAGCCCTTGTCGGCCAGCGCGTTCGCGATCGCGCCCATGTCGGCCGGTGCGCAATCCGCGAGCGGCCGCAGCACGGCCTTGACGAAGTTGTGCTCGGCATCGGCCGACAGCATGCCGGCGGAGCAGAACACGCCGGCCATGATCGGCGCGATCACGCGGCGGATGCCGAGCAGCCGTGCCACCGCGACCGCATGCAGCGGACCGCCGCCGCCGAAGGCGATCATCGACATCTCGCGCGGATCGCGGCCGCGCTCGACCGTGACGGCGCGGATCGCGCGCGCCATGCTGACGTTGGCGAGCTGGCGCACGCCGTGCGCGGCGGCCAGCAGGTCGAGCCCGAGCGGGCGGCCGACGTCGCGCTCGATCGCGGCCTTCGACAGTTCGGGCGACACCTTCAGGCTGCCGCCCGCGAGCGCCTTGGGATTGAGGTAGCCGAGCACCATGTTGGCATCGGTCACCGTCGGGTGCGGGTTGCCGTTGCCGTAGCAAGCCGGGCCCGGATGCGCCCCCGCCGACTCGGGACCGACGCACAGCAAACCGCCGGCATCGATCCACGCGATCGAGCCGCCGCCGGCGCCCACTTCGGCGATGTCGATCGCCGGCACCTTGAGCACGTAGCCGCCGCCCTTGACGAAGCGGCTCGGCGCGCTGATGCCGTTGCGGAACTCGTACTCGTTGGTCAGCGAAGGCTGGCCGTTGGCGATGATCGAGGCCTTGGCGGTGGTGCCGCCCATGTCGAACACGATCAGGTCGGCGTCGCCGCCGAGCGCGCCGATCTCGACCGCACCCGCGACGCCGCCCGCCGGCCCCGAAGCCACTGCGAACACGGGCTTGTCGCTGGCCGAGGCGAGGCCCATCATGCCGCCGTTGGAGGCCATCACCTGCAGCGAGGCCGTGATGCCCATGCGCGTGAGGTCGTCGCGCAAACGCGCGAGGTAGGTCCGCATCGCCGGCAGGATGTAGGCGTTGACGACCGTCGTGCTGGTGCGCTCGTACTCCTTGATTTCGGGCAGCACTTCGCACGAGACGCTCAGCAGAAGCTGCGGGAAATGCTGCTGCAGCAGTGCCTTGGCCGCGAGCTCGTGCGCCGGATTGATGTAGCTGTTGAGAAAGCAGATCGCGAGCGAGCTCACGCCCTCGTCGACCAGCTGCCGCGTCTCGGCGAGCAGCTGTTCGGCATCGAGCGCGGTGACGATGCGGCCCTGCGCATCGATGCGCTCGCGGATGCCGCGGCGCCAGCGGCGCGTGGCCAGCGGCTCGGGCTTGGACCAGCCGAGGTCGAACATCGTCGGCGTGCGGATGCGGCCGATCTCCAGCACGTCGCGAAAGCCCTCCGTGGTCAGCACGCCGGTCGGCGCCCCGACCTTCTGCAGGATCGTGTTCGAGGCGGTGGTGGTGCCGTGCACAATCTCGGTGATGTCGCAGGGCGCCACGCCGGCCTGTTTGATCAAAGCGCCGAGGCCGTCGACGATCGCCTGGCCGAGGTTGTCGGGCGTGGTCGAGGTCTTGTTCACGAACAGCCGGCCGTCGGGCAGGGCCAGGACGATGTCCGTGAAGGTGCCTCCAATGTCGCATCCGACGCGGACGCCTCCAGGGGCGTGCTGGGTCAAGTTCATCCCCTACTCCGTTTCACTTGCCTCGCGGCTGGTTGATAATCTGGTCCATCGATCATCGAACTAACTAACTGGCTAGTCCAATAGTGGGCGAAATATAGGAGATGGAATGGCGGTTTGTCAACGCGAGTTTTCCGCAGTAAAGAACCGGGCCGCTAAACTCGCGCGGCCGGGTTGGGCGCAGCCCGAAGGAGACCGGTGAAGCCATGACAGAAACCAAGGTCGCCGGCCCCAAGCGCCGGCCGCGCAACGCGCAGGCCACCCGCGAACGCATCGTCAAGATCGCGAGCAAGGAGTTCGCCGCGCACGGCTACGACGGCGCGCGCATCGATGCCATCGTGGCGCGCTGCAAGATCAGCAAGAACCTCGTCTATCACTACTTCGCGAGCAAGGAAGCCTTGTTCATCGAAGTGATGGAGCACGCCTACGGCGCCATGCGCGACCGGCAGAACGAACTCGCGCTCGGCGGCGACAACCCGGTCGAGGACATGCGCGAGCTGGTGACCAAGACCATCCAGCATTTCATCGACCAGCCCGATCTGCTGCAGCTGCTGTCGACCGAGAACCTGCACAAGGCCAAGCACATCCGCAAGTCCAAGCAGATCAGTGCGATGTTCAATCCGCTGCGCACGGCGCTTGCTCATGTGCTGGAGAAGGGCAAGCAACAGGGCGTGTTCCGCAGTGACGCGGACTGGGTCGATCTCTACGTGTCGATCTCGGGGCTGGGCTCGTACTTCATCACCAACCGCTACACGCTGTCCTATGTGCTGGATGTCGATCTGGGTACGCCGGAACGCATCCAGGCGCGCCTGCATCACGCGACCGAGATGGTAATCAGCTACCTGTGCTACGGGCAGAGGCAGCCGGCTCCTTCTCCCTGACGTCGATCGGCTCGCCCAGCTGGAATTCAACCAAACGGTTGACAACACCCGGCCACCCTTCTAAGCTGATCGGCAACGACCTGAACGCCGAGCTTTCTTCGATGCCGACATCCTCCTCACCGAGCCAGCCAGACACGCCGCTGCTCGACCCCGCCGCCCTGCCGACGCGCTTCGATTCGGTCGAGGCGCTCGATGAATTCCTGTCACGGCCGAGCCAGGCGCTGGTCGACGATCTGGCGCAGATCGAGGGCGACCTGATGATCCTCGGCGTCGCCGGCAAGATGGGCCCGACGCTGGCCCGGCTGGCCAAGCGTGCCGCGCCCCGCAAGCGCGTGATCGGCGTCGCGCGCTTCAGCGATGCGCGCGTGCGCGAGCGGCTCGAGGGCTGGGGCATCGAGACCATCGCCTGCGACCTGCTCGACCGCGCGGCCATCGAGGCGCTGCCGCGCGTGCCCCACATCGTGTTCGCGGCCGGCCACAAGTTCGGCGCCAAGGACAACCAGGCGCTGACCTGGGCCATGAACACGCATGTGCCGGCGCTGGTGGCCGATACCTTTCGCGACGCGCGCATCGTCAGCTTCTCGACCGGCAACGTCTATCCGCTGACGACCATCGGCCGCCAGGGCGCCAGCGAGCGCACGCTGCCCGGGCCGGTCGGCGAGTACGCGCAGTCGTGCATCGGCCGCGAGCGCATGTTCGAGTACTTCGGCGCCAAGCACGGCACGCCGGGGCGGCTGTTCCGGCTCAACTACGCGATCGACATGCGCTACGGCGTGCTGTTCGACATCGCGTCCAAGGTGCATCGCGGCGAGCCGGTCGATGTGACCATGGGGTATGTCAACGTGATCTGGCAGGGCGATGCGAATGCGCAGGTGCTGCGCGCGCTGCAGCATTGCACGGTGCCGCCGACGCCGATCAACTGCACCGGTCCCGAGACGCTGTCGGTGCGCTGGCTGGCCGGCGAATTCGCGGCGCGCCTCGGCGTGACCGTGGAGATCACCGGGCAGGAGGCTTCGACCGCGCTGCTGTCCGACACCACCGAGGCCGCGCGCCTCTTCGGCTATCCGCTGGTGCCGTTGGGCGCGATGCTCGACTGGGTGGCCGACTGGGTTCGCCACGGCGGTCCGAGCCTCGGCAAACCGACCAAGTTCGAGGTGCGCGATGGCACCTTCTGACGACATCCGTGCGCTGCTCGCACGCGGGCTTGCGATCCCTGCGCACCCGCTCGCGCTGGACGCGCAGCGCCGGCTCGACCCGCGGCGCCAGCGTGCGCTGACGCGCTATTACCTCGATGCCGGCGCCGGGGGGCTGGCGGTCGGCGTGCACACCACGCAGTTCGCGATCCGCGAGCTCGGGCTGTATGAATCGGTGCTGCGGCTCGCGATCGACACCGCGCGCGCATGGGTCACACCGCAGCGCGAACTCGCGATGGTCGCGGGCGTGTGCGGGCGCACGCCGCAGGCCCTGAGCGAAGCGAAGCTCGCGCGCGGCCTCGGCTACCAGGCCGGGCTGCTGAGCCTGGCGGCGATGAAAGGCGAGGGCGAGGACGCGCTGATCGCGCACTGCGAAGCGGTCGCGGCCGAGATCCCGCTGATCGGCTTCTACCTGCAGCCGGCCGTCGGCGGCATGGACCTGAGCGCGGCCTTCTGGGCCCGCTTCGCCGCGATCGACAACGTGGTCGCGATCAAGGTCGCACCCTTCAACCGCTACCGCACGCTGGACGTGGTGCGCGGCGTGGTGGCCGCGCGCGCCGAGTCGCGCGTCACGCTCTACACCGGCAACGACGACCATATCGTGCTCGACCTGGTGACGCCGTTCACGGCGATGCGCGACGGTGCGCCGGTGACGGTGCGCTTTCGCGGCGGGCTGCTGGGCCACTGGTCGGTCTGGACTTCGGGTGCGGTGCGCATGCTTGCGCGTTGTCAGGCCGCAGCGGACAGCGGCCGCGCGATCGAGGCGGATCTGCTCGCGCTCGACAGCCGCGTGACCGACTGCAACAGCGCCTTCTTCGATGTCGCGAATGCCTTCCATGGCTGCATCGCGGGCTGCCACGAGGTGTTGCGGCGTCAGGGGCTGCTCGAAGGCATCTGGTGCCTCGATCCCGAAGAGGGCTTGAGCCCGGGGCAGAAGGAAGAGATCGATCGCGTCTGCGCGCTGCACGCCGATCTGGCCGACGACGACTTCGTCAAGGCCAACCTGTCGCGCTGGCTCGCCGATCAGGCTCGGCCGGGTCCGGCGCGGCTGTCGAGCACCGCGGCCGCCACTTCGGCGAAGCCCGCACCACGCTCGCTCGGCGCGACATAGCGCGGCCGATGCGACAGCGCTGCCTCGAAGCGGCGCACGTTGGCGACGCCGATGCTGTGCACGAAGCGTTCGAACATCAGCGCATCGTTGGTCGAGTCGCCGACGTAGGCCCAGCGATCCATCTCGGCGTCGAGGTCGCGGCCCCAGAGCTCGCGCACGATCCAGCGTGCGCCTTCGAGCTTGTTGTGCTCGCCGTACCAGCCGTTGACGTGGATGCTGCTGACGGTGGCGTGCATGCCTTCGCTTCGCATCAGCGCGACGACGGCGGCGATCTGCGCATCGTCGAGCTGCACGAACTCGCTGTGGTCGATCGCGATGTCGCATTCGCGGCCGGCTGAATCGGTGGCGCGGCGCGCGCCGGGGATCTCGCGCTCGATGCGCGCCAGCACGGCCTGCATGCGCGCGAAGTTGTGTTCACGCGTGGTCGCATCCTGTTGGTAGCGCTTGGACAGCCCGCCGTCGCGCGACGGCACGAGTGCGACGGCGCCGTTCTCGGCCACGATCGCATCGATCGGCCAGGCCGCGGCGAAGGCTTCGCTCCAGCCGACGGGCCGGCCGGTGATGGCGACCATGTGCAGACCCGCCGCGCGGAGGCCGGCCAGCGCCTGCAGCGCATCGGGCGTGATCGCGCCTTCAGTGGTCAGCGTGTCGTCGATGTCGGTGAACAGGCCGACCAGTCCGCGCCGCGCGGCGAGCGGCCATTGGGCGAGTGTCTTCATCAGCCGGCGGTCTGCAGCGCCAGGCCCGCATGCTCGCGCAGCGGATGGAAGTGGATCTTCGGAAAGCGCTCCTGCGCCAGCCGCACGTCGTAGGGCGAGGTGCAGAGATAGGCCAACGTGTCGGCCGCATCGCGCGCCATGCGGGCCGGGTAGGCATCGACGAAGGCGCGCAGCTCGGCCGGCGTATCGGCGGTGATCCAGCGCGCGCCGGTGTACTGGCAGCCTTCGAGCCGCACGTCGGCGTCGTACTCGGACTTGAGCCGGTGCTGCACCACTTCGAACTGCAGTTGCCCGACCGCGCCCAGCAGCATCGGGCCGCCGACCTCGGGCCGGAACACCTGGATCGCGCCTTCCTCGCCGAGCTGCGCCAGGCCTTGCTGCAATTGCTTGGTGCGCAGCGGGTTCTTCAGGATCACGGTCATGAAGAGTTCGGGCGCGAAGAAGGGCAGGCCGGTGAACTGCAGCGATGCGCCATCGGTGATGGTGTCGCCGAGCTGCACGCCGCCGTGCGTGGTGAAGCCGACGATGTCGCCCGCGTAGGCTTCCTCGACCGCCTCGCGGCGCTGGCTCATGAAGGTCACGACGCTGGTGGGGCGCAGCTCCTTGGCGGTGCGCTGCACCTTGAGCTTCATGCCCGGCGTGTAGCGGCCCGATGCCATGCGCACGAAGGCGATGCGGTCGCGGTGGTTGGCGTCCATGTTGGCCTGCACCTTGAACACGACGCCGGCGAAATCCTTGTCCTCGGGCTGGATTTCCTTCACCACCGGCTGGCGATTGACCATCGTGGTGCTGGTGCGCGACTGCGGCGGCGGCGCGAGGTCCACCAATGCATCGAGCACTTCCATCACGCCGAAGTTGTTGACGCCGGAGCCGAAGAACACGGGCGTCTGCCTGCCGGCCAGGAAGGCCTCGCGGTCCCAGGTGGGCGAGGCACCGGTGGCGAGTTCCATGCTTTCCATCGCGGTGTCGAACTCGCGGCCGAAGCGCTTGTGCAGCGCGTCGCGATCGGTCAGCGGCATGGCGTCGAAATCCTGCGGCAGGCGCTCGCTGCCCGATTCGAAGACGGTCATCACTTCGGTGCGCAGGTTGATGATGCCGCCGAAGGACTTGCCCTGGCCGACGGGCCATGTCATCGGCACGCAGGGCATGCCGAGTTCGCGCTCGATCTCGTCGAGCAGCTCGAGCGGCTCGCGCACCTCGCGGTCCATCTTGTTGACGAAGGTGATGATGGGTGTGTCGCGCTGGCGGCAGACCTCGATCAGCCGGCGCGTCTGCGCCTCGACGCCGTTGGCGGCATCGATCACCATCAGCGCCGAATCGACCGCGGTCAGCACGCGGTAGGTGTCTTCGGAGAAGTCCTTGTGGCCGGGCGTGTCCAGCAGGTTGATGACGTGGTCGCGGTAGACCATCTGCATCACCGACGAGGCGACCGAGATGCCGCGCTGCTTCTCGATCTCCATCCAGTCGGAAGTGGCGTGCCGCGTGGCCTTGCGCGCCTTGACCGAGCCGGCGATCTGGATCGCGCCGGAGAACAGCAGCAGCTTCTCGGTCAGCGTGGTCTTGCCGGCGTCCGGGTGGGAGATGATTGCGAAGGTGCGGCGGCGGCGGGTTTCGGAGGCGAAGGTCATGGGAGTGAACGCGATGCGCGCTCACGGGCGCGGGCAGTCGAGGCAAAACCAGCGATTTTACCGAGCGCCCCTCGCGCGTGCCGCGGGCACCGCGCGCTCACGGCGGCGGCTGGAAGCCGTTGCGCCCGGCCAGCATGGTGGCGGTGGAGTTTGGGGGAGGGCGACGCAGTCCAGGCCGATCCGGGAGCCGCTGCTGACCACACGGCCCATCCGGGCGCGCTAAAATGCGCGCTCCGAGGAGCGTTGCAGCGCCATCAGGCGTGAGGCTCGGACCATCATCGCAACCACGCTCACCCGCTGTTCTCGCGGTGAGTCCCTCTCCGGTCATCCCCGAAGGCAGTGGCATCACTCAAACTTGTTTTGGAGTTTTCATGAGCGCCGTTCTCAAATCCGCATCTTCTCCCGTGGCCAGCGCCGATCAGGCGATCGCCGACCTGTCGCTCGCTGCCTGGGGCCGCAAGGAAATCCGCATCGCCGAGACCGAGATGCCCGGCCTGATGGCGATCCGCGAGGAATTCGCCAAGAGCCAGCCGCTCAAGGGCGCACGCATCACCGGCTCGCTGCACATGACGATCCAGACCGCGGTGCTGATCGAGACGCTGCAGGCGCTCGGCGCCAACGTGCGCTGGGCCTCGTGCAACATCTTCTCGACGCAGGACCATGCCGCCGCCGCCATCGCGGCCGCTGGTACGCCGGTGTTCGCGATCAAGGGCGAATCGCTCGAGGACTACTGGGACTACACGCACCGCATCTTCGAATTCGGCGTCAAGGATTCGAAGGGCGAAGGCCCGAACATGATCCTGGACGACGGCGGCGATGCCACGCTGCTGATGCACCTGGGCCAGCGCGCCGAGAAGGACCAGAGCGTGCTCGCCAACCCGACCAGCGACGAGGAACGCATTCTCTACGCCGCCATCAAGGCCAAGCTCGCGCTCGACGCAACCTGGTACACGCGCAAGTCGGCCGAAATCATCGGCGTGACCGAGGAGACCACCACCGGCGTGCACCGCCTCAACGAGATGAGCGCCAAGGGCACGCTGCTGTTCCGCGCCATCAACGTCAACGACTCGGTCACCAAGAGCAAGTTCGACAACCTCTACGGCTGCCGCGAATCGCTGGTCGACGGCATCAAGCGCGCGACCGACGTGATGATCGCCGGCAAGGTGGCCTGCGTGGCTGGCTATGGCGACGTCGGCAAGGGCTCGGCGCAAGCGCTGCGCGCACTGAGCGCGCAGGTGTGGGTGACCGAGATCGACCCGATCAACGCGCTGCAGGCCGCGATGGAAGGCTACAAGGTCGTGACCATGGAGTACGCGGCCGACAAGGCCGACATCTTCGTGACCACCACCGGCAACCGCGATGTGATCCGCCACGAGCACATGGCCGCCATGAAGGACCAGGCGATCGTCTGCAACATCGGCCACTTCGACAACGAGATCGCCGTCGCCTCGCTTGAGAAGTACGAATGGGAAGAGATCAAGCCGCAGGTCGACCACATCACCTTCCCCGATGGCAAGAAGATCATCCTGCTGGCCAAGGGCCGGCTCGTGAACCTGGGCTGCGGCACGGGCCATCCGAGCTTCGTGATGTCGTCGTCGTTCGCCAACCAGACCATCGCGCAGATCGAGCTGTTCACCAAGCCCGACGCCTACCATGCCGGCAAGGTCTACGTGCTGCCCAAGCACCTGGACGAGAAGGTCGCGCGCCTGCATCTGAAGAAGGTCGGCGCGATGCTGACCGAGCTGACCGATGCGCAGGCGGCCTACATCGGTGTCGACAAGAACGGCCCGTACAAGCCGGACACCTACCGCTACTGAAACGCCCACTCGCGTAGCGCTTTGCGCGCCGATCAGTTGCTCGTCGAACGCGGTCTCGCCGCGTCGCGCTCGCAGGCCGTGCGGCTGATCGCGGGCGGTCTGCGCTGGCGCGACGGCGCGGACTGGCGCACGGTCGCCAGGAACCACGACGAGATCCCTGTGGACGCCGAACTCGAGCTGCTCGATGCGGCCGAGGCGCGCTACGTCTCGCGCGGCGGGCTCAAGCTGGAAGGCGCACTCGCGGCCGCGGGCATCGATCCGCGCGGCAGGCGTTGCCTCGACGTCGGCCAGTCGACCGGCGGCTTCACCGACTGCCTGCTGCAGCAGGGTGCCGAGCACGTGATCGGCGTCGATGTGGGCCATGGCCAGTTGCATGCGCGGCTGCGCGAGGATGCGCGCGTGACCGCCGTCGAAGGTGTCAACGCGCGCACGCTCGGCGCCGAGGCCTGGGCAGCGTCTTCGCCCGCCGATGCGCGCTTCGGGTTGATCGTGGGCGATCTGTCATTCATCTCGCAAACGCTCGTGCTGCCGGCGCTGGTGCCGCTGCTGGCGCCGGGCGGCGACCTGCTGATGCTGGTCAAGCCGCAGTTCGAGCTGCAGCCGGGGCAGGTCGGCAAGGGCGGTATCGTGCGCGATCCCGCGCTGTATGCGGTGGTCGAGCAGCGCCTGCGCGAGGCCTGCGCGGCGCTCGCGCTGCGCGTGCTGCATTGGTTCGACAGCCCGATCGCGGGCGGCGATGGCAACCGCGAATTCTTCATTCATGCCGTTCATGCGAACGGCCAACCAGGAGCCGGCCGTGCGCCTTCCGCTGAGCTTTGAATTCTTTCCGACCAAGACGCCCGAAGGCGCGGTCAAGCTGCGCGCGGTGCGCCAGCAGCTCTATGCGCAGAAGCCCGAGTTCTGCTCCGTCACGTATGGGGCCGGCGGGTCGACCCATGCCGGCACCTTCGGCATCGTGGGCGAGATCCTGGCCGAAGGCGTCGACGCCGCGAGCCACTTCTCCTGTATCGGCGCGACGCGCGAGACGGTGCGTGCGCAGCTGGCCGAACTCAAGGCCATGGGCGTCCGGCGGCTGGTGGCGCTGCGCGGCGATCTGCCGAGCGGTTACGGCATCGGCGGCGAGTTCCTGTATGCGAGCGACCTGGTGCGTTTCATTCGCGAGGAGACGGGCCGCGACTTCCACATCGAGGTGGCCTGCTATCCCGAGGTGCATCCGCAGGCACGTTCGCCCGAGGCGGACCTGCAGGCCTTCGCGGCCAAGGTGCACGCAGGCGCCGACTCGGCGATCACGCAGTATTTCTTCAGCGCCGAGGCCTACTTCCGCTTCGTGGACGACGTGCGCAAGCTCGGCCTTGCGGTGCCGGTCGTGCCGGGCATCATGCCCATCACGAGTTCGACGCAGCTGATGCGCTTCTCCGATGCCTGCGGCGCGGAGATTCCGCGCTGGATTCGCTTGCGGCTGCAGAGCTTCGGCGACGACACGGCGTCGATCAGGGCCTTCGGCCTCGACGTGGTCGCGGCGCTGTGCGAGCGGCTGTGCGCCGGTGGCGCGCCGGCGCTGCATTTCTACACGATGAACCAGTCGGTTGCGACGCTCGGCGTGCTGCAGCGGCTGGGCTGGAGCGAATGAGTTTGCGGCGCCGCGGCGCCCTTCGTGCGGCGCTGTCCGCGGCCGTGATCTGCACGCTGGCCGCCTGCACCACGGGGCCACAGATGTCGAAGGACGACGCCGGCAAGAACGGGCTGCGTCCCCTGGCGGCGCAGCCCGCGCTTCCGCCCGGCGCGGCGCCGCGTTCGCAGGTGCCCTCGGTGCGCTACGACCTCGCCGTGTCGGGCTATGGGGAAGCGCCCGACGACGGCCTGCCGGGCGACGAAGGGTCGCGCGAGATCTTCGAGCGCGGCGGCGCATCGTGGTACGGCATCCAGTTCCACCAGCGCAAGACCGCGAGCGGCGAGCGCTTCGACATGACCGCCTTCACCGCGGCCCACAAGACACTGCCGTTCAACACGCGCGTCTGCGTGCGCAGCCTGGTCAACGGGCGTGAGGTGCTGGTTCGCATCAACGACCGCGGGCCCTATGCGGCCGGCCGCATCATCGACCTGAGCCGTGCCGCGGCCGAGTCGATCGGGATGCTGGGCCAGGGCATCAAGCAGGTTGCGCTGTCGATCATGGACAGGGACACCGACCGCTGCGGCGGCAGCGCCGTCGCGGATGCGGCGATATCGCCGGTCTCGACGGCGCAGGATCCGCCACCTGCGCAGGCCAAGGCGAAATCCAAGGGCAGGCCGGTGCGCAAGGTGGCGCCGCGCAAGCGCCGCTGAGGCGCGGGTCGCGCGTCAGCCGCCGCTGTCGAGCGAGAAGGCAGCGTGGCGATCCTGTGCCAGCCGCTCCACCATCTGCGGCAACGCGGCTTCGAGCAGCGGCTTCAGCGTGTAGGGTGGATTGATCAGGAACATGCCGCTCGCCGGCAGGCCCGGGCGGTGCGTGGCGCCCGACGCATCCGTCACGATCTTGCTCGACTTGACCGTGAGCGTCGCATGCAGCCACGGCTTGCCGGCCTTGGTCGCCAGCGTCTTGAGGCGGCGCGGCAGGTCGTGCGCTTCGGGGCGCGGGATGATCGGATACCACACGGCGTAGGTGCCGGTCGCGAAGCGCTTGAGCGCCTCGCCGGCGAAGCCGAGCACGCGCGCGTAGTCGCTCTTGATCTCGTAGCTCGGATCGCACAGCACCAGCGCGCGCCGCGAGGGCGGCGGCAGGAACTGGGTCGCACTGCCGAAGCCGTCGTCGCGCAGCACGGCGATCTGGCGCCCGGCCTCGAGCTGGGCGATGTTGGCATCGAGCGTGCGTGCATCGGTCGGGTGCAGCTCGAAGAGTTTGAGCCGGTCCTGCTCGCGCAGCAGATGGTGGGTGATGAAGGGCGAGCCGGGATAGATCTTCGCCCCGCCCTTGGGATTGAAGTCGCCGATCACGCCGAGGTAGCGCGCCAGTGCGTCGGCGAGCGGCGCCGCTGCTGCCGCTTTCTGCCCGGCGACCAGACGCAGCACGCCTTCCGCCGCTTCGCCGCTGGTGCCTGCGTAGTCGCCATCCAGCCGGTACAGGCCGGCGCCTGCGTGCGTATCGACCACCGTGAGCGGCGTCTCTTTTTCGAGCAGATGGTCGAGCGTGGCAATCAGCACCGTGTGCTTGAGCACGTCGGCGTGGTTGCCGGCATGGAAGGCGTGGCGGTAGCTGAACATCGCTGGATGTTAACCACCCTAGAGTCTTCGAGGGAGTTGACGGGTGTCGTACGGGTTGGTCAGAGACGCTTTTGTTCGTATAATGGAAGGCTTCGCAGCGCTTTTGTGGCCCCGCGGCGAGGATTTGAACCCCACCTAAGAGATTCCCGCCAGAGGAACGCCGACCGTGGAAAAGGGCCCGCCCAAACCTGTCCTTCCAAGGAAACTCATGAAAACGTTCAGCGCCAAGCCCGCTGACGTGACGCACGAGTGGTTTGTGATTGACGCGACCGACAAGGTCCTCGGACGAGTAGCCAGCGAAGTTGCTCTCCGTTTGCGCGGCAAACACAAGGCCATTTACACGCCTCACGTCGATACCGGTGACTTCATCGTCATCATCAATGCAGCCCAGCTGCGCGTCACCGGCGCCAAGCCGCTCGACAAGGTGTACTACCGCCACTCGGGCTATCCGGGCGGCATCACGGCCACCAACTTCCGCGACATGCAAGCCAAGCATCCGGGCCGCGCCCTGGAAAAGGCCGTCAAGGGCATGCTGCCCAAGGGCCCGCTCGGCTACGCGATGATCAAGAAACTCAAGGTGTACGGTGGCGCAGAGCACCCGCATACCGCCCAACAGCCCAAAGTGCTGGAACTGTAAGGAGCCTTGAGAATGATTGGTGAATGGAACAATGGCACCGGCCGTCGCAAATCGAGCGTCGCCCGTGTGTTCATGAAAAAGGGTACCGGCAAGATCACGGTCAATGGCAAGGACATCCAGGCCTACTTTGGCCGCGAGACGTCGATCATGATCGCCAAGCAGCCGCTCTTCCTGACGAACAATGTCGAAGCCTTCGACATCATGATCAACGTGGCGGGCGGTGGCGAATCGGGCCAGGCCGGCGCCGCGCGCCACGGCATCACCCGTGCGCTGATCGACTACGACGCGACGCTCAAGCCGGTGTTGAGCCAGGCCGGCTTCGTGACGCGCGATGCACGTGAGGTCGAGCGCAAGAAGGTCGGTCTGCACTCCGCACGCCGCCGCAAGCAGTTCTCCAAGCGTTGATCCGCGTTTTGGGCTTACCGCTCGCACTGTCAAAGGACCGCCTTCGGGCGGTTTTTTGTTGGTTGCGGTAGCATGAGCCGATTGGCCGCACGTTCGGCCCCTTATCAGGAGTTCTCCCCATGAGTGCCGTTGCCGAAAACATCCAACCCCAGATGCCCGAGCCGATCCTGTTCACCGACAGCGCTGCTGCCAAGGTGGCCGATCTGATCGCCGAAGAAGGCAACCCCGAGCTCAAGCTGCGCGTGTTCGTGCAAGGCGGCGGTTGCTCGGGATTCCAGTACGGTTTCACCTTCGACGAGATCACCAACGAGGACGACACCACGATGACCAAGAACGGCGTCTCCCTGCTGATCGACGCCATGAGCTACCAGTACCTGGTCGGCGCCGAGATCGACTACAAGGAAGACCTGCAGGGCGCCCAGTTCGTGATCAAGAACCCCAACGCCACCAGCACCTGCGGCTGCGGATCGAGCTTCTCGGCCTGATGCCATGAGTCGTTGCCAGGAAGCCGCCTTCGGGCGGCTTTTTGCTGCCCGTCGCTCTTTCCATGAACACCTCGAGTTCCCCGCGCAAAAGCCTGTTGTGGCTCGTCGCCGTCGGCTTCTTCATGCAGACGCTGGACGCCACCATCATCAACACGGCGCTGCCCGCCATGGCGGCCAGCCTGGGCGAAAGCCCGCTGCGCATGCAGTCGGTCGTGGTGGCCTATGCGCTCACGATGGCGATGCTGATCCCCGCATCGGGATGGATCGCCGATCGCTTCGGCACGCGACGGATTTTCTTCTCGGCCATCGTGTTGTTCGTGCTCGGGTCGGTGCTGTGTGCCATGTCGCGCAATATCGGGCAACTGGTGGCGGCGCGGGTGGTCCAGGGGATGGGCGGGGCACTGCTGCTGCCGGTTGGCAGGCTGGCGCTGCTGCGCACCGTGCCGCGCGTGGAATTTCTCTCGGCGATGAGCTTCGTCGCGATCCCGGGCCTGATCGGCCCGCTGCTCGGCCCGACCCTGGGCGGGTGGCTGGTGCAGTACGCGTCCTGGCACTGGATCTTCCTGATCAATGTGCCGGTGGGTCTGGCGGGCTGTATCGCGACGCTCAAGGTGATGCCCGATCTGCGCGGGGCCTTCCAGCGGCGCTTCGACGGTGCGGGTTATGCCATGCTGGCTTTCGGCATGGTGGCGATCTCGCTCTCGCTCGACGGCGTGTCCGAACTGGGACTGCGGCAGGTCGGCGTGCTGGTGCTGCTGGTCTTCGGCTTCGCGAGCATCACGGCGTACTGGCTGCATGCGATGCGCCGTCCCGATCCGTTGTTCGAGCCTTCGCTGTTCGGGATCCCGACGCTCAGCATCGGCCTGCTGGGAAATCTGTTCTCCCGGCTGGGCAGCGGGTGCATGCCATTCCTGGTCCCACTGCTGCTGCAGGTGTCCCTGGGCTACACGCCGCTGCGGGCCGGGCTCACGATGCTGCCGATCGCGCTGGCGGGCATGGCGATGAAGCGCCTCACGACGCCGCTGATCATGCGCTACGGCTACCGCAGGGTGCTGGTCGCCAACACCTCTCTGGTGGGTTTGTCGATGGCGAGTTTCGGCCTGATGGCCCCCGGCCAGCATGTGGCCTTTCATTTTGTCCAGCTGATTGCTTTCGGCGCGTTCAATTCCTTGCAGTTCACCGCCATGAACACGATCACGCTCAAGGACCTGGACGAAAGCATGGCAAGCAGCGGCAACAGCCTTCTATCGATGGTGCAGATGCTGGCGATGAGCCTCGGCGTGGCCGCCGCCAGCGCCGTCCTGGCCGGCTATGCCGACATCTTCGGCAGCGCAACGCCGGTCGCGACCCTGCATGCGTTCCAGGCGACATTCGCGAGCATGGGACTGGTCACCCTGGCCTCTGCATTGATCTTCTGGCATCTTCCGCCGGAGGCGCGCGCCGTCCCGCCGGGGCAACCGGAGGTGTCGGGGCAGGGCTGAGGCGCTGAGGCGCGGTGGGGAAATCAGGCGGGATAGATCGCGCCCAGCACCCGCGCGCCGCGCGCGCCCGTGACGCTGGCGAGATTGCCCGCCTCTCGCCGCACCGTGCTGCGCGCCAGCCAGGCGAACGCGGCGGCCTCGACCTGCTGGGGCGGCAGGCCGCGCTCCGCGGACGAGATCACTTGCAGCGCGGGAAGCAGGGCCTGCAGGCGGGCGAGCAGGTGGTCGTTCAGCGCGCCGCCGCCGCAGACGATCAGCACCTGGCTGTCGGCGCCGTGGCGTTGCAGGTCGGTGGCGCAGATGGTGGCGGTGAGTTCGGCCAATGTCGCCTGCACGTCGGCCGGGTTGGCTTTCGAGGTTCCCAGATGCGCGGCCAGCCAGTCGGGATTGAAGAGATCGCGGCCCGTGCTCTTGGGCGGTGACTTGGCGAAGTAGGTTTCGGCCAGCAGACGCGACAGCAGTTCAGGCAGCACGCGGCCGCTGGCTGCCCACTCGCCCGACGTATCGAAGGGCTTGCCGATGTGGCTCTGGCACCAGTGGTCGAGCAGCGCATTGCCGGGGCCGCAGTCGAAGCCGCGGACGGTGCCACGGCCGGCCGGAAGCAGGCTCAGGTTCGAGATGCCGCCGATGTTGAGCACGGCGACGGCCTGGTCGTCGCGTCCGAACAGCGCCCGATGAAAGCCGGGGACCAGTGGTGCACCCTGGCCGCCCGCAGCAAGGTCGCGGCTGCGGAAATCGGCCACCACTTCGATGCCGGTGAGCTCGGCGATCAGCGACGGATTGTTGATCTGCAGGGTGTAGCCGACGTCGTCGAATTCGCCGGGACGGTGTCGCACGGTCTGGCCGTGCGCACCGATCGCCACGACCGCCTTGGCGCTCGTGCCGGTCTCGGCGAGCAATTGCGCCACCACGTCGGCATAGACCCGCGCGAGCCCGTTGCCGGCCAGGGCGGCACGGTGCAGTTCGTTGTCGCCGCCCAGTGCGTTGAGCGCCATCAGTTCGGCGCGCAGGCCGACGGGAAAGGGTGCTGCGGCATGCCCCTGGACATCGATCCGATCGCCCGAGAGATCCGCCAGCACGCCATCGACGCCATCCAGCGAGGTGCCGGACATCAGGCCGATGAAGAGGTCAGCCATCTGCGGGGTCGAAGAAGTTCAGGCCGGCGTTCAGTCCGCGCTGGCCTGGACCACGGAGAATGCGGCGGACAACTCCGCGCGCGTCGCGACCGCCATGCGCTCGAACGCAGGCCGCGAGGCCGCCGCGATCGGCGTGCCGCCATCCTGTTGCGCGATGGTGGCCGGGTCTTCGTATTCGCCGTTCACGCGGAATTCGAAATGAAGGTGCGGGCCGGTCGCCCAGCCGGTCATGCCGACCGCGCCCAGGGTCTGGCCCTGCGCGATGCTCTGGCCGACCTTGACGTCGATGCGGCTCAGGTGCGCATACGCGGTTTCCTGGTTGTGGCCGTGCTTGAGGATCACGATGTTGCCGTAGCCGTTCTGCGTGCCGGCGAATTCCACTGAGCCGTCTCCCACGGCGCGCACCGGCGTGCCCGTGGGCGCCGCGAAGTCGATGCCGTGGTGCTGGCGCCAGGTGTTGAGGATCGGATGCAGGCGCATCGCGAAGCCGCTCGACACCCGCGAGAACTCGACGGGTGAACTCAGGTAGGCATGGCGCAGGCTGTCGCCGTTGGGGCGGTAATAGCTGCCTTTCTGGCCGGATTCCTGGAACCACAGCGCCTGGTGCAGCTTGCCGTTGGTCTCGAACTCGGCGGACAGCACGCGGCCGGTGCGCAGCGACTGGCCGTCGGCATCGAAGGTTTCATAGACGACCGCGAAGCGATCGCCCTTGCGCAAGGTGCGGAAGTCGACGTCGCCGGAGAAGATGTCGGCCAGTTGGCCCGCCACCGCATCGGGAATGCCGGCGTCGTCGGTGGCTGCGAAGAGCGAGCTGCGCACCACGCCGCTCGCCAGGCGGGTGCCGGGCGTCAGCGCGTCGGTTTCGCTGCGCACCCTGAAACCGGCGCCGGCCTTTTCGACGATGAGGCGCTTGAAGTTGCCGTCGCCATCGGGAATCCAGCGCGCGCTGAGCTTCAGCAGGGTGTTCTCTTGCGTGGCTTCCGCCGTCACGGTGCGGCCCGGGCGGCTGAGCAAGGCGGCACGGGCGTCGGAATTGGCGCGCACGAAAGCCGCCGCCGCCGGGTCGGCGATTCCGAGCCGGCCGAGGAGCGCTTCGGCCGTGTCGCTCGAACGCGTGCTTTCCGTACGGAACAGCGTGAAGTTGTGGTTGTCGAGTGCCTCCATCTGATCGGCGACAGGCAACGGCGTCACGGCCTCGAAAACCTGTTTGACGGGCAGCTTGGCCGCATCCGGTCCGAGCGAGGCGACGGCGAACGCGCCGCCGCCGGCCGTCAACAGCAACGAGGCGATCACCGCGGTGATTTGCCTGGGGTACGTTCGGAACGTGTAGGCCACGCGAGAAGCAAATAGCTCCTCCGCGACAAGAATGCCGTTGATCAGACTCAAACTTCGAATTCCAGCTCAGGTTCTGCAAATCCGCGCTGCGAGGGGCCGTGTCGAACGGGCGGCAGGGCGGTGCGGAAAAAAGCGCCGCTTAGAATTCGACGCTTGAAAGTCGGGCTGAGTATAGCTTCGGCCATAGAGAAAACAGCCAGAAAAGCCAATGAACCCCGATTTTGTTACATCCACAAGTCTGTCCGACGCTGTAGGACGAGCTCTCGAAATTTCACTCCGTGGGACCGACGAACTGCTGCCCCAGGACGAGTGGGTGCGCAAGCTGCAGCGCTCTGAGGCGACCGGGACGCCGCTGCGGATCAAGCTGGGCCTCGATCCCACGGCGCCCGACATCCACGTCGGCCATACGGTGGTGCTCAACAAGATGCGCCAGCTGCAGGATCTCGGGCATACCGTGATCTTCCTGATCGGCGACTTCACGACCACCATCGGCGACCCGTCCGGCCGCAACAGCACCCGGCCACCCTTGACGCGCGAGCAGATCGAGGCCAACGCCCAGACCTACTACCGGCAGGCCAGCCTGGTGCTCGACCCCTCGAAGACCGAGATCCGCTACAACTCCGAATGGAGCGACCCGCTCGGTGCACGCGGGATGATCCAGCTCGCGGCCAAATACACCGTGGCGCGGATGATGGAGCGCGACGACTTCAGCAAGCGCTTCAAGGCCGGCCAGTCGATCTCGGTCCACGAATTCCTCTATCCGCTGATGCAGGGCTACGACTCGGTGGCGCTGAAGTCCGATCTCGAACTGGGCGGGACCGACCAGAAGTTCAATCTGCTGGTGGGGCGCCATCTGCAACAGGAATATGGCCAAGAACCGCAGTGCATACTCACCATGCCGCTGCTGGAAGGGCTCGATGGCGTCGAGAAGATGTCCAAGAGCAAGAACAACTACATCGGCATCAGCGAGGATCCGAACACCATGTTCGCCAAGGTGCTGTCGATTTCCGACATGCTGATGTGGCGCTGGTACCTGTTGCTGAGCTTCAAGTCACTGGCAGAGATCGAGGCACTCAAGGCCGAAGTCGAGGCCGGCCGCAATCCGAAGGACGCCAAGGTCGCGCTCGCCAAGGAAATCACTGCGCGCTTTCACAGCGCCGCCGCCGCCGACGCAGCCGAGCAGGACTTCATCAACCGCAGCAAGGGTGGCGTGCCCGACGAAATCCCCGAGCTCACGCTGTCAGGTGCGCCGCTGGGCATTGCGCAGTTGCTCAAGCAGGCCGGGCTTGCGCCCTCGACCTCGGAAGGCAACCGCCTGATCGAAGGCGGCGGCGTGCGCATCGATTCGGGCGTGGTCAGCGACAAGGCGCTCAAGCTGTCCGCCGGCAGCTACGTCGTACAGGTCGGCAAGCGCAAGTTCGCGCGTGTCCATCTGAGCTGAGCCGCGGCGCCGCCCGTGTCCGCTGCCGATCGCCCCTCGCCACGCGGCGCATGGAGTCCTTCGGCGCTGCTGCGGGTGTCCATCGCGGTCGCGCTGGTCACGATCGCGCTCAAGGGCTGGGCCGGCTACGTGACGAACTCCATGGGCCTGATCTCGGATGCCATGGAATCCTTCGTGAATCTGGCCAGCGCCACCTTCGGGCTGGCGATGGTCACGATCGCCGCGCGGCCGCCCGACACGGACCACCCCTACGGCCACCACAAGGCCGAGTACTTTTCGTCGGGCTTCGAAGGCATCCTGATCATCGCCGCGGCCATCGCCATCCTCGGGGCGGCCGTGGTGCGGCTGCTGTCGCCCCAGCCGCTTGAGCAACTCGGCTGGGGGCTGGCGCTGTCGATCGTCAGCTCGGGCTTCAATGCCGCCCTGGCCGTTGTGCTCTTCCGGGCCGCGCGAAGCCATCGCTCCATCGCCCTCGAAGCGGACGCGCGCCATCTGGTCACCGACGTCTGGACCTCTGCCGCGGTCGTGGTCGGCATCGTGGCGGTCGCCCTGACCGGCTGGCTCTGGCTCGATCCGGTGCTCGCGATCGGCATCGCGCTGAACATCGTGCGCGAAGGCGCGAAGCTGGTCTGGCGCTCGTCGCAGGGGCTGATGGACGCGGCGCTCGATCCGCAAACGCTGGCACTGCTGCAAGCCACGCTGGATCGATTCCTGGCCAGGGTGCCCGAAGGGCCGCAGCTGCGTTTCGACGACATCGTCACCCGCCGTGCCGGCCAGCGCCGCTTTGCCGACCTGCACATGCATGTGCCCGGCGACTGGTCGCTGCAGCGCGCGGCCGGCTTGCGCGATGCGGTCGAGCAGGCTCTGATGGATGCCGTGCCCGGCCTGCGCGTGACCATCCAGCTGCTGCCGCTCGGCATGGAAGCCCGCGCCACGCAACGCGAGGACGCGCCGTGAAGGCGCTGCTGCAGCGGGTGGCTTCGGCGCGCGTCGACATCGCCGGCCGCACCGTCGGCGCCATCGAGGCCGGCCTGCTCGTGCTGCTTTGCGCGGAGCGCGGCGACGCCGATGCGGTGGCCGAGCGGCTTCTGGCGAAGATCCTGAAGCTGCGCATCTTCTCGGACGACGCTGGCAAGATGAACCGCAGCGTGCAGGACATCGGCGGCGGATTGCTCGTGGTGAGCCAGTTCACGCTGGCTGCCGACGTGAGCGGCGGCAACCGCCCGAGCTTCACGCAGGCGGCGCCGCCTGACGAAGGGCGGCGGCTCTACGATCATTTCGTCGCGCTGGCGAAGGCCGCGCATCCGGTGGTGGCCACCGGCGAGTTCGGCGCCGACATGCAGGTGCACCTGGTGAACGACGGCCCGGTCACCATCCCGCTGCAGATGTAGCGGCTGGCGCGCCGCTCACGCGCCGTTCAATAAGGGTTCGCGATCCCGAGTCCGGCGAGGATCTCGATCTCGCGCGCTTCCATCGCCTCGGCGTCTTCCTCGCCGGTCTCGTGGTCCCAGCCTTGCGCATGGAGCGTGCCGTGCACCAGCAGGTGCGCGTAGTGCGCCGCCAATGTCTTGCGCTGCGCCCTGGCCTCGCTCGCCACCACGGGCGCGCACAGCACCAGGTCCGCCATCACCACGGGCTCCTGCGCATAGTCGAAGGTCAGCACGTTGGTCGCGTAGTCCTTGCCGCGGAACTCGCGGTTGAGCCGCTGGCCTTCTTCGGCATCGACGATGCGCACGGTGATCTCCCCATCGCGGTCAAGCGCGTGGCGGACCCAGCGTGCGACGCTGTGCCGCGGCAATGCGGCGCGGTGGCGGTCCACGCCCTTGAAGCGCGCGAACTGCAGCGACAGCGAAAGAACGGCGAGTGCCATGTCAATGCCTTGCGGTGCGCTTGCGGGCGTTGTCGTAGGCGTCGACGATGCGCGCCACCAGCGGATGCCGCACCACGTCGGCACTGGTGAAATGCGTGATCGCGATGCCGTTGACGCGCCGCAGCACCCGTTCGGCATCGACCAGCCCGCTCAACTGCGTCTTGGGCAGGTCGATCTGGCTCACGTCGCCCGTCACCACGGCCTTGGCGCCGAAGCCGATGCGCGTGAGGAACATCTTCATTTGTTCGGGCGTGGTGTTCTGGGCCTCGTCGAGGATCACGAAGGCGTTGTTGAGCGTGCGCCCGCGCATGAAGGCCAGCGGCGCGATCTCGAGGGCGTTGCGTTCGAAGGCCTTCTGCACCCGGTCGAAGCCCATGAGGTCGTACAGCGCGTCGTAGAGCGGCCGCAGATACGGGTCGACCTTCTGCGTGAGGTCGCCGGGCAGGAAGCCGAGCCGCTCGCCGGCTTCGACCGCGGGCCGCGTCAGCACGATGCGCTGCACCGCACTGCGCTCCAGCGCGTCGACCGCGCAGGCGACGGCGAGGTAGGTCTTGCCGGTGCCGGCCGGGCCGATGCCGACAGTGATGTCGTGGTTCGCGATGTTGTGCAGGTAGACGCTCTGATTGGGCGTGCGCGCGCGCAGGTCGGTGCGGCGCGTGGCGAGCGTGATGGCGCCGTCGGGCGCTTCGTCCATCGCGCCGTCGCCTGCCAGCGTGAGCTGGACGACCGCGGCATCGATCGGCCGCTGCGCAATTTCGTAGAGCGCTTGCAGCACCTCCATCGCGCGCTGCGCATTGACCTTGGGGCCGTCGATCTTGAACTGCTCGTGCCGATGCGCGATCTTGACGTTGAGCGCTTCCTCGATGCGCCGCAGGTGCGCATCGAGCGGCCCGCAGAGGTGGCCGAGGCGCGTGTTGTTGGGTGGGGCGAAGGTGTGTCGCAGAATCACGCGGATTTCATTCAAGAGCGAGAAGGGCACCCATGATAGGCAAACTCACCGGCATCCTGGCCGAACGCAATCCGCCGCAGGTGGTGGTGGACTGCCATGGCGTTGGCTACGAGGTCGACGTGCCGATGAGCACTTTCTACAACCTGCCGGCGAGCGGCGAGCGCGTTTCGCTGCTCACGCACTTCGTGGTGCGCGAGGATGCGCAGATCCTCTATGGCTTCGGTACTGCCGCGGAGCGCGCAGCTTTTCGCCAGCTGATCAAGATCTCGGGCGTCGGGCCGCGCACCGCACTGGGCGTGCTCAGCGGCATGAGCGTGGGTGAACTCGCACAGGCCATCACGCTGCAGGAAGCGGGGCGGCTGGTGAAGATTCCCGGCATCGGGAAGAAGACCGCCGAACGCCTCCTGCTCGAACTCAAGGGCAAGCTGGGTGCCGAGCTTCCGCTGCCCGCGCACGCCGCCACCGATGCGCAGGCCGACATCCTGCAGGCGCTGATCGCGCTCGGCTACAGCGACAAGGAGGCCGCCGCCTCGCTCAAGGCGCTGCCGAAGGACGTGCCGGTGGGCGAGGGGATCAAGCTGGCGCTGCGCGCGCTGGCCAAGTGAACCTGCGCGTCAGAGGTCCTGCGTGAGCAGCGCGAGCAGGAACATCGCACCCTGGCATGCGATCACGATGCCGTGGCGCTGGATCAGCTGACGCGCATCCTGCACGCGCTCTTCGAGCGTGCGAGAGGCATTGGACGTGAAGCGCAGGCCGAGGCGGTGCGTGGCGCTGTCCAGCGCAGGCATCGACGTGATGGTGCCGGTGGCCAGGCTCTCGAGCAGCCCGCCGTCGAAGCGCAGCCGCGCTGCGAGGTAGCGCTCGAAGACGCCGATGACGATCGTCGCGCCGAAGCCCATGCACGAGATCGCCGGCAGCGAACGCGCGGTCAGCGCCAGCACGAGCAGGGACACGCAGCTCAGGCCCAGGCCGCAGGCCGCCATCACGGCGCTGGCGCGCAACAGGCTCGCAGCGGCGGCACAGAGTGCCCGGTCGTTCTCGCTCATGGGATTCTTTCTCGGCGCAGCATTCTGCCAGCGCGCGCGGCGGCGCCGGCCGAGGCCGCCCAGCCGACTAAACTGCGCGCTCAGCCCGACCTGCCATGACCATCCAGACCGACGACTTCGCACCGGCCCCGCAACGCGTGGTGTCCGCCGCGCCTGCCTCGCCCAACGAGGAAGCGATCGAGCGGGCGCTGCGCCCCAAGCTGCTCGACGAATACGTCGGCCAGGCCAAGGTGCGCGAGCAGCTCGAGATCTTCATCGGCGCCGCCCGCCAGCGCGGCGAGGCGCTCGACCACGTGCTGCTGTTCGGGCCGCCGGGGCTGGGCAAGACCACGCTGTCGCACATCATCGCGGCCGAGCTCGGCGTGAACCTGCGCCAGACCTCGGGCCCGGTGCTCGAGAAGCCGAAGGACCTCGCCGCGCTGCTCACCAACCTCGAGCGCAATGACGTGCTCTTCATCGACGAGATCCATCGCCTGTCGCCGGTGGTCGAGGAAATCCTCTACCCCGCGCTCGAGGACTACCAGATCGACATCATGATCGGCGAAGGCCCGGCCGCGCGCAGCATCAAGCTCGATCTCCAGCCCTTCACGCTGGTCGGCGCCACCACGCGCGCCGGCATGCTGACCAATCCGTTGCGCGACCGTTTCGGCATCGTCGCGCGGCTCGAGTTCTACACGCCCGAAGAGCTGGCGCGCATCGTGCACCGCAGTGCCGGACTGCTGGCGGTGCCGACGGACGCGGCCGGCGGTTTCGAGATCGCGCGACGCTCGCGCGGAACGCCCCGCATCGCCAACCGGCTGCTGCGGCGCGTGCGGGACTATGCGCAGGTGAAGAGCGACGGACGCATCACCGAAGAGGTTGCGCACAAGGCGCTGGCGATGCTCGACGTCGACCCGCAGGGCTTCGACCTGATGGACCGCAAGCTGCTCGAAGCCGTGATCCACCGCTTCGACGGCGGGCCGGTCGGGCTGGACAACATCGCGGCCAGCATCGGCGAGGAATCGGGAACCATCGAGGACGTGATCGAGCCCTACCTGATCCAGCAGGGCTATCTGCAGCGCACACCGCGCGGTCGCATCGCCACGCTGGCCGCGTACCGCCATCTGGGTGTCGCGCCGCCGCAGCGCGATGGCGACATGTTTAACTGAGCTCGCCCCCAGGCTTCGCGCACTTCGTGTCGCTTCGCCAACCCCCTACCGGGGGCAACACCGGCGGACCGGCAGAGCCGGATCCGCGGTGTTTCGCGAAGGGGAACGCGTCATTTAGCGTGTCGTTGGTCATTGAAGCTTCACCGCGTTGCCACCGCGACGTCATTCGTGCTTGCGACCATGACAACCCATGCAACGCGACGACGCTTTTCTTCGTGCATGGCGCGACTCGGGCGGCCTGGATTCCGGCGCGTCCGACGACGATGAAGCCACGCGGCCGCCGCAGCACTACCGCACGCTCTGGATCTCGGATCTGCACCTGGGCACGCCGGGTTGCCAGACACGCGCGCTGCTCGACTTCCTGAAGCACACCGAGTGCGAGACGCTGTTCCTGGTCGGCGACATCGTCGACGGCTGGCAACTGCGCCGCAACTGGTACTGGCCGCAGGCGCACAACGACGTCATCCAGAAGCTGCTGCGCAAGGCCCGCAAGGGCACGCGGGTGATCTTCATCCCGGGCAACCACGACGAGTTCGCCCGCAAGTACCTGCATCACAACTTCGGCGGCATCGACGTCGCCGACGAGTGGATCCACGAAACGGCGGACGGCCGCAAGCTGTGGGTCATGCACGGCGATCTGTTCGACGGCGTGATCCAGTGCGCCAAGTGGCTGGCCCACGTGGGCGACTCGCTCTACGAATTCACGCTCAAGCTGAACCGGCATCTCAACTCGCTGCGCGCGCGCATGGGCCTGCCCTATTGGTCGCTGTCCAAGTACCTGAAGCTGAAGGTCAAGCGCGCGGTGAGCTACGTCGGCGACTTCGAGCATGCCGTGGCGCGGGAAGCGCGCAAACGCGGCGTGCAGGGCGTGGTGTGCGGCCACATCCATCATGCCGAGCTGCGCGATATCGACGGCATCCTCTACGCCAACGACGGCGACTGGGTCGAGAGCCTGACGGCGCTGGCCGAACGGGCCGACGGATCGCTCGAGATCCTGCATTGGGCCCAACACATGCCCGTCGCCACGCGATCGGGTCGCGGTGCTTCGCGGCGCGAGTTGGCGAAAGCATGAGCGTTGCGCCGGACCGCACCGTCGACCTCGTGTACTTCAACGCCGGCGGCGGCCATCGGGCCTCCGCGCTGGCGCTCGAGTCGGCCATCCGGCGTCAGGGTCTGCCCTGGAAAGTCAGGCTGATCAACCTGCGCGAGGTGCTCGACCCCAGGGACAGCTTTCGCAAGCTCACCGGCATGGATCCCGAGGATGTCTACAACAAGCGGCTCGCGCGCGGCTGGACCCTCGGGCTGGCACAGGAACTCAAGCTGCTCCAGGGGATGATCCGCTGGGGCCACGCAGCGCTCGCGCGCCAGCTCCAGCAGCATTGGCTGAGAAGCGAGCCGGATCTCGTGGTGTCGCTGATTCCGAACTTCAACCGCGTGCTGTGCGAATCGCTGGCCTCGGCGCTTCCGGGCGTGCCTTTCGTGACGGTGCTGACCGACCTGGCCGACCATCCGCCGAACTTCTGGATCGAACCGGGGCTGGGCCAGCATCTGGTTTGCGGTTCGGCCAAGGCCGTGCAGCAGGCGCGCGCGGCCGGTTGTGCGGAGGATCGCATCCATGCGACATCGGGCATGCTGATCCGCTCGGCGTTCTACGAGACCCAGCCGATCGACCGCGCGGCCGAGCGGCGGCGCCTGAAGCTCGACCCCGATCGTCCGACGGCGCTGGTGCTGTTCGGCGGGCAAGGCTCGAAGGCGATGCTCGGGATCGCGAAGCGCCTGGCCGACACCCAGCTCATCCTGGTCTGCGGCCACAACGAAGCATTGGCCCGGCCGTTGCGCGCCCTGCCGTCGCGCGCGCCGAAGCTGGTGCTCGGATTCACGTCCGACGTCGCGCGCTATATGCAACTGGCCGATTTCTTCATCGGCAAGCCCGGCCCGGGCAGCCTCAGCGAAGCGGTGCAGATGGGATTGCCGGTGCTCGTGGTGCGCAACCGCTGGACCCTGCCTCAGGAGCGATACAACGCGCAGTGGGTGCGCGAGCAGGGCGTCGGGCTGGTCTGTTCGAGCTTTGTCGAGGTGGATCGCGCAGTGAACGAAATGACCCGCCACCTCGACCGCTTCCGGTCTGCGGCAGGCCGCATGCGAAACCGCGCGGTCTTCGAGGTGCCGACGATCCTGAACGGCATCCTTGCGCGGGCCGACATGCCGCAAGGCGAGGCCGTCCAGGGCGCCGTCGGGATTCACCGTTGACGGCGATGGGCGGAGCGCCACATCTGAGCGCCGAAGTCACATCTCGTTGCTGGTCAACGGCCGCGGCTTGGGCTATCGTGTCCGGCTCGGCAAGTCGGTCAGCCCGCGCCTTCACACTGCGATGTGCCGTGCGCGCCGGCATCCACACCCAGACGGAGACAAGCATGAGATTCCCTTACATGGGCACAGCGCGCGTCAAATATCTGATCTCGATGCTCGAGCACCGCCGTCTGGTGCGCCGCATCCCGCAACGGGCCAGCGGCGATGCCGCCGATCCGCGCGCAGCCGGCGAATCGATCGACCTGTCGATCGAAACCCTGCCGGCAGACGAAAAACTCGGATCCTTCCAGGCGTCGCAGCCGTGGGCGGGTGTCGCTGGAGCTGTTCAGCGGCGCCACTGACCGAGTCCGTCTTTCGCCCGAGGCGATCTACCAGGGCGGAAAGACCAGAAGCGAAGCGGTCACGATGATGGTGGCGAGCAGTGCGATATCGGCAAGCGCTTCGCCAGTTTCGCCGAATCGAACCCGAGTCGTTTTACGCATGGGAGCCTCCGGGACAGGAGGCTCTTGTAGAAGCTTTCAGCCAGCAGCAACTGACTGAATCGGCGCAGCTGTCGCCGGAGTGCCGCTGCGCTAGTGGAAGAACGCAGCGTCGATGCCGGACAACAGGATGCCGATCCCGGCCACGATCAGGGTGAGCGCGACCACGCGTCGTGCGACGGATCGGCTGAGGGCGAGTTCGCCTTTGGTTTTTTTCAAGGAATCGACTTTCTGGGCAGGCCCTGCACATCTGCGTGCAGAACACGCGCGGACTGTGCCTTCTTCATGCTGAACGATGGCTGACCAATGCCCCCGCCACCATGAGATCGGCGCGGAGGCCCCGGCTGGAGAGCCTGGAAAAGCCGAGTGGAAATACCGGCTGGGCAATGTGCTTTCAGGCCGTCATCCCGATGCGAAGCGCAGCGCGCTGTCGCTCATGTGCGTCGCCCGCAGGAACGCAGCCGGCGGGCGTTGCGGTGCGTGAGGTTCAGGCCTGGCGCTCTTCGAGCCAGTGGGTGCCGCGGCCGAAAATCTCGTTGCCGACCTGCATGATCGCCGTCAGCTTGGTGCGGTTTTTCGGCGTGTCGGGATGCCACAGGCCGCCCATCTGCGTGCCATGGGCCGCCAGGCCCTTGATCCAGCACACGCGAACCTCCCGGGATATGAAGGTCGAGCTGTGGCGGGAGGGGGTTCCCCGCGGCTGCAGCGCCATCACCATCCGGCGAGCGATTTGAGCGACCATCCGAATGCGAACATGAGTCCGATGATCAACCCCGATTTCCACCAGACGCTTGAGCCACGCCGCGAAGGAACGGGGTTTCTCCAGGGCGAATTCGATGGCCGGGCCGGACGCTCGGGCTTGTCCGTCCACCAACCGAAATTGGTGTCGGTTTCATTGTGAGGACCTTGTTTCATGTAACCAATTTTAGTTACATAAGACCTAAGTTCTCACTTGCCTCTGTGAGGGGAAACGGTGTTCCGTGAAGAAGTACCGGGATGCCTGCGCCGGCCGTGCCAAAGCCTGCCGAGAAGCCCCGAAAAAGACAATCAGGCGGTCTCGCCGCCGTCGGCGGTGATGACCTGGCCGGTGATGAAGGCACCGGCGCGGCTCGCCAGCATCAGGGCGATGCCTGCGATGTCCTCGGGCTCGCCGATGCGGCCCAGCGGGAGCATTTGCTCGCGCTCGCTCAGCAGCTTGGGGTTCTCCCAGATCGCTCGCGAGAAGTCGGTTCGGATCAGGCCGGGCGCGATGCAATTGATGCGGATGTTGTGGCGGCCCCATTCGAGCGCGAGGCAGCGCGCCATCTGCATCTCGGCGGCCTTGGACATGCCATAGAGGCCCAGTGCGGCGCGGCCGCGATAGCCGCCGATCGAGCCGATGAAGATCACCGCGCCGTCGCGCCGCTGCGCCATGTCGGGAAGTACCAGGTTGGCCAGCCACAGGTTCGACTGCACGTTGTTGTGCATGACTTTGTCGAAGACTTCGTCGCTTGCCGACGCAGTGGGCCCGTAGTAAGGATTGGTCGCTGCGTTGGCCACCAGGATGTCGACGCGGCCCCACTCGGCGAGGGTGCGGCGCACCATCTCTTCCAGCTCCGGCTTGCGTGAGATGCTCGCCGGCAGCGCGAGCGCCACGCCGCCGTTGGCACGGATGGATCCGGCCACTTTCTCGCAGGCCTCGGCCGTGCGGCTCGTGATGACGACACGGGCGCCTGCCGCGGCCAGATGCTCCGCGATGGACCGGCCGATGCCGCGGCTGGAGCCGGTGACGATCGCCACCTTGCCCTTCAGATCGAATGCATTCATGAGATTCCTCGGGTGCGCGCTCAGGCGGCCTGGTAGATGCTGATGTTTTCGGCGATGCAGGCCGGCTTGTCGCGACCCTCGATCTCCATCACGTCCTTGAAACGCAATTTGCAGCCGTGCTCGGTGTGTTCGACGGCCAGCAGGGTGCGGCGCAGGCGCACCCTGTCGCCCGGGTGCACCGGTGCGATGAATCGCACCTTGTCGTAGCCGTAGTTGACGCCGGATGCCATGGTGTCGAGCCTCCAGATCCGCCGCGCCAGGTGCGCCATCAACGACAAGGTCAGCATGCCGTGCACCAGGGTCTTTCCGTGCGGGGATTCGCGCGCGGCGCGCTCCGGATCGGTGTGCAGCCAGAAGTCGTCCTTGGTGACGCCGGCGAAGCCGTCGATGCGGCCCTGATCCAGGCCGAACCAGTCGCTCACGCCCAGTTCCTCGCCTGCAGCAGCGGCAAGCGCCGCGACGTTCTCGAATACGCGTTGGGGCATGGCGGGTCTACGACTCGCGCTTGGGCATCTTGGCGATCAGCTCGCCCCATTTCGCGAACTCGTCGCGGGTCGACTTGGCCAACTGTTCGGCCGAGGCCGGCATGGCATCCAGGCCACGGTTCTCGATGAAGGCCTGGAATTCCTGCGTCTTCTGGATCGCGAGCAACTCGTCGGAGATGCGGTGGGTCACCGCGGCCGGCAGATCGGCGGGCCCATACATCGCGAACCAGGCCGAGAACTCGAAGCCTGGATAAATCTCGTTCATGGCCGGGGCGTCCTTGATCACCTTGTGGCGCTTGGCGCCGGTGGTCGCCAGCACCTTCACCATGCCCTGCTTCCACATCGGTACCGTGCTGCTGATCACGTCCATGGTGAAGTCGATGTTGCCGGCCAGAAGATCCTGCGTCACCGGGGCCGATCCCTTGTAGTTCACCTGGTTGAAGCTGAGGCCGGCATGCTGCGCGAGCATCGCGATCGTCAATTCGGTGCCGGTGCCGACCCCGGCGGAGCCCGCGACCAGCTTGCCCGGCTCGGCCTTCGCGCGTGCCACCAGATCCTGCACCGAATTGATCGGTGACTTGGCGCTGACCATCAGCGCGTAGGGAAAACCGGCCAGGCCTCCGAGCGCCGTGAAATCCTTGATCGTGTCGTAAGGCAGCTTGCGCAGATGCGGCGCGATGGCCTGGATGGTGTTGGCGCTGATGCCGATGGTGTAGCCGTCGGCGGGCGACCTGCGCAGCTGATCGAGGCCGACCTGGCCGGCCGCGCCCAACACGTTTTCCACCACCAGCGATTGTCCGAGGCTGGTGCCGAGCTGCTTGGCGACCTGGCGCGCCAGCGCGTCCGTGGGTCCGCCCGCGCTGAGCGGGCAGATCAACCGGATCGGCCGTGCCGGCCACGGCTGCTGAGCCTGCGCGACACCGCGCCATGTCGTGAAGGCAAGGGCGCTCTTCACCAGGGTTCGTCTCGTCACCATCTGCTTGTCTCCTGGGTCACTCAGAAATTCGACGGCCCCATGCTCCAGCCGCCGTCCACGTTGATGTTCTGGCCGGTCACATAGCTCGCGTCGGGCGAGGCGAGGAACAGGATCACGGTGGCCATTTCCTCGGCCTTGGCGAAGCGGCCCAGACGAATCCCGACCAGGTAGGCATCGCGCACTTCCTGCGGCAGGCCGTGGATCCGGTCGGTGCCGACGACGCCGGGCGCGATGCTGTTGACGCGGATGCCGCTGGGCGCGAGTTCCTTCGCCAATGCCTTGGTGAACGCGATCACGCCGCCCTTGGCCGCCGAATAGTCGGTGAGGTTCGGACCGCCGATCACGCCCGCGATCGACGCCACGTTGACGATGCTTCCGCTGCCCTGTTCGATCATGGTGTTGACCACGGCCCGCGTCACGTTGAGGGTGCCGACCAGGTTGAGATCGATCATTTCGTGCCAGCGCTCCGGGCCCGACTGGGCAAAGCTCTGGTGGCCGGTCTTGATCACCGGACCCGCAGCGCCGCCGGCCACGTTGACCAGCAGGTCGATGCGGCCGAAGCGCTCGCGGGTCGCGTTCGCCACGTCGTTGGCAGAGCCGAAATCGGTGATGTTGCCGGCAACGAATTCAGCCTCCCCGCCTGCCGCCCGGATGTCCTCGACGGTTCGGCGTCCTCCCTCGGCAACCAGATCGGTGACCATGACCTTGGCGCCCTCGCGGGCCAGCAGGCGGCAGGTCGCACCGCCGATGCCGCCCCCGCCGCCGGTCACGAGGGCTGTCTTGTTCGAGAATCGCATGCTTGCTTGCTCCTTAGTTGAGGGGTGGGACATCGGCCGCGGTCTCGATGGGCGATGCCGCGGCCTTCATCGGCCGCGCACGCGGCGGCGTGCGCAAGCGCTCCAGCAGGGCCGCGACCGGCCCGGCGAGGCCGCTTCGAAAGCACAGCACGCACACCACGAAGATCAGCCCCTCGATCACGGTGAGCCAGGCGCCGAACTGCGCCAGGTAGAGGCCCATCGCCACGAGCACGAAGGCGCCGACCACCGGCCCCCACAGCAGGCCCATGCCGCCGATCAGCGTCATCAGCACCACCTCGCCCGACATCGGCCAGTAGATGTCGCCGAGGCTCGCGGACTCGAACACCAGGCATTTGGTCGCGCCGGCGAGCCCCGACAGCGCGGCAGAGATCGTGAAGGCGAGGATCTTGTAGCGCTCGACCCGGTAGCCCAGCGAGAGCGCGCGCACTTCGTTTTCGCGGATGCCCTTGAGTACATGGCCGAACGGCGAATGCACCGTGCGCTGGATGAGCGCGAAGCCCGCCACGAAGACGGCCAGCACGAAGTAGTAGAGATGGAAGGAATCGCGCAGGTCGATGAAGCCGAAGAGCGCGCCGCGCGGCACGCCCTGGATGCCGTCCTCGCCGCCGGTCCACGGCGCCTGGAGCGCATAGAAGTAGACGATCTGCGACAGGGCCAGCGTCACCATCGAGAAATAGATGCCGACGCGACGCACCGACAGCCAGCCGAACACCAGCCCGAGCAGCGCGTTGGCGGCGATCGAGGCCAGCAGCGCCAGTTCGGGCGTGACGCCCCAGTTCTTCATGGCGTGCGCCGTGACGTAGGAGCCCATGCCGAAGAAGGCCGCATGGCCGAAGGACATCAGGCCGGTGTAGCCCACCAGCAGGTTGAAGGCGCAGGCGAAGAGCGCGAAGCACAGCGCCTTCATCAGGAACACCGGATAGAACACCAGCGGTGCCAGCAACGCGGCAGCGGCCAGCAGCACGATCAGCGGCCTGTGCAGGTCCGAACCCAGCCCTTGCTTCATCGCACTTCCTTCCCGAACAGGCCCGATGGCTTCACCAGCAGGACGACCGCCATCACGACGAAGACCGCGACGTTGGAGGCCTGCGGATAGAACACCTTGGTGAGGCCTTCAACCAGGCCGAGCGCGAAGCCCGAGATCATCGCGCCCGGCAGCGAGCCCATGCCGCCGATCACCACCACCGCGAACACCACGATCAGCAGATTCGCCCCCATCTGCGGGCTGACCTGGTAGATCGGCGCCGCCATGACGCCCGCGAAGGCGGCGAGCCCGACACCGAAGGCATAGGTCATGGTGATCATGCGCGGCACGTTGACGCCGAAAGCGCGCACCAGCACCGGGTTCTCGGTGCCCGCGCGCAGGTAGGCGCCCAGGCGCGTCTTCTCGATCAGGAACCAGGTCGATGCGCAGGCCAGCACCGAGGCCACGATGACCCACAGCCGGTAGTTCGGAAGGAACATGAAGCCCAGGTTCTGTCCGCCGCGCAGCAGCTCGGGCACGGGCGCGTTCTGGCCGGTCGAGCCGAAGCCGTTGCGCAGCAGGCCTTCGATGACGAGGGCGAGGCCGAAGGTCAGCAGCAGCCCGTACATGGGGTCGAACTTGTAGATGCGGCGCAGCAGGAGTCTTTCGATCAGCGCGCCCAGCGCGCCGACGGCCAGCGGCGCCAGGATCAGCGCCCACCAGTAGCCGATGCCGGCATAGCGCAGCAGCATCCAGCCGCAGAACGCGCCCAGCATGTACTGGGCGCCGTGAACGAAGTTGACGATGTTCAGCAGGCCGAAGATCACCGCGAGCCCGAGGCTCAGCAAGGCGTAGAAGGCACCGTTGATGGCGCCGACCAGCAGCTGGCCGAACAGCGCCTGGGGTGGAATGCCGAGTAGCTCGAACATGCTGGAATGTCCTCTCAGACGCCGAGCGCGCGGCGCAGCGTGTCCATGTTGCGGGCGATCTCGCTGTTCGCGAAACCGTCGATCACGCGCCCGTGCTCGACCACGTAGTGACGGTCGGCGACGGTGGCGGCGAAGCGGAAGTTCTGCTCGACCAGGATGATCGTGAAGCCGCGCTGCTTGAGCAGCCGCAAGGCCGCGCCGATCTGCTGGATGATGATCGGCGCCAGACCCTCGGTCGGCTCGTCGAGCAGCAGCATCGAGGCACCGGTGCGCAGGATCCGGGCGATCGCCAGCATCTGCTGTTCACCGCCCGACAGCTTGGTGCCCGGACTGCGGCGCCGCTCGCGCAGGTTGGGGAACAGCGTGAAGATCTCCTCGGCCGTCATGCCGCCCTTGGCGATCACCGGCGGCAGCATGAGGTTCTCTTCGACATCGAGCGAGGCGAAGATGCCGCGCTCCTCCGGGCAGTAGGCCAGGCCCAGGCGCGCGATGCGGTCCGAACTCAGGCCGATGGTTTCCTGGCCCGCGAAGCGCACCGAGCCCTGGCGTTTCTCCTGCACGCCCATGAGCGCGCGCAGCGTGGTGGTCTTGCCGGCGCCGTTGCGCCCGAGCAGGGTCACGACCTCGCCGCGGCGCACGTCGATGTCCATGCCGTGCAGCACGTGCGATTCGCCATACCAGGCCTGCAGGCCCCGCACCGACAGCAGGGCGGTGGCGTCGGGCGCGTCAGGGTGCATCTTCGACTCCCAGGTAGGCCGCGCGGACCTCGGGATTGGCCGAGACGCTGGCGTAGTCGCCTTCGGCCAGGACCTGGCCGCGCATGAGCACGGTGATGCAGTCCGACAGCTCGGCGATCACGTTCAGGTTGTGTTCCACCATCAGGACGGTCCGGTTGCGCGCCACCTTCTTGATCAGCGCCGAAATGAGCGCGACGTCCTCCAGGCCCAGGCCGGCCATGGGTTCGTCCAGCAGCATCACCTCGGGGTCGAGCGCGAGCGTGGTGGCCAGCTCGAGCGCCCGCTTGCGTCCGTACGACAGCTCGACCGCGCGGATCGATGCGAAGGACGCGAGGCCGACCGCATCGAGCAACTCGTCCGCGCGCGCGTCGAGTACCGCCAGCCTGCGTTCGGAGCGCAGGAAGTGGAACGAGTCGCCGCGCCGGCGCTGCAGCGCCAGCCGCACGTTCTCGCGCACCGGAAGGTGCGGGAAGACCGCGGAGATCTGGAACGAGCGCACCAGACCCTCGCGGGCCAGGTCGGCCGGGTTCCTCCGCGTGATGTCCCGGTCCCGGTAGCGGATGCGGCCGCTGCTCGGCGCCAGGAAGCCGGTCAGCAGATGGAAGAGGGTGGTCTTGCCCGCGCCGTTCGGACCGATGAGCGCGTGGATGGTGCCGCGCCTGACGCGCAGGTTGACCCGGTCCACGGCCACGAAGCCGAGGAAGTCCCGGCTCAGGTCTTCGGTCTGCAGCACGATGTCGGAGGTCATCGGATGGCGTGTAAGGGTGAGGCTCAGGCGGCGGAGCCGGGATCGAAGCGCGGCTTGCGGCGCTGCGTGAGCGCGGCCACGCCCTCGCGCGCTTCCGGGCCGGAGAAGCCCAGGATCTCGAGCGCCAGCGAGGCATCGAAGGAAGGCCACATCATCCGCAGCCAGTTGTTCATCGAGTATTTGGTGAAACGCACCGCGCCGGGCGCCGCCTGAACCAGCCGCTCGGCGATCGCGAGCGCGCGCTGCATCACCTGGTCATCGTCGACGGCCATGGTCACGAGGCCGATCCGCTCGGCCTCCTCGCCGAGGATCGGCTCGCCGAGCATCAGGTAGTACTTGGCCTTCGCGAAGCTGCACAGAAGCGGCCAGATCAGCGCCGCATGGTCGCCGGCCGCGACGCCGATGCGCGTGTGCGGGTCGACCAGCTTGACCGTCTTGCCCACCACCGAGATGTCGGCCAGCAGCGCCACCACCAGGCCGCCGCCGGCCGCGGTGCCGCTGATGGCCGAGATCACGGGCTTGCTCATGTGGATCATGTTCTCCACCATGCGCCGGCCGTCCTTCCACATGCGCTCGCGCCACTCGTGGCTGTCGACGATCTTGTCCAGGCCCTCGAAGTCCGAGCCGGCGGAGAACGCGCGGCCCTGGCCGGTGACGATCGCGACGCTGGTATCCGGGTCGTCGTCGATCAGCCGCCAGATCTCGCCCATGTCGTGGTGCAGCTGATAGTCCATGCCGTTCATGTCGCCGCGCGACATCGTGATGCGCAGCACGCGCGGCGCCGGGCGGTCGAGGATGATCGATTCGTAGTCTGGATAGTGCATGGCGGTATCTCTCTGCGAGCGGGCGAACGGGCCGATCCGCATCGCCGGGACGGTTGCAAAACTGCGTTCGGCTCAGGCGGCAGCGCGTGCGTGCAGCACGTCGACTGCTTCGGGGTTCACGATCGACGACAGGTCGCCGAGCGGCTGCCCCGACAAGGCGTTGCGCACCAGCCGCCGCACCAGCTTGCCGGTGCGGTTCTTCGGCAGCGCCTCGACCGTGATCACCTCCTTCGGCGCGTAGGAGGCGCCGAGCTTCGACACCACCACGGCCTTCAGGCGATCCGGCAGGCCTTCCATCCGGGTGTCCGGCCGCGGCACCACGACGCAGACCAGCGCGTAGCCCTTCACCGCATCCGGCACGCCGACCGCGCAGGCCTCGCCCAGTTCACCGGAGGAGAGCAGCGCGGTCTCGATCTCGGTCGGTCCGGTTCGCTTGCCGGCGATCTTCAGCGTGTCGTCCGATCGGCCGTGCACGTACCAGATGCCCTGCGCATCGCGCGATGCCAGGTCGCCCTGCACCCACATGCCGGGGATGCGCGACCAGTAGCTCTCGAGGTAGCGCTCGCGGTCCTTCCAGAGGCCCCGGGTGGTGCCCATCGACGCCTGCTTCATCACGAGCTCGCCGATCTCGCCCGGCGGCAGGCTGCGGCCGTCGGCATCGACGATGTCCGCACCGGTGCCCGGCGCGGGGCCGGAGAAGCCGCCCGGCTTCATCGGGTCGAGAATGGAGCTCAGCACCAGCGTGCCGATCTCGGTGCCGCCGCAGTGATTCATGATCGGTGCGACGCCGCGGCACATGTAGTCCATCGTCCATTCCCAGGTCGGAAGATCCCACGGCTCCCCGCCGGAGATCACGATCCGGATCGCGGACATGTCGATGCGCGCAGCGCCGGCCGAGACGCCCGCCTTCATCATGCGGGCCAGCGTCGGCGACAGGCCGAACACAGTCACCTTGTGCTGCGACGCGAGCCGCAACAGGCGGTCGTTGGCCGGATAGTCGGGCACGCCTTCCGCCAGCACGAGCGTCGCGCCGACCATGCCCGTCGTCGCGATCTGCGCCGGCCCGACCAGCCAGCCGAGGTCCGACATCCAGATGAAGCGGTCGTCGGGCCCGGTCTCGTTGAAGATGTTGTAGTCCAGGGACATCTTCGCGAGGAAGCCCACGTGGGTGTGGACCGCGCCCTTGGGAACGCCCGTCGTGCCGGAGGTGTAGAGCACCATCAGGGGCGCCTCGGCATCGAGTTGCGCGGTCGGGTAGTCGGTCGGTGCGCCCGCGAGGAATTCATCCCAGCCGAGGTCGCCCGGCTGGCGATCCCATCCGCAGCCGAGTGCGTCGAGAACGACGACGTGCGCCAGCTGCGGCATCGCGGGCCGGGCCGCATCGATGACGGTCTTCATCGGCAGGGTCTTGCCGCGCCGGCGTGCGCCGTCCGCCGTGACGATCAGCCTGGCACCCCCCGCATTGACGCGGGTGGCGACCGCATCGGCGCCGAAGCCCGAGAACAGCGGCAGCGCGATCGCGCCGATCTTGGCGACGGCATAGAAGACGGCCACCGTCTCGGGCAGGATCGGCATGAAGAGGGCGACCGATTCGCCGGCCTTGCAGCCCAGCTTGACCAGGCTGGCGGCGATGCGGCACGTCTGGCGCTGAAGCTCGTCGTAGTCCCAGCTGACCGACCTTCCGTCCTCCCCCACCCAGACCAGCGCCGGATGCGCGCCGCGCCCGGCAGCGATCTGCCGGTCGAGGGTGTTGAGCACGAGGTTGGTGGTGCCGCCCACGCACCAGCGGGGCCATGGCACGCCCTCGCTCAGGTCGCAGAGACGCTCATAGGGACGATAGAACCGGATGCCGCTGAATTCGAGGATCGAGGCCCAGAAGCGATCCGGCTCTTCGCGCGACCATGCCACCAGCGCGTGATAGCTGCCGAGGCCGACATGGCGCAGCAGCGCGGCGAGGCGGCTCGCGGAGGTCTGCTGCGCGGTCGGACGCCAGCGGAAACCGTCGTCGGCCTGCAGAGGTATGGCAGCTGTCATTTCGGCGCGGGCGTGTGCACAGGGGAATACAACTTGATGATGGCCGAGACGTCCAGATGCCCCAGCCCCGAATCGCAGAGCTGCGTGTAGAGGCTCAGGGCCTGGGTCGCCATCGGAATCGGCACGCCCGCCTCGCGCGCGGCAGCCTGGGCCAGCGACAGATCCTTCTGCAGCATCGTGGCGGCGCCGCCGGGCCGGTAGTCGAAGTTCGCCGGCGAGCTCGGCACCGGTCCCGGCACCGGGCAGTTGGTGGTCACGGCCCAGCACTGGCCCGAGGAGTTCGCGACGACCTCGAAGAACTGCTGGGTGTCGAGGCCCAGCTGCCGCGCGAGCACGAAGGCCTCGGAAACCGCCACCTGCGTCACGCCGGCGATCATGTTGTTGCAGATCTTGGCCAGCAGGCCGGTGCCCTCGGGCCCCAGGTGCCGCACCACCGATGCCATCGCCGCCAGCACCGGCCGCGCGCGCGCGAAGGCCTCGTCGGTGGCGCCCACCATGATCGTCAGCGTGGCCTGTTCGGCGCGCACCGAGCCGCCGGAAACCGGCGCGTCGACCATCATGTGGCCGGCGGCGTGCGCCGCCTGCTTCACATGGCGCGCACTTTCCGTGTCGACGGTCGAGCAGTCGATGAAGAGCGTCCCGGGTCGGGCCGCGGCAAGCACACCGTCGTCGAAGAACACCTGCCGGAGTTCCTTGCCGCTCGGTACCATGGTCACGACGACGCCGGCCTCCCGCACCGCATCGGCGCCATGGCGGGCCGCCTGCGCGCCGCGCTGCGCGAGCAGCGCGAGGCGCTCGGCAGAGGGATCGAAGGCGACGACCGGATAGCCTGCCTTCAGCAGGTTCGTCGCCATCGGCAGGCCGAGGTTGCCGATGCCCAGGAATGCGATCGGCTCCGGCATCAGAGCGCCTTGACCAGGGAGCACTCGGTCGTGGGTGCCCGCGTGACGCTGGCGGCGGGCAGCGTCTTCTGCAGGGTGTAGTAGTCCCACGCGTACTTCGATTGTTCGGGCGTCTTGACCTTGAACATGTAGAGGTCGCGTTCGACGCGGCCGTCGACGCGCACCTTCGCGGGCGAGCCGAAATCGTCGCCGGGGATGTCGCGCATGGCCTTGACCACCGCGATGCCGTCCATCGGATTCACGCCGGTCGCCAGCGCCTTCAGGTAGTGCGTGACCGCGCTGTAGGTGTCGCCCTGGATGGCCGAGGGCATGGTGCCGTGCTTGGCGAGGAAGCGCTTGGAGAACTGGCGCGACTTGTCGTTGCGGTCCCAGTAGAAGGATTCGGTGAAGACCAGGCCGGACGCGCTCTTCAGGCCGAGTCCATGCACCGCGTTGAACATCGCCGTGGTGAGCGGCGCGATGGTCTGCCCATGGCCCGAGATGCCGAACTCGGCCGCCTGCTTCACGAGATTCGACATGTCGTCGCCGGCAGTGGCGAGCGCGATCACCTTGGCCTTGGAGGCCTGTGCCTGCAGCAGCTGCGACGAGAAGTCGCCCGCATTGGCCGCATGCTTGACCGAACCCACCACCTTGCCGCGATGGGCCTCGATCACGTCGCGGGCGTCTTTCTCGGTGGCGGTGCCGTAGGCGTAGTCGATGGTGATGAAGTACCAGCTGTCGCTGCCGGTCTTGAGCAGTTCGGGCGGCGCGCCATTGGCCATGCCGTAGGTGTCCTGCGCCCACTGGATGCCGTTCGGCGAGCAGGCCTTCCCCGTCAGCTGCGACGCTGCCGGCGAGGTGAACAGCGCGACCCGGTTGGCCTGCCGCGTGACTTCCTGGACCGCGAGCGCGACCGCCGAACTCGGCACGTCGACCACCGCCGTGACCCCTTCGGTATCGAACCACCGCCGCACGATCGCGGACCCGACATCGGGCTTGTACTGATGGTCGGCATAGACCACTTCGACCTTGCGGCCGGCGACGCTGCCGCCGAAGTCCTCGACCGCCATGCGCGCCGCGACCACGCTGCCCTGGCCGCTCAGCGACGCGGCGATGCCCGATTGGTCATTGAGGACGCCGATCTTGATCGGTGCCGATGATTGGGCCATGCAGCCGAAGGACAGCAGGAGTCCGGCGGCCACGGCGGCGCGCATGGCGAGGCGCCGTGGCGCGTGGATGGCCAAGCTTGCGCTTGCGTGAGTCTTCATGCGGCTTGTCTCCTTGTCTGGCGGGCGACTGATCGTGCGCTCCGTGTCCCAGGTTGTTGGTGGCCGCAGTGTGTCAAACGCGTTCGCCGCTCTCAATCGAATTGTTTTGCGGCTACGCATACTTATTCTCAACCCTTGGTGCGGGTGGCCGCGCTGCGCAACTGGCTTGAGCCAGCTTGAAGACAGCACAAAACTTTTCGATTGTCGACGTGGCCGCGGCGGCCTTCAATCCACGCTTCTCCAGGCACACCTTCCCGTGCGGAGCAACGAGCATTCAGGAGACAAATCGATGCGCAGACTCAACAGATTTCTCATGTCGGGGCTGGTGGCCCTGGCCATGACGATGGGAGGCGCCGCCCACGCGGAATGGCCGCACGACAAGCCCATCACCATCATCGTGCCGTTCCCGCCGGGTGGCGTGACCGATGTGCTTGCCAGGCTGGTGGCCAAGGAACTCTCGACCTCGCTGGCGCAGTCGGTCATCGTGCAGAACCGGCCCGGCGCCGCCGGCTTGCTCGGCACTCGCGTCGCGGCGCAGGCCGCGCCCGATGGCTACACCGTGCTGCTGAGCCAGATCGCCTCTCACGGTTCTCTGCCGGCCCTGCACAAGAAGCTGGGCTACGACCCCGTCAGGAACTTCGAGCCGGTGATCCTGCTGGCCGCGCATCCGAACGTGCTGGTCATCAACCCGACGCGCTCGCCCCGGAACGTGGCGGAACTCATCTCGCTCGCCAAGGCCAAGCCCGGTGCGCTCAACTACGGTTCAGCCGGCATCGGCACGACGTTCTTCCTGTCGGCGGAATTGTTCAAGTCGATGGCCAACGTCTTCATCACCGGCATTCACTATCAGGGCGGCGCACCGGCCATTACCGCATTGCTCGGCGGGCAGGTGGATATCGTCTTCTCCGATTTCTCGACGGCCATGCCGCACGTCAAGACCGGCGCCTTGCGCGCGCTGGCGGTGACCAGCAAGACCCGGTCGCCGGCCGCGCCGGACATTCCTGCCGTGGCCGAAACGCCCGGCATGCAGGACTTCGAGGTCGTGTCGTGGATTTCCCTGCACTATCCGGCCGGCGTGCCGGAGGCGATCGTCCAGCGCCTCAATGCCGCGGCCAACAAGGCATTGAAAGCGCCGGCGGTGGCCGATTGGGTGACCAACAGCGGCGGCATGGTCAAGGGCGGCACGCCGGCCGACCTGGCCCGTCACGTCGACTCGGAACTGGCCAAGTGGAAGAAGGTGATCGACCGCACGGGCATCAGCACCGAGGAATGAGCGGACTGCGCCCGGCGGCCTCGAAGGCCGCCGGGCGCAGCGTCTTTCAGTTCGACTGGATCAGCGCATCGACCGCCAGCGCGCCGCGTCCCTTGGGCATCACGATGAAGGGGTTGACGTCGATGCTCTCCAGCGCATCGCCCTGGGCGGCCGCATAGGCGGACAGGCGCGTCAGCGCCTGGACCAGCGCGTCCTCGTCGGCGGGCGGCGCGCCACGCACGCCCTGAAGCATCGCGTAGCCCTTCACTTCGCGGATCATGCGCCGCGCCTCGGAAGGGCCGAAGGGCGCACGGCGGAAGGTCACGTCCTTGAGCACTTCGACGAACACCCCGCCGAGACCGAACATCACCATGGGTCCGTACACCGGGTCGCGCATGACGCCCAGGATGGTCTCGACGCCGCCCTGGACTTGCTGCGCGAGCAGCACGCCGGCGATGCGCGCGCCCGGCGCATGGGTCTCGGCCCGGTCCATCAGCGTCGCGTAGCCTTCGCGAACTTCCTGGACGGATCTCACGTTGAGCAGCACGCCGCCGATTTCCGACTTGTGCTGGATATCCGGCGAGACGATCTTCATCACCAGGGGAAAGCCGATCCTTTCCGCTTCGACGACGGCTGCCTGCGCCGAGGTCGCGAGGCTCTCGGCGGCGCAAGGGATGCCGGCCGACAGCAGCATCTTCTTGGCTTGAAATTCGTCGTACGTGTGGCCGTGCCGGACCGCCAGTGCGCCCGAGGGGACCGCAGGCGGGGTCTCGGGCGGCGCGGCCTCGAACGCATGGCGGAATTTCACCAGCGCGCTGATCGCCTTCAGCGCGCGTCCCGGATCCTCGAACACCGCGTAGCCCATGCCCTCCAGATGTTTTCGGGTTTCGGGGCTCGCCAGGGCCGACAGCACCAGAAAGCGATCCGCGTGGTTGCGAGCCACCTCCTCGAAATGAGGCAGCAGCTTGCCGAACAGATCCTTGTTGCGCGCGATGTGCGTGATGAAGCACACCGCCGATCCGAAGCCTCCGCCGGTCAGCAGCTGCTCGAACATCGGGCCGATCAATTGCGGGTGCGTGATGACCTGGGCCGTCACATCCACCGGGTTGCGCGCGGCGGCGAAGGGCAGGAGTTCCTTGATCACTCGCTGCGACTCGGCCGGCAGTTCCGCCACCTGCAGGCCGGCCGCCTCGGCCTGGTCCGCCATCAGGATGCCCACGCCCCCGGACACCGTGATCAGGCCGACCTTGTCATTGATCGGAAAACGCTTGAGCGAGCAGGCGTAGGCCACGTCCATCAGTTCCTCGATGGAATGCGCACGGTAGACATTGTTCTGACGCAGGATCGCATCGAAGATCTCGTCCGAGCCGGCCAGGCTGGCGGTGTGCGATGCCGCGGCCCGCGCGCCCGCTTCGGATCGGCCGAGCTTGAGCACGATCACCGGCTTGCGCTTGCGGCGTGCGGCTTCGAATGCGGCGAGCAGCCGCGGCGGATTGATGACGCCTTCGATGATGGCCACGATCACCTCGGTCTCGGGATCCTCGACGACATAGGCCAGGGCTTCGGACAGGTCGACGTCGGACTGGTTGCCCGTGGTCAGGCACATCGACAGACCGAGTTCGCGCTCGGCGGCCAGCACGATCATGTGGATGCCGAATGCGCCGGACTGGCTCACCATGCCGATGGAGCCGATACGCGGCGGCTTGTCGATGATGCCGCTGGTGAAGGTGGCCAGCAGTCCCTCGCGCACGTTGAAGGTGCCGGCGCAGTTGGGTCCGAGCAATGGCACGTTCCCCTTGCGTGCGGCCTCGGTGATGCGCGCCTGCAATGCGCGGCCGGCCTCGTCGACTTCGGCGAAGCCGGACGAAAACACCATCGCGCCGTTGACGCCCTTTGCCGCGCAGGCTTCGACGGCCGCCAGCACGTCCTGGGCCGGGACCGCGATCACCACGAGATCGACCTCGGCATCGACGGCCTGCAGCGTCGGGTAGGACTTCAGGCCCTGGACGACCTCGCGGCCGGGATTGATCGGATAGATCGGACCCTGGTATCCGGCGAGCCGGAGGTAGCGGATCGGCCGGCCGCCGATCTTGGTCTCGTCGGCCGAGGCGCCGATGATCGCGATCGAGCGCGGTTTCAGAAATGCCCGCACGCGGGCACCATCGGTGGAAGCTGGGTGGAACATCGGACGTCAATCGTTCAAGGCAGATGCAGGACTTGCTTGGCAAGAATGTTTCGCTGGACTTCGGAGGAGCCGCCGTAGATGGTCCCGGCCATGGAGGCCAGAAAAGTGGCCGCGACCTGGATCTCGTTCACCGCGTCACTGGCGCCGCTCAGGCCGCCATACGGCCCCGCGATCTCGACCGCGGTGGCGGCAATTCGCTTGTACATCTCGGTCTGGTGGACCTTGAGCATCGCGCCCTCCGGGCCGAGCTCGCCGCCCGCGCGGACCTTTTCCAGGCCCGCCTCGTACAAGCTGTTGTGGTCCGCCAGATCGGCGGCCAGGCGCGCGTAGCGTTCCATGAACACCGGCTCGCCCCAGCTGCCCACGGCCCTGGCGATCTGCCGCAGCAGCGCGAGCGCATTGAAGGACTGCGCCGATGCGCCGAGGAACAGCCGCTCGCCGCCCATCAACGCCTTGGTGATCGACCAGCCGCGATGGGCTTCGCCGACCAGGGCGTCGGCCGGCACTTTCACCTGGTCGAAGAAGACCTCGCAGAAGTCGTCCTGCATCGACAGGATCTTGATGGGCCGGATGGTCACGCCGGGCGCGTCGAGCGGCACCAGAAAGTAGCTGATGCCGTCCTGCGGCTTTGCCGCGGTCTTGTCGGTGCGCGCGAGCATGTGGCACCACTGCGCCTGGTTGGCGCGCGAGGTCCAGATCTTCTGGCCGCTGATCGTCCAGCCGTCGCCGTTCCACACGGCCTCGGTGCGCAGGCTCGCAAGGTCGGAGCCCGAATTGGGTTCGCTGTAGCCCTGGCACCAGACATGCTCGCCCGACAGGATCTTCGGCAGGAAATACGCCTGCTGCGCGGGCGTGCCGAACTTGATCAGCAGCGGCCCGGTCATCATCACGCCGTTGTCGGCGTAGCGGGAGCAGCCGTGTTCGTCGAACACGCGCGCCATGATGATTCGCTTGATCGGGCTCAGCCCCATGCCGCCGTATTCGCGCGGCCACGCCGGGGCCACCCAGCCGCGTTCGGCCAGTTTCCCATACCAGCCTCGCGTCACCGAGTGCGGCAACTGGCCGATCTGGAATCGCAGCGCGGGCGGGTAGTGGGCCTCGACGAAGTCCCGCACCATGGTGCGGAATGCGTCGTCGGTCATCGCGTTGTAGTCGGTGGCGGTTTCAATCATTTCGGGCGAGCTCGATGGCGGTGAAGCGCTGTCGATGTGCAAGGGTGGAGCCCCAGTCGTTCTGCACGGCAAGGATCTTTCGTGCATACAGGCCGATGTCGCATTCGTCGGTCATGCCCATCGCGCCATGGAACTGCACCGTTTCCTGGGCCGTGCGCAGCGCGGCATCGCCCGCACGCATGCGGGCGCGCGAGACCAGCGACTGACGATGTGCCTGCGATGCCGAGGGGTCGTTGCAGGCGATCGCTGCGTCATGGACGACGGCGCGCGTGAGTTCCAGCTGGATCTTCAGGTCGACGGCGCGGTGTTGCAGCGACTGGAAGCTGCCGATCGGCCGGCCGAATTGCTTGCGCACGGTCATGTAGGCCAGGCTGACATCGAACGCAGCCTCCATCACGCCGAGGAGGTAGGCGGCATGGGCGAGCGCGCATTCCTCGAAGACGCCGTCGAAGGCGGCATCGAGCGCTTCGCCGGGCGCGTCCTTGAACACGACATCGGCCGCGAAGCCGCCGTCGTGCAGGCTCACCGGTTCGAGCGCGACGCCGGCGCTCTCGCGCTGCACGAGCGCCAGGCCGTCATGCGTGGCGACGACGAATGCGTCGGCACCGAGCGCGCAAGGTACGAGGCGCTTGGTGCCGTTCACCTTGCCATGGCGGAATGTCGTGCGCGCGGCGGACGGCAGTTCGTGCGCGCGCTCCATCCACGCAGGAACGACGATGCGATCACCCGCCATCACGCGCGCGCGCCAGTCGTCCGGCAGCAGCTGTGCGGCCGCCGTGACGGGAATGAAGGGCTCGGGGCTCAGCGACTCGCCCAGCTGCTGCGCCACGGCGCACAGCGCCTCGACGTCGAAGCCGCTGCCGTCGCCGGCTTCGGGCACACGCAGGCCGGCCCAGCCCAGTCCGCACATCTTTTTCCAGAGTGCGCGATCGAAACCTGGCGCCTGGAAACGAAGCGCGCGTGCGCGGGCCGCGCCGTCTTCGCGCGGCAGCAGCGAGGCGGCGCTCTCGCGGATCAGCGCGAGCCGCTCGCGGGCGTCGTCCTGGATCTCTGACATATGGCCTTCTCCTTTCAACTGCCCTTGAAGACGGGCGTGCGTTTCTCGAAGAAAGCCGACTTGCCTTCGTCGTGGTCGGTGGAACTGAACAGCATCGCCTGGATCTCGCGCTCTCTCAGCAGGACCTCGTCCAGGCCCGAAGCGAAAACCGAGCGGGTCAGCGCGATCGGCAAGGGCGCCTTGGCGGCCAGGAGCTTGGCCAGCCGCGTCGCCTCTTTCTGCGCATCGCCCGTGGCAACGAGGGTGTCGACCACGCCCCAGTCGAGCGCCTGCTTTGCGCTGAAGACCTCGTTGTACAGGAGGATCTGCCGCGCCCGGCCGGTCCCCACGCGCGCAGGCAGCGAATGCAGGATGCCGGTGTCGGGCGCCATGCCGATCTCGCCGAAGCCGGCCTTGAAGCGAGCCGACTCGCCGGCGACGATGGTGTCGCACAGGAGCGCGAGGGACAGACCGCCGCCGACCGCCCAGCCTTCCACCGCGGCAATGAAGGGCTTGCTGCTTTGCGCCATCAGCCGCACCAGGTCGTGCACGATGCGCATGCGGTCGAGCGCGGCGCCCATCGGCTGGTTGCCCATCGCGGTCACGTCGCCGCCGACGCAGAAAAGCTTGTCGCCGCCGGTGAACACCACGGCGCGCACCGTCTGGTCGGCCTCGAGCGCGCGAAAGGTGTTGAGCAATGCGATGCGCATCGGCATCGAGAAGGCGTTGCGGCGCTCGGGGTCGTTCATGCGGACGGTCGCGACGCCGGCCTCGTGGGATTGAATGATCATGGGCTCACTTTCGTCTTGAATTCAGGCTTCGCTGCCTTGCACCGCTGCGAGTTTCCCCGCCGCCTCGAGCTGGCTGTAGCGGGCTTCGCCGAACCAGTCGCGCAGCGAAGCCAGTGCTTCGTCGCGGGTGCTTGCGCGCGGGGCTCGGGGCAGCGCGGGCGACGTGCGGCTGAAGCGCGGCGCGGGCCTGGGTTGCTGCACGCCGCCCACCTCCACGAAGGCTTCGCGTGCCGCCGCGTGCGCGTGATGCGGTGCTTCGGCCATTGTCAGCACCGGTGCGAAACAGGCGTCGCTGCCTTCCAGCAAGGCGCACCAATCGTCGCGGGTGCGGGTGCGGAATCGGGCGGCCAGCGTTTCGCGCATCCGCGGCCATTGCGTGCGGTCCCAGCGGTCGGGAAAGTCGGCCGGCGCGATGTCCAGGCGCTGCAGCAGATCCTCGAAGAAGCGCGTCTCGATCGGCGCCACCGTCACGAACTTCCCATCGGCGCAGGCGTAGACGTCGTAGAAGGGCGTTCCCGAATCGGCGATGTTGGTGCCGCGTTCGAGCTTCCACATCCCCGCAGCCATCAGGCCGAACATGCTCGTCATCAGCGAGGTCACGCCGTCCGTGATCGCGGCGTCCACCACCTGGCCCCGGCCCGAGCGCTCGCTCTCGCGCAAGGCAGCCAGGATGCCCAGTGCCAGATAGAGCGATCCGCCCGCGTAGTCGCCCAGCAGGTTGATCGGGATGCTGGGCGGCTGGCCTGCGCGGCCTATCGCGTCGAGCGCGCCGGTCACGGCGATGTAGTTGAGGTCGTGCGCCGCCGCGTCCGCGAGCGGGCCCGTCTGGCCCCAGCCTGTCATGCGGCCGTACACCAACTTCGGCTGGCGCTTGAAGCAGTCGTCCGGACCGAGCCCCAGGCGTTCCATCACGCCCGGCCGCATGCCTTCGATCACGGCGTCGGCATTGGCCACGACGTCCATCGCCATGGCCCGGCCCTCGGGCGATTTCAGGTCCAGCGCCATGCCCTCGCGGTTGCGCAGCAGCAGGTCGAATTGGAGCGGCCGCTTCTTGCCCAGCTCCACCGGCGTGACGCGGTCGATGCGCAGCACCGTGGCGCCGAGGTCCGCCAGCAGCATCGCGCACATCGGCGCGGGACCCACGGCGGCGAATTCAACGATCTTCAGTCCGGCAAGCGGTCCCATGCGGCTCCTTGGCTGGTATTCGGATGATCAGGCCGTGCATTCGTCATCGGCAACGAATCCCGTCCCGAGGAGCGCGGCGCTGGCGAGGACGCGTGTGTTCAGCATGCCGGAAGTCTCCTTGTCAGCTTGCATGTTGTCCGAGGCCGAAGGCCCTGACAATTGACTTTTTGCCGGCGCTTGTTGAATGCAATTCAAGCGCGCAAGAGTCCGGCGCAAGACCGCGACAGCCGACGGCGATGAAGACCGAGGTTGTCTTCAGGCGCGCGGATCGACGCGCAATCTCTCAGGCGCTGGGGAGCGAAGAGGGCGCTTCGTTGAATGCCGCGCATTGCGCACGCAGCCATTGCCGGAAAGTTTCCATCTGCGACGTGAGCCGGCGGCCTTCCGGATAGATCAGGTAGTAGGTGAAGTCGCCTCGGTCCAGGCAACGGTCGAAGGGACACACCAGCCGGCCGGCGGCGATGTCGTCCTGCACCAGCGCCATCTGCGCCATCACGAAGCCCTGTCCTTCGATGGCGGCCTGGTAGCTCAGCGCCGAGCTCTCGAAATACAGGAAGCTGAAGTCGTCGAGCGTCGCCACGCCCTGCTCGGCCAACCAGGTCGGCCAGTCGTCGCGGCGCTCGGGCCAGGTCGACTGCAACAGCACATGCCGCATCAGGTCGATGGGCTTGCTGACCTCGGGCCCGCGCGCGAGCAGGGACGGGCTGCACACCGGCGCCACGATGTTGGGGATCAGCCGCTCGGCGATCGAGCCCGGCCATTCGCCATTGCCCAGACGGATCGCGAAGTCGAGTTTCTCGCGGCTGAAATCGACCGGCTCGTTGCTGGTGGAAAGCACGAGTTCCACCGACCGGTTCTCGGCATAGAAGCTGGACAGCCGCGGGATCAGCCAGCGCAGCGAGAAGGTGGTGTAGGCCCTCAGCTTGAGCATGTCCCTGTTGCCGGGTTCGACCAGTGCCGTGGTGGCGGCCCGGATGGAATCGAAGGCCACCGACACTTCGCGGAAGTAGCGTTCTCCGGCGTCGGTCAGTGTGAGCTTGCGGTGGCCGCGCACGAACAGGTCGACGCCCAGGAACTCCTCGAGTGCGCGCAACTGATGGCTCACCGCACCGAGTGTCACGTGGAGTTCCACCGCGGCTTTGGTCGCGCTGAGATGGCGAGCGGTCGATACGAATGCGCGCAACGCATTCAGGGGAGGCATTTCCCGCACGGTCGCAACTGTGGGTGGGTTGAGTGAGTCTGGGTGGAGCGAACGATGATACTTCAAGCCACCTGGAGAGCGGCTCGCATTGCGCTCGCATTTAGATTTGCTCAATCGTCGGCAAAACAATTCGATTGTCAGTGCCAGGGGCGGGGACGATGCTCGCGAACCATGCAGAGTACCCATGACCCCTATCAGGATGTGCGTGACGCGATTCGAAGCCTCGTGGCCCAGTTGCCGGGCGACTACTTCCGGCGCGTCGATGAGCAGAACGGTTATCCCGAAGAGTTCGTCCATGCCTTGACCCAGGCCGGCTGGCTGGCCGCGCTGGTGCCGCAGGAATATGGCGGCTCGGGCCTGGGTCTCGCCGAGGCTTCCGTGATCATGGAAGAGATCAATCGTTGCGGAGGCAATGCCGGCGCCTGCCACGGCCAGATGTACAACATGAACACCTTGCTGCGCCATGGCTCGAAGGCGCAGAAGGAACGCTACATGCCCGGCATCGCCACCGGCGAACTGCGGCTGCAGTCGATGGCCGTGACCGAGCCGACCACCGGCACCGACACCACCCGGCTCAAGACCACTGCCGTGAAGAAGGGCGACCGCTACGTGGTCAACGGCCAGAAGGTCTGGATCTCGCGGGTGCAGCATTCGGAACTGATGATCCTGCTGGCGCGCACGACGCCGGTGGACCAGGTCGCGCGCCGCTCCGACGGCATGTCGATCTTCCTGGTCGACGTGAAGGCGGCGACGGGCAAGGGCATGACCGTGCGGCCGATCTCGAACATGGTCAATCACGAGACCAACGAGCTGTTCTTCGACAACCTCGAGATTCCGGCCGAGAACCTGATCGGCGAGGAGGGCAAGGGCTTCAAGTATCTGCTCGACGGCCTCAACGCCGAACGCACGCTGGTGGCCGCCGAGTGCATCGGCGATGCGCACTGGTTCATCGAGAAGATCGTGAAGTACGCCAGCGAGCGGGTGGTGTTCGATCGCCCGATCGGCAAGAACCAGGGCGTGCAGTTTCCGATCGCACGGGCCTGGATCAATCTGCAGGCCGCCGACCTGATGCGCTTCAAGGCGACCTCCCTGTTCGATGCCGGCCAGCCCTGCGGCGCCGAGGCCAACATGGCCAAGCTGCTGGCGGCCGATGTCTCGTGGGAGGCGGCCAACGCGTGCATCCAGTTCCACGGCGGATTCGGCTTCGCGACCGAGTACGACGTCGAGCGCAAGTTTCGCGAAACGCGCCTCTACCAGGTCGCGCCCATCTCCACCAACATGATCCTGTCGTATGTGGCCGAGCACGTGCTCGGTCTGCCGCGCTCGTTTTGAAAGCACCTGCGATGAGGACACTGGAAGGCTTGACGGTCGTCACGTTCGAGCACGCGATCGCCGCACCGTTCTGCACGCGCCAGCTCGCCGACCTCGGTGCGCGCGTGATCAAGATCGAGCGCCCCGGCAGCGGAGACTTCGCGCGCGCCTACGACACGCGCACGCGCGGCCTGGCCTCTCACTTCGTCTGGGTGAATCGCTCGAAGGAAAGCGTCACGCTCGACATCAAGCACCCGGCGTCGCAGGGGGTGCTGGACGCGCTGATGGCCAAGGCCGATGTGGTGGTGCAGAACCTGGCACCGGGCGCCGCCGCGCGCCTGGGCCTGTCGTGGCAGGCGCTGTCGGCCAAGCATCCGCGCCTCACGCTGTGCGATATCTCCGGCTACGGGCCGGACGGCCCCTACCGCGACAAGAAGGCCTACGACTTGCTGATCCAGAGCGAGGGCGGCCTGGTGTCGATCACCGGCACGCCCGAGCATCCGTCCAAGACCGGCGCCTCCGTGGCCGACATCGCCGCAGGCATGTATGCCTACAGCAACGTGCTGGCCGCCCTGCTGCGACGCGGCGTCAGCGGCAAGGGCTCGCACATCGAGGTGTCGATGCTGGAGGCGATGACCGAGTGGACCAGCTATGCGCTCTACTACACCTACGACGGCGCCGAGCCGCCCGCGCGCGCGGGCGCTTCGCATTCGGCCATTTTTCCCTATGGGCCGTTCACCGCCGGCGATGGCGTGACGGTGATCCTGGCGGTCCAGAACGAGCGCGAGTGGGAGTCCTTCTGCCGCACCGTGCTGCAGCGGCCCGACGTGCTGGCGAACGAGGCCTATGCCGGCAACGCCCGGCGGGTGGCGCTGCGCGATGAACTCAAGCAGGTGATCGACGGTGTGCTGCAAGGGCTGACGGGCCAGCAGCTGGTGGCCCGGCTGGACGAAGCCGGCATCGCCAACGCCTGCATGAACGACATGCAGGGCGTGTGGGATCACCCGCAGCTCAAGGCCCGCGACCGCTGGACCGAGATCGATTCGCCGGCCGGAAAGCTGCGCGCGCTGCTGCCGCCCGGCATGAGCCGCGAGGACAACCCGCGCATGGATGCCGTGCCGGCCCTCGGGCAACATACGGATGCGGTGTTGCGCGAGCTCGGCCTGGCCGGCAGCGACATCGAGGCATTGAGGAAAGCCGGCGCGGTCTGAACCCGCCGTACCCAACTGACAAAGGAGAGACGGATATGGCAGCGTGGTTGCAGGACAAGGTCGTGGTGGTCACCGGCGCCGGCGGCGGCATCGGCCGTGACATCGCATTGGCCATGGCGGCCGAAGGCGCCAGCGTGGTGGTGAACGACATTGGCGCTTCGCTCGCGGGCGAGGGCCTGGACGACGGACCCGCGCAGCGCGTGGTCGGGCAGATCAAGGAGAACGGCGGCAGTGCCGTGGCCAGCACCGACAGCGTGGCCAGCTGGGCCGGGGCACAGCGGATCATCGCCACGGCGGTGGACAGCTTCGGGCGCATCGATTGCGTCGTCAACAACGCAGGCATCCTGCGCGACCGTTTCTTCTTCAACATGTCGATGGAGGAATGGCAGTCGGTGATCGATGTTCACCTGCAGGGCTCCTTCTTCATGGCGCGCGCGGCGGCGCCGCACTTCAAGAGCGACAACCGCGGCGCGCTGGTCAACATGACATCGACCTCCGCGCTGATCGGCAACTACGGCCAGGCCAACTACATGGCGGCCAAGCTGGGCATCGTCGGGCTGTCGCGCGCGGTGGCGCTGGACATGGCCAAGTTCAACGTGCGCTCCAACTGCATCGCACCCTTCGCATGGAGCCGCATGATCAGCAGCATTCCGACCGACACGCCCGACCAGGTGGAGCGGGTCAACCGGCTGAAGACCATGGAGACGGCCAAGATCGCGCCGCTGGCCGTCTACCTGGCCAGCGACCAGGCCAAGGACGTGAGCGCGCAGATCTTCGGCGTGCGCGCCAACGAGATCTTCCTGTTCTCGCAGCCGCGTCCGGTGCGCTCGGTCCACAACGCCGAAGGCTGGACGCCGGCCAGGATCGCCGAACAGGCGATGCCCGCGATGCGCGCGCAATTCACCCCGCTGGAGCGCTCGCAGGACGTGTTCTGCTGGGACCCTCTCTGAGACAAGCAACGCCAACCCAGGAAACCGACGACATGGAATTCAACGACATCATTTACGCCAAGAAGAACGGCGTGGCGCGCATCACGATCAACCGCGAGAAGGTGATGAACGCCTTTCGTCCCGACACGGTCGAGGAGATGATCCTGGCCTTTCGCGACGCCGATGCCGATCCGTCGATCGGCGCCATCGTGCTGGCCGGCGCCGGGGAGCGCGCCTTCTGCACCGGCGGCGACCAGTCGTCGCACGACGGCAAGTATGCGGGCCGCGGCGTGGCCGGCATGCCGATCGAGGAATTGCAGACCCTGATCCGCGACTGCCGCGTGCCCGTCATCGCACGCGTGCAGGGCTATGCGATCGGCGGCGGCAACGTGCTCGCCACGATGTGCGACCTCACCATTGCTTCCGAGAAGGCGGTCTTCGGCCAGGTCGGCCCGAAGGTCGGCTCGGTGGACCCGGGCTGGGGCACGGCCTACCTGTCGCGCATCGTGGGCGAGAAGAAGGCGCGCGAGATCTGGTATTTCTGTCGCCGCTACACCGCCGCCGAAGCGCAGGCGATGGGGCTGGTCAACGTGGTGGTGCCGCATGATCAGCTCGACGCGACCGTCGATGCCTGGTGCGCCGAGCTGCTCGAGAAGAGCCCGACCGCCATCGCCATTGCCAAGCGCTCGTTCAATGCCGACAGCGACAACATCCGCGGCATCGGCAATGCCGGGCTCGAGGCGCTGGCGCTGTTCTACCAGACGCCCGAGGCGAAGGAGGGCGCCAACGCGTTCCGCGAGAAGCGCAAGCCGGACTTCCGCGCCGCGCGCGACCGGAAGGCCTGAGCGATGTTCCCGCATCTGATGGCCCCGCTGGACCTCGGGCGCACCGTGCTGCGCAACCGCGTCTACATGGGCTCGATGCACACGCGCATCGATACGCAGGATCAGCCCGTGCGCCGCATGGCCGCGTTCTATGGCGAGCGCGCCAGGGGCGGTGTCGCGGTGATCGTGACCGGCGGCTGCTCGCCGAACGAGGAGGGGCTGATCGAGCCGGGCGCGCCGATGCTGACGAACGAGGCGCAGCTGCACGAACACCGGCCGGTGACCGACGAGGTGCACAGGCACGGCGGCAAGATCCTGCTGCAACTGCTCCACTCGGGCCGCAACGGCAAGATCGACGCCCTCGTCGGTGCTTCCGACATCCGCTCGCCGATCAATCCGCGCACCCCGCGCGCGCTGGCCACCGAAGAAGTCGAGCGCACGGTCGAGGACTTCGTGCGCTGCGCGAAGCTGGCCGAACAGGCCGGCTACGACGGCGTCGAGGTCATGGGCTCCGAGGGCTATCTGGTGCACCAGTTCGCCACCGAGCGCTGCAACAACCGCAGCGACGAATGGGGTGGCAGCGCCGAGAAGCGCCGCCGCTTCCCGGTCGAGATCGTGCGCCGCATCCGCGCCGCGGTGGGCAGCGGATTCATCATCGTCTACCGCATTTCCGCGCTGGACCTGGCCGAGGGCGGTGCGAGCGCCGAAGAGATCGCCGCCCTCGCGCAGGGCGTGGAAGCTGCCGGCGCCGATCTGCTCAACACCGGCATCGGCTGGCACGAATCGGTGGTGCCCACCATCGCCTACCCGGTGCCGCGCGGCGCATTCCGGTTCGCGGTGGCGCGGCTCAAGAAAGCCGTGCGCCTGCCGGTCGTCATCTCCAACCGGATCAACATGCCGGAGATGGCGGAAGAGATGATCGCCAGCGGCGATGCCGACATGGTGTCGATGGCGCGCCCCCTGCTGGCGGATCCTTTCTTCGCGGCCAAGGCCGCGGCCGGGCTGCCGCAGACCATCAACACCTGCATCGCCTGCAACCAGGCCTGCCTCGACAACGCGTTCTCGGAAAAGGCGACCAGCTGCATGGTCAACCCCCAGGCCGGCCGCGAGATCGACTTCGAGTCGCCCGCGCCGGCGCGCAAGCTGCGCGTCGCGGTGGTGGGCGCCGGCCCGGCAGGGCTTGCTGCGGCCACCCATGCGGCCGGGCGCGGCCATCAGGTCACGCTGTTCGAAGCCTCCGATGTCATCGGCGGTCAGCTCAACCTGGCCGTGCGCGTGCCCGGCAAGATCGAGTTCGCGGAGACGCTGCGCTACTTCCGCGAGCAGATCGAGCGTTGCGGCGTGCAGTTGCGCCTGAACACGCGCGCCACGGCGGCGCAGCTCGCGTCGGGCGAGTTCGACCGCGTGATCGTCGCGACCGGCATCCTGCCGCGCGCGCTGCAGTTCCCGGGGGCCGGCCATGCCAAGGTGGCGTCGTATGTCGACATCATCACCGGCCGCAGGCGGGCCGGCGGCCAGGTGGCCATCATCGGCATGGGCGGCATCGGCTTCGACGTCGCCGAGCTGCTGACCTCGCCGCACGAGGCCGGCCATCGCGAGACGCCGGAGGAATTCTTCGAGGACTGGGGTGTCGATACCGCGGCGGCCTCGCCGACCGCCCTGAAGGCGATGCACACGCCGCCGGCCGAGCGCCAGGTGACGCTGCTGCAGCGCTCGAACACGCGGGTGGGCGAGCGCCTCGGCCTGAGCACCGGCTGGATCCATCGCGGCAAGCTGCGCCGCCGCGGCGTGAAGACGCTGACCGGCTGCACCTACGAGCGGGTGGACGACGACGGCTTCCACATCACCGTCAACGGCGAGCCGAAAGTGCTGGCGGTGGACACCGTCGTGGTCTGCGCCGGCCAGGAGGTCAACCGCGCATTGGCCGACGAACTGCTGGCCGCCGGCATGCAGGTCGACGTCATCGGTGGCGCCCATGTCGCGAGCGAGCTCGATGCGGTGCGCGCCATCGACGAAGGCACCCGGCTGGCCTGGGCGCTGTGAGCAGGAGCAGACGATGTTCGAACTTCAAGTCGCCGATTCCATCGCCACCGTGACCCTGGCGCGGCCGCCGGTCAATGCGATGAACGATGCCTGGGTCGAGGGCTTCCATGCGCTGCTCGATCAACTCGATGCGCGGGAGGACTGGTCGATCTTCTGCGTGCGCAGTGCACTCAGGCTTTTCTGCGGCGGTGCCGACCTCAAGCAGATCGGCGCCAACTTCGGCCGCGGGATCGAGGTGCAGGCGAGCGCCGGCAGCCGCTATCAGAAACTGTTCGCGCGCATCGAAGCGCTCAGGCAGCCGACCATCGCGCTGCTCAAGGGCAGTGCGCTGGGCGGCGGGCTGGAGCTGGCGCTGGCCTGCGATCTGCGGATGGCATCGGAAGAAGCCAGGCTCGGCCTGGTCGAAGTGAAGCTCGGCCTGATGCCGGGTGCGGGCGGCACGCAGCGGCTGCCGCGCGCGGTCGGCATGGCCAATGCGATGAAGCTGATCCTCAGCGGCGAGCCGGTCACCGGCGCGCAGGCCCTGGCGATGGGGTTGGTGCAGTGGGCCGTTCCCGCGGCGGAATTCGACGCGCGCGCGCAGGCCGTGCTCCAGCAGTTCGCTGCCGTCGCGCCGCACGCAGCGCAGGCGGCCAAGGCCGCGATCCGCGCGGCCTTCGACACCCAGCGCGACGGCTACGCGGTGGAGACGGAATGCGTGAAGGGCTGCCTCGCGCATCCGCGCACGCAGCAACTGGTCGGCGAGTTCCTCGCCCGATCGACCCAATGACTTCTCAAGGAGACTTCGTGGAATTGAAGGACAAGATCATCGTGGTCACCGGCGGCGCCTCGGGCATCGGCCGGGCGACCACCCAGGTGCTGGCCGCGCATGGCGCCGTCGTGCACGTCGGCGACCTCGACCTCGCGGGCGCGCAGGGCACGGCCGAGGGCTGCGAGGGCGGCCGGGTGTCGGCGGCGGCGCTCGATCTGGCACAGGCGGATTCCGTGAAGGCGTTCGCCGCGGAAGTCCTGGCGCGGCATGGGCGGGTGGACGGGCTGGTGAATGCCGCCGGCTTCGACAAGGTCGGCCCTTTCATCAAGAACGATCCGGCGCTGTGGGAACGGCTGGTGGCGGTCAACCTGTTGGGTGCGATGCGGCTGACCCAGCTGGTATTGCCGTCGATGATCTCGGCCAACGCGGGCAAGATCGTCAACATCGCCAGCGACGCCGGCCGGGTCGGCAGCATGGGCGAGACGGCCTACGCGGCGACCAAGGGCGGCCTGATCGCCTTCACGAAATCGCTGGCGCGCGAGATGGCGCGCCACCAGATCAATGTCAACGTGGTGTGCCCCGGCCCGACCGACACGCCGCTGTTCAATGCCCAGGCCTCCGAAGGGCTGCGCGAGGCGCTGATCAGCGCCATCCCGTTCCGCCGTCTCGGCCAGCCCGAGGACATCGCAGAGGCCGTGCGCTATCTCATGGGACCGCACTCGAACTACGTCACCGGCCAGGTCCTGAGCGTCAGCGGCGGCCTGACCATGGCCGGCTGAGCCGGCACCCGGAGAACAAGCAATGAGAGTATTCGCGACGCTGGACGAGCTCGTCCCGCTGGTCGGCCAGCACGTGTCGACCAGCGACTGGATCACGGTCACTCAGGAACAGATCGACCTGTTCGCCGAGGCCACCGGCGACCACCAATGGCTGCACGTGGACCCGGTCCGCGCGAAGGCCGGCCCTTATGGCACCACCATCGCGCACGGCTTCCTCACGCTGTCGCTGCTGCCGATCATGTACGCGACGGCGATCAAGGTCGAGCAGATGCGCATGGGCCTCAACTACGGCATGAACCGGGTTCGATTTCCTGCGCCGGTGCCGGTGGGCAGCCGGCTGCGTTGCCGCATCAAGCTGCTGGCCTGCGAGGAAGTGGCGGACAACGGCCTGCAGCTCACCTGGGACATGAACGTGGAGCGAGAGGGCGAGACCAAGCCGGTCTGCATCGCCGAATTCGTGCAGCGGCGGTACCGGTGAGCAAGGCCGTCCTCGTCACCGGCGGCAGCGCCGGCGCGGGCTTCGCCGTGGCCAAGCTGATGGCCAGCCAGGGTCACAGGGTGGCCGTCACCGGCCGTTCGGCTGAGACCGGCGCGGCGGCCGGGCAGGTGCTGGACGCGCTCTCGCCCGGCAGCTTCTTCGTGCAGGGCGATGCCGTCGATGCCGCCCAGGGCGCCGCCGCGGTGGCCGAGGCGGCGCGCCGGCTGGGCGGCCTGGATGTGCTGGTCAGCGCCGGCGCGCAGACCCCGCTGGGACCGCTGCCCTTCGAGCAGATGACGCCGGCGCAGATCGAAGAGGGCTTTCGCATCCGGGTCATGGGACGGATCCTGCCGGTGCATGCGGCCATTCCGTTCCTGCGCCAGTCCGGCCACGGCGCCGTGGTGCTGCTCACCACCGATGCGGCGCGGCATCCGACGCCCGGCGAGTCGGTGATCGGCGCCTCGGGTGCGGCCATCATCCTGTTGACCAAATCGCTCGCCCGCGAACTGACGCGCGACAAGATCCGCGTGAATGCCGTGGCGCTCACCATCACCTCCAACACGGTCGGCTGGGAGCGCATGTTCGCCAACCCGCAATTCGGCAACGAGCTGTTCGCCAAGGCCGTCACGCGCTTTCCTTCGGGCCGTGCGCCGAAGGCGGAGGAAGTGGCCGAAGCCGTGGCCTTCCTGGCCGGCGATGGCGCTGGCCAGATCACGGGCCAGACGCTGAGCGTGAACGGCGGCCTGTCGTTCGGCGGCTGGTGACGATGACCCGAATCACATTCCACGAAGGAGAGCGCCTTGGCACTCGATGCTGACAACCTGAACCAGTTCACCGACACCGTCGCCCGCTTCGTGCGCGAGCGGCTGATCCCGGCCGAGGCCCGGGTGGCCGAAGAGGACCACATCCCGGCCGAGCTGCTTCGCGGCATGGGCGAACTGGGCCTGTTCGGCATGACGTTGCCGGAGAAATTCGGCGGCCTCGAACTCAATGCCGCGGAAGAGGTGCGCGTCGTCTTCGAGCTGTGCTACGCCGCGCCGGCCTACCGCGGCTACCTGGGCGCCAACAACGGCCTGGGCGGCCGGGCGATCCTGGTCGGCGGCAGCGAGGCGATGAAGGACAAGTACCTGCCGCGGGTCGCTTCCGGCGAACTCGTGACCGCGTTCGCGCTGACCGAGCCCGAGACCGGCTCCGATGCCGCGGCGCTGAAGACCCGGGCGACGAAGCAGGCCGATGGCGCCTGGGTGTTGAGCGGACGCAAGACCTTCATCACGCATGCCGACATCGCCGACCTCTTCATCGTGGTGGCGCGCAGCGATCCGCAATCCACCGGCGGCAAGGGCGTGTCGGTGTTCCTGGTCCCCGGCGATACGCCCGGCATCCTGCGCGGCAAGCCCGAGAAGAAGATGGGCCAGCAGGGCACGCACGTGGCGGAACTCGCCTTCGACGACTGCCGGCTGCCCGCGGACGCCCTGCTCGGCGTGGAGGGGCGCGGCTTCGAGCTGACGATGCAGGGCATCGACCGCAGCCGCCTGCACATGGGCGCGATCTGCGTCGGCGTCGCCCGCCGCCTGATCGACGAAGCCCTGAAGTACGCGATGGAGCGGCGCCAGTTCGGCAAGCCGATCGCCGACTTCCAGCTGGTGCAGGCGATGCTGGCCGACAGCCAGGCCGAGATGGCGGCGGCGCGCGCGCTGGTGATCGAAAGCGCCGCGCGTTGCGATGCCGGCGAGAACATCTCGATGGAAGCCTCCTGCTGCAAGATGTTCGCCAGCGAAATGGTGGGCCGCATCGCCGATCGCGCGGTGCAGATCTTCGGCGGCGCGGGCTACATGCAGGACAGCGTGGTCGAGCGCCTCTACCGCGACGTGCGCGTGTTCCGCATCTACGAGGGCACGACCCAGATCCAGCAGGTCACGATCGCCAAGCACATGATCCGCCGGGCCGAGACGGCCTGAAATCAAACTCCAGGAGACAAGACATGAACATCAATCGCAGGATGGCGATGGCCGGCATCGCGGCCGCCGTGGCCGCTCCGGCCGTGCGCGCGGCGTCGGGCTGGCCCGAGCGCCAGATCAAGTGGATCGTGCCCTTCGCCGCGGGCGGCTCCACCGACGCCTTCTCGCGCCTGGCCGCCGAACAGCTGTCGAACGCGCTCGGCCAGCCGCTGGTGGTGGAGAACATCACCGGCGCTTCGGGCGCCATCGGCCTGGAGCGCCTGGCCCGTGCAGCGCCCGACGGTTACACCCTGGGCACGATCCCGAACAGCCTGCAGACGATGCTGCCCTACGTGACCGAAATCCCGTTGCCCTACGACCCGATGAAATCGTTCGTACCGATCGGCGGCTTCGCGCAGTTCCAGTACGTGTTCGTCGTCTCTTCCTCGTCGCCGATCAAGACGCTGGACGAGCTGATCTCGATCGGCCGGACGCAGCCGGGCAAGCTGAGCTTCGGCACCACCGGGCCCGGCACCGGCAACCATCTCGCGACGGTGCTGCTCGCACGCAAGACCGGCGCCGAATTCACCTATGTGCCGTACAAGGGCGCGTCGCAGTCCGTGGTGGATCTGCTGGGCGGCCACATCGACCTGATCGTCGACATCGTCGGCGGCGTGGACGCATTGATCCGCGAAGGCAAGCTGCGCCCGCTGGCCACCACCGGCGCCAGGCGCCTGCCCTTGCTGCCCGACGTGCCGACGGTCAGCGAGACCATCCCCGGCTACCACCACGTGGGCTGGTTCGGCCTCTACGGTCCGGCAGGACTGCCGCCCGCGATCGTGACGCGACTCAACGCCGAATTGCAGCGCGCGCAGGTGGCGCCGAAGTACGGCTCGGCACTGGTCAAGCTGGGCTACGAACCGATGCCGGGATCTTCCGCCGACCTGGATGCGCAACAGAAGCGCGAATACGCGCAGTGGGGCGCGATCCTCAAGAAGACGTAGTCGATCGTCAAAGACGATCCGAGACCGCGAGACCGCACCACCGAGCAAACAAAGGAAACAGCTTGGCCCTCGATCCCCAAGACCTGAAGCAATTCGTCGCCAGCGTGGCGCGCCTGGTGCGCGACCGATTGATTCCTGCCGAGGCGCGGGTGGCGGCCGAGGACCGCATCCCCGAGGAGGTGGTCGCCGACATGCGCAAGCTCGGCCTGTTCGGCATGACCTTGCCGCAGAAGTATGGCGGCCTCGAACTGAATGCCTGCGAGGAAGTGCAGGTGGTGTTCGAGCTGTGCTACGCCGCGCCGGCCTTTCGCGGCTACATCGGCGCCAACAACAGCCTCGGCGGCCGCGCCATCCTGTGGGGCGGCACCGACAGGCAGCGCGACCACTACCTGCCGCGCATCGCGTCGGGCGAATTGCTCACCGCCTTTGCGCTGACCGAGCCGAGCAGCGGTTCCGACGCCACGGCATTGAACACCCGCGCGCACCGCCGCGCCGACGGCTGCTGGGTCATCAACGGCGGCAAGCGCTTCATCACCGGCGCCTCCGAAGCGGATGTGATCAACGTCGTCGCGCGCACCGAGCCGGGTTCGACCGGGGGCAGCGGCGTGTCGGTGCTGCTGGTCGAGCGCGGCACGCCGGGCCTGGTGCAGGCGCCGCCCGATCGCAAGATGGGCCAGCAGGGCGCGCACACCGGCGATCTGCATTTCGAGGACTGCGTGGTGCCGCCCGATGCCTTGCTGGGCGAAGAGGGCAAGGGCTTCAAGCTCACCATGCGCACCATCGATCGCGGGCGCCTGCACATCGGCGCGGCGTCGGTGGGTCTCGCAGGCCGCCTGATCGACGAGATGCTGCGCTACGCGCTGGAGCGGCGCCAGTTCGGCCAGCCCATCGCGCAGTTCCAGCTGGTGCAGGCCATGCTCGCGGACAGCCGCGCCGAGCATCTCGCGGCCCGTGCGCTCGTGCTGCAGACCGCGGCGCGCTGCGACCGCGGCGAGGACTTCTCGATGGATGCGGCCTGCTGCAAGATGTACGCATCCGAAATGGTGGGCCGCGTGGCCGATCGCGCCATCCAGGTCTTCGGCGGCGCGGGCTACATGCAGGACTCGGCCGTCGAGCGGCTGTACCGGGACGCGCGCATCTTCCGCATCTACGAAGGCACGACCCAGATCCAGCAGATCACCATCGCCAAGCACCTGGTGCGCGCCGCTTCGGCGCTGCACTGACACCCGCATTCCCCAATCAAGGACCATTCCGATGAGCGACCAATTGCAGACCCGCGTGGAAGACCGCGTGGCCCAGATCATCTTCAACCGCCCCGAGACCCGCAACGGCCTGGTGCCGCAGTTTCTCGGCGAGGTCATGGAGGCCGTGAAGGCCTTCGAGGCCGACCCCGGCGTGCGCGTCATCCTGTTCACCGGCAACGGCCCCGATTTTTCCTCGGGCGGCGACAAGGGCTTCCTGCGCGAGGTCCAGAAGATGACGCCGGACGAAGTGCAAAAGAACGTCTACAGCTTCTTCCAGGGCGCGGTGCGCCTCATCAAGCTGTGCAGCAAGCCGACCGTGGCCGTGGTCAACGGCGCGGCGGTCGGCACGGGCTGCGATCTGGCGCTCGCGACCGACTTCCGCGTGGTCTCGAAGAAGTCCTTCTTTCACGAGAACTGGACGGCGATCGGCTGCATCCCGCCATTGGGCGCGATGTACCTCCTGCCGCGCCTGATCGGCCTGGAGCGCGCCGCCAACATGGTGATGCGGGCGCAGCGCGTGTACGGCGAGGAGGCCGTGCGGATCGGCCTGGCGACGCATCTGGCGCAGGACGATGCCCAGCTTCGCGACGAGGGCCAGGCCTTCGCGAAGGACCTGGCCTGCCGCTCGGCCGACGCCCTGCGCGCCGCCAAGGTGGCGCTGCGCCGTTCCATGGAGGGCACGTTGGCCGGCGAGTGGGAGTTCAACCTGCTGCAGCAGGGCCGCTTGTTGTCCGGCCCCGACTTTGCCTCGGCGCTCGACGCGATCGAGGCCAAGCGCGCGCCGACGTACTAGGCATCCCCAGGGTCGACGGCCGCACCCGTGAGCGCGCCCTCGGCATACAGGCGGATGACGCCTGCCATGCCGCCCATGAAGTGGCCCTGGCTCGCCAGCATGCGGTGCAGCGACGCGAGCAGGCCGGTCAGCGGCATCGGCGATCCGGTTTCGCGGCCCAGGTCGATGATGATCTCGAGATCCTTCAGCGCCGTGCGTGCCGAGCCCGTGAGTTCGCCGCTGACCATGGCCGGCGCATAGCGGCGCAGCACGGCGGAATCGGCCAGCCCGCCCTCCATGGCCTGCGGCAGGCGCGCGACATCCAGCCCCAGCTTGAGCGCGAGGTTCAGCGCTTCGGCCAGCACCGCGGCGGTGCCGAAGCTGACCATCTGATTGCAGGCCTTCGCCGCCTGGCCGCTGCCGGCCGGACCGAGGTGCGTCATCTGGCGCGCGAAGCTCATCACCACCGGCCGCACGCGCTCCACATGCCGCGGCTCGCCGCCGGCGAACACCGCGAGCGCGCCTTGCTGCGCACCGGACGGGCCGCCGGTGACCGGCGCGTCCACCCAGGTGCCGCCCGCCGCGTGGAAGCGGGCGGCGATGCTTCGCGTGGCCGCAGGGTGCAAGGTGGAGTGATCGGCGACGACGAGATCGCGCAGACTGGCGGGGCCGGCCGTGGCGATCCCCTCGTCGCCGAAGACGATCTGCTCCACGGCATGCGCGTCGGTGACGCAAAGGCACAGCACGTCCACCGATCGCGCCAGCGCCGCGGGCGTGGCCGCGAGCCTGGCGCCGAGCGCGACCAGGGGCGCCGCCTTGTCCGCGCTGCGGTTCCAGACCTCGAGTTCGAAGCCGGCCTGCAGGATCCGCCGGGCCATCTCGATGCCGATCACGCCCAGGCCGGCGAAGCCGACCCGGCGCACCGGTGCGCTTTCCATGGCGGCTACTTCTTGAGGAGCTGGCATTTGCTCTCGGCGACGGTGGTGAATGCCTGCTCGCCGGGAACCGTCGCGACGAGCTTGTAGTAGTCCCATGGCCGGGTCGACTCGGCGGGCGACTTGACCTGGAACAGGTACATGTCGTGGATCATGCGGCCGTCGGCCCGGACGAAGCCCTTGCCATAGAAGTCGTCGTACTTCTTCGACTTCAACACGGCCATCACCTTGTCGCCGTTGATCGTGCCAGCCGCCGCCACGGCCTGCAGGTAGTTGATGGTGGCGGAGTAGTCCGCCGCCTGAATGCTCGAGGGCATCCGCTTGAAACGTTCGAAGAAACGGCTTGCGAATTTTCGGGAAGCATCGCTTTGGTCCCAATACCAGCTGTCCGCCAATTGCAGTCCGGCCGTGTTCGACAGGCCCAGGCTGTGGACATCATTGATGAACACCAGCAGGCCCGCGATCTTCATCGTCTTGTCGATTCCGAATGCCTTGGCAGCCTTGACGGCGTTCGTGAAGTCGCCGCCGGCATCCGCCAACCCGAGGATCTGGGCCTTGGAGGCCTGGGCCTGCAGCAGGAAGGAGGAGAAATCGGAGGCGTTCAGCGGATGTTGAACGCTGCCCAATACGGTTCCTCCATTGGCCCTCACCACCTCGGCGGCGTCTGATTGCAGCGAATGACCGAACGCGTAGTCAGCCGTCAGGAAGTACCAGTTCTTGTAGCCGGCCTTGACCAACGCGGTGCCGGCCACCTTCGCCAGGGCGACTGTGTCGTAGGCGTAGTGGAGCGTGTAGGGGGAACATTCCTCGTTGGTCAGGCGCGCTGTGGCTCCCCCGATCGAAATGAAGGGTCGCTTCTTCGCAAGCGCCAGTTGCGCCATCACCAGGTTCGCGGCGGAACTGCCGCCGCCGAAGAGCACCGCCAGATTGTCGTTGTCCATCCATTGGCGGGCCTGCAAGCTCGCCAGGTCGGACTTGTTCTGATGATCGGCGGACACGACCTCGACGGGACGCCCCAGCACCTTGCCACCGAAATCCTGGACCGCCCAATGGATGACTTCGGCGCCGGCCGGGCCGTCGATGTCGGCGTAGAGACTCGACTTGTCGGTGATGAAGCCGATCCGGACGGGACCGGTATCGTTTTGGGAGAAGGCACAGGCAGGGCTCAGCGCAATGGCCAGTGCCGCGAGGATTGTCTTGGAATTCATGAGAGGTGCTCGCAAGGAAAGTGAGGGTGTTTTCAGTCTGAGATCTCGCGCAGGCGATCGCGCAGCAATTGCTTCTGGACCTTGCCGCTCGGTGTCAGGGGCAGCGCATCGACGACGACGACCCGGCGCGGAATCTTGAAGCTCGCAATCTTTCCGCGGCAAAAGGCGTCGACCTCCGGCAAGCCGATTTGCGCGTCGGTTGCCGTGACGACGAAGGCTGCCACCACCTCGTGCAGCCGGAGGTCGGGGCAGCCGATCACGGCCGCTTCGGAGATGCCCGGCATCTGCAGGAGCAGGTGTTCGACCTCGGCGGGTGAAACGTTGTCGCCGCCCACTTTCAGCATGTCCTTGTAGCGGCCGGTGAAGCGCAGGTGCCCATCTGTGCGAAGAATGCCGGCGTCGCCGGAGTGGATCCATCCTTCGCCGTCTATCGTTTGCGCAGTTGCCTCGGGTTGCCTGTAGTAGCCGAGCATGTTGGTGTAGCTGCGAATCAGGATTTCGCCCTGTTCGCCGGGTTGAAGATCCAGCCCGGTCTGGGGATCGACGACACGCAGCTCCACATCGGGCAGCGGGTAACCGGAGGCCTGGGTCCGCTGATCGAGCGTGGCATCCAGAAACGAGTGGCTGACCGCGCCCCAGCATTCGGTCATGCCGTAGGCACCCACCGTGGGGCACAGCTTGCGCTGGATCTCGTGAGCAAGTTCCTCCACGTTTTTCAGGCCGGCCCCGAAATGGCCGACCCGCAGGCTGCTCGTGTCGATCGCGGGCAGGCGGGCCTTCTGATGGATCAGGTCTCGATAGTGCGTATCGAAGCCGGACAGCATGGTGACGCGCTCGCTTTCGATCAGGCGCAATGACTGCTCGGCATCGAAGGTCTCGGTCACGACCTGCCTGGCACCGGTCACGATGCTGTGCAAGGCAATGTTGCCGAGCGAATAGATATGGAACAGCGGCAGGTTGTTCAGGCAGACGTCCGAGCTCGTGAGCCCGAGCGCCGCCGCCCGCTCCGACATGAGCCGGACGCCGATGTGGCTCAGCATCACGCCCTTGGGCTTGCCGGTGGTGCCCGAGGTGTAGATGATGAGCGCCGCGGCGTCCGGGTCGACCGCTGCGGCGCGCCTCTCCAATTCGCCGTCCGCGGCATCCGTCGCTCCTTGCATGAAGGTCGTCCATGACAACGCGCCCGGCAAGGCGCCCTGCTCGAAGACGACGACCCGGCGCAGATCGGAACAGGTGGAAGATCGCAGGAGCCCATCGGCTCCCACCTCGACCTCGCCCAGCACCTCTCGCGCCATGTCGACATAGTCGATGGGCCCCGAACGCGCCACGGTGATGAAGGTCGCGCAGCCGCACTGGCGCAGACCATGGCTCAGGTCGAGGGTACGGTAGCGCGTGTTCAACGGTACGAAGACGGCGCCGACCTTGCAGATGGCGTAGAAGAGGTACAGGAACTCGGGCCGGTTGGTCATCCAGACCGCGACGCGCTCGCCGGGCGCCACGCCGGCGCCGATCAGCGCGCGTGCCACCCGGTCGACTTCGGCGTCGAATTGCGCGTAGGTCCAGCGCTGTCCGTTGAAGGCCAGCGCTTCGTTCCTACCCCACCTGCGCGCGGCCTGCGCCGGCAACATGCCGATGGTGCGTCTTCGAAACCATTCCTTCACGTCTTGTCTCCTGGCCGAGGAGACGTATTGGTCCGCGAACAGTCCCTGCTGACAATCGAATTATTTTTTCGAGGCAGCCAGTAAAACTAAATCGACTGCTGACATGGGTTGAACTGCGTTGCACCACCGGACAATAAAGGTCAATTGTCAGAGGCGGCCGCATGCGGGATGCTTCGATGCAGGAGACAGTGATCAACTCAGCAGGACCCATGCGACCGCACAACGACCCCCAACGCATGCTCGCGGATGCGGCACGCCAGTTCGCTGCCGGCCGAGGCGACGCCGCGCGCGTTCGCGCCTGCCGCGACCGCGTCCCCGATTTCGATCGCGACGTCTGGCGCGAGATGGCCGAACTCGGCTGGCTCTCGGTGCTCGTGCCGGAGGCCGATGGCGGCTTGGGCAACGGGCTCGAGGAAATGGGGCAGCTGGTGTACGAATGGGGCGCCGCCGGGGGTCCCGAGCCGCTGGTGGCGAGCGGCGTGCTCGCGCTGACGATGCTGGTCGACGCCGACGGGCCTGCGCGTTCCGCCTTGCTCGCATCCACCCTCCAGGGCGCTGCCGTCCCGGCGCTGGCCTGGATGGACCCGGGTTCCACCTGCACGTCGCAGGCGGGTCGATGGCGAGTGAGCGGAAGCGCTCGCCTCGTCACGCCATGCGACGCAACCGATCTTCTTCTGGTGTTCGCCGACGGCGAGAGCCTGCCCGCACTGTGCGTGTCCGCCGATGCAGCAGGCCTGAGCGTGCGGCGCGAAGCGCGCGCCGACGGGACCGCTGCGGCCTGGCTGAAGTTCGATGGCGCTGCGGTGCCCGAGGCTTGCGTCGTGGCGCATCCGGCCAGGGCGGCGACCGCGGCGCGCAAGGCGCTCGACTTCGCGCTCATCATGGCGGCCGTCTCGATGGCGGGCACGATGCGAAGCATGAACGCGCTGACGCAGGAGTATCTGCGCACCCGCACGCAGTTCGGCAAGCCAATCGGCGCGTTCCAGGCCCTGCAGCACAAGGCCGTCGACATGCACATTGCCGAACAGATGGCCCGCGACGTGGCGCAGCACGCCTGCGCCAAGGTCGATGCCGGGTGCACGCCCGATGAACGCGCCTGCCTGGCCAGTCGCGCGAAGGCGCGGGCCGGCGATGCCCTGGACCGCATCGCGCGCATGGCCGTGCAGCTGCACGGCGCCGTCGGCTTCACCGACGAGTACGACCTGAGCCTGCATCTGAATCGCGCGTTGACCTTTTCCGCCTGGCTGGGCAATGCGGACGAACACGTGCGCCGCTACGCTGCGCATGCCGCACCTTTCGAGGCCGCCAACGCATGAACGATCCCGCAACGACCGACTGGAACGCGCTCGCGGACGACGACTTCCGCCAGCGCGTTCGATCCTTCCTCGAAGCGAACTACCCGAATGAACTGCGCTACCCCTCGCGACGCCTGTTCTGGCACGAGATCGGCTTCTGGTATCGCAGGATGTCCGAGATCGGCTGGATCGCGCCCAACTGGCCGCGCGAGCATGGCGGGATGGGCCTCGATCCGGGCAAGCTGCTGATCTTCTACGAAGAGCACGAGCGCTGGGGCGTGTCGCGCTTCGCCGACATGGGCATCCTGATGGTGGGGCCGCTGCTGATCCGCCACGGCACGCCCGAGCAGCAGAAGCAATGGCTGCCGAAGATCATCGCCTGCGAGCATCTCTGGTGCCAGGGCTACTCGGAGCCGAATGCCGGGTCCGACCTCGCCGGCCTGCGCACCGAGGCCGTCCTCGACGGGGATGAATACGTCCTCAACGGGCAGAAGATCTGGACCACGCTGGCCACCGATGCGACCCATATCTTCGTGCTCGCGCGCACCGACAAGCAGGCCAAGAAGCAGGCCGGCATCAGCTTCCTGCTGGCGGACATGAAGCAGCCCGGCATCCGCGTGCGGCCGATCAGGGACGTGGCCGGCCACAGCGAGCTGTGCGAGGTGTTTCTCGAGAACGTGCGCGTGCCCGTCGCGAACCTGGTGGGGGGCGCCAACGAGGGCTGGGGCATTGCCAAGGCGCTGCTGGGCTTCGAGCGCATCTTCCTCGGCAGCCCCAAGTACCCGAACTACGCGCTCGGCGTGCTGTCGCGGGTCGCCGAGGCGCGCGGGCTGCATGCGGATCCGGCCTTCGCGCTGATCTTCGCGAAACTGCGCATGCAGGTCGAAGACCACACCGCCTGCTACGAACGCTTCATCGAGATCGTCAAGCGCGGCGATCCGATCCCGCCGGACATCTCGATGCTGAAGGTGATTTCCACCGAGAGCTTCCAGGCCATCGCCGACCAGGTGATCCGCGCCGCCGGACCCTTGGCTCAGCTGCGCGGCACGGTGCAGGTGGGCGATGCCGAGATCGACGTGCTGGGACCATTCTTCCGCGCGCTGCCTTCGACCATCTACGGCGGCACCAACGAGATCCAGCGCAACGTGCTGGCCCGCGAGATTCTGAGGCTGCCATCATGAACAAGAGCGAACGCGCCTGCATCGTCGGCGCCTACGAGCATCCCACACGCCATGCACCCGACAAGAGCGTGGCCCAGCTGCATGCCGAAGTGGCGCGCGGCGCCCTGCATGACGCAGGGCTGCAGGCGAGCGATGTCGACGGCTACTTCTGCGCGGGCGATGCGCCCGGGCTCGGCCCGCTGTCGATGGTCGACTACCTCGGGCTGAGGCCGCGCTACGTGGAGTCGACCGACACCGGCGGCTCCTCCTACCTGATTCACGTGCGGCATGCGGCGCAGGCCATCGAGGCCGGGCATTGCAATGTCGCGCTGGTCACGCTGGCCGGGCGCCCGCGTTCGGAAGGCTCCAGCGGCACGCAGGCGCGCGCGTACAACCTGCTGGCGCCCGAGGCACCGTTCGAGTCGCCCTACGGGCTGGTGCCGATCAACAGCTATGCGATGGCGGCCCAGCGCCACATGCACGAATTCGGAACGACCGCCGAGCAACTGGCCTGGATCAAGGTCACGGCCTCGCACCATGCGCAGCACAATCCCCATGCCATGCTGCGCGACGTGGTGACGGTGCAGGATGTGCTCGCGTCGCCCCTCATCGCCGATCCGCTGCATCGCATGGAGTGCTGCGTGGTGACCGACGGCGGCGGCGCGGTGATCGTCGCCCGGCCCGAGATCGCGCGCAGCCTGAAGCGACCGCTGGTGCGCCTTGTGGGCGGCGGCGAGGCCGTGGGCTACGTGAACAGCGCGCGCCCGGACATCACGACATCGGCCGCCCGGCCATCCGGCGCCGCGGCCTTCGCCGAAGCCGGTGTGAAGCCGGGTGACATTCGCTATGCCTCGATCTACGACAGCTTCACCATCACGGTGCTGATTCAGCTCGAGGACCTGGGTTTCTGCGAGAAGGGCCAGGGCGGCCGTTTCGTTGCCGACGGCCGATTGATCGCCGGCCAGGGCCGCCTCGCCATCAATACCGACGGCGGGGGGCTGTGCAACAACCATCCGGCCAACCGCGGCGGCATGACCAAGATCATCGAGGCCGTGCGCCAGTTGCGCGGCGAAGCGCACCCTGCCGTGCAGGTCAAGGACTGCGCGCTGGCCCTGGCCCAGGGAACCGGCGGCATGCTGGGCAGTCGCCACGCCTCGGCCACCCTCATCCTGGAGCGAGCATGAGCACCGAGATCCCTGTCCGAAAGATTCCAGCGCCGCTGGTCAATCCGGAGGCCCAGCCCTTTTTCGATGCGGCGGCCGAAGGCCGTCTCGTCTACAAGCACTGCGACGCCTGCGGCCAGGCGCACCATCCGCCGCGCGGGATCTGCCCGCACTGCCATTCGGACCGCACGGCGTGGAAGTCTTCCGCCGGCCTGGGTTCGGTGTACAGCGCCAGCCTGCTGCGCAAGGGCGTGCCCGTTCCGTATTGCGTGGCCTACGTGACCTTGGACGAAGGCGTCACGCTGATGAGCGACCTCTCGGGCTTCGGCGATTCGACGCCGCCCGTCGGCACGCGCGTGAAGGTCTGTTTCGTCGAGGCCGATGGCGGCGTCAGGGTGCCGATGTTCGGCCCGGCGGAGGCTTCGTGATGCGCGCGTACGAGACGCTTCTGGCGGCGCCGCAGGACGAGCACGTGCTGCTGGTGACGCTGAACCGTCCCGAGCTGCTCAATGCGCTCAATACCCAGATGGGCCTGGACCTGGTGGACCTGTTCGAGTCGATCGCGCAGCGTCCCGGCGCGCTGCGCTGCGTCGTGCTCACCGGTGCCGGCGCCAAGGGCTTCTGCGCGGGCGGCGACCTGAAGCAGCGCGACGGCATGAGCAGCGAGGCCTGGACGACCCAGCATCTGATCTTCGAGCGCATGGCGCGCGCGCTGCTCGATTGCCCGCTGCCCGTGATCGGTGCGATCAACGGCGCAGCCTTCGGCGGCGGCTGCGAGATCGCCGGCTGCTGCGATTTTCTCTATGCCGCGGACCACGCCAGGTTCGCGCTGCCCGAAGCCAGGCTGGGCATCATGCCCGGCGCGGGCGGCACGCAGACATTGCCCCGTGCCATCGGCGAGCGCCTCGCCAAGGAATACATCCTGACCGGCAAGCCCTTCACTGCAATGCAGGCGCAGCAATGGGGCCTGGTGAACGAAGTGATGCCGCTCGACGCGTTGCTTGCGCGCGCGCTGGAGACCGCGCGCCTCATTGCCGGCAACGCGCCGCTGTCGACGCGGCAGATCAAGCATTCGGTCTCGCGCGGCCTGGGCATGGCACTGAAAGACGCCCTGGTGGTCGAGATCGAAGCCTACAACCATCTCGTGCCCACGAAGGATCGGGTGGAAGGCGTCAAGGCGTTCAACGAGAAACGAAAACCGTCGTTCAAAGGAGAGTGATGAAGGTCCTGGTCCCCGTCAAGCGGGTCGTCGATTACAACGTCAAGGTGCGCGTCAAGAGCGACGGCACCGGCGTGGACATCGCCAACGTCAAGATGAGCATGAACCCCTTCGACGAGATCGCCGTCGAAGAAGCCGTGCGTTTGAAAGAGAAAGGCGTCGTCACCGAAGTCATCGCCGTCTCGTGCGGCGATGCCAAGTGCCAGGAAACCCTGCGCACCGCCATGGCCATCGGCGCCGACCGCGGCATCCTGGTCGAGACCAGCGAGGAACTGCAGCCCCTGGCCGTCGCCAAGCTCCTGAAGGCCCTGGTCGACAAAGAGCAGCCCGGCCTCATCATCCTCGGAAAGCAGGCCATCGACGACGACGCCAACCAGACCGGCCAGATGCTCGCCGCGCTGGCCGACCTGCCGCAGGCCACCTTCGCCAGCAAGGTCGAAGTCAACGGCGACAAAGTCAACGTCACCCGCGAAGTCGACGGTGGCCTGGAGACCCTGCAGCTGAGCTTGCCCGCCGTCATCACCACCGACCTGCGCCTCAATGAGCCGCGCTACGTGACCCTGCCCAACATCATGAAGGCCAAGAAGAAGACGCTCGATGTCTTCAAGCCCGAGGACCTCGGTGTCGACGCCAAGCCACGCCTGAAGACCCTCAAGGTCGCGGAGCCCCCCAAGCGCGGCGCCGGCATCAAGGTGCCCGACGTTGCCACGCTGGTCGACAAGCTCAAGAACGAAGCCAAGGTGATCTGAACATGACCGTCCTCGTAATCGCAGAACACGACCACGCCACCCTCAAGCCGGCGACCCTCAACACCGTGACGGCCGCCATCGCCTGCGCCAGTGGCGAGGTCCATGTGCTGATCGCCGGCGCCAACGCCGCCGAAGCCGCCAAGGCCGCTGCGCAAGTCGCCGGCGTCGCCAAGGTCATCGTGGCCGACAGCGCCAGCCTGAAAGACAACCTTGCCGAGAACGTCGCCGCGCAGGTCTTGGCCATCGCCCAGAACTACAGCCACATCCTGTTCCCGGCCACCGCCAACGGCAAGAACGTCGCCCCGCGCGTGGCCGCCAAGCTCGATGTCGCGCAGATCAGCGACATCACCAAGGTCGACAGTCCCGACACCTTCGAGCGCCCCATCTATGCGGGCAATGCCATCGCCACTGTGCAAAGCGCCGATGCGATCAAGGTCCTCACCGTGCGCACCACCGGCTTCGATCCTGCGCCCGCCACCGGCGGCAGCGCGAGCGTCGAGAACGCCGAAGGCGTGGCCGACTCGGGCAAGAGCAGCTTTGTCGGCAGCGAGATCGCCAAGAACGACCGGCCCGAACTCACCTCGGCCAAGATCATCGTCAGTGGCGGCAGGGCCCTGGGCAGCGCCGAGAAGTTCCAGGAAGTGATGACGCCGCTGGCCGACAAGCTCAACGCCGGATTGGGCGCCAGCCGTGCGGCCGTCGATGCGGGCTACGCACCGAACGACTGGCAAGTGGGCCAGACGGGCAAGATCGTCGCACCGCAGCTGTACATCGCCGCGGGCATCTCGGGGGCGATCCAGCATCTGGCGGGGATGAAGGACTCCAAGGTGATCGTGGCCATCAACAAGGACGAGGAGGCACCGATCTTCAGCGTCGCCGACTACGGGCTCGTGGCGGACCTGTTCACGGCGGTGCCGGAACTGGTCAAGGCGCTCTGACGAGGCGGCCCATGCGACTCCCCTCCAAAGTCAAGATCGTCGACGTGGGCCCGCGCGATGGGCTGCAGAACGAGAAGCAGCCGGTGTCGGCCGAGATCAAGATCGGCCTCGTGCACCGGCTGCAGGATGCGGGGGTGCGCGAGATCGAGGTGACGAGCTTCGTCTCGCCCAAGTGGGTGCCGCAGATGGCCGACAACGCCGAGGTCATGCACGGCATCCACCGCAAGACCGGCGTGCGCTACTCGGTGCTGACGCCCAACATGAAAGGCTTCGAGGCCGCCATCGCCGCGCCGCGCGAGGAATGGCCCGACGAGATCGTGGTGTTCGCCGCCGCCAGCGAGGCCTTCAGCCAGCGCAACATCAACTGCTCGATCGCCGAAAGCATCGAGCGCTTCCGGCCGGTGGTGGCGGCCGCGCGCGACCAGGGCATCTACGTGCGCGGCGCGATGTCCTGCGCCGTGGGCTGTCCCTACGAAGGCGAAGTCGCGCCCGCGCGCGTCGACATGCTGGCCGGCCTCATGAAAGACATCGGCGTGCAGCACGTGGGCATGGCCGACACCATCGGCGTAGGCACCCCGGTCAAGGTGCAGCGCGCGCTGGAAGCGACCTTGAAGCACTTCGGCATCGACGACATCTCGGGCCACTACCACGACACCTACGGCCAGGCGCTGGGCAACACGCTCGCGAGCCTGGCGATGGGCGTGTGGCAGTTCGACACCTCGGCGGCCGGGCTCGGCGGCTGCCCGTACGCGAAAGGCGCGACCGGCAATGTGGCCACCGAGGACGTGGTCTACATGCTGCACGGGATGGGCATCGAGACCGGCATCGACCTGGACCGGTTGATCGACGCGGGCGTGTACATCAGCGAAGCGCTGGGCCGCGAACCGAACTCGCGGGCGTCGAAGGCGTTGCGCACGAAGCGCGAAGGCTGAGACGATGTGCGGTGCCGCGGCGGCCGCTGCCGCCTGATCTTTTTCTCAAGCCAACTCAAAACATTTCGATTGTCACCCGCGTGGACCGGTGACAAAACCGGGATACCAGCCGCGGCGATCTCGGGGTGCCCGTTCCTCGTCGTCGCGGTCTCGAGGAGACAGCATGGATCTGGGACTGAAACACAAGGTCGTCTTGGTGACGGGTGCGAGTGAAGGCATCGGCAAGGCGACCGCGCTGGCCTTCGCACGCGAAGGCGCGCGCGTCGCCATCAATGCGCGCCGGGCGCCGGTGCTGCAGGCGACGGCCGACGAAATCGCGTCCTCGACCGGCGCAGAGGTGCTCGCCCTGCCGGGGGACATGACGGAGCTCGAATCATTGCCTGCATTGGTCGAAGCGATCATTGCGCGCTGGGGCCGCATCGACGTGCTGGTGAACAACGCGGGCACGGGAATGTCCAAGGGCTTCCTGGCGGTCACCGTGAAGGACCTCGAAGACAATTTCCGGCTGAACTTCTTCTCGACCTACGTCATGTCGCAGCAGGTTGTTCCGCACATGGTGCGCCAGGGCGGCGGCGTCATCCTCAACCTCGGCGGCATCACGGCCAAGCAGGCGCCCAAGGGGCCATCGACCGTGTCCGGGCCGGCCAAGGCCGCGATGTTCAACTTCACCAAGGCGCTGGCGCAGGAGTTCGGACGCGACAACATTCGCGTGAACTACCTGATGCCCGGCCTCACCATGACGCCGCGCTTCGACCGCAAGCTGCGCGACCTGACCGGCGGCGATGCCGACAAGTACGCGCAGGAGATGCAGCGCTGGTCCAGGGACGTGCTGTTGCCCGGTCGCCGCTGGGGCAAGCCCGAGGAAATGGCCGACGTCATCGCCTTCCTCTGTTCCGATCGCGCCAGCTACATGACCGGGGCCAGCGTCATCGTCGACGGCGGCGTCGTGCGCGCACTCTGAGCCTCATGGATCGCGACATGCACGGCCCGCTGCAAGGCATCCGCGTCGTGGACGTGACGACGGTGATGCTGGGCCCGTACGCCACCCAGACACTGGGCGACATGGGCGCCGACGTGATCAAGATCGAAGCGCCGCCGGCGGGAGATATCGCGCGCAATCTGGGCGCCGCGCGCACGCCCGGCATGAGCGGCAGCTTCCTCAACATGAACCGCAACAAGCGGTCGGTCGCCATCGACCTGAAGCAGGCCGGTGCGAAGGAGGTGCTGCGCAGGCTGGCGGCAACGGCCGATGTCTTCATTCACAACATGCGGCCGCAGGCCATCGAACGGCTCGGGTTCGGCTATGAGGCCGTGGCAGCGCTCAATCCCGGCATCGTGTACGTGGGCGCCTACGGTTTCGGCCAGGATGGCCCGTACCGGGCCAAGCCGGCATTGGACGACGCGATCCAGGCGGCGTCGGGTCTCGCCAGCCTGTTCGTTCGCCAGGACGGCCAACCGCGCTATGTGCCGAGCGCCATCGCCGACAAGATCGTGGGTCTCACGGTGAGTCAGGCCGTGCTGGCGGCGCTGCTTCACAGGTCGCGAACCCAGGAAGGCCAATTCGTCGAAGTGCCCATGCTCGAGACGCTCGTGGCTTTCAACCTGATCGATCATCTGGGCGCGGGCGCCTACGCGCAGCCGCCGGGAAAGATCGGCTACGCGCGGGCCAGTTCACCGTCGCGGCGACCCTTCCCGACCCAGGATGGCTTCGTCTGCATCCTGCCCTACGACGATCGGCAGTGCCGGAGTTTTTTCTCGGCGGTCGGCCGGCCCGAGGTGGCGGACGACGCGCGCTTTTGCAGCTACGCCGCGCGGGTCCGGCACCCGGACGCGTTCTACGGCCTGATCCGTGATCTGACGCCGAGCCGCACGACCGCGCAATGGGTGGCGATCTGCGAGGCCGGCGAGATCCCGTGCATGCCTGTCGTCGATATCGAGGATCTGCCGCAGGACGAGCACCTGCAGGCGGTCGGCATGTTCGAGGCGCACCAGCATCCGACCGAAGGTGCGACGACGCTGGTGCGCTCGCCGATCCGATTCTCCAGATCGCCCGCTTCGATACGCCGCCATGCCCCCGGCTTCGGCGAACACAGCATCGAGGTGCTCCGTGGCCTCGACTATCCGGAGGATGAGATCGCCGCCATGCTGGCGGACGGCAGCGTCCTGGCCCCATGAAGGAAGAAGGAGCAAGTCCATGAAGTTGACACGCCGTGCCGTCCTGGCACTCACCCTGCTGCCCCCGGTGTCGCTCGCGCAGACCCGGCCTGCGAAACCGGTGCGCGTCATCGTGCCGTTGCTGCCGGGAGGCAGCGTCGACCAGAGCGCCCGATTCTTCGCGGTCGAACTGAGCAAGGCACTGGGCGAGCAGTTCGTCGTGGAGAACGTGCCTGGCGGCGACGGCACGATCGGGCTGGCGCGGGCTGCCCGGGCCGCGCCCGACGGCCATACCCTCGTCGTCAGCGCCAACAGTTTTCAGACCATCAGTCCGTTCCTGTCCGAGATTCCGCTGCCCTACGACACGGTCAAGGACTTCAGTCCGATCGCCGGCCTGGTGTCGGTGTCCCATGTGATCCTGGCCAGGCCCGATCTGCCGGCGAACACGATTCCCGAACTGGTGGCGCTCGCCAAGGCGAGCCCGCAGCACCTGAACCATGGCTCGGCCTCGTCGACGGGCGCCTCGTACCTCGCTTCGATTCTGTTCAGCCGCCGCGCCGGCGTGCAGTTCACCGACGTCTTCTACAAGGGCGCCGCCGGCGTCTATACCGACTTGATGGGCGGTCGCCTCGACATCTTCTTCGACTCCCTGGGCGCGGCCATGCCCTTGATCAAGGCCGGCAAGGTCAAGGCCATCGCCACCACGCAGACCCGAAGGCATCCGCTCACGCCGAACGTGCCGACAGTGGCCGAGACCTACCCGGGCTTCGACACGTCCGGCTGGTACGCGCTGTACGGGCCCGCCAGGATGTCACCCGACATCGTGAACCGCCTGAACGCGGAGATCGCAAAGATCCAGAAGTCCGTCGAGTTCCAGCACCTGGCCGCGACCTATGGCTACGAGGCCATGACAGGGACCGCCGCCCAGCTGGGTGCGACGCAGGCCGCAGAGCTCGCGCAATGGGGCGAGCTTGCGAAGACGCTGAAGCCGGCGGCCGCGGCCAAGTGACGGGGCCTGCGTGCCAAAGAAAAAGCCCGCCATCGGTCTGATGGCGGGCTTTTCTTGCTGTACCTGGTGGCTCTTCACGGACTCGAACCGCGGACCTGTGGATTATGATTCCATCGCTCTAACCGACTGAGCTAAAGAGCCGAGCCCGACATTATAGCCATCTCCGCGCGGCCTCAGCCGGCCGGCGGAAGTTTCGCGAGTTCGTCCGCCACCAGCCGCACGATCAGCCGGTCCAGCGTCTGCACCGAATAGTTGCCGACGTCGTGCACCGTCTCGCGGCCTGGGCCGCTCGCCGGGTCGGCGGCGTCCCGGTAGGTGAGGAACACGAAGCGCCCGCCGGTGTACTGCGCAATCTGGCGCTGCACGTATTCGCCCTGCTTGTCGAGCCCGCTCGCGCCGACGCTGAACACCTTGATGCCCTTGCCGAGCGCGGCCATCATGTCGTCGTCGTACTGCGGGCCGCCGTAGTCGAGATGCGGCGGCGCATCGGCCAGCAGCACGACCATGCGGATGGCGCCGCTGCCGCGCCAGCTCAGGTCGTGCACCGTCTCGTGCAGCGCCTCGTTCATCGCTTCCGGATAGTCGCCGCCGCCATTTGCCTGCAGCGCATTCAGCACCGACTGGAAGGCGCCGAGGTCGTTGGTCAGATCGTGGCGGCGCACCAGGAAGGCATCGCCGCGGTCGCGGTAGGCCACCAGCCCGAAGCAGGTGTCGGGATGGCTGGGCAAGCGAGCGACCTCGTTGGCGATCGAATGCAGCGCTGCCTTGAGCTTGCCGATCTCGTCGCCCATCGATCCGGTGGCATCGACCAGGAAGACCAGGTCCAGCCTTGCGCGCTGCGGCGCCGGGCGCGCATCCAGCACCAACTCGACCGCGCTTTTCTGTCCGCGACGCAGGTAGGTCGTGCCTTGCCGGCCGTCCTTGCGCACGGCGACTTCGTACACCGGGCTGCCGAAGGGATCGAAGGCGTTCGGATGCAGCCACACGCGGCCGGCCGCATCGGTGCGCGCCCACATGGCGGCGCCATTCGCGCCTTGCACGGCCACCTCCGCGTCGGGCACGCCGGCGCCGCGCGCATCGCGCACCTGCAGCAGGTAGCGCTCGCGGATGTCGCGCTCGCGATGCGCGACCTGTGTGCGCTGGCGGAACTGCAGGTAGGCCGAGAAGTCGGCGTTGTCGTCCACCATGCCGGCGGTGACCGCCTCGCTGCGCGGCCGCGGCCGCTGCATCGGTGGCGGCGAAAGGGGTGAGGGCGGTGCGAAACGCGGGGCCTCCCCTTCGCGCGCGATGTCCGGGCCAGCGGCGCGCGCCACGGGCGAAGGCGCCGCCATGGCGCCGATCGCTGTCTCGTCCGTGGCGGCTGCGCTCGGTGCCGTGCCTTTCGCCTCGTCCTTTCGGCTGCGCGTCGCGCCTGCATCGCCGTAGATCGCTTCCTCGCGCGGCATGCGCCGGCCGCTCTGGCCCGGATCGCGGCCGGGTGTCTCGTGCGTCTGCACCGGACGCGCGCAATGGGCGGCCGACGGGGCTTCGAAATTCGGCTCCGTGCGTGCCACGATCTGCGCCGGCCACTGCGGCGGCGCGAAGGCCGCGGGTTCGGGTTGCGGCGCGGGCGACGGCCAGCGCACGGCGCCGGGTGCGAGCTCGGTGGCACTGCATGCGCCGAGCAGCAGCTGCGCGCACAGCAGCGCGGCGAGCGGTCGTTGCAGGAAGAAAGGGCGAGGGGTCATCGATGGCTCCGGGTTGTGGATGCAGCCTGATACGGCGCACCGGTACCAGGCGGGTCAGCGCTCGCGCGATATATTTTTTGCCGGTGCCAACCCCGAGCGACCATGTTGTCCGTAGAACGTGAGGTGAAAATCTGCCGATGCTTGCGCCCACCGCCGCGACCCCTTCCCTGCACGACGCCATGCCGGACGACCAGCTGATGCTCGCCTACGCCGGCGGCGACACCACCGCCTTCGATGCGCTCTACGCGCGGCACGAGAGCGCGCTGTTCCGCTTCGTGCGGCGTCTCATGGGCATGCGCCTCGCGTCGGAGGTCGACGAGGTGTTCCAGGACACCTGGCTGCGGATCGTCGCCGCGCGCGAGAGTTTTTCCCCGCAGGGCGCGACCTGGCGGACCTGGGCCTTCACCATCGCGCACAACCTCGCCATGGACCGGCTGCGCATGAGCGGGCGCGAGGTCGCGTTCTATGCGCACGACGAGGACGGCGACGGCCTCGAGGCCGCGCGGCTCTTCAGCCGCGGCCTGCTGCGCGACGGCGGCGCGGCCCGCGATGCCGCGCATCCCTCGGCCGAGGAGACCGCCTTCTGGCGCGCCGCCGGCCGCCGGCTGCTGGCCTGCCTCGACGAACTGCCGGACGACCAGCGCTCGGCCTTCCTGCTGCACAACGAAGACGGCTTCACGGTGGAAGCGCTGGGCGTCACGCTCGATGTCGGCTTCGAGACGGTGCGCAGCCGGTTGCGCTACGGCCTGAAGAAATTGCGCGGCTGCATGGAGCGCTACCTGTCCGTGCTGGAGCACCGCGCATGACCGATGCCGCGCCAACCCCCGAAGAAGACGGGCCGCTGCAGGACGACGCGCTGCGCCGCGCATTGCTGCACGCTCCCGATCACGCGGCCGTGCCCGACTGGCGCCTGCGCAAGACGATCCTGCAGAAGGCGCACGAAGCGGTCGCGGTCTCCGACGCCGTGCTGCTCGAACGCGAGGAGAAGAGGCCGTGGTGGCGCGCGGGCGGATGGACCGGCGGCAGCGGCTCGCGCATGCCCTGGAACGCGGCCTTCGCCACCGTGCTGCTCGCCACGCTCGTGACCGTCCTCTGGCAGCGCGAGTCCGTGCCCGACGCACGGCCCGACAGCGAAAGGCAGGTCGCCGCGGCACCGCCGCGAACGGTTGCGCCGAGCCCTGCCGTGCCGGCCAGCGCATCGCCGGCGCCGGCCACGTCGGCGGCCTCCCAGGCCATCCCGGCCGGGCCACCGTCGCTGCTGCCCGAGCTGGAGCCGGTCAGCCCGCCGCCGCCGCTGCCGCCGTCCCCCGATGCTTCCGATGCGACGAACAACATTGCGCTGTTCGGCCCGGACCTGTCGGGTATGGCGAAGCAGAGCCGTGCCAAGGCCGCTTCGCCGACGCCCAACGCGCCTGCGCCGTCGCGAGCGGAGCGTGCGCGCAAGGACCAGGAGGCTTCGATGTTGCCGCGCTTCGCGGGTGCGCCGCCGGCCGCGCCCGCGGCTGCGCCGGCCGCCGGCCTCGTGGCGCCGGGTGGCAGCGCCGCCGGTGCTGCACGTGCCGCGCCGCCCTCGGCGCGCACCGACGCAACCGAGCCGCCGACCTTCGAAGCGCTCTCGCAATGGACGCGGATCACGATCGCGCAACGCGGTGGCGCGACCCGCAGCCTCACGCGCGCCGAGGCCGGTTCGCTGGATGCGCTGATGGGGTCGGCGGCGATCTCGGCCGCGGGCGCGCAGCCGCTCGCAGGCGCGCCGGAATGGCGCATCACGCTCGAACGCGGCAAGGACGTGCTGGCCGTGTTCGAGCTCGGGCGCAACCAGGTGCGCTGGCGCGAAGGCCGCTCACCGCCGGCCACCGGCGCGCCATCGGCACCGGCGCTCGACGCGCTGCGCAGCGCACTGGGCGAAGCGGTGCAGCCGCCGCCGGACGCATCCCGGCCCGAGGCCGCAAAACCGGAGCCGGCCCCGCCGCCGCAAGACCCGCCGCCCACGGCGCCGCCGCGCGCACCCTAGCGCGGCCTCACTCGTGCTTGAACTCGGCCTTGCGCTTGTTCATGAAGGCGTCCATGCCTTCCTTCTGGTCGGCGGTGGCGAACAGCGCGTGGAACAGCCGGCGCTCGAACATCACGCCGTCGGACAGACTGCCTTCGAAGGCGCGGTTGACCGATTCCTTGGCGGCCATCACCGCGACCTGCGAGAAGTCGGCGATCACCAAGGCGGCGCCCAATGCCTCGTCCATCAACTTGTCGTAGGGCACGACGCGGCTCACCAGCCCCGAGCGCTCGGCCTCGGTCGCGTCCATCATGCGGCCGGTCAAGGCCATGTCCATCGCCTTGGACTTGCCGACCGCGCGCGGCAGGCGCTGCGTGCCGCCGGCGCCGGGGATCACGCCGAGCTTGATCTCGGGCTGGCCGAACCTGGCGTTGTCTGCGGCAATGATGAAGTCGCACATCATCGCGAGTTCGCAGCCGCCGCCGAGCGCGAAGCCGCTCACGGCCGCGATCACCGGCTTGCGCACGCTGCGGATGGTCTCCCAGTTGCGCGTGATGTAGTCGCCCTTGTAGACGTCGGCGAAGCTGTACTTGGCCATCGCGCCGATGTCGGCACCGGCCGCGAAGGCGCGCTCGCTGCCTGTGACGATGATGCAGCCGATGCTGCTGTCGGCATCGAAGGCCTTGAGTGCCTGGCCGAGTTCGGTCATCAGCGCGTCGTTGAGCGCATTCAGCGCCTTGGGCCGGTTCAGCGTCACGATGCCGACCTTGCCGGCCTCGGTGCGGACTTCGATGTTTTCGTAGCTCATGCGGATCTCCTTGAAACGAACAAACAGTGTGAGGGGCCGGTCAGGACGGGCTGAGCCAGGCGGCCAGTCTGGCTGCATCCTGCGCCATCAGGCGCCAGGTGGTCACGCCGGTGGGCAACACGAGCGGCAGGCGCAGCAGCCGCCGGTCGCGCGCGACGATCGCGGTCATCTTCTTCTGCGGGCCGAGGTAGAGCGCGAGGTCGTCGAGCTTGGCGATCCGCCAGCCCTGCGCGGGATGGCCCTTGGCCGCCGGCAGCTCGATGCCGAGCCATTCGTCGTGGGCCGAGAAGCCGGCCTGTTCGGCCGCGCCGCCGCGCAACACGACCTTGACCTGCACGCTGCCGCCGGTCTCGGTCACGCGCAGGCCGAGTTCCTGCGCGCGCTGCGCCGGATCGTCGAGCGGCACGACGCCGTGCGCACGCAGCAGCTCGGACAGCGGCAGCTCGGCGGTCGAGTGCACCCAGTCGGCGATCTCCCTGGCGAACGACCGGCCGCCGACCGCTTCGATCGCTTCGGCGAAATCGGCTTCGGCGACGGGCCCGCCGCCGCTCTTCTTCCAGAGCAGCCGCATCACGTCGTCGAGCGTGCCCTTGCCTTCGCTGCGCAGCGTGAGGTCGAAGCACATCGCCACCAGCGCGCCCTTGGTGTAGTAGCTCACCGTGCCGTTGGCGGTCTGCTCGTCCTGGCGGTAGTACTTGACCCAGGCGTCGAAGCTCGCCTCGGCCACCGATTGCACGCGCCGGCCCGGCGTCTGCATCACTTGGTTGATGGTCTTGTTGACGAGCCGCAGGTAGGCCGCGTCGTCGATGCGGCCGGCACGGCGCAGCAGCAGGTCGTCGTAGTAGCTGGTGAAGCCCTCGAACAGCCACAGCAGCTGCGTGTAGTTCTCTTCGGCATAGTCGTAGCGCGCGAACTCTGCAGGCCGCAGCCGCTTCACGTTCCAGGTGTGGAAGTACTCGTGGCTGATCAATCCCATCAGCGTGGTGTAGCCCTCGGGCTGCTTCATGGCGCCACGTTGCGGCAGGTCGCGCCGGGTGCAGATGAGCGCCGTCGAGTGCCGGTGCTCGAGTCCGCCGTAGCCGTCGTCCACGGCGTTGAGCATGAACACGTAGCGGTCATGCGGCGGCCGCGGCCCGCCGCGCTTGCCGACCTTGTCGCCATGCCAGAAGCGCATCTGTGCCTCGCAGATCGCGCGCGTGTCGGCGATCAGCTTGTCGCCGTCGAAGGAAGCGGGCGCGCCGGCGACCACGAAGCGGTGCGGCACGCCGCAGGCCTCGAAGCTCGCGCTCCAGAACGTGCCCATCTCGACCGGGCTGTCGGCCAGCTCGTCGTAGTCGGCGGCAACGTAGCTGCCGAAGCCATGGCGATCGACCTTCGACGGCCGCAGCGCGGTGGCACAGGACCAGCGCGCACCGTCGCCGGCGGCCGAAGGCGGCGCCGGGAGTTCGAGCGCATGCGGTGCGTCCGTCTGGCCTTCGACACGCAGGCACAGGCTGGTGCCGTTGAAGAATCCGCGATGGGCGTCCAGCCACGCGGTGCGCACCGAGTTGTCGTAGGCGCAGACCCGGTAGCGCAGGACCAGCGGCTTGCCCGGCGCGCAGTCGATCTGCCAGCTGTGCTTGTCGATCTGCCGCGCGGCCAGCTTGCGCCGGCCTTGCGCCGCCTGCAGCTGCTGCAGGTTCTTCGCGAACTCGCGCACCATGTAGCTGCCCGGAATCCACACCGGCAGCGAGACCCGCTGCAGCGCCGCAGGCGCATCGATGGTGAGGGTGACGGCGAACAGGTGCGCGTGGCGGTCCGCGCATTCGACGCGGAAGCGGATGGCCGGCGCCGCCATCAGTTGAGCGCGGCGAGTTGCTTTTCGACTTCGGCGGCGGGAATCGCCCCCGGCGCGCGGGTGCCGTCGCTGAAGATCAGCGTCGGCGTGCCGCTGATGTTGTACTTGCGGCCGAATTCGAGATTGCGCTGCAGTGCCGCCACGTCGCAGCCGGGGCCCGCGCTCGCGGGCTTGACCTGGGTCGCCATCCAGTCGTTCCAGGTCTTGGCCTTGTCCTTGCTGCACCAGATGTCGCGCGCCTTGACCGTCGAATCGGGACCGAGCACCGGGTACAGGAAGAGGTAGACCGTGACGTTGTCGACGCTCTTCATCTCGCGCTCGAACTGCTTGCAGTAGCCGCAGTTGGGATCCTCGAACACGGCCAGGCGGCGCTTGCCGTTGCCGCGCACGATCTTGAAGGCGTCCTGCATCGGCAGCTTGTCGAAGGCGACCTCGCTGAGCTTCTCGACCCGCTCCTCGGTCAGGTTCTTGCGCGCCTTGACGTCGATCAGGTTGCCCTGCAGCAGGTAGTTGCCCTGCTCGTCGGTGTAGTAGATCTCGAAGCCGTTGAGGCGCACCTCGTAGAGGCCGGGCATCGGTGCCTTGGTGACCTCGTCGATCTTGGCGAACTGCGGAATGCGCGCCGCCAGGTTCTTGCGGATCTCGGCTTCGCCGGCCATGGCGCTCGCGAGGACGCAGCCGAAGGCCACGGCGGCGAAAAGAGGACGGACGAGTTTTTTCATGAGGAGGTTCCTGTTGCCGGAAGTCATTGCAGGCCCATGGCCTGGCGCGCGATCCAGTGCTTGACGAGCCGTGTCCGGTCGAAGCCGCGCATGCCCCAGTTGCGCAGCGCCGGCAGCGGGTCGGCGCTGTGGGCGAAGAGCTGCTGCAGGCCGTCGGTGGCCAGGCTCATCGACAGCACGTCGGTGCGGCGCGCGCGTTCGTAGCGGCGCAGCAGCCGGGCGTCGCCCACGCTGCGCCAGTAGTCCCGGTCCTTGATGATGTTCGACAGCGCGGCCACGTCGGCCAGCCCGAGGTTCAGGCCCTGGCCCGCCAGCGGATGCACCGTGTGCGCGGCGTCGCCGGCCAGCGCCCAGCTGCGGCCGTCGGCGAACTGGCCGGTCCAGCGTTCGGCGATCGCGCGTTGCAGGGGCCAGGCTGCGCGTTCGCTGGTCAGCGTGAGCGCGCCCAGCGCATCGTGGCTGGCGGCGCGCAGGCTGGCGCCGAATTCGTCGGCGCTCTGGGCCAGCAACTCTGGCGCGCGCAGCTGGTCGACCGACCAGACCAGCGCCAGCGAACGGTCGAAGGCACCGTGCCGGTCCGACACGCCGCCCGCATCGCCCAGCGGCAGCAGCGCCAGCACCTCGCCGCGCTCGTCGAACCACTGGCGCGCGATGCCGTCGTGCGGCCGCTCGGCTTCGAGCCGCGCCGCGATCGCGTGCTGCGGATAGCGGGTGATCTCGTAGCGCACACCGAGCGCCTCGCGGGTGGCGCTCGCGCGGCCTTCGCAGACCACGGTCAGCCCCGCGGGCATGGGGTCGGCGACGACCTCGATGCGCGGCTGGAAGCGCACCGCATCGGCCAACTGCTGCTCGAGCGCCGGCACGTCGACGATCCAGGCCAGCGCCTCGACCTTCTGGCGCGCTGCACTGAACTGCACGCGGCCGCCTTCGTCGCCATGCACCTGCATTTCGCGCACCGGCGTGGCATGCGTGGCGTCGGGCCACGCGCGCAGCGATTCGAGCAGGTTCTTCGATGCCGCGTTGAGGGCGTAGGCACGCACGTCCTGCGCGGCGGGCGCGGCGGCCGGCGCGACCAGCGCCACGCGCACTCTTTCGCGCGCCAGCAAGAGCGCCAGTGCGCGGCCGACAATGCCGGCGCCGCGAATGCAAACCTCGGGGGGAAGGGCCATCGCGGCATTGTAGGAGTTGCCTCGCGCGCCGGCCGGGTGCGGGAGAATCCCTGTTCCAGCCAAAGGAACTCCCCGTGAACGCTCCCGCCTTCGACCTCCAAGCCACCATCGCGCGCCTGTTCGTCTACCCGGTCAAGTCCTGTGCCGGCGTCGAGCTGGACGAGGCGCTCCTGATCGAAACCGGACTGGAGTTCGACCGCGCCTGGATGGTGGTCGATGCCGACGGCGAATTCGTCACCCAGCGCGAGCTGCCGCGCATGGTGCTGATCCGGCCACAGCTCAAGCACTACGAGATGGTGCTGCGCGCGCCGGGCATGCTGGCGCTGCACGTGGCTTTCGACCGCGTCGAGAAGCCGGTGCGCGTGCGCGTGTGGAAGGACCATGTGAAGGCCTACGACATGGGCGACATCGCGGCGCAGTGGTTCAGCGACTTTCTCTCTGAGCCCGGCCGCCCGCGCCAGCTGCGCATGGTGCGCTTCGATCCCGAGCAGCAGCGCCTGTCGAGCCGCCAATGGACCGGCGAGGTCGAGGCGCCGAACCAGTTCGCCGATGGTTTTCCGATCCTGGTGGCCAGTGAGGGATCGATGGCCGAACTCAACGCGAAGCTGGCCGCGGCCGGCCATGGCGCGGTCGGCATCGAGCGCTTCCGGCCCAACGTGGTGCTCGCGGGCATCGAGGCGCACGACGAGGACCGCGTCGAGACGCTGCACATCAGCACCGCGGAAGGCGAGGCCACGCTGCGCCCGGTCAAGCCCTGCGCGCGCTGCCCGATCCCCGACATCGACCCGGCCACCGCGCTGAGTACGCCCGAGGTCGGCGACATGCTGCGCACCTACCGCGCCGATCCGCGCGTCGACGGCGCGATCACCTTCGGCATGAATGCGATCGTGCTGCAGGGCGTGGAGCATGCGCTGCGCGTGGGCCAGCCGGTCGGCGCCAACCTGCGTTTCGAATGAGCGCAGGATCAGGCGCCTAAAATCCCGGCTTCCCCCCAGCATCCCTGAAAGCACCCGCCATGAGTCTCCAGTGCGGCATCGTCGGCCTGCCCAACGTCGGCAAGTCCACCCTTTTCAACGCCTTGACCAAGGCCGGCATCGCGGCCGAGAACTATCCGTTCTGCACCATCGAGCCCAATGTCGGCGTGGTCGAGGTGCCCGATCCGCGGCTCGCGCAGCTGGCCGACATCGTGAAGCCCGAGCGCATCGTGCCGGCCATCGTCGAGTTCGTCGACATCGCGGGCCTGGTGGCTGGCGCCAGCCAGGGCGAAGGCCTGGGCAACCAGTTCCTCGCGCACATCCGCGAGACCGACGCGATCGTGAACGTGGTGCGCTGCTTCGAGGACGACAACGTGATCCACGTGGCCGGCAAGGTCGACCCGATCTCCGACATCGAGGTGATCCAGACCGAGCTCTGCCTGGCCGACCTGTCGACGGTCGAGAAGGCGCTGCACCGCCACACCAAGACTGCGCGTTCGGGCGACAAGGAAGCGATCAAGCTGGTGGCCCTGCTCGAGAAATGCCATGCCGCGCTGAACGAGAACAAGCCGGTGCGCGCGATCGAATTCAGCAAGGAAGACCGGCCGCTGATCAAGCAGTTCTCGCTGATCACCGCCAAGCCCGCGATGTTCGTCGGCAACGTCGCGGAAGACGGCTTCGAGAACAATCCCTTCCTCGACCGCCTGCGCGAATACGCCGCGGCGCAGAACGCACCCGTGGTCGCCATCTGCGCCAAGATCGAGGCCGAACTGGCCGACATGGACGACGAGGACCGCACGATGTTCCTGGCCGAGATCGGGCAGGACGAGCCCGGCCTCAACCGCCTGATCCGCGCCGCCTATTCGCTGCTCGGCCTGCAGACCTACTTCACGGCCGGCGTGAAGGAAGTGCGCGCCTGGACCATCCACATCGGCGACACCGGCCCGCAGGCCGCGGGCGTGATCCACACCGACTTCGAGAAGGGCTACATCCGCGCGCAGACCATCGCCTTCAACGACTTCGTCGCGTTCAAGGGCGAGCAGGGCGCGAAGGACGCGGGGAAGATGCGGGCCGAGGGCAAGGAGTACGTCGTCAGGGATGGCGATGTGATGAATTTCCTGTTCAGTTCCTGAGCCTCGGTGGGCCTTCGCCGGCCTGACGCAGGCCGCGGCGAAATGGGTGTAATTGGGCGTCGGATTGGTGCGGCGTTACGCCCGGTCCAACCCCGCCAGCACCTTGTCCAGCGTCAACGGAAAGTCCCGTATCCGCACCCCGCACGCGTTGTAGACCGCATTTGCCACCGCGGCGCCGGCGCCGCAGATGCCGAGCTCGCCGACGCCCTTGATCTTCAGCGGATTGGTCTTGTCGTCCACCTCCGGCAGGAAGTGCGCTTCGGCGGCCGGGATGTCGGCATGCGAGGCCACGTGGTATTCGGCCAGATCGTGGTTGACGAAGCAGCCGTAGCGCGGATCGACCGCTGCTTCCTCGTGCAGCGCATTGCTGGCGCCCCAGATCATCGCGCCGGTGGCCTGGCTGATCGCGGTCTTCTGGTTGAGGATGCGGCCCGCCGCGAGGATCGCATCATTGGCCTTGACGCCCAGCATGTCGAATCGCGCAGGTGGTTGCCGCGCGACGAAGCCGACATGCCCATGCCGATCATCCAGCGGCCCTCGCGCCGTGAGGCCGGGGTCGCGCTGCGCCGGCTTCAGCCGAAGCGCTCGGCGCCTTCCTGCATGCATCGCACCAGCTGGCGGGTCGAACAGGGGATGTTCTTTTCCGGGTCCATCGCCGGCTCGTTGCGGATGCGCAGCGCGATCGGATCCATCTTCAGTTTCTCGGCCAGCTCGTCCATTGCGCTCTCCAGCGCCAGCATGCCCACGGCCTCGCCGGGTGCGCGCGTGGAATCGGAGATCGGCAGATCGAGCTTGACCGTGCGGTGCGCCGTCATGCGGTTGGGCGCGGCGTAGAGCGAGCGGGTCTGCTGGCTCGCGGCCTCGTAGAAGTTGTCGAAGCGCGCGCTGTGCGACCAGCTCTCGTGGGCGATCGCGGTGAGCCTGCCGTCGGCCGCGGCGCCCAGGCGCACGCGCTGGCGCGTCTCGCTGCGGTGCGTGGTGAAGTGGAACATCTGCTGCCGCGTCAGCGCGGTCTTGACCGGGCGCTTCAGCTGGCGCGACGCCATGGCCGACAGCATCACGTCGCCGTAGATCGGCAGCTTGCCGCCGAAGCCGCCGCCGATGTAGCGGCTCACGATGCGGACCTTGTCGGGCGGGATCTGCAGCGTTGCGGCCACGGCCTTCTGCGCGCTCTTGAGCAGTTGCGAGGAGCAGTGCACGATGACACCGCCGTCCTTCCAATACGCCCGCGTGGCATGCGGCTCCATCTGCGCATGGATGTAGTGCGGCGTGGTGCAGGTGGCATCGATGGTGACGGGCGCCGATGCGAAGGCCGCGGTGAAATCGCCGAGTGCGCTGTCGGCCTTGCGGGTGGCGCTGTCCCCGGGCTTCTCGGCCTGGGTCGTGTCCAGCGCATAGTCGCCCGGCTGCGCGTCGTAGCGGCGTCGACCAGCTTCGCCGCGGCGCGTGCCTGCTCGAAGCTCTCCGCCACCACGAAGGCCACAGCCTCGCCGTAGTAGCGCACGCGGTCGCTGCCCAGCTGCGGCGAGGCGCGGCCGTAGCGGTCCGCGGCGTCGACCGGGCCCCACGCGCCCTGGGCCGGCGCGTTGCGATGGGTCAGCACCAGCAGCACGCCGGGTGCGCGTTCGGCGGCGCTGGCGTCGATCGCCGCGATGCTGCCGTGGGCGATGGTCGCTTCGACGATGAAGCCGTAGGCGGGCCGGCCGCCTTCCTGCACTTCGTAGGCATAGGGCGCCTGCCCCATGACCTTGAGCCGGCCGCCCACGGGTGCGGGCAGCGCGACGGCGGTGATCAGCTCGCCCGGCATCAGGTTGGTCTCGGCCTGCGGCGTGTTGCCGGGCAGGCGATGGAAGTCGGCGATCGGGATCACGCGGCGAGCGCCGCTCGGCTGCACCGTCTCCACCTTGGCATCGAGCACGCGCATCGCCACCGCCATGTCCGAGGGATGCGTGGCGATGCACTGCGCGCTGGTTCCGAGCACTGCATGGATGCGGTTGCAGGCTTGCAGCGCGGCGCAGCCGGCGCCGGGCTGCCGCTTGTTGCACGGCCTGGCGGTGTCGTAGAAGTAATGGCAGCGCGCGGCTCAGCACCGCAGAGTCGCGGCGCACGCGCGCGTCGGCCGCGGCTTCAGGCGACGCCGCGCGCTCGTAGGTGAAGGCTTTCATGCGCGCACTCCCGACACGTCCCGGATGGCGGCGACGATGTTCGGATAGGCGCTGCATCGACACAGGTTGCCGCTCATGCGTTCGCGGATCTCTTCGTCGCCGAGCGCGACGGCGGCGTTCAGGTCGCGCGTCACGTGGCTCGGCATGCCGCGCTTCGCTTCGTCGAGCATGCCGGCGGCCGAACAGATCTGGCCGGGTGTGCAGTAGCCGCACTGGAAGCCGTCGTGCTTCAGGAATGCCTGCTGGATCGGATGCAGCGCATCGCTGCGCGACAGGCCTTCGATGCTCGTGATCTGCTGGCCATCGTGCATCACTGCCAGCGTCAGGCACGAATTGGTGCGGCGACCGTCGATGAGCACCGTGTATGCATCGCACTGGCCATGGTCGCAGCCCTTCTTGGCGCCGGTCAGGTGTGCAACTGCAGCGGCATGTGCGGCGGCGGCAGGTCGATGGCGTTGTCGGTCGGCGTGGCAGGCGCTGTCGAAGCGTCGGAGGAGGCCGCCGCGGCGCCTGCGGTTTGCACGGCCGCAAGGGCGGCGCCGGCCTGGAACACACCGCGCCGCGTGACCGTCCAGGTCGGTGGATCGGGCTCGCAGGGGGAACGTGAGCGCATGATTCTTTCCTTCCAGCAGATGGCGGCTGTCGGAACACTCGCCGCCGGTCATGCTGGGAATGCGCAAAGGCGTGGAAGTTGCGTATATGCGCCGTCGTACTGTAGGCCGATGTGCATGATCGCGTATCGGGCACGCATAACGGTGTAGAAATGCAAGTCGACTCCGCCGCGCGATGCGGCGCACCATCCCCACTGCGACCATGATCACCGTCCACCATCTCAACAATTCGCGCTCGCAACGCGTGCTCTGGCTGCTCGAAGAATTGGCGCTGCCCTACGAGATCGTTCGCTACCAGCGCGATCCGAAGACGATGCTCGCGCCGGCCACGCTGCGCGCCGTGCACCCGCTGGGCAAGTCGCCGGTGGTGGTGACGGACGACGGCCAGGCGCTGGCCGAGTCGGGTGCCATCGTCGAGACGCTGATCGAGCGCTACGGCAATGGCCGCCTCGCGCCGATCGCGGGCACGCCGGATGCCGTGCGGTATCGCTACTGGCTGCACTACGCCGAAGGCTCGGCCATGCCGCCGCTGCTGCTCAAGCTGATGTTCGACCGGATCGAGAAGGCCCGCATGCCCTTCTTCGCCAAGCCGATCGCCAGGGCCATCGCGGGCAAGGCCAAGAGCGCGTTCATCCTGCCGCAGATCACGCAGCACCTGAACTTCATGGAAGGCGAACTGGGCAAGAACGCATGGTTCGCGGGCGATGGCTTCACCGGCGCGGACATCCAGATGAGCTTTCCGGTCGAGGCCGGCGTGGCGCGCGGCGGCCTCGATGCGAAGCGCCCGAAGCTGATGGCGTGGCTGGAGCGCATCCATGCCCGGCCCGCCTACCAGAAGGCGCTCGAGCGCGGCGGGCCCTACGGCCTGCTGACCTGAGTGCGCGCGCGCTTCACTGCGGCCACAGGTAGAGCAGCGCCAACGTCATCGTGAGGTAGCGCGCGAACTTGCCGATCGCCATGTAGATCACGCAAGGCCAGAACGCCAGCTTGAGCCAGCCCGCAACGGCACACAGCGGATCGCCGACGACCGGCAGCCAGCTCAGCAGGCAGGCCTTCGGGCCGAGCCGCTCCAGCCATCCGAGCACGCGCAGGTGATGTTTCGAATGCGCGTACTTGTCGGCGACCTTGTGGGCGGCATAGCCCATCCACCAGTCGACCACGCCGCCCAGGGTGTTGCCGAGCGTGGCCACGCCGAGGGCCGGCCAGAACAGGTCCGGGTTGAGCTTGAGCAGGCCGAACAGCGCCGGCTCGGAGCCGATCGGCACCAGGGTGGCGGAGACGAAAGCGGCCACGAACAGCGTGCTGAGTCCGTATTGCGGCAGCGCCAGAAGCGCCAGGAGGGAGTCGAACCAGGCCTGCATGTGCGCGCCAGTATAGGAAACGCGCACGCGCCATCGGCGTCGGCGAAGGTGCTGCGCGCATGCGGGCTGTCAAGCCACCGCACAAGTGCAAATGGTTTCAGCGGCCGGCGCGCGGCACCGCTACAATCGTGCCTCATTTTTCAGCAGCCCGGCGCGCGCACCTCTCCCTCCATGACCCTGCACATCGGCACCATCGCGCTGGAGAACCGCCTGTTCGTCGCGCCCATGGCGGGCGTCACGGACCGGCCCTTCCGCATGCTGTGCCGCGAACTCGGCGCGGGCTACGCGGTCAGCGAGATGGTCACGTCGAAGAAGGAGCTCTGGGGCACGCTCAAGACGTCGCGCCGCGCCAACCACGACGGCGAGCCGGGCCCCATCGCGGTGCAGATCGCCGGCACCGATGCGGCCATGATGGCCGAGGCCGCGCAGTACAACATCGACCGCGGCGCGCAGATCATCGACATCAACATGGGCTGCCCGGCCAAGAAAGTCTGCAACAAGTGGGCCGGATCGGCGCTGATGCGCGACGAGCCGCTGGCGCTCGAGATCGTCGAGGCGGTGGTGCAGGCCGCGGCACCGCACGCGGTGCCGGTCACGCTCAAGATGCGCACCGGCTGGAGCGAGGACCACCGCAACGCCGTGACGCTGGCGCGCCGCTTCGAGCAGGCCGGCGTGCAGATGCTCACCGTGCACGGCCGCACCCGCGAGCAGGGCTACAAGGGCCAGGCCGAATACGACACCATCGCTGCGGTCAAGTCCGCGGTACGCATTCCGGTGGTGGCCAACGGCGACATCGTCTCACCCGAAAAGGCGCGCGAGGTGCTCGCCCTGACCGGCGCCGATGCGCTGATGGTCGGCCGCGCCGCGCAGGGACGGCCCTGGATTTTCCGGGAGATCGCGCACTTTCTCGCCACGGGCGCGCAACTCGCGCCGCCGCTGGTGGCGGAAGTGCGCCGGCTCATGCTCGATCACCTGCAGCAGCACTATGCCCTGTATGGCGACTACAGCGGCGTGCGGACCGCACGAAAGCACATCGGCTGGTATGTGCGCGCACTGCCCGGCGGCGAGGCATTCCGCGCCGCGATGAACGCCATCGAGGACTGCGATGCGCAACTGCGCGCGGTCGGCGATTTCTTCGATGCGCTCGCGGCGCGCATGGATCGCATCCCGCCGACCGGCACCGGCGATGTGCCCGAATCGAGCGATCTCTTCGCGGCCGACGCGCTGGCGTGACAAGAAAGACAAGAGGAAAAAAGAAGAAGGCCATGAGCAAGAAACACATCGAGGACTGCGTGCGCAGCAGCCTGGACAGCTACTTCCGCGATCTGCGCGGCACCGAACCCGACGGCATGTACGACATGCTGGTGCGGGTGGTCGAGAAGCCGCTGCTCGACGTCGTGATGACGCGCGCGGAGGGCAACCAATCCAAGGCCGCGCAATGGCTCGGCTTGAACCGCAACACGCTGCGCAAGAAGCTGGTCGAACACAAATTATTGAAGTAACCCTCATGGCACTGATTGCACTGATCTCCGTTTCCGACAAGACCGGCATCCTCGAATTCGCCCAGGCGCTGCATGCGCTCGGCATCCGGCTGCTGTCGACCGGAGGCACCGCGAAGCTCTTGGCCGACGCCGGCCTGCCGGTGACCGAGGTGGCCGAGCACACCGGCTTTCCCGAGATGCTCGACGGCCGCGTCAAGACCCTGCATCCCAAGGTGCACGGCGGCCTGCTGGCGCGGCGCGATCTGCCCGCGCACATGGCGTCACTGAAGGCGCATGGCATCGACACCATCGATCTGCTGGTGGTCAATCTCTATCCGTTCGAAGCCACGGTGGCCAAGGCCGGCTGCACGCTCGAGGACGCGATCGAGAACATCGACATCGGCGGCCCGGCCATGGTGCGCAGCGCCGCGAAGAACTGGAAGGATGTCGGCGTGCTGACCGATGCGGCGCAGTACCCGCAGGCGCTGGCCGAGCTTCAGGCCGACGGCGCGCTGAGCCAGAAAACCAAGTTCGCTTTTTCCGTCGCGGCCTTCAATCGCATCAGCCAGTACGACGGCGCGATCAGCGACTACCTCTCGCGCATCCAGGAAGACGGCAGCCATGCGCTGTTTCCCGCGCAGGCCAACGGCCGCTTCGTCAAGCTGCAGGATCTGCGCTACGGCGAGAACCCGCACCAGCAGGCCGCGTTCTACCGCGACCTGTATCCCGCGCCGGGTTCGCTCGTGACGGCCAGGCAACTGCAAGGCAAGGAGCTCAGCTACAACAACATCGCCGATGCCGATGCGGCGTGGGAATGCGTGAAGAGCTTCGACACCGCGGCCTGCGTGATCGTCAAGCACGCCAACCCATGCGGCGTCGCGATCGGCAAGGATGTGTTCGAGGCCTACGGCAAGGCCCTGAAGACCGATCCGACCTCGGCCTTCGGCGGCATCATCGCCTTCAACCGGACGGTGGATCGCGCGACCGCCGAGGCAGTCCGCAAGCAGTTCGTCGAAGTCCTCATGGCGCCGGGATTCGCACCGGGCGCGCTGGAGGTCTTCCAGGAAGGCAAGAAGGCCAATGTGCGCATCCTCGAGATCGCATTGCCGCCGGGCGGCGCCACCGACTGGGACAACGGCCGCAACGCCGTCGACGTGAAGCGCATCGGCTCGGGCCTGCTGATGCAGACCGCCGACAACCACGTGCTGTCGCGCAGCGAACTCAAGGTGGTCAGCAAGAAGCAGCCGACGCCGCAGCAGCTCGAGGATCTGCTCTTCGCCTGGAAGGTCGCGAAGTTCGTCAAGAGCAACGCGATCGTGTTCTGCGCCGACGGCATGACGATGGGTGTCGGCGCGGGGCAGATGAGCCGCGTCGATTCGGCGCGCATCGCCAGCATCAAGGCGAAGAACGCGGGGCTGTCGCTGCAGGACAGCGCAGCGGCGAGCGATGCCTTCTTCCCGTTTCGCGACGGGCTCGACGTGCTGGTCGAAGCCGGCGCGCGCTGCGTGATCCAGCCCGGCGGTTCGATGCGCGATCAGGAAGTGATCGATGCCGCCGACGAGCACGGCGTGGTGATGGTGCTCACGGGCGTGCGGCACTTCAGGCACTGAGCGTGCGCGGCCGCCCGGCCGGCCTTCACTCGCCGGCCGAGAAGCGGTACTTGAGCTGGAAGCTGAGCGCGCCGTAGAGCCGGTTCTTGATGGTGGGCACGAAGGCGATGTTGAGCCCCCAGTGCTTGCCTTCGATGGCGGCGGTGGGAATCAGCGCCGGGAACCAGCCGCCGTTGAAGGCCTTCGGATAACCGTCGAAGGCGCCGACCGCCGCGCCCAGCTTCACGCCGTGGAACTCGAAGGGCATGACATAGACCCCGACGTAGTGAGATTGCTGCCTGTCGCTGTTGCGGAACACGCCGGCGGTCAGCGAATAGGTCGAGTCGAGCGGCCATTCGATGCCGATGCCGGGGTTGCTGTCCTCCAGGCCCTGGTGGCGGTCGAAGTGGTAGGAATAGAGGCCGGCATTGATCCAGGCCTGACCGGGATCGAACTGCGCGAAGGCCAGGCCGGGCAGCAGGCCGAACCATGGCAGCAGCTGTCGAAGCTTCATGACCGGTCAGCGCAGCGCGAAGATCTGGCGCGCGGCTTCGATCGTGGCGGCGATGTCCTCGTCGCTGTGTGCCGCGCTCACGAAGCCGGCTTCGTAGAGGGCCGGTGCAATATAGATGCCACGGTCCAGCAGGCCGTGGAAGAGCTGGTTGAACTTCGCGTTGTCGGTGGTCATGACGGTGGTGTAGTTCTGCGGCAGCGTGTCGAGCAGGAAGAAGCCGAACATGCCGCCCTCGCTGTCGGCGCAAAACGGCTGGCCTTCGGCGGCAGCGGCCGACTTCAGTCCGTCGACCAGCGTACGCGTCTTTCGTGACAGTGCATCGAAGAAGCCCGGGCGGGCCACTTCCTTCAGCGTCGCGAGGCCGCAGGCCGTGGCCACCGGATTGCCGGACAGCGTACCGGCCTGATAGACCGGACCCAGCGGCGCCAGCTGTTCCATGATCGCGCGCGGTCCGCCGAAGGCGGCCAGCGGCATGCCGCCGCCGATCACCTTGCCGAGCACCGTGAGATCGGGCGTGATGCCGAGCACGCCCTGGGCACCTTGCAGCCCGACGCGAAAGCCGGTCATGACTTCGTCGAACACCAGCAGCGCGCCATGCTGCGTGCAGAGCTCGCGGCAGCGCCTGGCGAAGGCGGCGCTTGCCCGCACGAAGTTCATGTTGCCGGCGATGGCCTCGATCATCAGGCAGGCGATCTCGTGGCCATGCAGCGCGAAGGCTTCTTCCAGCTGTGCGATGTTGTTGTACTCGAGCACGAGCGTGTGCTGCACGACTTCCGGCGGCACGCCGGCCGAGGTCGGATGGCCGAAGGTCGCGAGGCCCGAGCCGGCCTTGACCAGCAGCGCGTCCGCATGGCCGTGGTAGCAGCCTTCGAACTTGATGACGTACTTGCGGCCGGTGGCGCCGCGCGCCAGGCGCAGGGCGCTCATCGCGGCCTCCGTGCCGGAGCTCACGAGCCGCACCATCTCCATCGACGGCATCAGCGCGAGGATGGCCTCGGCGAGTTCGATCTCGCGCTCGGTCGGCGCGCCGAAGGAGAAGCCGTCGGTCACGGCACGCTGCACCGCCTCGACCACCGCGGGATGCCCGTGGCCCAGGATCATCGGCCCCCACGAGCCGATGTAGTCGATGTAGCGCCGATCGCCGGCGTCCCAGAAGTACGCGCCCTGCGCGCGCTTCACGAAACGCGGCGTGCCGCCAACAGCCCTGAAGGCACGCACCGGCGAGTTCACGCCACCGGGAATCACCGCGCGCGCGCGCTCGAAGAGAATGGAATTGGGATCAGTGTTCGACATCATGGTGTGAGATTAACGCGGCCGGTGAAGCAAGGCCTGTTCGTGAAACACCGCGGATCCGGCTCGGCCGGTCCGCCGGTGTTGCCCCCGGTCAGGGGGAAGGCGAAGCGACACGAAGTGCGCGAAGCCTGGGGGCGAGTCAATGCCTCGTGTCGTGCGGGGGCAGCGCGAAGTCGGTCGGAGATGCGGGTTCGTCGTCGTCTTCGTCGTCCTCCGGCTGGGCCCAGAACAGGCGGTCGGGCAGCACATGGCCCATGCCCGGCCGGAAGCCGGCATCCAGGCAGCGGTCCATGTAGCTCAACGCTTCGCTCGTGGCCGCGACGAGATCGGTGCCGCTGGCCAGCAGTGCCGCGAGCGCGCCCGACAGCGTGTCGCCCGCGCCGGCGAAGATGGCGTCGAGCCGCTCGTACTTTTCGCTCGCGAGCACCGATTGCGGCGATGCGAGCACGTTGTCGATGAACTGGTCGGGCAGCATCAGTCCGGTGACGAGGGTGTAGGGCACGCCGAACTCGCCGGCCGCCTTGGCGATGTCGCGCGCACCCGGCGGGCGCTCGCCGCTCCAGTCGGGCAGCAGCCAGCGCCACAGCGTGCTGTGATTGCCCACCAGCACCGTGGTCTGCGGCAGCACCAGTTCGCGGAAGGCGTCGAGGTACGCCTCGATCTGGTTGTCTTCCCACCACGAGAGATTGGGCATGTAGGCGACGACGGGCACGTCCGGATAGTCGGTGGCGGTCTCGGCCACCGTGCTGAGATTTTCCGGCGAGCCCACGAAGCCGACCTTGATGAGCTGCACCTCCACGTCCTCGAGAATCGTGCGCGCCTGCTCGGCGACGGCCTCTTCGTCGAAGGCGAAGTGGTCGAAGATCTCGGCCGTGTCGCGCGCATACGCGCCGGTCACGACCGGCAGCATGTGCGCGCCCACGGAAGCCATCGCCAGCGCGTCGCCGCCGAGGCCGCCGGCACCGCTCGGGTCGCTCGCATTGAAGACGAGCACGCAGGGCGGATTCGAATCGCTCTCGGCCTCGACTTCGTCGTTCGGGGGGTCGGTAAGATCGCTCACTTTGCGGTTGTGCTCTGGTGGTAATAGATAAGTTGTCATGTGACTTCAGAGCTCAGCCGATGGTGGCATATCTGAGACGCTTGTCACGGGTTTGGGTGATACGTCTGGATACGATCGTTGCATTCTATGAACAGGGACTTTAAGCTGCGATGAATACGAAAACCTGGATGTGCCTGATTTGCGGGTGGATCTATGACGAGGCGGTTGGGGTACCGGAAGATGGTATTGCGCCGGGCACGGCGTGGGCGGACGTTCCGATGAACTGGACGTGTCCCGAATGCGGGGCGCGCAAAGAAGACTTCGAAATGGTAGAGATCTGAAGCATGGCATAGGGCCGCGCTTCCTGCGTCCTTGAAAGGGCACAGCGGTCGACAAGGTGTCACACGAGGAGCGGTGCGAATGAGCGCGAATGGATCCGGATACAAGGTGCTGGTCATCGACGACAGCAACACGATTCGGCGCAGCGCCGAAATCTTCCTCAAGCAAGGCGGCCATGAAGTCCTGCTGGCCGAGGACGGCTTCGACGCCTTGTCCAAGGTCAACGATCACAAGCCGCACCTCATCTTCTGCGACATCCTGATGCCGCGCCTCGACGGCTACCAGACCTGCGCGATCATCAAGCGCAATTCCCATTTTTCCAATGTCCCTGTCGTTATGCTGTCGTCCAAGGACGGCGTGTTCGACAAGGCGCGCGGCCGTATGGTCGGCTCGCAGGACTATCTCACCAAACCCTTCACCAAAGACCAACTGCTGAATGCCGTGCAGCAGTTCGGCATCGTTCAGCAGAAAGCGCAGTAATGCCGATTCATAAAGTGCTCGTGGTCGACGATTCCAAGACGGAACTGGTTTTCCTCACCGATCTGCTCCAGAAGAACGGCTTCTCGGTCAAGACCGCCGAGAACGCCGACGATGCGATGCGTCGTCTCGAGGAAGAGCAGCCCGACCTCATCCTGATGGATGTCGTGATGCCGGGACAGAACGGCTTCCAGCTCACGCGCTCGATCGCACGCAATCCGCAGTACGCGGCGGTGCCGATCATCATGTGCACCAGCAAGAACCAGGAGACCGATCGGGTCTGGGGCATGCGGCAGGGTGCGCGCGACTACATCGTCAAACCGGTCAATGCGACCGAGCTGATGGCGAAGATCAAAGCGCTCGCCTGAGGGCGCGCCGTCCATGGCCAACCGCGACGCCCTCCGCGCTTTCCAGTCCCGGCTTGCCAGCCGCCTGCAGGCGGCGCGCACGTCCGGGGTCGCCGCATCGTGGCTTGCCGTCGAGGCGGGCGATGCGAAGTACCTGTTCCCGCTCGGCCATGCGGGCGAGATCTTTCCCTGGACGCCGCCCCAGACCGTGCCCTACACCGAGCCATGGTTCCTCGGCGTCGCCAATCTGCGCGGCGGGCTGTACGGCGTGGTCGAGCTGTCGACCTTCGCTTCCGGCGCGGCATCGGCCACGGCGGCGAGCGAGGCCGCACGCTCGCAGTCACGGCTGGTCGCGCTCAACGAACTGCTCGAAGTCAACTGCGCATTGCTGATCGATCGGCTCGTCGGTTTGCGCAGCGTGGAGGCCTTCATCGCTTCGCACGCCCCGGACGCTGACGCGCCGGTCTGGCTCGGGCATTCGTACACCGATGCGGCGGGAGCGCGCTGGCAGGAAATCAACCTGCAGGCACTTTCGCAGCAACCCCAGTTCCTGAGCATCGGCGCCTGAGCGGATCGCTGGACACCGACCATTACCTGAAGGACCGACCGTGAGCTCGATCGCCGACAAGTTCAAGAAATTCCTGCCCCTGGGCGACGACAGCGCAACCCTGCGCGTCGACAGCGCCGGAGCGCTCTCGCTGGACAATGTCGAAACCGTGCAATCGGCGGAGGAAAAAACTGTGCACATCCCGAGAGACCCGGCGCCCGTGTCCACCGTGCTGAACGCCGAAACGGTCGCGGCCGAACCTGCTGCGGACCCGGTCGCTGCCGAGCCGCCGATGGCGCAGGCGCATGGCGCCGTGCCGCCGAATGCCGCCAGCACGGCACCCGCGCCGCGCTCGAATCCGGCGCGCCAGCAGCGCGTGCTCGCACTGGTGCTGGCTGCCGTCGTGCTGCTGCTGTTGCTCGTCGCCGGTTCCGCGATCCTGCGTGCCGAACGCCTTGCGCAGCAGGTGGCCGCGACCGGCCAGTCGCTCATGCAGTCGCAGCGTCTGGCCAAGTCGGTGTCGCAGGCATTGGTGGGCAATGTGCCCGCGTTCGCCGAGGTCAAGGACAGTGCCAGCGACCTGACGCGGCGCGTCCAGGGCCTGGCGAACGGCGACGAGTCGCTCAAGCTCGAACGCCTAGGCGACTACGACGCCGAGATGAGCAAGATCACGCCGCTGGTCGAACGTGCCGACAAGAGCGCCAAGGCGGTGCTCGCGCAGCAGCAGATCCTGACGCAGGTCGGCAGCGCGCTGCGCGACATCAATCGCCAGTCCTCCGATCTGCTCGAAATGACCCAGACCGTGGCCTCGTTGAAGATGCAGCAGAACGCCACCCTGCCTGAAATCTCCGCGGCCGGCCAGCTGGTGATGCTGACGCAGCGCATCGGCAAATCGGCCAACGAGTTCCTCACGGTCGAAGGCGTGAGCCCCGATGCAGTGTTCCTGCTCGGCAAGGACCTCAACACCTTCCAGGAAGTCACCCGCGGCCTGCTCGATGGCAGCACCCAGCAGCGGCTGCCCGGCTCGCGCGATCCGCAAACGCGCCAGCAGCTCGAAGCCATCCTCAAGACCTACGAACAGACGCGCACGCAGGCCGGCGCGATCCTGGGCAATCTGCAGGGCCTCGTGGCGGCGCGCGAAGCGCAGGCCGCGATCCTGGCCGACAGCGAGCCGCTGCGCCTGGCGCTGGGCGACCTGCAGGACAAGCTCTCGGCGCGCACCGGTCTCGGCGCCGGCACGGTGGTGATGCTGTTCGTGCTGTCGCTGGCCGCGCTGGCGCTGGCCGGCGCCATCGGCTACGTGCAGGTCCGCGAAGGCCGCGAACGCGCGCTCGCGGCCGAACACGAGCGGATCGAGGCCGAGCGCGCGAGCGACGACGCCAGCCGCATCAACGCGGCCAACCAGGCCGCGATTCTGCGGCTCATGAACGAACTGCAGACCGTGGCCGAAGGCGACCTGACCCAGGAAGCCACGGTGACCGAGGACATCACCGGCGCCATCGCCGACTCGGTGAACTACACAGTGGAAGAACTGCGCCTCCTGGTGGGCAACGTGCAGAACACGGCGACCCGGGTGGCGCAGACCACCTCGCAGGTCGAAAGCACCTCCACCGAACTGCTGGCCGCGTCGACCGAACAGCTGCGCGAAATCCGCGAGACGGGCCAGTCGGTGCTGACGATGGCCGAGCGAATCAACGGCGTGTCCTCGCAGGCGCAGGAATCGGCCACGGTGGCGCGTCAGTCGCTGCAGGCTGCTTCGTCCGGTTTGCAGGCGGTGCAGAACGCGATCGGCGGCATGAACTCGATCCGCGACCAGATCCAGGAAACCTCCAAGCGCATCAAGCGCCTGGGCGAATCGTCGCAGGAGATCGGTGAAATCACCGAGCTGATCTCGGACATCACCGAACAGACCAACGTGCTGGCGCTCAACGCCGCCATCCAGGCCGCCTCCGCCGGTGAAGCCGGCCGGGGCTTCTCGGTGGTGGCGGAAGAAGTGCAGCGGCTGGCCGAACGGTCGGCCGATGCCACGCGCCAGATCTCGGCGCTCGTGAAGGCCATTCAGACCGACACGCAGGATGCGGTCGGTGCCATGGAGCGCTCCACCCAGGGTGTGGTCGAAGGGGCCAAGCTGTCCGACAACGCGGGCACGGCGCTGTCCGAGATCGACCGCGTGTCGCGCCGGCTGGCCGAGCTGATCGAGCAGATCTCCCAATCCGCGTCGCGCGAAGCCGACTCGGCCAACGTGGTGGCGGCCAACATCCAGCACATCTTCGCCGTCACCGAGCAGACCGGCGACGGCACGCGCGCCACCGCGCAGCAGGTGCGCGAGCTCTCGCACATGGCCGAGGAACTGCGCCAATCGGTGTCCCGCTTCAAGATCGCCTGAACGCCGAGCGCCGAACGTGTCGATCCAAAGCCCCGCCATCGCTCCCGCCGCCGGCCACTCACCGCCGACCGAAGATCTCGGCCCGCTGGCCTGGGTTCTCGGAGAAATCCAGAAGTCGCTCGACGGGGTCGGCAAATCGCTGCGGCGTTTCGCCCGCGAAGGCAGCAGCGCTGCGGAGGTCGATCTCACGCCGCTGCGCATGGCGCGGCAGCAGTTGCACCAGGCCGTCGGCGCGCTGCAGATGGTGGGCCACGCGGCACCCGCGATGGTGCTGGGCGCGATGGAGTTCGCGGTCCAGAACTTCATCACCGAACCGCTTCGCTGCACCGAGGCCGCCGTCCAGAAGATCGATCGGGCCGGCTTCGCCGTCACCGACTTCCTGAACGCGCTGCTGGCCGGCAAGGTCGTATCGTCCGTCGCCCTGTTCCCGCAGTACCGCGAGGTGCTCGAACTGGTCGGCAACGAGCGCGTCCACCCGGCCGATCTCTGGAGCATGCCGTGGCGCTGGGTCGAGATCAAACCGGCGCCGACACAAACGGCACTGGTCTACGATCCGGCGGTCCGTTCCAAGCTGGACCGCGAGGTGCTCAAGGTCGTCAAAAGCGGCGACGATCATGCGGCCCGGCGGCTGCATGCGCTGTGCCTGGGCCTCGGCCGCGGCGCCTCGGCGCCGCGGGTCGCCAGCTTCTGGACCCTGGCGGCAGGCTTCTTCGAAGCCCTGGCGCTGGCGCTCATTCCCGCCGACGCGCACGTGAAGCGCGCGGGATCGCGCGTGCTGCTGCAGTACGCCACGCTGGCGCGCGGCGACAACACCGTCTCGGACCGCCTGGGCCAGGATCTGCTGTTCTTCTGCGCGCAGGCCGTGCCGGGTCCGCGCGACGAGGCCGCCACCCTGCGCGCGGTGCGCGTCGCCTGGGGCGTGGCCAACGAGCAGAGCGTCGACTACACGATCGAGCAGTTCGGCCGCTTCGATCCGCTGGTGCTCGCACAGGCGCGCAAGCGCATCGAGTCCGCGAAGGAAATGTGGTCCGCGCTGTCGGGCGGCGACGTGGCGCGCACGCGGCAGGTGGCCGACACTTTCGCCCAGCTCGGCGAATCGCTGCAGAAGCTGCATCCGGCGAGTGCACCGATGGTGCAGGCGCTGAACAAGGCCGTCGATGCATCGCTGCGCTCCGGCCAGCCGCCGGCGACCGAACTCGCGATGGAAGTCGCGACCTCGGTGCTCTATCTCGAGGCTGCCTTCGAGGATCTCGACCCCCACGACCGCCAGTTGACGGCCCGCACCGTGCAGCTCGCCGGCCGCATCGAGCGCGCACGCGGAGGCGGCCATTCCGAGCCGCTCGAGCCCTGGATGGAAGAGCTCTACCGCCGCGTGAGCGATCGCCAGACGATGGGCACCGTGGTCGGTGAATTGCGCAGCCACCTGGGCGAACTCGAGAAATCGCTCGACCAGTTCTTTCGCCGGCCGACGCAGAAGAACCTGCTGCAGGCCGTGCCGAGCCAGTTGCTGCAGATGCGCGGCGTGTTCTCGGTGCTCGGCCTCGACCAGGCGGCGCAGACCGTGCAGCACATGCGCGACGACATCGACCGCCTGCAGGCCGAAGAGGCCGAGGCCGATGAAACCGCTGCCTTCGACTCGCTCGGCAACAACCTCGGCGCGCTCGGTTTCCTGATCGACATGCTGAGCTATCAGCCCGCACTGGCCAAGCGCCTGTTCGTGTTCGATGCCGACACCGGCGAGCTCAAGCCGCTGATGGGCCGCCAGGGCGGCGAGAGCGGCGTGCCCGAAGCCGGCGCGGCCGTTGCGTTCGCATCGGGCTCCGGCACCGTGGCGGCCAGCGATACCGTGCTGAGCGTCGAGGAGGTCGATGCGCAGATCGCGGCCAAGCTGGCGGCGCTCGCCGCGCCGAGCCGCAAGGCGCCCGTCTCGCCGATCGAGGAATTCAGCCGCGCGACCGCCAGCTGGACCGCGAAGATCACCGGCCCCGCGCCGCTGGAGCCGCTGCCCTACACCGAGGTCACGGAGCTCGAAGAAGACGACCTGCAGAACATCTTCCTCGACGAGGCGCGCGAAGTGCTGCACAACGGCCTGGCTGCGGTGGCGGCGCTCGGCACGCGGCCGGACGACAACGGCGAGCTGACCGTGCTGCGCCGCGCGTTCCACACGCTCAAGGGCAGCTCGCGCATGGTCGGGCTGATGGATTTCGGCGAAGCGGCCTGGTCCTTCGAGCAGGTGCTCAACACCTGGCTCGCCGACCAGCGCCCCGCCACGCCGGAGCTGCTGGCGGGCACGCGCAAGGCGCTGGTGGATTTTGCAAAGTGGGTCGAAGCCGTGGCTTCCAACGAGCCGCACGGCTGGCAGTCCGCGCCCTTTTGCAGCATGGCGGAAGCCCTGCGCGCGGGCGAGCCGATCGCCGCGCCCGCGCGCGTGGCCGATGCCGATGCACTGGTTGCGGCCGCGCGCCACATTGCTGCCGAGGCCAGGGCCAGCGAGCCGGCGCCGCTCGAAATGCCTGCGGTGCCTCTGCTGCCGGAGCTGCCCGATCTCGAGCTGACGCCTGCCGTCTCCGAAGCGCCGGTCGAAGCCCGGTCGCCCGCGCCGGCGCCGGCGCCTGTGCCCGCCGAAGAGTTCTCGGATTGGCCGGACCTGCACGAACCCGTCCACGCCGAGTCCGCGCCGACGCCCAGCCAGGGCACGGTCCCCGAATCCGACAACGATTTCGCGTCTAGCGATTTCCTCGACTTCGACGGCAAGCCGGTGCCGCGGCCGGAAGAGCCGCTGCCGCCGGCTTTCCTCGAAGAGATCGATTTCCTCGAGACCGCCCATTCATCGATCGAGCCGGCGTTGGCGCCTGTCGTGCCGAGCCGGCCGGTCATATTCACCGTCGAAGAGCCGGCGACGACGCCGGAGCCCGAGCCGGAACCCGAGATCGCGCCGGCGCCGGCGGTCGTGCTCGAACACGCTCCGCTTCTGGAGGTCGTGCCGGAGCCGGAGCCGGAGCTGGCGCCGCAACCCGCGCCCGCGGCCGCCGCGCCGGTGATCGAACCCCTCGTCGCCGACGCGCACCCGGCACCCGAGCCCGCTGCCGTCGCATCGCAGCACGAAGAGATCGCCGAGCGCCCGGCCGCGCCGAGTGCCGAAGAGCAGGTCAAGGTGATAGGGCCCTTGCGCATCGGCATCGCGCTCTACAACGTCTACCTCAACGAAGCCGACGAGTGGTCGCGCCAACTGGCCAGTGAGGTCGGCGAATGGGCGCTCGAGTCGCACCAGCGCGTGTCCGATTCGACTGTCGGCCTGGCCCATTCGCTGGCCGGCAGTTCCGCCACCGTCGGCTTCCAGGGGCTGTCGGGCATGGCGCGCCTGTTCGAGGCGGCGCTGCAGCATCTGCACATGCAAGGCCGCGGCACGCCCGAACAGGGCGCGGTGCTGGTCGCGGCGGCCGGCGAATTGCGGCGCCTGCTGCATCAGTTTGCCGCCGGTTTCCTCAAGGAGCCGGCCGAAGAGACGCTGCAGGCGCTGCGCGATGTGGCGGCCTCGCCGATGCCCGTCGAGCGCTTCGGTGGGGCATCCGCACCGCCGCCGCTGTCGCGCGACGCGATGGCCGACGTGGCCCTCGACGACTCCGAGGACGCGATCGACCTGGCCGATGCGGTCGACGTCGACCTGTTTCCGATCTTCGAGGAAGAGGCCGCCGAACTGCTGCCTCGGCTCGGTGCCGCCTTGCGCGAATGGTCGCAGCATCCCGAAGGCAGCGCGCCGCGCGCCGCGACGCTGCGCACGCTGCACACGCTCAAGGGCAGCGCCCGTCTGGCCGGCGCGATGCGCCTGGGCGAGCGCGCGCACCGCATGGAGTCCGAGATCGAGGCCCTGGGCGCCGACAACGTCGACCGGGCATCGATCGAACATCTGCTGGGTCGTTTCGATGCCTTGCAGGCGACGTTCGATGCCCTGCGCGAGGCGGACGGCGCGGCCCAGGCGGAACAGGCGCAGCGCGCCGCCGCTGCCGCTGCCGCTGCGGCGCCGCCGTTGCCCGAGATGGCCGCACCGGCGCCTGATGCCGTCGCATCGATGGCCGGTGCCGAAGAGCCCGCCACCCCCGACGAGGCATCGGCCGTCGCGCGCGCCGCGATCGCGATGCCTTCGCCTTCCGCGCTGGCGCCGCTGCGCGCGATGTCGAGCCAGGCGGTGCGCATCCGCACCCACTTGCTCGACCGCCTCGTGACGCAGGTCGGCGAGGTGATCATCACGCGCTCGCGGCTCGAGGCCGAACTGGGCCAGCTGCGCGCCTCGCTCGGCGATCTGACCGGCAACCTGGACCGTCTGCGCCAGCAGCTGCGCGACATCGAGGTCCAGGCCGAAAGCCAGATGCAGTCGCGCCTCGCGCAGGCCAAGGATTCTCAGCAGGGCTTCGACCCGCTCGAGTTCGACCGCTTCACGCGCGTGCAGGAACTCACGCGCATGATGGCCGAGTCGGTCAACGACGTGGCGACCGTGCAGCGCACGCTGCAGAAGACGGTGCAGGCGACGGAAGACGACCTGAGCGCGCAGGCGCGCCAGACGCGCGAACTCCAGCGTGGGCTGCTGCGCACGCGCATGGTCGAATTCGAGGGCATTTCGGAACGGCTCTACCGCGTGGTGCGCCAGGCCTCGAAGGACACCGGCAAGCAGGTGCGCCTCGACATCACCGGCGGCTCGATCGAAATGGACCGCGGCGTGCTGGACCGCATGACGCCCGCCTTCGAACATCTGCTGCGCAATGGCGTCGCCCATGGCATCGAGGACGCGGCGGTGCGCGAGAAGGCCGGCAAGGATCCGAACGGCCTGATCGTGATCGAGCTGCACCACGAGGGCAACGACGTCTCGGTCAGCTTCCGCGACGACGGCGCCGGGCTCAACTACGAACGCATCGCGGCGCGGGCGCTGTCGCTCGGCCTGGTCACCGAAGGGCGCAAGCTTTCGCCCGAGGAAGCGGCCGAACTGATCTTCCAGCCCGGCTTCTCGACCGCAACACAGGTGTCCGAACTGGCCGGCCGCGGCATCGGCATGGACGTCGTGCGCGCCGACGTGGCGGCGCTCGGCGGCCGCATCGAGACCCACAGCCGCGACGGTCAAGGCACCATCTTCAAGCTCGTGCTGCCCTTGACCACGGCGGTGACGCACGTGGTCATGCTGCGCACGGGCGACACCTCCATCGGCGTGCCGTCCAACCTGGTCGAGCTGGTCCAGCGCGCGAGTGCGTCCGATCTCGAATCGGCCTACCTCCATCGGCGCTATGCCTTCGCCGGCGAGCAGGTTCCGTTCTACTGGGCCGGCGCGCTGCTGCAGACCTCGTCGCGCAGCGAGCGTCCGACCGGCAAGGCCAACACGGTCGTCATCGTGCGAAGCGCCGCGCAGCGCGTGGCGCTGCATGTGGACGAAGTGCTGGGCAACCAGGAAGTCGTGGTCAAGAACCTCGGGCCGCAGCTGTCCCGGCTGCCGGGCATGGCGGGCATCTCGGTGCTGGCATCGGGTGCGGTCGCGCTGATCTACAACCCGGTGGCGCTGGCAGCGGTGCACGGCGATCGGGCGCTCGCGCTCCAGGCGGCGAGCGGACCGCAGGACAGGGCGGCGCACGGCACGCCGGCCAGCCATGTGCCGAAGGCGGCGCCATTGGCGCCACAGGTTCCGCTGGTGCTGGTGGTGGACGACTCGATCACGGTGCGGCGCGTCACGCAACGCCTGCTGCAGCGCGAGGGCTATCGCGTGTCGCTGGCGGTCGATGGCCTGCAGGCACTCGAACGCCTGCAGCAGGAGCGTCCGGCCGTCGTCCTGTCCGACATCGAGATGCCGCGCATGGACGGCTTCGATCTGGCGCGCAACATCCGCGCCGACGCGTCGCTGGCCGACCTGCCGATCATCATGATCACCTCGCGCATCGCCGAGAAGCACCGCGACCATGCGCGCACCCTGGGCGTCAACCATTACCTCGGCAAGCCCTACTCGGAAGAGGAATTGCTGCGCCTCGTGCGCAGCTATGCAAAAGCCGAGGCGCCTGCGATGCTTAGCTGACCCCCAGGCTGGCCCACTTCGTGTGGCCGCCCAACCCCCTTTCAGGGGGCGCTGCCTGCGGCCTGGCGAAGCTGGTTCCGCGGCCGCTCCCCGAAAAGGCCGACGCCACTCTGAGGCTCACTTCCTGACCACAGCGTAGCGCTGCAGGGTGCGCTCGCGCGCTTCGGCGTGGTCGACGATGGGGTTTGGATAGTTCTCGCCCAAGATCACGCCGGCCGCCTGCAGTTCGACCGGGCTGGCCGTCCACGGCGCATGGATCACCGCATCGGACAGCTTCGCCAGCTGCGGCAGGTAGCGGCGGATGAACTTGCCCTCCGGGTCGAAGCGCTGGCTTTGCGTGACGGGATTGAAGATCCTGAAATAGGGCTGGGCATCGCAGCCGCTCGAGCTGGCCCATTGCCAGCCGCCGTTGTTGGACGACAGCTCGAAGTCGTTGAGGTGCTGGGCGAAATAGCGCTCGCCGCGCCGCCAGTCGAGGCCCAGATCCTTGCAGAGAAAGCTCGCGACCACCATGCGCAGCCGGTTGTGCATGTAGCCGCTCTGGTTGATCTGCGCCATCGCGGCGTCGACCAGCGGGTAGCCGGTCTCGCCCTTGCACCAGGCCTCGAACAGCAGGTCCGCGTGCTTGCCGTGGTGCCACTGGATCTTGTCGTACTCGGGGCGGAAGCTGTGCGACCCATCTTTGGACGCGACGTGCGGACGGTGGGCCAGGATCTGAAAGTAGAAATCGCGCCAGATCAACTCGCCGAGCCAGGTGGCCGCGCCTTCGTCGCCACGCTGCGCCAGCCGGTGGGCGGCGCCTGCGAGCTGGCGAATCGAGACGGTGCCGAAGCGCAGGTGCACGCTCAGGTAGCTCGGACCGCGCACCGCGGGAAAATCGCGCACCGCCCGGTAGCGCTCGATGCGCTGCAGGAAGTCGTCGAACAGCGCCGCGCCACCCTGGCTGCCGGTCGGGATGTCGAGCTCGGCCAGATTGCTCTTCTCGAAGCCGAGGTTCGCGAGCGTCGGCACCGGTGCGTGGAATTTCTCGGGCACCGGGCCCAGCGCGTCGGCATGGCCGCGCACGGGATAGGGCTTCAGGTAGAAATCGTCCACCTTGGCCAGCCAGGCCCGCTTGTAGGGCGTGAAGACGGTGTACGGCTGACCGGTCTGGGTCAGCACCTCGTCGCGCTCGAAGATGGCCTGGTCCTTGTACGCATGGAAGGCGATGCCCGCATTCGCAAGCGCGCCGAACACCTGGGCATCGCGCGCGATCGCCTCCGGCTCGTCGTCGCGGTTGGCGAACACCGCCTGCACCTCGAGCGCATGCGCCAGCTCGGCGATCTCGTCCTGCGCCACCGCGTGGCGCACCAGCAGCCCGCTGCCCAGCGCTTGCAGCTCGGCGTCGAGTTCCACCAGCGATTCCCGGATGAATTCGACCCGGCGGTCCACCCGCGGCAGCGGATCGAGGATGGCGCGGTCGAACACGAAAACGCAGACCACCTGCCGGCACTTGCGCAGCGCGTGGTAGAGCGCTGCGTTGTCGTCCACGCGCAGGTCGCGGCGAAACCACATCAGCCCCTTGGGATAGGTTTTGTCGACGGCCAGTAAAATCGGTGGCATGGCTTCCGATTCTGCCCCGATGAACCTCACGCATCACTTCCTGATCGCGATGCCGGGGATGGAGGACGCAGCCTTCAGCCGCAGCGTGGTCTACCTCTGCGAGCACAGCGAGCGCGGCGCGCTCGGCCTGGTGATCAACAAGCCCAGTGACATCAACCTCAAGGTGCTGTTCGAGAAGATCGAGCTGCACCTCTCGCGCCCCGAGCTGGGCAGCGCGCCCGTGTTCCAGGGGGGCCCGGTTCAGACCGAGCGCGGCTTCGTGCTGCACGAGCCCGTGTTCGCGGACGGCGACAAGCCGAACGAATCCGTGTACGCCTCGACCATGACCATTCCCGGCGGCCTCGAGATGACCACCTCCAAGGACGTGTTGGAAGCCCTGGCCACCGGCGCCGGGCCGCGCAAGGTGCTGGTGTCGCTCGGCTACTCGGCCTGGGGCGAGGGGCAGCTCGAATCCGAACTCGCCGAGAACAGCTGGCTCACGGTGGCGGCCGATCTGGCGGTGATCTTCGATACGCCGATCGAGCAGCGCTACGACAAGGCGCTGTCTTTGCTGGGCTTGGAAGCATGGAAGCTTTCCCCGGACGCGGGGCACGCATGAGTGCTTTGGCAATGCCAGACCGCGCCGACCCTTCCGTTCCCGTTCCATCCCATTTCCAAAGCTTCCTGGCCTTCGACTACGGCCAGAAGCGCACCGGCGTCGCCAGCGGCAACCGGCTGCTCGGGACTGCGACGCCGCAGGCCACCATCCGGGCCGAAGGCGACGCGCGCTTCGCGCAGGTCGAGGCGCGCATCCGCGAATGGCAGCCCGATGCGCTGGTGGTCGGCGTTCCCTTCCATCCCGACGGCGCGCCGCACGACAACACCCGCGCGGCGCAGCGCTTCGCGCGGCAGCTGAAAGGGCGCTTTCGTCTTCCGGTCTACGAGGTCGACGAGCGCTACAGCACGACCGAGGCACTCGCCGCGGGCGCGCGCGATGCCGATGCCGCATCGGCCTGCATCATCCTGGAGCAGTTCTTGAGGAGCCTGCCGTGACATCCATCCCCGACGCCGAAGCGCTGTACATCGAGCTGCTGCGCGGCGTGAAACCCCTGATGCGCCGTGACACGCGGCTGGTCGGCATCACCTCCGGCGGTGCCTGGCTGGTCGAACGGCTGCAAAAGCAGCTCGGCCTCGACGGCCCGCCCGGCGTGATCTCCTCGGCCATGCACCGCGACGACTTCGCGCGCCGCGGCCTGTCCGCCAGCGCGCAGACCACGCTTCCCTTCGACGTCAACGGCGCCGACGTGCTGCTGCTCGACGACGTGCTCTACACCGGCCGCACGATCCGCGCGGTGCTCAACGAGCTGTTCGATTTCGGCCGGCCGGCCTGCGTGCGGCTGGCGGTGCTGGTCGATCGCGGCGGCCGCGAGCTGCCGGTGGCGGCCGACTTCGCGGCCACGAAACTGGCCTTGCCCGATACGCAACTGCTTGCGCTGGCCCGCAGCGAGAGCGGCGCCTTCAGCTTCAAAGTGGAGGACAACACCTGATGCTCTACAAGCGCAACCCGCAGCTCAACCAGAACGGCGAGCTGATCCACCTGCTGTCGATCGAGGGCCTGCCCAAGGACATCGTCAGCCACATCCTCGACACCGCTGCCAACTTCACCAGCGTGAGCGACCGCGAGGTCAAGAAGGTGCCGCTCCTGCGCGGCAAGAGCGTGTTCAACCTGTTCTTCGAGAACTCGACCCGCACGCGCACCACCTTCGAGATCGCGGCCAAGCGGCTGTCGGCCGATGTCATCAACCTCGACATCGCGCGCTCGTCGGCGACCAAGGGCGAGTCGCTGCTCGACACCATCGCCAACCTGAGCGCGATGGCGGCCGACCTGTTCGTGGTGCGCCACAGCGAATCGGGCGCGCCCTACCTGATCGCGCAGCACGTGGCGCCGCACGTGCACGTGGTGAACGCAGGCGACGGGCGGCATTCGCATCCGACGCAGGGCCTGCTCGACATGTACACGATCCGCCACTACAAGAAGGACTTCGCGAACCTCACGGTCGCGATCGTCGGCGACGTGCTGCATTCGCGCGTGGCGCGCTCCGACATCCACGGGCTCACCACGCTCGGCTGCGCCGAGGTGCGCGTGGTCGGTCCGAAGACGCTGGTGCCGGCGGACATGGCGCAGATGGGCGTGCGCGTCTGCCACACGCTGGAGGAGGGCATCCGCGACTGCGACGTGGTCATCATGCTGCGCCTGCAGAACGAGCGCATGAGCGGCGCGCTGCTGCCTTCGTCGCAGGAATTCTTCAAGACCTACGGCCTCACGCCCGAGAAGCTGCAGCTGGCCAAGCCGGATGCGATCGTGATGCATCCCGGGCCGATCAACCGCGGCGTGGAGATCGACTCGGCCGTGGTCGACGGACGGCAGAGCGTGATCCTGCCGCAGGTCACCTTCGGCATCGCCGTGCGCATGGCGGTGATGAGCATCGTCGCCGGAAATGAAGCATAGAGAGCCTGCCCGCTGGAAGAACTGACGCATGAACATTCTCATTTCCAACGGCCGTGTCGTGGATCCGGCCTCCGGCCTCGACCAAACCGGCGACGTGGCCATTGCCGAAGGCAGGATCCTCTCGATCGGCCACACGCCCGCAGATTTCGAGGCCGCGCAGACGATCGATGCCGCGGGCTGCCTGGTCGTGCCCGGCCTCGTCGATCTGGCCGCGCGCCTGCGCGAGCCCGGCTACGAGCACGAGGGCATGCTCGAAAGCGAGATGGCGGCCGCGGTCGCCGGCGGCGTGACCAGCGTGGTCTGCCCGCCCGACACCGACCCGGTGCTCGACGAGCCCGGCCTGGTCGAGATGCTCAAGTTCCGCGCCGAGAAGCTGCAGCGCGCACGCCTGTTCCCGCTCGGTGCGCTGACGCGCGGGCTGGCCGGCGAGGTGCTGACCGAGATGGCCGAGCTCACCGAAGCCGGCTGCATCGGCTTCGGCCAGGCCGATGTGCCGCTCGGCGACACGCAGGTCCTGCAGCGCGCGCTGTTGTACGCCAGCACCTTCGGCTACACCGTGTGGCTGCGTCCGCAGGACCGCGACCTGGGCAAGGGCGTCGCGGCCAGCGGGCCGCTCGCCACGCGGCTCGGCCTCACCGGCATTCCGGCGGCGGCCGAGACGATCGCGATCTTCACCATCGTCGAGCTCATGCGCAGCACCGGCGCGCGCGTGCACCTGTGCCGGCTGTCGAGCGCGGGCGGCGTGGCCCTGGTGCGCGCCGCCAAGGCCGAGGGCCTCCCGCTGAGCTGCGACGTCAGCATCAACTCGCTGCATCTGGCCGATACCGACATCGGCTACTTCGACAGCCGCGCGCGGCTCAACCCGCCGCTGCGCCAGCAGCGCGACCGCGATGCGCTGTCGGCCGGACTGGCCGACGGCACCATCGATGCGCTGGTCTCCGACCACACGCCGGTGGAAGCCGATGCCAAGACGCTGCCCTTTGCCGAGAGCGAGCCCGGCGCCACCGGGCTCGAGCTGCTGTTGCCGCTCGCGCTGCAATGGGGCGAGCGCAGCGGCGCGGGCCTGGCACGCGCGATCGAGGTGGTGAGCGCGGCGCCGGCCAGGCTGCTGGGTGTCGAAGGCATCGGCCGGCTGGTGAAGGGCGGCGTCGCCGACCTCTGCGTGGTCGATCCCGCGATCGAATGGCAGGTCCTGCCCGACGCGTTGCGAAGCCAGGGCAAGCACACGCCTTTCCGCGACTATGCACTGAGCGGACGCGCGCGCTTCACGCTCGTCGGTGGCCGCGTGGTCCACGGCTAGCCGTCGAGGCACGGCGCACGATGCAGGCCTTGTCCGCATGCCTGAAGCTGCTGCGCGCGATCGCGCATGCATTCGGCGGCTGGTGGACCATCCGCTTCACGTTTCCGCACCTGACGCCGGCCGAGCGGAACGCGCGCGTGCAGCAATGGGCAGAGCGCATGCTGGGCCTGATGGGCATTCGGCTCGCGGTGCAGGGAGAGCCGCCCGAGTGCGGGCCGGTGCTGGTGGTGTGCAACCACCTGTCGTGGCTCGACATCCTCGCCATCCATGCGGCACGCCACGTGCGCTTCGTCTCCAAGGCGGGCGTGCGGCACTGGCCGCTGATCGGCACCTTGTCCACCGGCGCCGGCTCGCTCTACATCGAGCGCGAACGCCGCCGCGACGCGATGCGCGTGGTCCATCACATGACCGAGGCGCTGCGCAACGGCGACCTGATCGCCGTGTTTCCCGAGGGCACGACCACCGACGGCCAAGGCCTGCTGCCCTTCCATGCCAACCTGCTGCAGGCCGCGATCTCGGCCGGCGCGCCGGTGCAGCCGGCCGCGCTGCGCTTCGCGGACGCGGCCACCGGCGAGACCAGCCACGCGCCGCGCTACATCGACGACGACAATCTTTTCAGCTCGCTGTGGAACACGCTGAAGGCGCCGCCGCTGCTCGCGATCGTGCGCTTCGGCGAACCGCAGCCCTCGCTGGGCCGCGAGCGCCGCGCCTGGGCAAAGACGCTGCACGAGGACGTGCAGGTGCTGCGGCGCGAGACGAAATAGGGCCGGCTTTCTCCCGCCAAAAAAACAGCGCCCCGAAGGACGCTGTGCAACGGCGCCGAATGACGCCGGGAGGAGGAATCGTGCAAGTGCCCAGCTTAGGCACCCTGCATGCGTCGTCCTTGCCGGATAAGTCAATGCGAGCGCGTGGGCCGCAGCCTACAACCAAGCCCTGCACTCGGCATCGCAGCCCCCGCCGTACGGCCGAAGGAGCGAGTCCCTAGAATCCCCGCATGGCCACCCGCGACCGGATCGTTCCCATCATCGTGGCCTGTCCACTCTTCCTGCAGAACCTGGACACCTCGGTCATGGCGACCGCGCTGCCCAGCATCGCGCGCTCGCTCGACGTGCAGCCGCTGCACCTCAACCTCGCGATCACCTCCTATCTGCTGAGTCTGGCGGTCTTCCTGCCGGCGAGCGGATGGTTCGCGGAGCGATTCGGTGCCCGGCGCGTCTTCTGCTGCGCCATCGCCTTCTTCTCGATCGGCTCGGCGCTGTGCGGTGCCGCACAGTCGCTGCCCGCGCTGGTGCTGTTTCGCATCATCCAGGGCATGGGCGGCGCCTTGATGGTCCCGGTGGGGCGGCTGATCCTGCTGCGCAGCGTGCCGGCTTCGCGCATGGTCGCGGCCATGATCTGGTTCACCGTGCCGCCGGCCATCGGCCGCATGGTCGGACCGCTGTTCGGCGGCGCCATCGTCACCTGGACCTCGTGGCGCTGGATCTTCCTGGTCAATGTGCCTTTCGGGCTGCTCGGCATCGTGCTGGCGCTGCTGTTCATCGACGAGCTGAGCGAGGACGAGACGCCGCAGCCCTTCGACATCGCCGGCTTCGTGCTGCTGGCGCTGGGATTGACCGGCGTGCTCGGCGGGCTGGAGACGGTGGGCAAGTCGCTGGTCGCGGTGTGGGTGACGTGGACCGTGGCCGGTGCGGGCGCGCTGGCGCTGTGCGTGTATCACCTGCGCAGCCACCGCCGGGCCAATCCGCTGATCGATCTCGGCACGCTGCGCTATCCGACCTACTTCGCCTCGATCATCGGCGGCACGCCGCTGCGCATCGCGATCGGCGCCTCGCCCTTCCTGTTGCCGCTGATGCTGCAGCTGGGCTTCGGCCTGTCGGCGCTGGATTCGGGCCTGCTGACGGTGGCCACGGCCATCGGGTCGCTGGCCACACGGACCGTCATGGCGCGCGCGATACGGCTCATCGGCTTTCGCTCGCTGCTGATCGGTGCCACCGCGCTGACCAGCCTGTTCTATGCGAGCTACGGCTTCTTCCGGCCTTCGACGCCGCACCTGCTGATGTTCTGCACCATGATGCTCGGCGGCCTCTTCAATTCGATGGGCATGGTGGCGCTGCAGACGCTGGGCTTCTCGGAGATTCCGAAGCCGTTGATGAGCCATGCGACCGCGCTGTCGAGCATGGCGCAGCAGCTGTCGCTGAGCGTGGGCGTGGTGCTCGGCGCCTCGCTGGTGAGTGCCGCGGCCTGGTGGCACGGCTCCGATTCGACGCACCTCGCGGCGCGCGATTTCTCGCCCGCCTTCGTCGTGGTCGGCGCGATCACGCTGATCTCGCTGGCCTTCTTCGTGCGGCTGGACCGCGAAGAAGGCGCCGACCTGCGCTGAGCCGCGGGTCGATGGGCCGCGCCGTGCAGACATGCACGGCCGAACGGCTCTTTTGATATTATCTCTCGCGATATCAATGACCGCTGTCGCGGGCCGACGCCTGCCGATGCCGACATCCCCATGGACCGCCTGCGCAATTTCGGTTTTCTCGTCAAGGATGTGAGCCGCAGGTATGTGCTGCGCTTCGAGCAGCGGGCCAGCGAGATCTCGCTCACGCTGATGCAGTGCAAGGCGCTCGCCCATCTCGAGCACCATGAGGGCGCGAGCCAGGCCCGGCTCGCCGAGCTCACCGACATCGAGCCGATGACGATGGTGCGCATCCTCGACCGCATGGAAGCCGACAGCCTGCTGGAGCGCCGGCTCGATCCCGCCGACCGGCGCGCGCGCCGCCTCTATCTCACTGACAAGGCCAGGCCCCTGCTCGAGGAGATCTGGCGCCTGGTCGAGCTGACGCGGGCCGAGATGTTCGCCGGTATCGGCAAGCAGGAACGCGAAGCCTTCATGAGCGTGCTGGAGCGGGTGCATGCCAATGCGTCCGCACTCGACGACCGGCCCATCGAGACGGCCGGCACACCGTCGGCGAGCGCGCCGGCAACGAAGCGCGTCGTCCCGGCCCGCGCGCCGCGCACCGGAACGAAATGACGACCATGGATGCATCCGAAGAAGCCGCGCGCGATACGCCGCCACCTCCCGCCCGGGACCGGCGCCGGCGCATGCGGATGGTGCTGATGCTGCTCGGCCCCGTGGTGGTGGTGGTGCTGGCGCTCGGCTTCTACCTCAGCGGCGGCCGCTACGAATCCACCGACGATGCCTACGTGCAGGCGGCGCGCGTCGCGATCAGCGCCAACGTCGCCGGTCGCGTCGTCGAGCTCGATGTGCACGACAACCAGGCTGTCCGCCAGGGCGATGTGCTGTTCCGCCTCGACGACGCGCCGTTCCGCATCGCCGTCGATGAGGCCGCCGCGCAGCTGGCCGCGGCGCGCCTGCAGATCGAGTCGCTCAAGGCCAACTACCGCCAGCGCCAGTCCGAACTCGCATCGGCGCAGGACACCGTGGCCTTCCAGCAGCGCGAATTCCAGCGCCAGCAGCGCCTGATCGCTTCCGGCATCGCTTCGCAGCTGCAGCTCGACCGCGCCTCGCACTCGCTCGACGAGGCACGCGCCCAGGTGGCCGGCGTGCGCCAGCAGATCGGCGCCGTGGTCGCCAACCTCGGCGGCAATCCGGCCATCGCGCCCGAGCGGCATCCGCTGGTGCAGGAGGCGCAGGCCCGGCTCGACAAGGCCCGGCTCAACCTGTCCTATACGGTCGTCAAGGCGCCGGGCGATGGTGTCGTCACGCGCGTCGAGCAGCTGCAGGTGGGCAGCTACATCAACGCCGCGGCACCGGTCTTCGCGCTGGTCTCGACGGGTGACATCTGGGTCGAGGCGAATTTCAAGGAAGACCAGCTCACGCACATGCACGCCGGCCAGAAGGTGAGCGTGGAAGTCGACAGCTATCCGGGCCGGACCTTCGCCGGCACCGTCGCGAGCGTGAGCCCCGGGACCGGCTCGCAGTTCTCGGTGCTGCCGCCCGAGAACGCCACCGGCAACTGGGTCAAAGTGGTGCAGCGGCTGCCGATCCGCGTCGAGCTCGAGCATCCCGATCCGGCCTTCGCGCTGCATGCCGGCCTGAGCGCGACCGTGAGCGTGGACACCGGCCGTCGTCGCCGTCTCTTCGGCGGCGCAGAGGCGGAGCCCGGGAGCGCGAGCGCGTCCAGTCCATGAGCGCCGCTGCCGTCATGGAAGGCCCGACGGCCGGTGCGCCGCACCGCACCCTGATCACGCTCTCGGTCATCCTGGCCTCGATCATGCAGGCGCTCGACAACACGATCGCCAACGTGGCGCTGCCGCGCATCCAGGGCTCGCTGTCGGCGACGCAGGACCAGATGACCTGGGTCCTGACCTCGTACATCATCGCCGCCGCGATCATGACGCCGCTCAGCGGCTGGCTGGCCGGCCAGATCGGGCGCAAGCGCGTGTTCCTGTTCTCGGTCGTCGGCTTCACCATCGCCTCGGCCCTGTGCGGCCTCGCGCAGACGCTCCCCGCGATCGTCATCTCGCGCTTGCTGCAGGGCCTGTGCGGCGCGGCGCTGATCCCGATGTCGCAGGCCGTGCTGCTCGACATCAACCCGCCCGCGCGGCATGCGCGGGCGATGGCGATCTGGGCGATGGCCGTGACTGTCGGGCCGATCCTCGGCCCCGCGCTCGGCGGCTGGCTCACCGAGCACTACAGCTGGCGCTGGGTCTTCTACATCAACGTGCCCTTCGGCATCCTGTCCTTTCTCGGCATCCTGAGCTTCATGCCCGAGACGCCATTGCGCCGCTCGCGCTTCGACTTCTTCGGCTTCGCGGCGCTCAGCGTGGCCATCGGCGCCTTTCAGCTGATGCTCGACCGCGGCCAGATCAAGGACTGGTTCAGTTCGACCGAGATCTGCGTCGAAGCCGTCGTCGCCGGCCTCGCGCTCTATCTGTTCGTGGTGCACATGCTGACGACGGACAGGCCTTCGTTCGTGAGCCCGGTCCTCTTCAAGGATCGCAATTTCCTCACGGGCAACCTGTTCATCTTCGTCGTCGGCGTGGTGCTCTTCGCGACGCTGGCGCTGCTGCCGCCGCTGCTGCAGGACCTGATGAACTACCCGGTGGTGCTGACCGGCCTGGTGACCGCGCCGCGCGGCTTCGGCACCCTGGCGGCGATGTTCATCGTCGGCCGCGTGATGGGCCGAATCGACACGCGCCTGATCATTGCGACGGGCTTCTGCCTCACCGCGTTCTCGCTCTGGCAGATGACGCGCTTCTATCTGCAGATGGACAGCGCGCCGGTCGTGTGGTCGGGGCTGACGCAGGGGCTCGGCACCGGCTTTGTGTACGTGCCGCTGGCGGCGATCACCTTCGCCACCTTGCCCAAGCAGTACCGCAACGAAGGCACCGCGCTGTTCAGCCTGGTGCGCAATGTCGGCAGCAGCGTCGGCATCTCGGTCGTCGAGAGCCTGCTGACCCGCAACACGCAGGCGATGCACTCGCGCCTGGCCGAACAGGTCACGCCGTTCAGCGACATTCTTCATTCGCAGGCGGCGATCTCGACCACCGAGGGCCTCGCCGCGCTCAACCAGATGGTGAGCGGACAGGCCGCGATGATCGCCTACAACAACGACTTCAAGCTGATGATGGTGCTGACGCTGTGCGCCGTTCCGCTGGTCCTGCTGCTGCGCCGGGCGGCGGCGGCGAACAAGGAAGATGCGCCGATGGTGGTCGAATGAACAGGCCGGGATTCACGATCGTCCTCGGGTCGCTGGCCTGCGTTGCGGCCTTGAGCGGATGCGCGGCGGGACCGGACTTCCAGCGCCCCGATCCGCCGCCGGCGCAGCGCTACACCGCCGAACACCTGCAGGTCGAGACGGCGAGCGCAGGCGACGATGCCACGCAGCATGTGCGCTTCGGCGAGCGGCCCGCCGCCGACTGGTGGCGCCTGTTCGGATCGGACGCGCTCGATGCCGTCGTGCAGCGTGCACTGGCGGGCAACCGCACGCTGGCCGCGGCCGCATCGACGCTCGCCCAGGCGCAGGAACTCGCCGCGGCGCAGGCCGGCACGCTCGCGCCGCAGCTCAGCCTCGGCGCGAGCGCAGGCCGGCAGAAATACGGCGCCGAACTGCTGGGCAAGCAAGGAAGCGAGGCGCCTTTCACCTACTTCGCCGTCGGGCCGAGCGTGAGCTACACGCTCGACTACACCGGCGGCGGCGCGCGCTCGGTCGAACAGAGCAGGGCGCTGGCCGCCTACCAGCGCCGGCAGCTCGACGCGGCGCACCTGGCGGTCGCCGGCAATGCCGTCATGCAGGCGCTGCGCATCGCTTCGCTGCGCGCGCAGGTCGCCACCGTCGACGCCATCCTCGCGCAGGACCGCGAGAACCTGAAGCTGGTGCAGACGGCCTTCGACGCGGGCTCGGTCTCGCGCCTGGACATCGTCAGCGCGCAGAGCCAGCTGGCCAGCGACACGACCTTGCTGCCGCCGCTGCGCCAGCAGCTCGGCGTCGCGCGCCATGCGCTGGCCGTCGTGCTCGGGCAGGCGCCCGCGGAGGCCGCGCTGACCGAGCCCGAGCTCGCGCGGCTGACGCTGCCGCGCAGCCTGCCGGTCAGCCTGCCGTCCGAACTCGCACGCCGCCGTCCCGACATCCTCGCGGCCGAGGCGCAGCTGCATGCGGCGACGGCGGCCGTCGGCGTCGCCGATGCCAACCTCTATCCGCACATCACGCTGAGCGCATCGGCCGGCCAGCAGGCCGTCGAGCTGAGCCATCTCTTCGACCGTGCCGGCAGCGTGTGGAGCCTGGCCGGCGGACTCGTCGCGCCGCTCTTCGACGGCGGCACGCTGCGCGCCGAGCAGCGCGCCGCCGTTGATGCGCTGCATGCCAGCACCGCGAACTACGAGCAGACAGTGCTCGTCGCCTTCGGGCAGGTCGCCGATGCGCTGCAGGCGCTCGACGACGGCGCAGGGCTGCTGCAGGCGCAGGCGCATGCGCAGACCGCGGCGGCCGAGAACCTCGACCTGACGCGCAAGAGCTATCACGAAGGCTATGTCGGCGTGCTGCAGGTGCTCGATGCCGAGCGCCTCTATCAGCAGGCGCGTCTGGGCTACGTGCGCGCCGAGGCGCAGCGCTACCTGGACACGGCGCAGCTGTTCCTCGCGCTCGGCGGCGCAGGTCCGGACAGCGGCCCGCAGGTCTCGCCGGGCGAGTGAAGGGCGCGGCCGTTTCGCGGCCCGCGCTCAGATGTGCAGCGCGTGCCCGAGCGCGCGCATCGCCGCTTCCTGCACCGCTTCGCCCAGCGTCGGATGCGCGTGGATGGTGCCGGCCACGTCCTCGAGGCGCGCGCCCATCTCCAGCGATTGCGAAAAGGCTGCAGCGAGTTCGGACACGCCGCGGCCCACGGCCTGCCAGCCCACGATCAGGTGGTTGTCGCGCCGCGCGACCACGCGCACGAAGCCGTCGGTGGCCTCCAGCGTCATCGCGCGGCCGTTGGCCGCGAGCGGGAAGGAGGCGTCGACGCAGTCCATGCCGCTGCGCTGCGCGTCCTCCGGCGTGCGGCCGGCCGTCACGATCTCGGGGTCGGTGAAGCACACCGCGGCGATGGCCGCCGGCTCGAAGCGCCGCGCCTTGCCGGCGACGATCTCGGCCACCATCTCGCCCTGCGCCATCGCGCGGTGTGCGAGCATCGGCTCTCCCGTCACGTCGCCGATGGCCCAGACGTTGCGCATCGAGCTGCGGCATTGCTCGTCGACCTTGATCGCGCGGCCAGCCATGTCCAGCCGCAGCGAGGCCAGGCCGAAGCCTTCGGTGCGCGGGCGCCGGCCCACGGCGACGAGGATCCGGTCGGCCGGCAGCGCGAACTCGTCGGCCTGCGCGCTGCGCACGCGCACGCCGGCATCGCCGCCGCCATCGACCAGTCCCTGCACGCTGCAGCCCAGATGCAGCACCACGCCCAGGCGCTTGAGCGCGGCAACGACCGGTCGCGTCAGCGTCTCGTCGTAGCTCGGCAGCACATGGTCGGCCGCCTCGACCACCGCCACTTCGGCGCCGAGCTTGCGGTAGGCGATGCCCAATTCGAGCCCGATGTAGCCCGCGCCGACCACGACCAGCCGGCGCGGCAGCGTCTGCGGCGCCAGCGCCTCGGTGGAGGAGATCACGGCGCCGCCGAAGGGCATGGACGGCAACTCGACCGGCTCCGAGCCGGTGGCCAGCAGGAGGTGCTCGCAGTGCACGCGAAGGGATTCACCGCCGGCCGTGCGCACGTCGACGGTCTTGCCGTCCACGATCTCGGCCCAGCCCTTGAGGACCTGCACGCCGTTCTTCTTCAGCAGCGTGCCGACGCCGCCGGTCAGGCGGGCGACGATGCCGTCCTTCCATTGCACCGTGCGTGCCAGGTCGATGGTGGGTGATTGCACGCGGATGCCGAGCGCCGAATCACCGGCCCAGTGGCGCGCGTTCTCGAAGGCTTCGGCCGCATGGATCAATGCCTTGGACGGAATGCAGCCGATGTTCAGGCAAGTGCCGCCGAGCGCGCCGCCTTCGACCAGCACGGTGGGCACGCCGAGCTGGCCGGCGCGGATCGCGGCCACGTAGCCGCCGGGGCCGCCGCCGATCACGAGCAGCGTGGTGGATTGGGTCTTCATGTCTTTACTCCACCAGCAGCATCGCCGGCGCTTCGAGCAGCGCGCGCACGGCCTGCACGAACTCCGCCGCATGCAGGCCGTCGACCACGCGGTGATCGAACGAGGACGAGAGGTTCATCATCTGGCGCGCGACCACCGCGCCGCCGCGGATCATCGGCCGCTCCACGATGCGGTTGACGCCGACGATGGCAACCTCCGGATGGTTGATCACCGGCGTCGTCACGATGCCGCCGAGCGGGCCGAGGCTGGAGATCGTGATGGTCGAGCCCGACAGCTCCTCGCGCGTCGCCTTGCCGTTGCGCGCGGCCTCGGCCAGGCGCGCGATCTCGGCGCCGCAGGCCCAGAGGTCGCGTGCCTCGGCATGGCGCACGACCGGCACCATCAGGCCGGCGTCGGTCTGCGCCGCGATGCCGAGGTGCACGGCGCCGTAGCGCGTCACCACGTCGGCATCGTCGTCGTAGCGCGCATTGAGCTGCGGAAACTCGCGCACCGCGAGCACGATCGCGCGCGCCAGCAAAGGCAGCAGCGTGAGCTTGCCGCGTTCGGCTGCGTACCTGGCATTGAGCTTGGTGCGCAGGGCCTCGAGTTCTGTGACGTCGATCTCTTCGACGTAGCTGAAGTGCGGGATGCGGCGCTTGGCCTCCTGCATCTTCTGCGCGATCTTGCGGCGCAGGCCGATCACGGGGATCGCTTCTTCGTCGTGGCGCTCGGCATAGGACGTGCCGCCGCCACGGCCCGGCGCCGGCTGCCCGCGCGATGCGAGGTAGGCGTCGAGGTCTTCATGCAGGATGCGGCCGGCCGGACCGCTGCCGTGCACGAAGCGCAGCTCGACGCCGAGCTCCCAGGCGCGCCGCCGCACGGCGGGCGAGGCGATCGGCTTCTCGTCCGGCGCGCGGCGCGGGACTTGCGCGGGCGCCGGCGCTGCGCGCGGCTCGGTGCGAGCGCGCGGTGCTGCGGCCTCGACGGCCGGCGCAGGCGGCGCGGCGGTGGGTTCGGGCTTCGCCGCGGGTGCGGTGCGGGCCGTGGGCGGCTGTGCTGCTGCGCCGTCCCGCACATTGCCCGCGCCTTCGACCTCGATGCGGATCAGCTCCGCGCCGACCGCCATCTGCTCGCCGACCTTGCCACCCAGCGACACGACGGTGCCGACCACCGGCGACGGAATCTCCACCGTCGCCTTGTCGGTCATCACGTCGGCCAGGATCTGGTCCTCCTGCACCGCATCGCCGGGCTGCACGCGCCAGGCCACCAGTTCGACTTCCGCGATGCCTTCGCCGATGTCGGGCATCTTGATCACATGCATGCCCATGATCAGCCCTCCACCGCGCGTTGGAAGGCCGCGCCGACGCGCTCGGGGCCCGGGAAGTAGGCCCATTCCTGGGCATGCGGGTAGGGCGTGTCGAAGCCCGCGACGCGCTCGATCGGCGCTTCGAGGTGATAGAAGCAATGCTCCTGCACCAGCGACACCAGCTCGGCGCCGAAGCCGCAGGTGCGCGTGGCTTCGTGCACCACCACGCAGCGCCGCGTCTTCTTCACCGAGGCGACGATCGTCTCCAGGTCCAGCGGCCAGAGCGAGCGCAGGTCGATGATCTCGGCATCGATGCCGGTCTCGCTGGCCGCGCATTCCGACACCCAGACCATGGTGCCGTAGGTCAGTACCGTGAGTTCCTTGCCCGGCCGCACGATGGCGGCCGACTCGAGCGGCACCGTGTAGTAGCCCGAAGGCACCTGGCCCATCGGATGCTTGGACCACGACTCCACCGGGCGCTCGTGGTGGCCGTCGAAAGGCCCGTTGTACAGGCGCTTGGGCTCGAGGAAGATCACCGGGTCGTTGTTCTCGATCGACGCGATCAGCAGGCCCTTGGCATCGTAGGGATTGCTCGGCATCACGGTGCGCAGTCCGCACACGTGGGTGAACAGCGCCTCGGGACTCTGGCTGTGCGTCTGGCCGCCGTAGATGCCGCCGCCGCAGGGCATGCGGATCGTGATCGGCGCGGTGAAGTCGCCGGCCGAGCGGTAGCGCAGCCGCGCGGCCTCGGACACGATCTGGTCCGAGGCCGGATAGAAGTAGTCGGCGAACTGGATCTCGACCACCGGACGCAGGCCGTAGGCGCCCATGCCGACGGCCGTGCCGACGATGCCGCCTTCGGAGATCGGCGCATCGAAGCAGCGCGACTTGCCGTACTTGGCCTGCAGGCCTTCGGTGACGCGGAACACGCCGCCGAAGTAGCCGACGTCCTGGCCGAACACGACCACGTCGTCGTTGCGCGCCATCATCACGTCCATCGCCGAGCGCAGCGCCTGGATCATGGTCATCGGGCCGGTCGTGCCGGGCTCGCTCGGCGCTTCGGGTTTCATCAGGGTGCTGTCGGTCATGCTCAGACTCCCAGCGCCTGGCGCTGCCGGCGCAGATGCTCCGGCATGGTTTCGTAGACATCCTCGAACATGCCCGCGGCGCTCGGGATGCGGCCGTCGAGCAGCGTGCCGTGGCTCTCGGCTTCCTTCTGTGCCGCGGCCACCTCGGCTTCGAGTTCCTGCTGCACCTGCACGTGCTGCGCTTCGGACCATTCGCCGAGGCCGATCAGGTGCCGCTTCAGTCGATGGATCGGATCGCCGAGCGGAAAGCGCTGCCAGTCGTCCGCGGGCCGGTACTTGGACGGATCGTCCGACGTGGAATGCGGGCCGGCGCGGTAGGTCACCCATTCGATCAGCGTCGGGCCGACGTTGCGGCGCGCGCGCTCGGCGGCCCAGGTCGATGCCGCGTGCACCGCGAGGAAGTCGTTGCCGTCCACCCGCAGCGAGGCGATGCCGCAGCCGACGCCGCGCTGCGCGAAGGTGGTCGCCTCGCCGCCGGCGATGGCCTGGAAGGTCGAGATCGCCCACTGGTTGTTGACCACGTTGAGGATGCACGGCGCGCGGTACACGTGGGCGAAGGTCAGCGCGGTGTGGAAGTCGGCCTCGGCCGTGGCGCCGTCGCCGATCCAGGCCGACGCGATCTTCGTGTCGCCCTTGATCGCCGAGGCCATGGCCCAGCCCACCGCCTGGATGAACTGCGTCGCGAGGTTGCCCGAGACGGTGAAGAAGCCGGCGCGCTTGTACGAGTACATCACCGGCAGCTGGCGGCCCTTGAGCGGATCGGCCTCGTTGCTCATCAGCTGGCAGATCAGCTCGACCATCGGCACGTCGTCGCGTGCGAGCAGCAGGCTCTGCTGGCGGTAGGTCGGGAAGCACATGTCGCCGGCCTCCAGCGAGAACGAATGCGCGGTGCCGATGGCTTCCTCGCCGAGGCTCTGCATGTAGAAGGAGAGTTTCTTCTGGCGCTGCGCGATCAGCATGCGGGCATCGAAGACGCGTGTCTTCATCATCGCGCGCAGGCCCTTGCGCAGCCGGGCGGGCTCGATGTCGGGCGCCCAGGGGCCGACGGCCTTGTCGTTCTCGTCGAGCACGCGCACCAGGCCATCGGCGAGGTCGCTGGTGTCGGCGGGGCGGGTGTCGATCGGCGGCCGCCGCAAGGCGCCGGCAGGCGATAGACGCAGATAGGAGAAGTCGGTCTCGCAGCCCGGACGCCCTGTGGGCTCCGGCACGTGCAAGCGCAGGGCTTGGTGCTCGCTCATCGCATTCCTTGTGCGAGCGATTGTGTCGCTCGTTGGGTCATGGGCGGAAGGACGCAGCGGGTAAGCCGCGCCATTCCGAACTCGCGCTGGGGTGGCGCAAGCCTTGGAGTTTAGGGGAAAAATGCAGCGCGGCGGGCGAGGCTCGCCGGCCGGGGTTCAGCGTGCGTGCGCCGATGCCCTGGCCGATGTCTTCGCGGCCCGCGCCGGTTCGCCCTCGCTGCGCAGGAACATGGTCTTGGTGACCGACAGGTGCTTGGCGCAGATGCGCGCCAGCGCCGCGTTGTCCTGCGAGCGGATGGCCTCGATCATGGCCCAGTGCTCGTCCGCGGTCTGGCGGCGCCGCACCTCGTCGTGCACGAAGCGCATACGGATCGGCTGCACCTGCAGCGAGTAGCGCGCGATGGCCTGGGTCAACGCCTCGTTGCCGCAGCTGCTGTAGAGCGTCTGGTGGAACGCGTTGTTGAGCTGGAACAGCTTGTAGAAGTCGCCCTTCTTCGTCGCCGCGTCGTGCTTCTTCTGGATCGCGGCGAGCCGGTCGACGATCTCGGCGGCCACCGGCATCGGGATCTGCAGCGCCGCTGCCGATTCGAGGATCTCGCGCAGCCCGAACAGATCCGCCACCTCCTTGGTCGTGAAGCCGCGGATGCTCACGCCGCGGTTCTCGCTGCGCACCACGAGGCCGAGCGCCTGCATCTCGTCGAAGGCGCGCCGCACCGAGTAGCGCGAGGCGTCGAAGCGCTTCATCACCTCGTCCTCGACCAGACGCTCGCGCAGATGCAGCCGGCCGACGATGACGTCGAGTTCGAGGGCTTCGGCGATGCGCTTCCAGTCGGAGCGTTCGCGTGCGGGAAGGGAGGCGGATTCGGCTCGCATGGTCAGTCGCATTTTGACCGGAGCGCCGGCCAGTGGATGTCCCCGGTTGCGGGTTCCGTAGATTATCGATAATATTATTCATGAAGACGCCGACGATGCCGATCCCCCGGCACCGGCGAACGACCGGAGACGAGAACCGATGCACGAGGCGCTGGAAGGCATTCGCGTGGTGGACTTCACGCGCCACATGTCGGGTCCCTATGGGACCTTGCTGCTCGGCGACTTCGGCGCCGACGTGGTCAAGGTCGAGTCGATGCCGCATGGCGATCCGACGCGCACCATGGGCACGGCCTTCGTCGACGGCGAGTCCGGCCTGTTCCTGATCTGGAACCGCAGCAAGCGCAGCATGGCGCTCGACATGCGCAAACCCGAGTCGGCCGGGATCGTGCGGCGGCTGGTCGAAGGCGCCGACATCCTGGCCGAGAATTTCCGTCCCGGCGTCGCCGAGTCGATGGGGATCGGCTACGAGGCGCTGTCGGCGCTCAACGCGCGCCTGATCTACCTGTCGATCACCGCCTTCGGCCAGACCGGTCCCTATGCGCGCGCGCCCGGCACCGATCCCGTGGTGCAGGCGATGTCGGGCGTGATGTCGCTCACCGGCGAGGCCGGCCGCGACGCGGTGCTGGTCGGCATTCCGGTGGCCGACTTCACGTCGGCCATGGTGGCGGTGCAGGGTGCGCTGCTCGGCCTTCTGGCGCGCGAGCGCACCGGCCGCGGCCAGCGCGTCGACGTGCCGATGCTGGCCGCGCTCGCCTTCGGGCTGACGACACGGCTCGCGACCTACTGGGGCAGCGGCAAGGAGCCGCAGCGCGAAGGCAGCAGCCACAGCGCCGTGGCGCCCTACCAGCGCTACCGCGCGAAGGACGGCGACATTGTGGCCGGCGCGTGGACGCTCGACAGCTGGCCGCGCTTCTGTACGGCGGTCGGGCTGCGCGAGCTGGTCGACGATCCGCGCTTCGCCGACAACATCGCGCGCATGAAGAACCGCGCGGCGCTCAACCAGATCCTCGACGCGGCCTTCCTGCAGCGCACGGTGGCCGAGTGGGAACATGTGTTCCACGAGGCCACGGCGCTGTTCGGGCCGGTGCTGACGGTGCCGCAGGTGCTCGAGCATCCGCAGATGCAAGCGCTCGGCCTCGTGCAGTCGGTGAATCATCCGAAGCTCGGCGCGATCCCGCAGCTCGCACCGCCGATCTTCATGTCGGACACGCCGGGCGGCATCCGCCGGCCGCCGCCGATGTTCGGCGAACACACCGCCGAGGTGCTGAGCGAGCTGGGCTATTCGTCCGCCGAGATCGAGCGCTTCGCGGGCACCGGCGTCGTCCACGTGCCCGGCGTCACGGCCCATGGCTAAGTCGCCGCGCGTCGCGGATTTCTCGACCCATCTCTCGGGGCCGGTGGCGAGCCGCCGTCTCGCGCAGATGGGCGCCGACGTGATCAAGATCGAGCATCCGACGCTGGGCGACGGCAACCGCAGTTTCCCGCCGATGTTCCACGAGGACGGCATCCACCATCTCTACCTCAACGCCGGCACGCGCAGCCTGGCGCTGGACTGGCGTTCGCCTTCATGGTCGCGCACGGTGGCGGCGATCGCGCGCTGGGCCGACGTGGTCATCGTCGGCAACCGTCCGGCGCAAGCGCAGCGCATGGGCATCGACGCCGCGAGCCTGCTGGCCCACAAGCCCGAGCTGGTCTACTGCATGATCACCGGCTACGGCCTGGCGGGCGAGTGGGCCGCGCTGCCGGCGCACGGATTGAACATGGACGCACTGGCCGGCGCGATCCCGCTCGAATGGCAGGACGGGCAGCCCGAGGTGCCCGAGCACTACCGCTCCGTCGGCACCACGGTGGCCGGCATCGAGGCGGTCGCCGGCATCTATGCGGCGCTGCACCGGTGCAGCCGCGGCGAGGGCGGCCAGATCGTGCACGTCTCGATCTGGGAGGCCGCGCTCGCGTGGCAATGGCGCGACCTCGCGACCTTCGCGAACCTCGAACGGCCATGGACCGCCTACCGCGATCTCGGTTCGCGCTACGCGGTGTACGGCACGCAGGACGCCAAGGCGCTGCTGGTGTGTCCGATCGAACGCCGCTTCTGGGACAGCTTCTGCGCCGTCCTCGAACTGCCGGACGACGTGCGCGCGCGCGGCGACTGGTCGAGCGGCTCGGACATGGGCAGCGACTACATCGCGCTCGGCGAGCGGATGCTGATCGGCGAACGCCTGCGGCTGAAGCCGCGCGACGCATGGGTGGCGTTGCTGCGCGAGGCCCAGGTGCCCGTCGCACCCGTGCTCGATTGGCGCGAGTCGATGGCGAGTGCGCATGCGCAGGCCAATGGCACCATGGCTTCGTACGACTACCGCGAGCGCGAGGTGCGCGTGCCGGTCGCGCCGGTGTCCGTCACCGCCGCATCCGCTGCCGGCAGCACCGAGGCGATCGCCGAGGCGCACCGGCGCAGGGCCGAACAGGTGCCGCGCGCGCCTTACCTCGGCGAACACAACGACGAGATCCTGCAGGAACTGGGTCTGGCCGACGGAGCGGCTCATGCTCACTGAAGGCGTCTTCGACGGCATCCGGGTGCTCGATATCGGGCATGTCGTCGCCGGTCCGTTCGTGGCCTCGGTCATGGCCGACTTCGGCGCCGACGTCATCAAGATCGAGCCGCCGGTGCGCGGCGACCCGCTGCGCTGGCTCTACCCGAAGGACGACGTCGGCCTGTTCTACAAGATGCAGGCGCGCAACAAGAAGTCCGTCACGCTCGACCTCAAACACCCCGAAGGCCGTGCCATCTTCGAGCGCCTCGCGGCGCAGTCCGATGTGGTGGTGGAGAACTTCCGCCCGGGCGTGATGGAGCGGCTCGGCCTCGGCTGGGAGGAACTGTCGAAGATCAACGAGCGCCTGATCATGTGCCGCCTGTCCGGCTTCGGCCAGACCGGTCCCTACGCGGGGCGCCGCGCCTATGGCCGCATCGGCGAGGCCTTCGCCGGCTTCGCGCACATCACCGGCGAGCCGGATGGCCCGCCCACGCATTCGCAGATGTCGGTCGGTGACACCGTGGCCGGCACCTGGGCGGCGATGGGCGTGATGATGGCGCTGTACTGGCGCGATGCACGCGGCGGCGGCCTGGGCCAGGTGGTCGACATCGGCCTCTACGAAGGCCTGTTCCGCCAGATCGAGCAGCAGGTCGTGGTGCTCGACCAGCTCGGCCGCGTGCTGGAGCGCAGCGGCAGCAACCACCGCAACGTGCCTTTCACCGGCCTCTTTCGCACGCGCGACGGCGGCCACTATTCGTTCTCGGCCGTCACCGAGCGCAGCGCGCTCGATGCGCTGCGCGCCATGGACATGGCCGAGGACGAGCGCTTCAACAGCTTCGAGCGCTGCATGCAGCACCGCGATGAATTCGCGGCCGCGGTCAAGGCGTGGATGGCGGCCCGCACGCTGGCCGAGGTCGACGCCGCCTTCCAGGCCCGCGGCGCGCCCGGCACGCCGGTCAAGAGCGCGGCGGACCTGATCGACGATCCGCACATCCTCGCGCGCGAGATGGTGATCACCGTGGAAGACAAGGAGCTCGGCCCGCTGCGCATGCAGGGCATCGTGCCCAAGCTGTCGCGCACGCCCGGCGCGGTGCGGCACGCGGGGCAGCTGCTCGGCGAATCGAACGCGCTCGTGTACGGCGAGCTGCTCGGCATGAGCCCGGAAGAACTCGACGACCTGCAAGCGCGCGGCGTCATCTGAACCGAAGCAAGACAAGAACGCACCCGACCCTCAGGAGACACGCATGAACCTTCGCTCGATTTTCTTCAAAGCCCTGGGCGCTGGCGCGCTGGGCCTCGCGCTGGCGGCGACCGCCGCTGCGCAGAGCTATCCGCAGCGTCCGATCAGGCTGATCGTCACCTTCGGACCCGGCAGCGGTGCAGACACCATCGGCCGCATCCTCGGCGAGCGGCTGTCGGAGCAATTGAAGACCAGCGTGGTGGTCGAGAACCGCGAAGGCGCGGGCGGCGCCATCGGCGCCGCGGTCGCGGCGCGCGCGCCGGCCGACGGCTACACGCTGATGCTGGGCGCGACCACGATGACCGTCACCCCCTACATGCAGACCGCGCCGCAGTACGATCCGGTGAAGGACTTCGTGCCCGTCGTCAAGGTCGCCGAGCTGCCGCTGATGCTGATCGCCGGCGAGAACGCGCCCTACAAGAACCTCAACGAGTTGGTCGCCTATGCGCGCGCCAACCCGGGCAAGCTGAGCTATGCGACCTCGGGCAAGGGATCACCCAGCCATCTCGGCATCGAGCTGATCCGGCAGGCGACCCACATCGACGTCCGCGACGTGCCCTACAAGAACGTCGGCCAGGCCATGACCGATACCTTGAGCGGCCAGGTCTCCTTCTACTTCCCGGCCGTGACGGGCGCGCTGCCGCAGGTCACGGCGGGCAAGGCGCGCGGCCTGGCGATCGGCGCGACCCAGCGTTCGAGCCAGGCGCCCGAGGTGCAGACCGTCGCCGAGCAGCTCGGCGTTTCGGGGCTCGAGGTCATCACGTGGTATGGCCTCTTCGCGCCGGCGGGCACGCCCAAGGACATCGTCGACCGGCTCTATGCCGAGACTGCGAAGATCATGAAATCGGAAGAGGTGCGCGAGCGCATCCGCAAGACCGGCGCCGATGTCGCGCTGGCCGCGCCACAGGCGTTCGCCGCGCAGGTGCACGCCGACACCGAGAAATACAGCAAGCTGGTGCGCGATCTCGGACTCAAGGAATGAGCACCGCCATGCCGCACATCCTTCGCAAGCCCCGCCGTTCGCATGCGCTCGCCGCGCTCTTCGCCGCCGCCGCGCTCTGCCACGCGCTGCCGGCCGCCGCGCAGGCCGACGCGTGGCCCACGCACGCGATCAAGCTCGTGGCGCCCTCGGCGCCGGGCGGCGCGACCGACTCGGTCGGCCGCATCCTCGGCCGCTACTTCGAGAAGGAGCTGAAGCAGCCGATCGTGGTCGAGGCCAAGGCCGGCGCCGGCGCGATCATCGGCACCGAGTACGTGAAGAATTCGCCGGGCGACGGCTACACGGTGCTGATCTCGGGCAGCTCCACGCATTCGGCCAATCCCTTTCTCTACGCCAAGCTGCCCTACGACCCGCAGAAGGACTTCCGCGACATCGGGATGGTCGGCTTCATCCCGGCGATCGGCATGGTGCGGGCCGGCCTGCCGATCCACTCGACCGCCGAGCTCGTGAGCTATGCCAAGGCGCATCCCGGCAAGCTAAGCTACGGCTACGCCACCTCGTCCTCGCAGGTGCCGCCGGCGATCATCAAGTCGCGCGCCGACATCGACGTGATCGGCGCGGCCTACAAGAGCCTGGCGCAGATCATCACCGACCTGGCCGGCGGCACGATCGACTTCGCTTTCCTCGACATCATGTCCGCGGCCCCGGCGCTGCAGAACAAGGGCATCGTGCCGATCGCGACCACCTCGCTGCAGCGCACGCCCTCGCTGCCCGATGTGCCGACGGTGGCCGAGGCGCTGCCGGGCTTCGAGGTGCGCAGCTGGATCGGCCTCGCGGTGCCGACGGGCACGCCCGATGCCGTCATCGGCCGGATGAACCGGCTGCTGAACGCCGCGCTCGCCGATCCGCCGACGCGCCAGGCCCTGGAGCGGCTGGGCATGACGGTGCAACCCTATTCGCTGGCCGAGATGGCGAAGTTCACCGAAGCCGACCGCGCGCGCTGGCGCGAATGGGTGCGGCTGGCGAAGATCGAGCCGATCCAGTAGCGCGCGGCTTCTTCGGTCCGCAAGACCGCGTTCAGGCGCCGCGGCGTCCTGACTGCGGCGGCCGCAGCGCGTGCCGGCGCGGCAGATCCTTCAGCAGCGGCGGCAGCGACAGCGCGAGGAGCAGCGCGGCGAGCGGAATCACGCAGATGAAGCCGATGTACTTGAAGCCCAGCGCCCCCATCGCGCCGCCCAGCACGAACATGCCGATGAGGCCGCCGGAACCTCGCCGCGGTTCCAGTAGAGCAGCTTGCCCAGCTCCATGCCCAGGTCGGTGATGTTGCCGGTCATGTGGGTGGTTCGTATGCTGCCGCCCGACGTCTTCGACGCCACGGCGTTCTGCAGGCCATGCTGAATGACAGCAGCAGCACCGTGAGCGGCACGGCGAAGGGTGTTGCCCAGGTGAGCGTGATCGCACCCATCAGCCCGAACGGGAACATCAGCGCCGCCTCCAGCAGCAGCGGCGGCGCATAGACGCTGTGCAGGCGGCGCTGCCGCGCCCAGTTCACGAGGATCGCGCAGACCGCGGCGCCGGGCAGGAACGAGAGGATCGCGCCCAGTGCATTCAGCAGGATCTTCATGTCGCCCATCACCAGGCCGTCCGACAGCTGCGACGCGAAGCCGGTCATGTGCGAGGTGTACATGTGCAGCACGAGGAAGCCGCCCGCGTTGACCGCACCGGCGTTGAAGGCGAGCGGCAGTCCGAGCGCCCGGTTGGTCGAGGGCGCGCGATGGCGGTGGGTGAGGAAGCGGAGTCTGCGCATGGAGGCCGGCTTGAGACGTGTGCCCGGGTTGCCGTGTGCCGCTGGGCGGGCATGGTGCTCTTGTCGGCGGCTGAGAAAAATTCAGCCTGAGCGGACTCCCCCAGCGGGTCAGATCGGCCGGCCGGCCGTCTCCTTCAGCCAAAGCAGCGGCAGCGTCGAAACCACGGTCGCGCCGACCAGGTACCACGCCGGGGCGAGGTCGCTGCCCGTGACATGGATCAGCCATGTCACGATGAGCTGGGCCGTGCCGCCGAAGACTGCCACCCCGAGGCTGTAGACGATCGACAGCGACGTGGCCCGGATCGGGCGCGGGAACACTTCGGTCAGCATCACGATGGCCGGCACGGCCTGCAGCACGACCAGGAAGGAGAGCACCGCGACCACGCCGATCAGCACGGGGATGGACCGGTAGGCGTCCAGCAGCATGAAGCCCGGCAAGACCAGCACGGCGAGCGCCGACCGCGACCATGCGATCACGGGCTTGCGGCCGACCCGGTCCGACAGCGTGCCCGCATAGGTCGATGCCAGGACGATCACGAGCGAGGCGGTCAGGCTCGCCCACAGCGTCAGCGACAGCGGCATCTTGAGAAACTGGGTCGCGTAGGTGGCGAGGTAGAAGATCACCACATAGGTCGCCACCGTGCCGCCCAGGATCATCAGCACGCCCGACCAGACCAGCCCTGCATGGTTTCGAAAGACCTCTCCCAGTTTGCTCATCGGGCTCGATGTGTGCGCCTGCGGCCCCAGCGTCTCGTCGAGATGGCGCCGGATGTAGACCCCGAGCGGCACCATCAGCACGCCGATGGCAAACGGAATGCGCCAGCCCCAGGCATAGAGCTGGTCGTGCGACAGGGTGTTGGTCAGCAGCGTCGCGACGGCCGCACCCAGCAGCGAACTCAGGCCCTGGCTGAAGAATTGCCAGCTGCCGAAGTAGCCGCGGCTGTGGTCATCGGCGTACTCCAGCAACAGCGAGGTCGAAGCCCCGACCTCGCCGCCGAGCGCGAAGCCCTGCATGAGACGCGCCAGAACGAGCCAGATCGGCGCGAGCACGCCGATCTGCGCATGGGTGGGCGCCACGGCCACCCCGAGGGAGCCGGCCGCCATGAGGATGAGGGTCAGGGTCATGGCCGGCTTGCGGCCGGCCCGGTCGGCGTACAGGCCGAGCACCACGCCGCCGATGGGCCGCGCCAGGAAGGCGATGCCGTAGCTGCCCACGGCCAGCATCAGGCTGTCGATCGCGTCCTTGGCGGGAAAGAAGACGCTGCCGATCAGCACCGCGAAGAACGAGTAGACCGTGAAGTCGAAGAACTCGAGACCATTGCCCACCGTGATGGCCGCAATGGTGGTGAACGTTGCCTTGGGACGCGCGGCGGACGGGAGCGTCGTCATGGTGGCAGTCATGAAACTCCTTCGGGTGGGCTCGTCTCGAGGAATCATGCAGCAAATCCCGGCCGGCAGGGAAGAGGATCGCTATGAACGGGGCGCCGCTTCCTTCCGATGCCTATTGACCTTGGCGTTGGACGAGCCAGGGACCGCGCCTTAGGATGCCATTTCGTTCACCCCACGCGAGCCGTCCCATGACCGCTGAAGACACGCTGCAAGCCCTGCGTCCCCACGCCGAGGAATTCATCGGCATCCGGCGCGACATCCACCACAACCCCGAGCTGTCCTTCAAGGAGCAGCGCACCAGCGACCTGGTGGCCGAGCGCCTGCAGGACTGGGGCTACCACGTCACGCGCGGACTGGGCGACACCGGACTCGTCGGCCAGTTGCGGCGCGGCAGCGGCACGCGCGCGGTGGGCCTGCGCGCCGACATGGACGCGCTGCCGATCAAGGAAGAAACCGGGCTGAAGTACGCCAGCCGCCAGAGCGGCGTGATGCACGCCTGCGGCCACGATGGCCACACCGCGATGCTGCTCGGGGCCGCCAAGGCGCTGGCCGAGCGCGGCCGCTTCTCGGGCACGCTGAACCTGATCTTCCAGCCGGCAGAGGAATACGGCACGCGCGAAAGCGGCGCCATGCGCATGATGGAAGACGGCCTGTTCGACAACTTTCCGTGCGACGCCATCTTCGGCATGCACAACATGCCCGGCTGGCCCCAGGGCAAGCTGGTGTTTCGCGAAGGGCCGATGATGGCTTCGTCGGACAAGGTCTTCATCACCCTGAACGGGCGTGGCGGCCACGCGGCCATGCCGCATCGCGCGGCCGACCCGCTGGTGGCGGCGGCCAGCCTGGTGATGGCCTTGCAGACCGTGGTGTCGCGCAACGTCGACCCGCTGCAGACCGCGGTGGTCACGGTGGGCATGATGCAGTCGGGCATCGCCAACAACGTGATCCCGCAAAGCGCGAAGCTGGCATTGAGCGTGCGCGCGCTGGAGCAAAGCGTGCGCGACCTGCTCCAGAAGCGCATCAGCGAACTGGTCCACGCGCAGGCGCAGAGCTTCAACGTGACGGCCGAGGTCGACTATCAGCGCGGCTACTCGGCGCTGGTCAACAGCAGCGCGGAAACCGAGTTTGCGCGCCGCATCGGCATCGAGCTGGTGGGGGCCGATCAGGTCGTGCTGCAAGGCCCGGCACTGACCGGCAGCGAGGACTTCGCCTTCATGCTCGAAAAGCGCCCCGGCTGCTACCTGTTGATCGGCAACGGCGATGGCGACAGCGCGGGCGCCTGCATGGTCCACAACCCGAGCTACGACTTCAACGACGACAACGTCGTGATCGGTGCGGCCTACTGGACGCGGCTGGCCGAGCGCTATCTGAGCGAGGCGCCGTTGGCGGGCTGAAGGCGCGGGTCGGTCTTTGTCGTTGCATCCGGAATCCGGCTGGACCAGACCTGCGCCGGCAGCGCATGGCGCTTCTCTTCCTCGAAACGATCGGCCAGTGCCTCGCGCTGTCTTTCGGGGAACTCGACGACGCGCCAGGGATGGAGCCCGCCATGAAACATAACGAAGAGTGCCCGGGACAGCCCGGCCAGCCCGATCGAATGTGCATGTCTTTCAGGGTCTTTGCAGTTGCTCGGCGGCGATTCCGCAATGCCGTGCGAAAGCCCTGAGCGGGCCCGACAGCGCTTTGCGCCGGTGGTGCACGAGCGAGAAGCGCCGCGTGATCCTCGGCAAGGTGGAGGACACCACCACCAGCCGTTTTGCGCGGATCAGGTCCTGCACGACGCACAGCGACAGGCAGCTCAGGCCCATGCCTTCGGCGACGGCGTTCTTGATGGCCTCCGAACTGCCGAGCGTCATGACTTCGGACAACTGATGCAGATGGGGCAGCAGCGCATGCTCCACGGTTTCGCGCGTGCCGGAGCCCGGTTCGCGCAGCAGCCAGCGTGCCTGCCGCAACTGCCGCACGCCGAGCCGGCCGCCTTCCGCCTGTGTCAGGAGCGGGTGACGGGGCGCGGCGACGACCACCATCTCATCGTCCATCCACGGCAAGACCATGAGATCGGCGTCATGGCAGGGGCCTTCGATCAGCCCGAGGTCGGCGGCCAGCGACACCGCCTGCGCCATCACGTCCTGCGTGTTGCCGATCTGCAGTTCGACGCGCGCCTGCGGCCACGCGCGCTGGAAGCCGGCCAGCAGCGACGGCATCAGGTAGTTGCCGATGGTGGTGCTCGCCGCCAGCCGCAGGTGGATCGACGCCGCCTCGCCGGCCTGAAAGTTCTGCTCGATTTCCTCGGCGGCGTCGAGCAGCGCGCGCGCCATCGGCATCAGCATCCGGCCGTTGTCGTTGAGCATCAGGCGCTTGCCGATGCGGTCGAACAGCTGCACGTCGAGCACGCCTTCGAGTTCGCCCAATGCCGAGCTGATCGCCGACTGCGACAGCGCAACGCGCTCGGCCGCCGCAGTGGTGCTGTGGGTCTCGGCAATGGCATGGAACAGCTGGAGCTGGCGTAGCGTGAGGCGCATGGCTTATCGATCAGATAGTTCGAAGATATCAATATAACCAGTTTTACATATGAGTGCGGTGCATGCACAGTGCGGTACCTGCAAGGAGCCACCCGTGTCGTCGATGCCGCCCATTCTCCAATCCGTGCCACCTGTCCGATGGGCGCCGGCTGCCGCGCTGCGCGCCCGGCTGAGCCCGGTGCGCGCACTGCTGCCGGGGCTGCTGCTCACCGGCGCGCTGGCTGCCGCAGCGATGGGATTCGCGCAGCTCGGGTGGCTCGATCGGCATGGCATCAGCGCGCTGACGCTGGCGATCGTTCTCGGCATGGTGGTGGGCAACACCCGGCTCGGGCAGGCGATCGAGCCCGCCAGGGCAGGCGTCGATTTCTCCCGGCAGCGGCTGCTGCGCCTGGGCATCGTGCTGTACGGCATCCGGCTCACGGTGCAGGACATGGCACATGTCGGTCTGGAGGCCGTGCTGGTCGACGCGTTGATGCTGTCGAGCACTTTCGCGCTCGCGCTGCTGGCCGGCGTGCGCCTCTTGCGCATCGATCGCGACACGGCGATCCTGATCGGTGCCGGCAGCTCGATCTGCGGTGCGGCCGCGGTGATGGCCACGCAGCCGGTGCTGCGCGCGCGCGCGCAGCAGGTGGCGGTCGCAGTGGCCACGGTGGTGGTGTTCGGCACCGCGGGCCTGTTCCTCTATCCGTTGATCTACGACGCCTTGGCCTCGCTGCCGGCGCTTGCGATGTCGCCGCAGCAATACGGGGTGTTCGCCGGATCGACGATCCACGAGGTGGCCCAGGTGGTCGCGGCGGGCCGCGCCATCAGTGCCCAGGCGGCCGACACGGCCGTGGTCGCCAAGATGGGCCGCGTGATGATGCTGGCGCCTTTTCTGCTGATGCTGTCGGCGTGGCTGGCGCGCGGCTCGCGCAAGGGGCAGGCGGCCTCGGCCGCGCTCGGCTCAGGCGTCGCCGTGCCCTGGTTCGCGCTGGGCTTCGTTGCGGTCATGCTGTTCCACAGCGCGGTCGCACTGCCGCCGTCCTGGGTCGCCTTCGTCAACGCCTTCGATACCGGCGTGCTGGCGATGGCCATGGCCGGTCTGGGATTGACGACCCACGCATCGGCGATCCGGCGCGCCGGCGTGCGGCCGCTCGCAATGGCCAGCCTGCTCTTCGTCTGGCTCGTGGTCGGCGGCTTCGCAGTCAATCGATGGCTGATGGGCACGCTCGGGTAGGGCCACGCGCACTACAATTTTCAGCATGGCCACGATGCTGACGCTGAACCTGCTGCTGCGCGGCGGCGCGACGGGCGCGTTGCTGCTGATTGCGGTGGCGTTGTGGCGTGACCATCCGCGGGCGATCGCCGCGCGGCTTGGTTCGGGCTTCGCGATTTCCGTCGTGGCGGCCACGCTGGCTTCGATGCCCGGCTTCACGGTCGGGCCGGGCTTCGGGTCGGTGCTCGTGATCGCACTGGCATCGGGCAGCATGTTCGTGTTCTGGCTCTTCACCTTGGCGCTGTTCGACGACGACTTCCGCTTGCGCACCTGGCACGCAGGGGTCTGGGCCATGCTGGCAGCGGTCGGCATGCTGCACTGCGTCGGGCAAGGCACCGCGCACGCGCAGTGGGAACCTGCTGCGGGACTGGCGCTGAGCCTGATGCCCGTCGCATGGGCGCTGCTGGCAATCGGGCAGGCGGTCGCGAACTGGCGCGAAGACCTGATCGAAGGCCGGCGTCGGTTGCGCTCGCTGATCGTCGCGGCGACGGCCCTCTATACGGTCGCGCAGTTGCTGGTGGCGCTGCTGTCGGCCCTGAGCTTGAGGGAGGTGGTCGAGAGCACCGCGAACGCCGCCGGCATCGCCGGCCTGGCGCTGTTCGTCGCGTGGCGGCTGCTGCGCGAGGGCCACGACGGCCTGTTCGGCTCGGCAGTGGTCGGCGCCGAGCCGATCGAGCACCCGGCCGCGTTCGCTGCCTCTGCGCTGTCTCCGGTCGCCGACACGGCGCCGGCGCCCGACGCTCGGCAGGTCGCCGCGCTCGAGGCGCTCATGGCGGTTGACCATGTCTATCGCGAGGCGAACCTGACGATCGGCGCACTCGCCGAGCGCATGGCCTTGCCCGAGCACAAGTTGCGGCGCCTGATCAACCGGGGCCTGGGCCACCGCAATTTCAGCGCCTTCCTGAACACCTACCGCCTGGCCGACGCGCGCCGCTGGCTCGCGGACCCGGAACAGGCCGACACGCCGATCCTGACGATCGCGATGGATGCCGGCTTCCAGTCGCTCGGGCCCTTCAACCGTGCGTTCAAGGCCGACACCCGCATGACGCCCACCGAGTTTCGGCGGCAAGGCACTGCGACATCGGTCGCGCCATCGCCCCCGGGCCTCGCCGAATCCGAAATCGGCTAGCCGGACGCAGGATTCGGCGAGATCGCAGGCGCCGCAGCGCAGAAAGTGGCGAGGCCCATCCCGGCTGCCACTTCTGAACTGAACCGCCCATGCCACGTCTTCCCATCGCCGCTTCGATCCTTGCCGCCGCCGTGCTGACCGCCTGCGGTCATTTCTCGCCGGGCCGGGCGGCACCGGTCATCAGCGGCTATCTCAGCCATCAGCTCTGTTCTGCGGTGTTCGTTGCCGGCAGGAGTCCCGACCGCTACTACCGCGATGCGATCGAACCGCTCGCCGGGCCGGTCGCGTTCCTCACGCGCTTCACCGTCGACCGCGAGCACGGCGAAGTGCGGGCGACCTTCGCAGGGTTGGCCGAGAGCCGCGCGGTCTACCGGCCGCAGTTCGGATGCGTCAACGCGACCGGTCGCGCATCGGCCAGCGAGCTCTCGCCGCCCGCGCAGTCGGAGGCGACGCCACCGCTGCTCGGCGCCATCGCCGGCGCAGCGCCCGTTCAACCCGCCGAGCCCGCGCTGGTCGCGGCGCTCGATCATGCGTTCGACGAAACGACGCAGGCGCCGCACCGTTTCACCCAGGCCGTGGTGGTGATTCACAAGGATCGGATCGTCGCGGAGCGCTACGCTTCCGATGTCGGCGTGGACACGCCGCTGACCGGCTGGTCCGCGACCAAGTCGGTGACGAACGCACTGATCGGCATCCTGGTGCGGCAAGGCAAGCTCGACATCCACGCCCCCGCGCCGATCATGGCCTGGGCCGATCCCCGGGACCCGCGCCATGCCATCACGATCGACCAGTTGCTGCGCATGAACAGCGGGCTGGACATGGGGCAGTCCCTCACTTCGAGCGTGCTCACCGCATTCGACCCCTCGGCGCAGATGATTTTCGTCGATGCCGACACGGCGGCGATGGCGCAGCGCGCACCGCTGGCGTATCCGCCGGGCACGCACTGGAACTACACCAACGCGAACACACAGCTGCTGTCGCGCATCGTGCGCGACCAGGCCGGCGGCACGGCCGCGGCCACGCTCGGCTTCGCCCGCCGCGAACTGTTCGACAAACTCGGGATGCAGCACGTGACGCTCGAATTCGACGCGGCCGGAACGCCGATCGGCGCGAGCCACATGTGGGCCTCGGCGCGCGACTGGGCGCGCTTCGGTCTGCTCTATCTCCACGACGGCGTGGTCGGCGGGCAGCGCATCCTGCCGGCCGGCTGGGTCGACGACTCGGCCGCGCCGACATCCGGATCGGAGGACTTCGGCTACGGCGCAGGCTTCTGGACCAACCGCGGCCCGGGCGCAGGGGCCCGCTACCGCATCCGGCACGGCATGCCGGCCGATGCGTTCATGGCGCGAGGCAGCAACGGGCAGTACGTGGTGATCATTCCGTCGAAGGATCTGGTCATCGTGCGCCTGGGGCCCGCATGGACGCCGCGCGATGACATGGAACGGGTCGCGCAGTTCACGCGGGAGGTGATCGAGGCGTTGAAGGGCGGATGAGGGCCGTCTGTGGTGCCCTCGACAGGAATCGAACCTGGTACAGGCCTAAATAGGCCGAAATCGACAGATTCCCAGTGAAGCACGCCCCTCTGTGGGCTCTGCAGAACTACGTTGAATTCGGCCCCGCTGTCCCGGTTTTTGTCCCGGTTTCCGCTGTCTGCGCCGCGCCGAGAAATGCATCGAGCTTGCGCCGCTCGGCGCCCTTGTCGGCACCCTCGATCCAACGACTGTAGACGCGGAAGAACATCTCCGGCGCGTGCCCGAGCTGCCGCGCTACCCAGCCAGGCGCGATGCCGGCCATGAGGCAAGTCGTGGCGTAGGTGTGGCGGGTCTGCCGCGCATCGCGTTGGCGAAGGCCCGACAGCTTCATCGCGGGCTTCCACCAGTCGTCGAGCGGGCCGTCCGTGGATTCGAAGGCCGAGCCAGCATCGTTGACGAACACATGGGCACCGGCAAGCTGCGTGATCGGCCGCTGGCGCTCCAGCGCGACGCGCGCGCGGCTGGTGAGCTCCAGGGTGCGCGTTTCGCCGGTCTTCGTCCCCTTTTCCTTGCCGCGGGTGAGCGCTGTGTCCACCAGCACGGTGCCGGCGCGCAGGTCGACGTTGGACCAGCGCAGCGCGATCTGCTCGGAGGGCCGCAGGCCCGTGAAGAAGGCGAACTCGTAGTAGCTGCGCGCGCGGTCGCCCTTGAGCTTGGCCAGTAGCACGCCCGCCTCGTCCAGCGAAAACGGATCCGGCCCTGGGTGTTGCGCTCGCCGCATCTCGACATGCTCGTGCAACGGCTCCCGCAGCAGTTTCGCCTTGTGTGCGTAGGTCAGCATCTGCTTCAGCACCGACGCCACGTTGTTGAAGGTCTTGGCGTTTGCCGGCAGGCCAGCGAGCAGCGCCATCAGCCTGCGATAGTCGAAGTCGGCCATGCGCGTGCTGCGGACGCTGGCGAAGTGCAGGCTGTTGACGGTCTGGTCGTAGTGGTGGGCTGTGCTGTGCTGCACGGTGGGCCGCTTGATCTTCATCCACTCGATCGCCAGCTCGGCGAAGGTCATGCTCGGCGCATCGGTCTTGGCGCGCGGGCTGTCGGGGAAGTAGTCGGCCAGGGCGAAGGTGCCGCGCTCGATCTTGCCCAGGATTTCGTTGCGCAGCTTCTCGGCGTAGCGGATGTTCGTCGGCGTCGGCGCCAGCTCGAGGCGTTCTTTGCCGAAGCCATGCCGGCGCAGATCGATCTGAAGGTGGGCGTCGCGGACGATTACGCCGGTTGATGCTGGGGCTGGTTTTGGCATGGGGGCTCGGCCCGCTTGCGGCCGCGGTTGCTCTGGATGCTGGGACGCTTGTCGATGAAATCGTACAGCGCTTCCAGGTCCACGAGCTTGCGGCCGTCGAACCATTTCCAGACCTTGCCCTCAGGCCAGACACCCGACACGCCAGTGCGCTCGTGAAAGAACGAGGCCGGGAGGCCAGTCTCTTCTGCTGCTTTTTCGATGGTGACCCAGCGCATCATGGGTTGACCTTCCATCTGATGCCAGCGTCGACGGGCTCGGCGGCTGGCGGTTGGTCGCCGCCCATCGCCTTTTCCATCGCGGCCCGGCCGACCAGCAGCGAGCCGTCGCCGCGCCGCGTGTAGGGCACGCCCATGCGCTCAAGAAAACGCGCCTGCGCCGCCGGCTGTCTCTTTCGCGTGATGTGCAGCAGATCGGCATCGTCGAGATCGGGCCCCGCGTGCCGAATCGGCTGCTTGGCCAGCACGGCGGCCTCGATGTCGGCCGCGAACTGAAGGTAGGCCTGGCTTGGTTTCGTCCGTGGTAACGCCCGCCTCATGATCGCCTTGACCTCGTCTTCGCTCAGCAGCATTTCAGGTCTTCCCCGCTTCCGCCATGACGGCGCGGACGATGGTATTCCGGATGCTCACGCGGGCCGCCTTCGGCACTGCCAGCCACATCGCCGGATACATCGTGTCGATGTGCTCCATGACAGTGAAGGCCACCATGTCGGCGTCGATCACGCCGTTCGGCTTGGGCACCAGGCGCAGCACGCGCTTGCGAGCGGCCACGGTGTTCATGACGGTCGCCCTTCGTACCAGGCGCGCAGGCTCCGCAGCGGCGGTCGGCCCATCTCTTCGTCCGAGCCGCCGGCGAGACACATGACGTGATGGACCAGCTCAGACAGCAACTCGATGCGACCCATGATGCCGTTGAAGATGGGCCGGTCTTCTTCACCGTCCATCAGGCGTTTCACTGCTTCCGCCAGTTTGGAAATCTCGTAGTTGGCATCGCAGGCAAGATCTCTGCGAGCCTCCGGGGTATCGTCGATGTCGAAGTCGGCCTTGCGCGGCTGTTCGTGCGTTGTCTCGGGCAACAAGCGCATGAAGTCGCTGCAGCTGTCGAGCTCATCCTGCACGCCATCGATCAGTCCGTATGCTTCGCGCAGATGGTGCTCGAGGATCGAACCGCGCGCGAGGCAGATCGCTCCGTCCAACGCGGCCAATGGCTGGAACAGCTCCAACTGGATCCGTTCAGCCTCCGCTCGTGTAGGGGCGCCCTCCTTTATCAACGGATGCAGCACCTCGGGAAACATCGAGTGGTTGATCATGTCCAGCAGGATCTCGACAGAACTGCCTTCCTCGGAAGCATCGTAGGCGGCTTCAATCAAGCCGTCGGCCGCGCGCAGATCGAGCCGCATGCATTCCAGAAGCTCGGCGAATGGGAGTGATTGCGGGGCCAGCTTTTCGCCGTTGCCCTGGGGCTTGGTGGCGACGGCGCTCATGATGGTGGCCTGCGGGGGTATGGTTGCGCCGGTACGTAGGCGCGTGCTAACCTTTGGCATGTGAAGTCCTTACCTTTTGACTGGGGTGGGTTTTCATAGACGGCGAAGTGGGCTCAATCACTTCGCCGTCACCTTTTGTGCCGCTGGTGCACTCGCCGCGCGAGACGCCTCCAGCCGCACAATCACTTCGCTGGTCAGGCTGCGGCGATTCACGCTCGCTTGCTGCACCAGCCAATCTTTCAAATCCTTCGGCAAGCGAAGATTCGCCTGCTCGTCGTTGCGTGCCATTTGGTTCCTTTTAGTAAAGCACGGTGCTTATTGTAGTACGGTGCTTCATTGATTGCAAGCACGGTGCTGCAATAATCCATGCATGGCTAGAAACGACCCCCAAGTGAATTTGCGGATGTCTGCGGAGATGAAGGACAAGCTTGATGCAGCGGCGGTGAGCAACAAGCGTTCGCTCACCGCCGAGATCGTTGAGCGGCTCGATCGCAGCTTCACCGAAGGCCCGGATCTCACAATGGCGCTGACGGCGGCCCAGCTCGATGCTGCGCACCAGGCCGTGCAGGCCGACTTCCTGAAGCTCGAATTGATCTCCCTGGCGGAGATGGCAGAGGCCATGCTTGAACGCGCGGACCGAGAGAAATTTAAGGTCGTGAACGACGAAGAGCGCGTGCTGTTGTTCGATGCCTTTAAAGAGGCCGCAGAACAAAAGGCCTCCAACGGAGGGCAGATGTCCAAAGAGCTCACAGATCGCTTGCGCAGGGCGGCGGAGGCCGCCAAAGAGGCTCGATACCGATTCCTGGAATCTAGGGGCGTAAAGGGCGTGCGCCAGGCCAAGGTCTGACTTCACGCCGCCCTCCAGAGCGCGCGCAGCTGTGCGAGTAGGAACAGCGGCAACAGCACCGTGTTGACGGCGAGGCGCTTCAAGCGGCCTCCTTCTCGCAGCCCAGCAGCGGCAGCACACTCGGCGACCACTTGATCTGCTGCACCGGCACGCCGCTCCCGTGGCGCTTGCCGGTGTCGTAGATCCGGCAGAACTCCATGCCGGCTTCGGTCGCCTCCCAGGTGTCGCCGCACTTCATCTGCATGCCGGACTCGGCCAGAAGCAGGTTCACGCCGCGGGCGCTGGTGCTGATGCGCTTGCCCAACTCGGTCGGCGTGAAGAACTGCGTGTCCTGCTTCTCCGCAACGAGGTGGATCTGGCCGAGGCCAGCCATGAGGTTCACGTCGGTGAGTTGCCTCACCATCTGGTTGGCGCTAATCGCCGCGGCGTTCTTGTCGCAGCCGAGCAGGCGGGCGACGCGGAACAGCGGCGGAAATGCCTTGGCAGCGTCGTAGGCCAGACGGACAGGCGACGGCGCCGCCTTGGGTGCGGTGTAGCTGCCGGTCTTGCGGATCGAAGGCAGCACTTCGGCTGTGACCCACTTCTTGAACTTCGCCGCCTCGGGCTTGCGGCTACCAAGGATTGCGGAGTACAGGCCAGACTCGTTGATGAGGGTAATGCCTCGCCCGCCGGATGGCGAACCCAAACCGGCAATTTGCCGGTTTTGCTTTTCGTCATCGTCCAAGCGCTTGGTCATTTCGAACGCGTCGGAGTAGTCGAGCACGGCTGCGATCTCCATGGCGACGAACCAGGGCGAGCCCTCCAGATCCAGCAAACGGATCGACGAGCCCTCGAAATCGAAAGGGATTACGTTGCTCATTTCTGTTCCTCGTGCTGTGCAAGCTGCTGGTCGCGCGAATGGTCGAGGCGAAAGACGATCTCATTGGACAGCGTTCGGCGATTGTCGATTGCTTGGTGTTTCAACCAATCCTTGAGCTCACTGGGAAGGCGGATCGGCGTCGCGTTTGGTGGCGGCGCATCGGTTGTGGACATGTAATCAACCCCTTTCTATGTGTTCGGAAATATAGAACGTGTTAACAGTTAGCACAAGCTGTTTTTGTTCGCTGTTGTAGTGTTTGCGTCTAGAATGAGTTTTCTTACATACCGGAGCGGGCATGGTCGAAAAACGCAAGGGGGCGGGCGGCAAGCTGTCTAGAAGCGAGACGGTGACGGTGCGGCTGGATCCCAAGTTGCGTTACCTGGCGGAGCTGGCTGCGCGAAAACAGAGGCGCACCTTGTCGAGCTTCATCGAGTGGGCTATCGAGGACACCTTGAATCGGTTCCCGATCCGGGAGTGGGACGAAGGCGTCACCACCGTGATGAGCCAAAGTGAAAACCTCTGGGACGTTGATGACTCGGATCGCTTCGCAAAACTCGCGTTGGCATACCCTGAGCTGCTCACCCATGACGAGCAGCTCATTTGGAAACTCGTGAAGGAGTGCGGCTACCTTTGGCGCGGTGGCTACTCCAAGTCCAACAAGGAATGGACTTGGACCGTCCGCGAAGAATCTTTCCTGTTCGATCGGTTGCGGGCGCACTGGGCGGCGTTCCAAGCTGTTGCCGCCGGTGAGGTCGAAGCAAGCGCCTTGCCTAAGTGGCCTAAGACGGACCCGAAGGTCAAATCGTCGTCGGGCTTCGACGACATGGATGACGACATCCCTTTCTAGCGAGCGGTGTTTGGGAAGTGACAAGATGCTTGTAGCGATGGCAACGGCCACCGCGTAGTCCTTGATCGGTTCGCTCATTGCGCACAATCCGGCGCAGCACGATCAAGGGTGAGCGCCAGCTGTTCGACCAAGGCTGTCGAAAACGCTTGGTCCGGATGTGTGCCGTCGACGGTGCTACCTTCGACCTCCGGCCAGTTCGCGTAGGCCACGCTTTGCTCGGCAGCGATCGCGCGGATTGTCTCGGCGTAGCCGGCCCAGGCAGCCGGTGGGTTCTCTAGCCGGCTCAGACCGGTGACGATCGCGATCCGTCCTTCACCCTTGGTGATCGCGATCATGTTGCGGTAGGGCGCGTCCACCGGCAGGCCAGCGTTGATGTCGTTCACGCCGGGCTCGAGCACGATCAGCCGGCCGGTGCGCTGTTGGTTGCCGAAGGCTGCGGCGATCGCGGTCGCCGTCGCGCCTGGTACGGAGTGGTCGATCACCGTGTAGGCCGGGCGTAGGCGTTGGAGCGCCGCGGCAGGCGGCTCCTGAAGGCGGTTCAAGCCGACAGCCATGCCGTGCAGGATGCTGTCTCCGTAGAGCTCGATGCTGCAGTCGCGCGGCGCTGGTGGCGGCGCTGACGATGCTGGAGTTCCAGCGACGGGAGTCGGGAGCATCGGCGCACCAGATCCGCCGCCACCACCACCACATGCGGTCAACGTCGCAAGGGCGGACGCCGAGATGAATCGGCGACCGATGCCCGCATCGCCGCGCTCGTCGCGGCCGTGCATGTCGCCGAAGAACCAGCCGAACAGGCGGGACGAGAGGATGAGGTCGAGCATCTCAGTACCCCACCTGGTCGAGATGCGCGGCGCGCAGCTTGTAGGCGTTCCAGACCGCCGGCGAAGCGTCGACCAGGTGGCCGCGGCGGAAGCGTGCCCAGCCTTGGGGGCCGACGTGGAAGCCGGCACGGCGGCCGGTCAGCAGGAATGCGATGAATTCGGCCATCGCTCAGTACCCCAGCCAGCCCAGGACTTCGGCACCCTTGTAGGCGGCGCGGTTGCCGCAGTCCGCATCGAACTCGGCGACCGCCTCAGTGAAGCGCCATGCGTGATGTTTCTCGATCTCGCTGAGCGCCTCTTCGCGCGTCACGGTCGCTTCGATTGCCTCGTCGTAGTTCATCGTTCGCTCCATTGCCCTTGTAGGCGACGGAGCAGAGTTTAAACATCACGTTTATTAATGTCAACATGACGTTTACGACGACGCAGAAGAAGCTGCGCGCTGCACCGGGTAGAGTGCTGACGACGCAACCGCAAAGGAACCGCCATGGCGATCGAGAAGGTCTACTTCGAGGGAAAGGAACTGGTCGAGCACCTGGAGCGGATGCTTGAGCTCGCCAAGGCAGGCGCGGTCAACTGCGTCGCGTACCGCATCTTCAAGGACGATGGCACATGGGAAGACGTAGCTGCCGGCGGCACCGAAGAGCAGCGCGCGGCGATGCTGGCCAAGCTGCGCGAGCAGCATTGAGCAGTCATGAAAAAGCCCGCACGCGGCGGGCCTGGGGGAGAGAGGAGGAGGGCTAGTCTAGAGCCAGTGGAAGCCCTTAGCCATGATGCCAGCCAGCCCCAAGGCAACGACGATTAGGGCACCAAACAAGGCGCGAAAGTCCGTCCGTGCATCGCGCTTGATCTCGCGGATGTCGGTCTTGATCTCGCCGAGGTCGCGCTGGACGTACTCCATTGCGGCTTCGAGCTTGGCTACGCGGGCTTCCATATCACCATTATCAGGGGGCTGCGGCCCACCTTTCAAGGTCCTCTGTTCCAAGCGCTCAAGATATTGCTGGGCGTGGTCGGCGGGCATCCCGTGAACGTTGCCGCTGGTCATGACGCCACCTTGTCTGTCTCGTCCAAGCGCTTGAGCAGGGCTTCGCAGCGGGTTAGCACGACGCTCATGTCTCGCATCATTTGGCTTTGAATCTCAATGGGGAGGGCATCCCTCACCGTCGTCAAGGCTCGATGGGTCGCCAAGAGGGCTCCGATGATGTCGAGGATGTCGTTTCGTTGTTCTAGATTTTTGGGCATCGGGTTTACTCGCACTTGAACAGCACTTCGGCCGTCTGCGGCGTCCACCCCTGTGTTCCCCCAGACGTGGACGATTCGAGAACCATCTCCTTCTTGCCACAGAAGGCTCGGGCGCGGTCCATCAGATCCTGTTTGATCTGGCCGTCCGTCGTGAAGCCGCCGCGCACCGTCGAGGACACCATGAACCGGTCGCGCCCCACTGGCTGGATGGGCGTCATGTTCGTGCAAGCGGAGAGCACGCCGACGCAGAGGAGGGTCGTGATCAGACGCATTTGAACTGCAACTCGACTCTTGGGAAGTTCCCGAAGATGTACGGAGGTTGAGCCTCGGTCATGGAGATCGTCTCCATTTTCTGTTTGGTGGTCGCGCAGTACGTATATGCCTCACGCAAAGCCTCTGGCTTCAGGTTACCGACGCCCGAAAACCCGGACGCCGCTTGCTTCGTTATGAAGAAGGTATCGCCCCCGATCGGGACAACGCCTGAATTCGTAGCGCAGCCAGCAAGCGGCAAAAGGGCGATCAAAAGCAATTTCCTCATCCTCATCTCCTATCGTGTTTCTTGTGAATCTCGTCCATGAATCAGTCCAGCGATCTCGTCGCCGAGCGTCATCACGCACCCGCGCGCGAAGGTCGGATTCCTGAACGCCAGGCCGGCCACGTTCGTGATGTATCGGTTGTGCCGGAGCATGGCGGCGAAGGCGATGCCCTTCACGTCGCCGCTTTTCGCCCCCTCGTAGAGGACGGCGCAAGCCTCGATCACGTCGCGGCTGATGTAGTCGTGCACGAGCTTGTAAGGCATCACGACTCCTTCTTTCCCTTGGCCGGCTTGGCCGACCTCGCGCCTGCGGGATTGAAGGGCACCACGGGCGTCTGCTTCTGGTAGCCAGTCCCGCCGATGGTTGGCCCTGTGATCGGGGACGTGTGCTGACGCTGGAGGCGCTTGACGATGAGCGGCACCATGTCGGTGTTGCCGCTCGGATCGCCGATGAACGTTGCGAGCATCGTTGCCGCGCTATGGCGTGCTCCGGGGTCGCCAACGGATTCGATCGCTTCGCCGAGCTGAAAAAGCAACTGATCGAGGCTCAACGATGCCGGGCTGAGTGTCGCGCTTGCCGAGGATTTCGTGTGCGCGGGGACTGAGATCTTGGAATCGTCGTCGCCCGCACCTGCCAGGAGCCAGTTGACCGAGCAGCCGAACTCAGCTTCTGCAGCGATCGCGGCATCTTTCGACAGGCCGCGCATTTTCCAGTTAGTAAAGGCGCCCGCACTCGCGCCCATCCTCTCCCTAAGCGACGCCTGATCGACGACAGGATGCATCTCGTCGCGCGTTTTCTTGAGCGCGTAGTCGAGGAGACGTTGCATGGACGGGTGCATACGCGAATTCTCCGCTACTAAACGCCGTGTTGGTAAACGTGGTGTTTGACCCGATGATAAACATGGTGTGTAATATCGGGAATCATGAACGACGAAGACCTCATCAAGGAACTTGGCGGCCCCGCGAAGCTGGCTCAGCGTCTCGGGTACGACAAAGCTAAAGGCGGCGTCCAGCGAGTGCAGAACTGGATCACGCGGGGCATTCCCGCTCAGGTGAAGGTCGACCATCCCGACCTTTTCCTCGCAGCGCGACTCAAGACCAGAGTTCGAGCGAGCTCACATGGCCTATCTCCCTGGCCGTGCCGGACGCATTCGCCTCGAAGGCGTCACGTCGGTTGTGTGCGCATGGAAGCGCATGGCGACATCGCCGTCGACCCATCGGATCTCGAGCTTCGTGATGCGCAGCGTCACCGCCGGCCGCGCGCTGGTCGGGTCCGCGTTGGTGCTGAGAAAGGTCTGCGTGCTGGCGTGGATGAGGCCGGTGTCGGCTGGTGTTCGTGAGTTCATGGGAATCAAGTCTCAAGCCGGTGGCCTGGAAGCACCAGCAAGGCAGGCGCGGCTCGCTGCACGATCACTTGCAGCGAGCCGTGCAGATGCAAGCCCTGCAATTCAGGACGGGGCGCCTGCATGACCGAGCAAGACACTCCTGCACTGCGTGCGCGTCGGATCTCGGCCGCCGTGCTTCAGGCAGCGCAACGCGAGTCGACGCAGGCCGCGATAGCTGCGGCCATGGGCGTGTCGGAAAGCACGATCTCGCGACTCCTGAGTGATCACCTCGACAAGTTCGCCAACGTGTTGGCCTACGCGGGGCTGAAGGTCGTTGATTCGAGTTTCCGGTGCGTCGACGCACGCACCTTCCAGGCTTTTGAGGTGTTGTTCGAAAAGGCCATGCGTCAGACGACACCGACCAGGTTGATTTTCGAGGACGCAGATTGATGCGCCGCGCTGTGCTTTGGCTCTACCACTACGCCTATTGGCTCGGCGTTCACCGCAACTTCGGGCGAGCCAGGTTCTGCACTGAACACGAAATGGGAGCTTGGAAATAAGCATGCACTACCAGCAACATCCTTTGTCGGCCGCGTTCCCGTCCATGAGTGAGGCTGAATACGCAGCCTTGATTGATAGCATCACGAACATCGGTGTGCAAAACCCGATCACCATCTTCGAAGGCATGGTCCTCGACGGTTGGAATCGCTACCGTGCAGCAACCGAGCTGGGCCATGAGTGCCCCGAAGTGCTGCTCGGCGACGTGGACCCGCGCGACTTCGTGCTCGCGCAAAACAGTGCCCGGCGCAATCTCACCGCGAGTCAGCGTGCGCTCGCTGCAGCCACTTGCTACCAATGGAAACCGGTGGGCAATCCCCTATTCGGAAATATTTCCGAATTGCCGGCGCAGGGGGCGGTTGCGGCCGCTGCCAAGGTCTCCGATAGGACGTTGCGTCACGCAAAGCACGTTGTCGATCACGGGGTGGATGAAGTTAAGGAGGCTGTGCGATCCGGAGCCATGCCGGTGGACGTTGCGGCCGAGATCTCGCGCTTGCCGACGGAACAACAGGCTGCTGCCGTCGCATCCCCCAAGACCCGGAAGGCCCGCATCCACGGCAAGCCGAAGAAGGGTCCGATGGCCGATGCGCTGCGTACCGCGTTGATTGCGGCCGCCGCGAAGGACGAGGCCGCGGAAGCCGCGCTGAAGATCGCTGCACTCGAGACCGAAGTGTTTGCGCTTCGCGATCAGCTTGCCGAAGTGCAGGGGGATCTCGCTGCCGCAGTGCGAGTGCTTGATGCGAGCGATCAGACGGCGGCGGCGCTGGCCGAAGCGAAGGCTTCGCGCGACATGGTTCGCAGTCTGAAGGACCGGCAGAACAGCATGCAGTCGCAGATCGCAGACCTGACAAGACAGGTGAAGTCCTGGAAGAAGAAAGCCGAGGCCACAGCTTGACCGATCTCTTCGACACTGCCACGGGTGGCAGCTTTCCAGATCCACACCCGTTCCAACAGAGGGCCATGCTTGGGATCGCCGAGGGCATCCTTGCAGGCCACAAGAACCAGGTGGTGATGTCTCCCACCGGTTCGGGCAAGACCTACATCGGTCTGCGAATCGCTCAAAAAGCCCTCAAGCGTGGCAGGCGTGCCACCTTCCTCTGCGACCGCAGGGCCTTGATCGAGCAGACCAGCGCTGTCGCGGATAGCTACGGCTTGCACGAACACGGCGTGATCATGGGCGACCACGAGCGGAAGGACTACAGCAAGCCGCTGCAAATCGCCAGCGTTCAGACGATCGCCAGCCGGGGCTGGCATGACACCGATGTCTTGATCGTCGATGAATGCCATACCCAGCATGATGCGTGGCGCGAGTTCGCGACGAACAGTCCGGCGCACGTCATCGGTCTGTCGGCTACTCCGTTCTCTCGCGGACTGGGAAAGATTTTTAGCAACCACATCAACGCGGCCACGATGCACGACCTGACGCAGGACGGGATCCTGGTTCCGATGCGTGTCCTGTCCTGCCGCAAGCCGGACATGCAGGGCGCAAAGCTCACATCCGATGGCGAATGGTCTCCCACTGATGCAGGCGAGCGCGGGATGGAAATCATCGGTGACGTGGTCTCGGAGTGGCTGCGGCATGGGCAACGCCGCAAGACCATCGTATTTGGCTCTTCTGTCGTTCACTGCGAGGAGTTGTGCAAGCAGTTCAACGAGGTGGGCGTGATGTCCGCTACGTTCACGCACCGCACCCATGAACGGGAGCGGCCAGGCCTCCTGCGCGAGTTCCGTAAGCCCGACTCTTGCATTCGCGTCCTGATCTCGGTGGAAGCCCTGGCCAAGGGATTCGACGTGCCTGACGTGGGCTGCGTGGTCGATTGCCGCCCTCTGCGGAAATCTCTATCCACTGCTATCCAGATGTGGGGCCGCGGTCTCCGCACGTCGGCAGACACCGGCAAGACCGATTGCCTACTGCTCGATCACAGCGGCAACATCGTTCGGTTCGCTGACGACTTCACCGATGTCTTCTTCAACGGCTTGGCCTCGCTCGACAAAGGGGAAGCGCTCGATCGCGCGGTGCGCGCGGAGCCGAAGGAAGAGAGCGAGCGTAGCGGCTGCCCGAAATGCGGCTACAAGCCATTCTGTCAAAGGTGCATGTCCTGCGGGCACGAAGTTGTCAGGCAGGCGCTCGTAGTCGCAGAAGCCGGCGAGATGCACGAGGTAGTACTCAACGGTAGGACTCTGGCCGACGACAAGGTGCACTTGTGGCGCCAACTCTGCACGTTCGCCAGACAGACGGCATGGGTAAAGAGCAAGCCGGGATATGCCTACATGGCGTTCCGCGACATCTGCGGGCATCCGCCGCCAACAGGCCATTCCTTCGAGGATACCCCCAAGGTGCCTGTCTCCGATGCGCTGGCATCACGACTCAAGGGCAAGCGTCAGAGCTTTCGAATCGCTGAGCGCGCGCGCGAACGCAAGGAGGCACTGACCGCATGAACTTCATCGACTTCGCGCGTGCGCACGGGATCGAGATCCGTGACTTGCATCCGATGGACAAGATCCAGCGATGCGGGACCACCGAAAAGCCGCGCAGCAAGAACGGGGCTTACTTCTGGGATGGCCGGCGCGGCTGGGTCTTCGCCTGGGATGGCGAAGGCGTGGCGCATTGGTACGACGATCCGAACGCCGCACCCTGGACCGAAGAGGACAAGAAGGCTTGGCGCGCGCAGAAGGACTCCCAGAAGGCTAAGGCGGCGGATGCGCAGCGCAAAGCCGCGCAGAGAGCTGCGCAGATGCTCCGAACGGCCGTTCCCGGCACGCATGACTATCTCTTCCGCAAGCGCCTTCCTGATGCTCAAGGCCTGGTGTTGCCAGACGGCGGCTTGTTGGTTCCAATGCGCGATTTCTCCACGAACGAGCTGCTTGGTGCTCAAGTCATTCGTTGGACGGACACCGAGGAACAGCCAGGCGTCATGCGTTGGCAGAAGAAGATGACCTATGGCATGCGCGCGACAGGCGCCGTCCTTCGTCTTGGCCCATCAAGCGCCGCAGAAACGGTCTTATGCGAGGGATATGCCACAGGCCTGTCGATTGACGCGGCGCTTCGTCAGATGCGCCTGAATGCTTCGACGTTGGTGTGCTTCAGCGACTTCAATATGACCCATGTCGCAGGAATGCTGAAGTCCGGGCGCCGCTACGTCTTTGCCGACAACGACAAGAGCGGGGCAGGGCAGCGCGCCGCGAAACAGACGGGGCTGCATTACTGCATGTCGCCGGTCCTTGGCGAGGATGCCAACGACCTTCATGCACGCGCCGGCTTGCTCGCGGTCTGCGAGCTCCTGATGCAGGTTCGAAAGGGTGAGTCCGTGACATAGCTGGACACAACTCTGCACTTTGCTGGTGGGACATGGTTTAACCGCAGCGGCAAAGGAAGACGCCCCAACTGTGAGGAAGACGAGGAAGCAGGGGCAAGGGTGGCGAAGTTAGCGCCCGATCGTCGAACGGCTGACGGGTCTCGGTGGCAATTCTGTCCCTGGGTGAAGGCCTCCCTAAGGATGGGCTAGGTCTCTCTCCACAGGGGGAGTTTTAAGGTCTGGGGTACTAATTAGCCATCGTTGTGAATTTGAGATTAATACGGCTGTCATTTAGTTAAAGGCGTGCGAGATGAAATCTATCAATGTCAATTCGGTAAAGGTCGATCAGGTGCAGTACAGCGCCCGCCTCGATGGCGCTGCGCTGCGGCAGGTACTCGCCGAAGCAGTCGCCCGGTCTGCAGGCCTGGATCTGGGCGGGCACAACGTCAAGGTGGCGAAGTGCTTCATTCACAGCGACAACAAATCTGACGCGTTCGCGGAAGTGCTGATCACGATCGACGCGGCTTCGCAAGAGTAAAGACCTGTCTCAGATGTTGACGGAGATCATCCCAGCAGAGCGGAGGCCGAGCGCGCACAAGAAGGGCCTTGTCGAAATGGCCGCCAGCATCATCGCGGCGGCCGAGCTGCGCGCCGCAGAGCCGCCGCCAGTCATCGCTCCGCCGCCCAAAGCCGTCAGGCGAGCGAGGGGAACCGCTCCTATCGACTTCCATGTCGTGCCGTGGCATCAGCGGGACATCGACGACCGGCTGCGCAATTGGGCTGCCTGGTGCAACGGCTCGTCCGCGCCGTCGTCCGCGCCCATGTTCCGCATGGCTCCGCCGCCCACCCGTGCGCGCGCGGCCTACGGGAGCCTCACGGTTCCTCCAGTCGACCGTGCGGACGCGGTCAAGATCGCATCCGCAGTGACGGCGCTGCCCGGCCGGAACAGCGCGGCGATCCATTGGGCATACTGCAAGCCCGTGAGCCCGAACAAGGCTTGCCGGGCCATCGGCACTTCGATGGAGGGCTTGGCCCAACTGTTGCATGACGGGCGTCAGATGCTGATCAATCGAGGGTATTAAATGCGAAAGCTGTACTGTCTTCTGTGCGCGTCCCCGATCGAGGAAAGGACGGGGCGATTCGCTTGCACGGCGCTGCTTGATCCGCTTCAAGTGGAAAGCCACCACTACAGCTCGAAGCTTGGCTATTCGATCCGTCGTGCGGTGTATGGCGTCGACGCACCAACTGCACCGCCGCGAGCGCCCGAAGTCGCGCCGTATCTCTGGTGCCCGAGTTGCACCGGCGAGCTTGAGGACTACGACGACAGGGAGCGCCGGCTTCAGTGCGTGTCATGCGGCCTGCGGCTACCGGCCACCGACCAGATGGAATTGCTGGAAATTCGAAGAGGTGACGCAGATCGATCATCCGATCCGTGGTGAACTGCGACACTTGACGCAACTGGTGCTAACTCCTCTATAATTCTCGCCAACTGCTGAGCAATGGCGTAGGAGCAGCCCGTCCATGTTGGAGGCGGTGCTGCCGGTAAAGCTCAGAGTCTGAGCCCTCTGCAATGGAGGGCTTTTTCATTTCCGCCGGCCTACCCGCACGGGATGCCTCACGCCGGGCGCCGGACTGTGGGTAACCGGCAACTTCTCATAAGTCCAAAACCCCCGAATCCGGTGGAGTTGGCCAGCGGAGTTGATCGCCGCTGCTGTTCCGACCATTGGGGACTCACGCCCGATCAGCGGTTTAACACCGTGGGCGGAGATTGCGTTTCAAACGCGATCTCTCGACCCGTGACATGCAGGGGAAGTGCCTGCCTTCGTTTCCATCCCAACGCATCCCGGCAGCCTCGCCTGGGCGAGCGCGCAGCCGCTCGGGAATCATGACTCACGCACTCTGAGTTCGCGAGGCGCGAGTGCGAACCGCATCGGTCCAGCGCGCAAGCGTCAGCCGGATGGACCGCCTTCGATCTCCTCAGTTCCGAGGACATCTCATCCAGTTTGCTCGAAACCCCGGTTTGCACAAATTCGCAAGTCGGCGTTTGAGCGTCGACGCCAGTCTCCTGATTTCTCAGGACACCCCAGAGCCCGGCTCAAAACTGAGCCCGGCTCCATCGGATAAGCCCAAGGGAGCCCCGAACCATGAACGACGACACCGTACTTCTCATCATTTCGCTCGTGCTGCTTGGCATCTCGTGCTTGCCGTTGCTGTGTATCTTCTGCGACGACCGCCGCACGTCTCGGGCCTATGCCGAATACTTCCGCCAGGAGGAAGCGCGCAAGGCAACCAGAACGCCGGAGCAAAAGCGCGCCGATAAGATGTGCGCCTGCCTCCTGGTCGCTGGATTCATTCCGCAAGCTCTGCTTGAGGAGCAATCCTGATGGCCGTGGCCAAGAAGCCGGCCGCCAAGAAGGGCAGCGCAGCCAAGACGCTCGATGAGCTCGGCATCGACTGGCTCTGCGACCAGATCACCGACGGCAACACGCAGACGGAAATCTGTAGGAAGCTAAAGATCGGGATCGCGAGTCTCGGTCGCTGGGTTGGCGCTGAGCCGGATCGTTCCGCGCGTGTGCGCGAGGCTCGCATTTCTGCTGCCCGCTCGCATGCCGACAAGGCCGAGGCGGTGCTGCGTGGTGCTCGCACGCCGTTCATGCTCGCGAAGGCGAAGGAGTTGGCCCATCACTACCGGTGGCAAGCCGCGAAGGCTGACCCGGGCAGCTTCGGCGAGAAGATCGAGATCGACCAGCGCACGACGCTGACGGATCTGACGGACGAGCAGCTCGACACGAAGATGGCCGCGATCGAGGCGGCAAAGAGTGCTGACGCGCGCCCAAAAGCTTGAATGGCTCGCGCTGCATGCGGAGAAGCAGCGGCGCCGGCGGGAAAACCAGCTCAGGGAATACCGGGCCTACCCGAAACAAGCCGAGTTCCATGCTGCCGGCCGCGAATCCCGCGAGCGGCTGTTGATGGCCGGCAACCAGCTCGGCAAGACATGGAGCGCTGGCTACGAGACTGCGATGCACCTGACCGGGCGCTATCCGGATTGGTGGGTCGGACGAGAGTTCACGAAGCCGATCTCGGCCTGGGCTGCCGGCGTCACGTCCGAGTTGACGCGGGCGACCGTGCAGCGCGTGCTGTGCGGCGAATTCAATGCGATCGGAACCGGCGCGCTGCCGCGCGAGGTGATCACCGAGAAGACGATGAAGCGCGGGCTGGCCAACGCGATCGACACGCTGGTGATTCGCTGGGGCGGCGGAGGCGACATTCAGGCGACCGAGAGCCTCTTGGGCTTCAAGAGCTACGACCAGGGGCGCGAGAAGTTCCAAGGCGAAACGCTTCATTGGGTCTGGCTCGACGAAGAGCCAGATGAGGACATCTATTTCGAGGCGCTGACGCGGACCAACGCAACCGGTGGCAGCCTCGCGATGACCTTCACGCCCTTGAAGGGCATCACAGGCGTGGTCAAGAGGTTCATGATGGAAAAAGCGCCAGGCACTCACGTCACGCGGATGACGATCGACGACGCCGAGCACTACACGCCCGAGAAGCGGGCCGAGATCATTGCAGGCTATCCGGCGCATGAGCTGGAGGCTCGCACGAAGGGCATCCCATCGCTCGGTAGCGGGCGTATCTGGCCGGTCACCGACGAGTCGATCAGCGTCGAGCCGTTCGCCATCCCGGCGCACTGGGCGCAGATCAACGGCATCGATTTCGGATGGGATCACCCGAGCGCCGCCGTCAATCTGGCGTGGGACCGCGACGCCGACATCATCTACGTCACCAAAGCGTACCGGAAGAAAGAGCAGACGCCGGTGCTGTTCGCTGCCAGCGTGAAGCCTTGGGGCGAGTGGGTGCCATGGGCGTGGCCGCATGACGGCCTGCAGCACGACAAGGGCTCTGGCCAGGCGCTGCGCGATCAGTACGCGGATCAGGGCATGAAGATGCTGCCAAACAAGGCGACGCATCCGCCCGAGGCGAACGAAAAGGGCGAGGTGGTCGAAGGCAGCGGTGGCAACGGTGTTGAGGCCGGCGTGGTCGAGATCCTGGACCGCATGCAGACCGGCCGATGGAAGGTGTTTTCGCACCTCACGGAGTGGTTCGAAGAGTGCCGGATGTATCACCGCGAAGACGGAAAGATCGTGAAGCTCGATGACGACTTGCTGTCTGCCTCGCGCTACGCCTACATGATGCGCCGCTTCGCGATCACCAAGCCGGCGCCGTCGAAACCCATTGAATACAAGCGCAAACGACTGGCCTGACGGCCGCGAAAGGAAGAATCATGAATCTCAAGGACGAACTGCACGACCTGTTCAAGCGCGTGATCATGGGCCGCATGGATGCGGTCGAGCGCTTGGTCGAGTTGATCCACCCCGCGGTGCAGCATCACGCCGATCAGGCCGCTGCGGCTGCTGTCGGCGGCACCGCCTATCAGGTGGGTGGCGCGCCCGTGGCGGCGCCCGTCCCGGCGGACCCGGCAACGCATTCGCTGCCGCTGGGACCTGGCGCGATCGAGCCGGGCACCGTCACCAGCGCCACGCCCGCCGTGGTGGCCGAACCCTCCGAAGCGAAGGACTGATCACCATGGCCAAGAACACTCCCGCGGTCGCCGCGGTAGATGAGACGCGCATGGGCGAGACGCACACCTATCCCGATGGCTCGTCTGTCGTCGGCGTGCCGCCGTGGCCCGAGCTGTCGCCCATCCAGCGCGCGCAGCAGCTGTCCGAGGCCAACTCGGCCGAAGGGCCGCGCACCGTGATCCCTGAGGCATAGCAGATGGCCAAGATGGACGACGAGACCCTGCTGGCGCTCTTGATGCGCCAGGAGAGCAGCTCTGCCGATTTCGTGTGGGGCACGCTCGCGCACGAACGCAGGCGAGCCATGCGCGAGTACTTCCGTCGTCCCTACGGCAACGAAGAGGAGGGCTGGTCGCACACCGTCACCTCCGAGGTGCAGGACACCGTCGAGTGGATCCTGCCGGACCTGCTGAAGATGTTCTTGAGCAACGAGCGCGCGGTCGAGTTCGAACCCACGCAGGCCGCCGAGGCCGAAGGCGCCGAGCAGGCGACCGACACCTGCAATTACGTTTTCAAGAAGCAAAACAACGGCTTCTTGGTGCTCTACACCGCGTTCAAGGACGCGCTGACCGTCAAGAACGGGTGCATCCACTGGCGCAAGGAGACGAAGCGCGCGAAGAGTGTCATCCGCCTCGATGGCGTGTCATCGCCCGAGATTCTCCAGATGCTGATGCAGCAGCACGGCGCCGACACCATCGAACGTCAGCAGGCAGTGCAGGGTCCTCTGATCGATCCCGAGAGCGGCCTGCCGGTGATTGATCCAGCGACTGGCCAGCCGGTGATGCAGACGCTGATGAACGTGCGGCTGTCGAAGGTGGTCGAGCGCAAGACGATCAAGGTTGAGGCCTTCGATCCGAACTATCTGCGTGTGCAGCGCAATTGGACGACGCCGCTGCTGGCCGACTGCCCCTACGTGGCGCGCGACATGGAGGTGTCGCTCTCGGACCTGCACGAGATGGGCTTCACCGACGTGACGGCTGAAGAACTGGCCGCGAGTCAGATGCCCGAATCCACGAGCGATGCGGGCGATCAGCGCCATAACCGCCGCGGCGAGACGAACGACACCGATCCGAACAACACGCAGATCGCATCCGACGACGAGACGCTCACCGAAGGGTGGCTGCGCATGGAGTGGGTGCTTGTCGACTACGACGGCGATGGTGTCGCCGAGCGCCGTTGCATCTACCGGCTGAAAGACCTGATCCTCAGCAACGAAGAATGCGACGAGGTGCCGATCGCTACCGGCTCGCCGATCCTGGTGCCGCACACCTTTGATGGCATGAGCGTCGCCGAGATGATGAGCGACCTGCAGAAGATCAAGACTGATCTGACGCGCGCGGTGCTCGACAACGCTACGCTGGCCAACAACCCGCGCAAGACGGTGCTGATGGACGGCGATGAGCCGCTTGCCGACATCGACGACCTGCTCGACGGGCGGCCTGGCGGCCTCATCCGCGTCAAGAATCAGAACGCGCTCGGCGGCGACGCGACGCCATTCGTCGGCGGTCAGATGTTCCCGTTGCTCGAATACATCGACACGATGGGCGAGAAACGCACGGGCGTGAACAAGTCGCAGCAGGGGCAGGACCCGAACGCGCTGCGCCAGGACCGCACCGCCGCCGAGGCTGTGATGCTCAATGGTGCCGCGGCGAAGCGCATCGAATTGATCGGGCGCATCCTCGGCGAGATCCTGGTGGTGCCGACCTTCAAGGGCATCAACCACCTTCTGACCGAAGGCGACATGGAGCCGATCGCGTACCGCCTGCGCGGGAAGTTCGTGGAGTGCGACCCGAACGACTGGCGCGACGGCTACGAAATGACGTGCAACGTCGGCTTGGGCACCGGTGACGAAGAGAAGCTCGTCGCGGTGCTCGGCAGCGTGGCCAACCTGCAGATGCAGCTCGCGCCGTCGCCGCTCGGCGAGATGATGGTCACGCCGCAGCAGATCTACAAGACGCACGCGAAGCTCATCCAGCTGGGCGGCATCAAGAACGTCGACGACTACCTGACTGACCCGGGCAACAAGCCGCTGCCGACGAAGCCGCCGGAGCCGCCGCCCTATCAAGTCACGGTCGAGCAGATGCGGCTGCAGGCTCAGCAGTCGAGCGACCAGCAGAAGCAGGCGCTCGAAGCGCAGCAGGCCCAATTCGAGGCGCAAGCCAAGGAACGCGACCAGCAGAATCAGCTCTCGATCCAGGCGGCGAACGACGCACGCGATGCGCAGCGCGAGGCGCTCGAAGCGCAATACAAGCACGAGCTCGAGGTGCTGAGGCTGCAGCTGCAGGCCTACCAGATCGACGCCGACAACCGCACCTCGATCATCAACACGCGCATCGCGCACCCGGACACGATCCCCGAGGGCTTCGACATTGACGGCCAGACCGGCGACATCTTCGAGAAGCCGGACCCGATCGCACCGGTGATCGACCTGCTGCAGGGGCTCGTCGAGCACCAGCAGGCGCCGAAGACCATCGTGCGCGACCAGCACGGCAACGTCGCCGGCGTGCAGCACGGCAACACCTTCCGCCCCGTGGCGCGTGATCAATCCGGCCAGATCGCCGGTCTGCAATAGGAGCCACCATGGCAAACGTACTTTTCGATCCGGGCCGTGAAGGCTTCGCGGATGGCACGATCAATTGGAGCACCGGCGACATCCGCGTGATGCTGGTCAAGTCGGCCTATACCTTCAGCGCTGCGCACAAATTCCTGTCCGACATCACGTCTGGCAACGACAACGGCCGCAGCGCCTCGCTCGCATCGAAGACGCAGGCCTCTGGGGTGTGCGATGCGAACGACACTACGCTGACGGCGACCGCGGCGGTGGCCTGCAACGCGCTCGTGGTGTTCCAGCACACCGGCACCGACTCGACGGCGCGGGTCATCGCCTACATCGACACGCCGACCAGCGGTCTGCCATTCACGCCGAGCGCGGGCCAGTCTGTGCCGATCACCTGGGACAACGGCGCCAACAAAATCTTCAAGCTGTAGGCACGAGGTGCTGTGAGCGCTTTAGTCGCCGGCCAGTGCGTCGCAAAGAACAGCGGCACCGGCGGCACGACCTTCACTACGGGCGCGATGCTGGCGCCTGGTGGCGGCGCGCACTCCACCACGGCAGGCAATCCCGTCCTCGTTGCGGTCATCACCGGCTCGACCAATACATGCACCGGCATCATCGACAACAAGACCGGGAACACATACGCCGCGCTGCATGCGGCAGAGAGTTGGGCCTATCCGGGTGGTGGCGGCGACAACCAGTGGCTGCAGTTCTTTGGGTGCCCAGGACTGGCCAGCGGAGGCGCCGGGGCCGGCAGCGGTCACACGTTCACAGGCACCTTCTCGGCAGCCGCCCCCTACGCCACGATCATCGCGGTAGAAATCACGGGCGCGGCCGCATCGGCGCCCTTCGATACGGCCTGCTATACCTACGGCCAGATCACGAGCTCGCAGATTCCTGCGCCTCCGCCGTTCCTGATGACCAGCAACGCCTTCGCGCAGGCGGACGAACTGGTCTTTCTGCTCGAAGGCTCGATCGCTTCAGGGACCTCGACCTACGCAGCGACTGGCTTCACCTCCGTCGCGCAAAACGGCGACAACAGCACATGGGCGGCGGGGCTGCTCTCGAAGAACATCAGCAGCACGGCGGCGCTGTCGATCAGCGCGACCGATGGTGTGTCGTCGGCGATGTCGCTCACCGTGATCGCAGTGAAGTCCGCCACGGCGGGCGGCATTACCGGCGCCGGTCAGATTGCGAGCGGGGAGGCGTTCGGGGCTGTCGTCGTCGGAGCTGGTGTTGCGCCGGCTGGAATCGCGAGCGCGCAGGCTTTCGGTGCGCCGGTCATTTCCGCAGGCATTGCGCCTGCAGGCATTGCATCCGCTGGCGCCGTGGGAGCGCCGGCGCTGGGCGGGGGCATCACGGCGGTTGGCATCGCCTCGGCGCAGGCTCTCGGCGCGCCCACCGTGGCCGCCAGCGTCTTCGCCGCGGGGATTGCCTCAGCCGAGGCGTTTGGCGCGCCCGTGGTGGGCGGCATCGGGATTTTCGCGGCCGGCATCCCGTCTGCCGAAGTCTTTGGGCAGCCCGCGGTCGCAGCGGTGATCAGTGCGGCTGGCATCGTCTCCGAAGAGGGTGCGGGCGCGCCGACTGTCGGCACGCCAGCGCCGCCGGCAACGCGCTTCGGCGGCTTCGAGATGGCGTGCCCGCGCGAGGTGTCCTTCAAGCCGCTGTCGCAGCGCATCCTCGAGGCGCGCAATGAGCGCCGCGTGAAGCCGGCGAAGGAGAGGGCGGCCAAGCGCGCGAAGGCGATCGAGGTCGAGGCGGCATTCGTCGCGCTCGACACCGGCAACCAAGCGCGGTTTCAAACGCTGATGGCGCAGTGGCTGGCGCAGCGACCCGTGCTGCCGCCGGCGGTCGAGCCGTCGGCGCTGTTCCTGGCGCAGGTCCTGTTCCGCATCCAGCAGATGCAGGCCGAGGAAGCATTGCGCGCCCGGCTGCGCGCCCAACGAGATGAAGAGGAAGCGCTGATCGCGCTGCTACTGACATGACCGAACCTGATCGCTTCTGCGCCTCGTGTGCGCACTGCACCCAACGCATCGAGAACGGTGCCGACTGGCAGGCCTGCATGCACCAGCCCGAAGGTGCGCCCGCACCGCTCATGCCGCACCAGCAGCGCACGGCGCCCGCGGACGAGGCGGCCAACTTCTGCGGCATCGAAGGCATTTTCTGGGAGCAACGCGCATGAGCAAGTCCGATCACCAGCTCGCGCACCTCGGCGCCGAGGCGGCGCAAGTGCTGAGCAACCCGGCCTTCAGTGAGGCGCTGCGGCTGATGCGCGAGAGCGCCTATACCACCTTCAAGCGCATGCCAATCAAGGATGCCGAGGGCCTTGTGCTGGCTGCGCAAGCTGCACGTCTGACCGACGCCGTCGAATCGACGCTGCGCGGCATGCTCCAGGCCGGAAAGATGGCGCAGAGCCGAATCGATCTCAACAGCGCGCGCAGCGAATCGAAGCTGCGACGCGGCATGCGCGCCGTCACCGGCCGCTGAATTTCGGGCCTGCACCGGCCTATCTGGGCTCCGCTGAGAAGCGTCCCGTGTCTACCCCCTGGTGCCTCGTGGGGGTGGTCTTGACTGAAAGCATCACATGGACGGACAAGCCGAATCTGGCCCCGAGTCAGTAGATGACCTGGCGCAATTCCTCGTCGACAACCCTGAGGCCGACGCAAAGGATGAAGCGACCGAACGCAGAGAGCCCAGCCGCAAGGCGGACAACTCCGACGCGGATGAAAACCCGGACGATGAGTCTGGTGCAGGCCCCGCAGAGGATCCCGACGACGAGGACGCCGAGGGCGACCACGACGAGGAATCCGACGACGCCGACAAGCGGCCAAGCCTGAAATTCAAAGTCCCTGTCAAAGGCGAAGACGGGGCCGACACCACGATTGAGGTGGACGAAAAGGAATTGATCGCCGGCTACCAGCGACACGCGGATTACACCCGCAAGACGATGGAGATGGCGAACCAGTCCCGCGAGGCGGCGCAGGTTGTGACGAAGCAGCTCGAAGAGGGCCGCAGCTACTACCTGCATCAGGCGCAAATGGCACACACGCTTGTTCGAACGCTCGCGGGCCTGCGCTCCCCGCAGGAAATGGCGGCGCTCGCCCAAACCGACCCGAGCCAGTACGTGCAGGAGACCGCGCGCGAGCGTGCGATCAACGACGTGCTCGCCCAGATCGAGCAGGGCATGCATCACGAGACGCAACAAGGCGAGCAGCAGACTCAGCAGCAGATGCAGCAGGAGTTTCAGCGCGCATGGGGCGTCCTCGGTCAGCAGGGTATCGACAAGCCCAAGCTGCAGAAGATCTTCGAAGGCATCGCGAAGGAATACAGCGTTCCGAAAGAGCGCTTCGCGAAGGTCTCGGATCCTGCGCTGGTGCTGATCATGCGCGACGCCATGGCCTATCGGGAGCTGAAGACGAAGGCCGCGACGGTCAAGCCGAAGTCGGGCGATGCCCCTCGGCTACCCGCCGCGCGCCAGGCAGTGCCGGAACGAGAAAAGGTCAGCAAGACCGTGGCCGCCCGCTTCAAGAGCGGTCGCGCGAAGGTCGACGACCTGGCTGCGTTCCTTCTGACACACAAACACTGAAGGAGCCATCACCATGGCACAACCCGCAAACGTGTTCGACCGGTACGACGTGAACAACTCCGTTCGCGAAGACCTGATCGACAAGATCTACAACGTGTCGCCGGAAGAAGTTCCGGTCACGACCAACTTCGGCCGCGGCACTGCGACCAACACGCTGCACGAGTGGCAGCGCGACGCGCTCGCCGCGCCGAACAAGGACAACGCGATCATCGACGGCAATGACTTCTCGGCCGATGCCCTGGTTGGCACCGATCGGGTCGGCAACTACTGTCAGATCTTCGCGGCGCAACCCGCTGTCACTCGTCGCGCGAACATCGTCAAGAAGGCCGGCCAAGGCAAATCCATGGCCTACCAGAAGGCGAAGCGCATGAAGGAAGTGAAGCGCGACATCGAGGCAGCGGTGCTGTCGCCGAACCCTGCCGTCGGCGGCAACAGCTCGACCGCATCGAAGCTCGGCGGTCTTGGCGTGCTGATCTACAGCAACGTCTCCCACGGCGCTGGCGGTTCGACCACGGCGCACAACTCGGGCGCCCCGACCGTGGCGCCCGTCGCCGGCACGCCGCGCACCTTCACGGAAACGCTCCTGAAGACCGTGGCGCAGGCGGCCTACACTGCAAGCGGCAAGGTGCCTCCGCAGGCCGTGATGTCGCCGAACCACAAGGTGACCTTCTCGACCTTCGCAGGCATCGCGGTCAACCGCTACCAGGTCAGCAAGAAGGAGCAGGGTCGGATCATCGGCGGCGCGGACGTGTACATGTCCGACTTCGGCGAGATGGAGATCGTGCCGCACTACATCATGGTCGGCGCCAGCACCGTCTACCTGATCGACCCCGAGCACGGCGAGCTGTCCTTCCTGGATGGCTTCCGGTCGGAGGAAATGGGCAAGACCGGCGACTCGGAGAAGGTGCTGGTCACTGCCGACGTGACGCTGACCGTCGATGCCGAGAAGGCGCACGGCAAGATCGCCGACCTGACCCCGTAATCGCGCAAACGTGGGGTCGCATTTCGCTACCCCCATCGCACTTCAAAGGGCCTCCCTCACCGGAGGCCCTTTTTCATTGGGAGAACGCAATGGGCTATGAGGAAAACGTCACCGTCGACGAGGGCGTGAGCGCGCAAGGTGTGCGCACGCAACTGCATTTCGAGGGCGATTCCCTGATCGTGCAGCGCAGCTACGACGCCGAGCCGCATCTGGAATATGCGCGCCAGGCTCGAGAGGCCACCGAGGGCAAGCGCTGGGGCGAAGGCCGGCTTGTGGGCCACATCCCGGCCGCCGAATATGCGCGCTTCCTGCTGATCCGCGACAACGCGCAGCGGCACGCCGCCATCAAGACGTGGCTTCGTGAGAACAGCAAGTTCGTCATGTTCGACGCCTACCTGAAGCGCTGACATGGCATTCGCTTCCTACGTCGACCTGCAGGCCAGCGTACAGGCGTGGCTTGCGCGCAGCGACGCGCTGGTGATCAACCGGATCCCCGACTTCATCCGCCTGGGCGAAGAGCGCATCGGCCGCAAGCTGCGCGTGAGCGGCATGGTGCAGATCACGACGCTCACGATCGTTGCCGGCCAAAACTGGGTCGCACTGCCGACTGACTGGCTCGCTTTCGAGCGGATCGACAGCGCGACGCGATCGCGCATCGAGTACATGTCGCCCGACGCGCTCGCCGATCTGCCCAAGAGTGGCGACGACTCGAAGTACAGCATCGAGGGCGGCCGGCTGCTCTACGGCGTGACGCCGATCGCCGATACCGTGCTCAACGTGCGCTACTACCAGCGGCCGCCTTTCCTCGCATCGGCGAGCTCGACATGGCTGCTGACCGCCTCGCCGAGCCTGTACCTGTACGCGGCGCTGGCCGAGGCGTCGCTGTTCCTGAAGAGCCCGGACGAGGCCTCGCGCTGGGGCCAGATGTTCGAGAAGACCCTGGCCGAGATGAAGGGCGCCGACGAGGGCGCCATGATCAGCGGCAGCCGCTTGAGGATGCGCCCGCGATGACGCCGATCATGGGCTTCGCACCTGACGCGGATCCGACTGTCGCAGGCGTGCTCACGGACTGCCTGTCGCTCATCCCCTATGCCTCGGGCTACTTGGCCGCGCCGTCGCCCGTCGCGGTGAGCGCTGCGGCGCTGGCGGCCGAATGTCGCGGCGCGGTGGTGGCGACGAAGCTGGACGGCTCGCGGCGCCTGTTCGCCGGCACGCAGACGAAGCTGTACGAGCTCTCCGGTGGCACCTGGACCGATCGGAGCGCTGCCGGCAGCTATGTCGGCTCGACGGAGTCTCGTTGGAGCTACTGCCAGTTCGGCGACACCTCGATCGCTTCCAATCTGGCCGACGCCATGCAGTCGAGCGCAGCGGGCTCGTTTGCAGCCATCTCGGGCGCGCCGAAAGCAAAGATCGTCGTCAGCGCTTCGAACAACTTCGTCATCGCGTTCAACACAAACGATGCGACCTTCGGGGTGTCGCCAGACCGCTGGTGGAACTGCGCGCAGAGCGATCAGACGAATTGGACGCCGAGCGTGGCCACGGGCGCCACGACGGGACGACTGGTCGCGCGCGAAGGCCAGATCACGGCCGCGCTGCCTCTGGGCGACTACATCGTGGCCTACAAGTCCCGGGGGCTCTTTCTGGGCTCGTTCGTGGGCGCGGCGAATGGCTCATGGCAATGGCCCGTGGTGCCGGGCACCGAGTGCGGTGCGGTGGGACAGGAAGCGGTTTGCGACATCGGCGGCGTGCACTTCATCGTCGGTGAGGATGATTTTTGGCTTTTCGATGGCACGCGGCCGCAGCCATTGACCGAAGGCATCTGCAGGGACTGGTTCCGAGCCAACTCCTCGCAGACCTTTCGCTATCGCACGAAGTGCACCTATGACCGGCAACGCAACATCGTGCGCATCGCCTACCCATCGCCGGGGTCGACGGGCGCCTGCGATCGCAGTCTGGTCTACCACTGCTCGACCAAGAAATTCGGCGTCGACAACGTCGTGCAGGAAGCGGCGCTCAACTTCATCGCGCCGGGCGTGACGATCGACGGCCTGGATGCCTACGCCTCGACCATCGACGCGCTGCCGCCGATCCCCTTCGACTCGCAATACTGGCTGTCGGGCGGACGCCTCTTCGCCTACTTCGATTCGAGCCACAAGCTCGTGACGGCCACGGGACCGGCGGGCCCCTCGATGCTCACGACGGGTGACAGTGGCGACGACGACAGCGTGAGCGCGATCGACCGCTTCCGCGTGCGCTTCGCCCGCGCGCCACTCACCGCGACGGCGACAGGCCTGGTCGCAATGAACGAGGGCGAGCCGATGCTTGCCTCGGGCGCTGTGTGCGCGATGAACGAAGGCAAGTTCGATCTGCGGCAGGAAGGGCGGTTTCACCGCGTGCGCCTGGACATGACGGGCGACCTGATGGCCACCGGCTATGACATCAAGCTGAAAGCGACGGCAGGACGATGAGGCTGCCAACAGAACCGCGGATCGAGAGCGGCAGCAATTTCATGTTTTCGCTCAAGGCCTGGATGCGCAGCGTCGCGCAGCTGGTGAACCCGACGGCCGACGCGAGCGATGCCAACGCGAAGGCGATCGCGACGATCCTGGCGCAGCTCGCGCCCACCGGCAAGCTGTCGCACTTCGCGCGCGCCTCGGCGCCTGCGGGCTGGGTGGCTGGCGATGGCGGCACGATCGGCAATGTCGGCTCTGGTGCCACGCGCGCCAACGTCGACACCTTGGCGCTCTTCACGGCTTGGTGGTCGGAATACACCGATGCCCTTTTGCCGATCTTCACGAGCGCCGGCGCGGCCAGCACGCGCGGCGCGAGCGCTGCAGCCGACTGGGCCGCGCTCAAGCGCCTGACGGTTTTCGACGTGCATGAGCGCTTCATTCGCAGTTCTGGGCCGACCAGCATCAACGGCACGAAATACGCGGCGACAGAGGTCTTCGACAACTTCGGAAACGTCGGATCCGTATTGATCGCGCCGGCCACCTTGGCCGCCACCGTCAACGGCGATGGCGCCGGTGGCACCACGACTGCATGGAATCAGGTCGCGGTGGGCAGCCCCAACACCACCGCCGTCGCGACGCAAAAGGTGCGCCCCATCAACGTCGCCTTTCTCGGCTGCTTCAAGCTCTAAGGGGGAACCCAATGGCAGATCCATACAACTTCGGCATGGGCGCGAATCTGCCCACGCTGGCGACCAACCCATACCTCAATGGCAACCCGTACCTGCAGCAGCAGATCGATGCGGCCAGTGGCGACATGGTTAAGAACTTCAACCTGACTGCGCTGCCGGCCTCGAACGCCGCGCTGGTCAGGAGTGGCTCCTTCGGCAATTCGGGCTTGCAGGAATTGCAGCAGCAGGACGCCAATGTCCTGCAGAAGAACCTGGGCAACCTCTCGAACACGGCTCGATTCAACGACTACACGAACCGGCAGCAGGAATACAACTACCAGCAGGGCCAGGACCAGCAGAACCAGCAGTTCGGTCTCAACTTCGGGCGCAGCCTCAACAACGACGCCTACACCCAGAACATGGGCAACCTGCAGGCCGGCATCGGGCTGCTCGGCACGCTCGGCAGCACCAACGCCAACGACATCAGCTCCACGACGACGCAGCAGAATGCGCCGCTCAACTACTACCAGCAGTTCGCCACGACCGCCAACGGCCTCGGCGGCAACGGGCAGACCAGCACCAGCACGCAGGGCACCACGAGCAACCCGCTCGCAACTGCGCTGGGCGGCGCGCAGCTGGGATCGAAGATCTTCGGCAGCGGCTCGGGCAGTTCCTCGGGGGGCTGGAACTGGGGCGGCACCGACAGCACGGGCTACAACTCGGGTACGGGGACGTGGTGGGCATGAGCACCGATCCGATCACCCATCACTTCGGTGGCGGCGTCTACATCAAGGAATCGCTCGTGCCTGCCGGTGCGGTGCTGGTGCAGCACAAGCACGCGCACGATCATCTGAGCTATCTGGTGAGCGGCTCCGTGCTGGTGCTGGTCGACGGCGAGATGCGGCGGTTGGATGCTCCCGCATGCCTGAAGATCGTTGCCGGCAAGCACCACGGCGTGCGCGCGCTGACGGCGGCGACGTGGCTATGCATCCATGCAACTGACTGCACGGATGCGCGCGATGTCGACGAGGTGCTGATCCAGCCGAGCGACGAAGACCTGCACGCGATGGCCAGGAGCATGTTGTGAAGCGCGACGACATCCCCGACCTGGTCGAGGCGCCGGCCGGCTACGCGCCGATCAGGCTGATGTGGCAGGGGCTCAACGTCGAGCCGATGCGCGCGGCGCTCGCGGCCCATCCCGAGCTCTGGAACCAGCGCACCGAGCGCACGGCGCCCGAGGGCTCGCCGCATCACGGCCTGGATGACATTTGGCCGCGCTTCGCTGATCCGGCCACGATGCGCGAGGACGGCTCACACGATTCCGTGTGGTATCCGGCGGCCGACCTGCTTCCCGTGCGCGAGATCGTCTTCCCCCTGATGGCCGGCGTGCGCGGCGAACGCCTGGGTGGCGTGCTGATCACGCGCATCCAGCCGGGCCGAACCTGCAGGCCGCACACGGATCCGGGATGGCATGCCCGGTTCTACGAAAAGTTCGCAGTGCAGATCGAGGCCGCTCCCGAGCAGGCCTTCCACTTCGCCGGCCACACGCTGGTGACGAAGCCCGGCGATGTCTATTGGTTCGACAACGCCTACACGCACTGGGTCACCAACGACAGCCAGCGCGACCGGATCACTCTCATCGTGTGCATTCGCACGGAAAGGAAATAGCCATGCCATGGGGAGCAGCAATCGGGGCGGGCATCGGCCTCATCGGGGACTCGATGAAGTCCAACAGCAACGGCGGTGCCGGCACGCAGACCAACAGCAAAGATCCATGGGCCGCGGCGCAGCCGTGGCTGATGTCGAACATCGTGCAGGGCCAGAACCTGCAGGGCCAGTACGCGGCGCAGCCCTTCAGCCCGCAACAGACGGCCGCATACGGGAACCAATATGGGCTGAGCGACTATGAGCGCTCCCTGGTGCCGTCGCTGCTGGGCCAGCTGTCGCGCCAGCCGCTCGGCTTCGATCCGAACAACCCGAACGCGAAGTCGCAGGCCTTCGACTGGACGGGTGGCGGCCTTCTGGGCGCGAACGGCACGCCGAACCTCAACCAGAGTTCGGTGCTCGGTGCCAAGCCGCCGCCCACCGCGGCCGCGGCGCCCGCGGCGCAGCCCGCGAGCTCGTTCGTCGACCAGGGCAACAACCAGTTCACGGCCAATCGCACGGCCGACAACCCAATGGGCGTGACGATGGGCGTCGGCGGCTACGGCTCGTTCAAGTACGGCGACCCGATTCCGGCCAAGGGCACGCAGAAGTACTACGACTATCAGCAATATCTCGCCTATGGCGGCGCGGACCCCGCCAACCTCTACAACGGGGGCGTCTCCAACATGTGGGGCATCTATGGCGGCGGAGGCGGCAACAGTGGCTCGAGCGTCGGCGGCTCGCCTGCCGGTGATGGCTCCGGCGGCGGCGGCCCGGGGGTGTTCTGATGGCCGGCCTACTCGACTTCTTGACCAGCGACGACGGCGCGCTCGGGCTCGGCCTGCTCGCCGCCGGCGGCCCCACCACGGACCCGAATCGCTCGGGCTTCGGCCAGCGCCTGGCCGGCGCGGTGCAGAACGTGCAGGCAAACCGGCAGGCGCAGCTGCAGTCCAAGTACATGCAGTCGCAGATCGACGAGAACACCAGCCAGGCGCAGCTGCGCGCGCAGAACCTCGCGCTGCTCAAGCGCAAGATGGACATGCAGGCCGGCCTTCTCGGCTACCCGACCGATGGCAGCACGCCGGCAGTCGGTGGCGCTGGCGCTCCCGCCGCGCCGGCCATGGGCGGCTCCGGCGGCTTCGGCGCTGCGGCCGGTGCTGGTGGTGCGGCGCCGTCCGGTGGCGCCTCGCCCACGCCTGCAACGCCAGTCAGCACGCCGGCGGGCCCGATGTCGCTCGCGCAGATCTCGCAGCGCTACCAGATCCCGTATGAGTCGCTCGCGCTCGACCTCGTGAACAACGACGGCAAGGGTATTGCCGACATGGTGTTCAAGCGCGGCACGCCCGACATGCAGGTCGCCAACGGGTACGCTTACGACAGGAACAAGCTGCCGTCCGGCTTCATGCCGCAAGTCACCACGTCCTCCACTGGTCAGACCTCGCTCATCCTGCCGAACGCGCAGGGGACAGTCGATGTGTCGGCGCCGAATGGGGCTGTGCCGACGTTTCAGGCATATCAGGACGTGCAGGATCGCAGCCGCGCAGCGGTTTCGCCTGGTCGGCCCGTGATCGGCCCCGACGGTCGGCCGCACGGTCAGTCGCAGCTCGCCGAGGTCGGCGGCGTGCCGCCGCCGGTGACGCTACCGGGGCGCCCGTTCGGCGCTCCTGCGCCGGACATGCCGCATGCCGAACCGGGTATGACAGGAAACTTTCAGGGCGATCCGTCGCACATCATGGAGCTGATCAACAGCTCGGGTGCGAGTCCGCAGGAGAAGGCGAACGCGATCGCGGCGCTGAACCAGCAGATGCGTGCGCAGCAGCCCGGCGCCGGCCCAGCGGTGCAAGGCCCGCTATCCCTGGTGAACCCGCCTGCGGGCGCCGCGCCTGCACCATTGATCGGCCCGGGTGCGGGCGCTCCGGCCTCGAGCTCGGCCACTGGTGCGCTCGACTTCTCGCCGGCGGAGAAGGGTCAGCAGGCCGCCCAGGATGCGCTGCTCAAGGCCCAGGCGACCAGCTCCAACGCCTACAAGGATGCGCTCGACTCGCGCGTGCAGAACGGCGCCGCATTGAACATGCGCATGCAGGCTGCGGTCGACGCGCTGCAGAAGTTCCAGACCGGCGGCGGCAAGGAAACGCGCGCGGGCCTCGCGCAGACCGCGCAGGCCTTCGGCGCGCCGGAGTCGGTCGTGAACGGCATCGCCGGCGGCGACCTCGGCTCGATGCAGGAATTCCAGAAGCTCGCGGTGCAGCAGGCGATGGAAACGCTCAAGGCCTCGATGGGCGGGCAGGGCCGGATTTCGCAATCGGAGTTCCGGGTGTTCCAGGCCAACAACCCGAATCTCAACACCGACCCGAATGCGGTGCGCAAGATCTTCGACTTCAACACGCGACTGTTCAACGCCGACCTGGCCGAGCAGCAGGCCTATCAGAATTTCATCAAGACGCCGGGCAATTCGCCGGGCGACTTCCCTGGTTTCTGGGCGCGCCAGCAGCAGCAGCTCGGCATCACGAATCCGAGCCTCAATGCGCAGGCCGCGGCGACGACGACGGCCAAGGGCGGCACGGCTGCCCAGTTCGGCGGCTATGGCAGCCCGCAGGCCGCGATATCCGCGGCGCAGAACGCGCTGATGCGCGACCCGTCCAAGCGCGCCGAGGTGCAGCGGCGCCTGCAGAGCATCGGTCTTTCGCTGCCCGGAGGAAGTTGACATGGCGCTCTTCGACGACATCGGTGCAGCGCCCGCGGCGGCTCCTGCTGCGAGCGGCGGCGGCCGGCTCTTCGATGATCTGGATGCGCCCGCGCCGAAGGCCGACGATGGCTCGAGCTCGCGCTTCCTGCACGCCGCTGCGCTGATCCCTGGCATCGGCCCGCTCGCCGCGCTCGGTGTGAAGGATTCGACGGCGCTGGGCGGCCTGATCTCGGGCTTCGCGGACACCGGATCGACGCTACTGAACCAGCTCGCGAAGCCGGCGGTGCAGCGCGCGGCCGCGCTGGTGCCCGGTGTCGGCGCGCTCGCCGCGGTGAATGCACTGCGGCCGGACCTCAATTCCGCTCGGCAGGCCTCCCTCGACGCCTTCAACCAGGCGCATGAGGGCGAAACCGGCTTCACGCCTATCCGTGTTGCCGGCAACATTCTGGCGACGGCACCGGTCGGCGGGGCGCTCGGCGAAGCTGCAGGCGGCGTCGCATCCGCGGCGTCGCTGGCCGGCGGTCGAGTGCTGCCGGCGATCGGCCGCTTCCTCGCGCCGGTCGCAGACGCCACCGGCTCGGGCGGCATGACTGCCGGCGGCGTCACCGGGCTGGCCAGCGTCCCAGCGCGCATGGCCGGCGGCGCGATCAGCGGCGGCGCGCAGGCAGCGCTCGTGGACCCTGGCGACGCCAACGGCGGGGCTGCGATCGGCGCCTTGCTGCCGCCCGCGCTCGCCGGCGCCGAAAAGGCGAGTGCGGCTGTCCCGCGGCTCGTGCGCGGCGCCTTCGCGCCCACGATCGCCAAGGATGCTCGCTCGATCCTCGATGCCGGCGGCTTGCTGTCGAGCGACCTGGGACAGGTGCGCGCAGCGCTCAGCCAGCAAGGGCCGAGCATCGTGCAGGCGCCGCTCACCGTGCCCCAGATCCTGCAGAACCCCGGCATTTCGCAGTTCGCGCGCACGCTCGACAACTCGGGCGACACGGCGCTGCAGCGCGCCGCGGCCGCGCAGGAGACGGCGCGCCAGGCCGCGCTCGGTCGGATCTCGCCCGTCACCGGCACGCCGCTCGAATCGGCACAGCAGTTCGGCAACGTGGCCGGCCCGCAGATCGTGGCCGGCGATGCGGCCGCACGCGCGAAGACCGATCTGGCATTCAAGAAGATCGATCCCGACCAGGTCACCGCGTTCGAGCTGCCGATCGGCAACATGCAGGCGCAAGCGGACACCTATCTCGGGCCCGGCACCTTCGGCATGGGATCCAAGGCGCAGCAGGCGCTGTCCACGGCGCGCGAGATCGGCCAGCAGACGCTTGAGGCGCCGACCGTGGCCAAGGTCACGAAGGGGGGGCCGACGGTATTCGACGCCGTGAAGGCCGCCGGCGGCATCAACAGCGAGACGCCGGCCGGGCAGGCCTTCGCGGGCGAGTTGCGCGACCTCACCCAATCGGGGCTGCGCGGTGTGGTGAAGAAGGGCACCGGTCAGTCGCTGGACAAGCTGGCATCGCGGTTGCACGAGGCAGGATTCCTGGAAGACGACGATCCCGCGACGCTGCTCAACGCGCTGCGTGACCATGCCGCGGGCGAATCGGCTGTGTCGAACAGCGCTGACGCCGACGCGATGTTCCGCGGTCGGTTGGAAGCGTCGCAGGGCGAACCACCGAGCGCGATCACGATCCCGAAAGCGATTCCCTTCGCCCAGGTGCAGAACCTACGGTCATCGCTCAGTGCCGCGGCGCGTGGCATCGAGAACAGCTCGGCCGGCGCAAACGCCGAATCGGCAGCGCTGCGCAAGATGATCGGCGACATCGACTCGCGCGTGCAGGCGGTTGCCGACGGGCGCGGCAATTTCGGTGAAAACTTCCCGCCCGAGACGGTGCAGCAGTGGCAGGATGCGCTGCAGGCCAAGCGCGACCAGGTCCACACATTCCGAACCGGCCCACAGGCGTCGCTATTCCGCAAGGGCGGCGACAACCAGGCCGCGGTGCAGGGCGCCGAGCTCGCGCCGAAGTTCTGGAATGCGGGCGGCTCGCAGGCCGATGACCTGGCCGCATTCGGCAAGGTCGCGACACCGCAGACGACGAGCCTGCTGAAGAACTATGCCGTCACGCAGGCCGCGAACCAGACCGATCGCCTCGGAAACCTCACGAACACGAAGTTCGGCGACTGGCTCAAGGCGCACAGCATCGGCATCCCAGGCCTCTTCAACGAGGGCGAGCAGGCGACGCTGCGCGGTGTGGGCTCGAACCTCGCGACCGCGGACGCTGCTGCATCGCTCGGCATGGCGAAGGGCTCGCCCACCGCGAAGAACCTGCAGAACGCGCTGAACACCGGTGTGCTCGGCCATCCGGCGATCGGGATCGTCGCGGCCAAGCTCCCCTATGGATCGCAGGTGCTGTCGGCGCTGCAGGGCGTGGGCAAACAAGGGCGCGTCGATCGCCTGGGCGCCTTGATGGCCGACCCCGAGGCGCTCGCAAAAGCGGTCGCCGCCTACCAGGCGCTCAACCGCCCCCTGGGCCTTGCGGGCCTGTCGGACTTGAATCGTCTGGCCGTTCGGAGCGCGCCTCTGCTATCGACCGCCCAGTGATCAGCGTGTAGACGAAGTTCACGACGAAGACCACCACGACGAGTGTGATGGCTCCCCAAAGCTTGTATTCGAGGAACGGCGACATGCCGCCATCTTAGACCGCCTGACACGCACCCTCCTGCAACCCGCTTCGGCGGGTTTTTCTTTTTCTGAAAGGCTCTTCATGGCCCTCATCACGACCCTCGCGGCTTGCAACACCAATCCAGCGCTGAATGGCCCGGACGGCACGACAGATCTTCCTTCAACGCTCGACGATGCGATCCGCCTCGCGCTCAGCTTCATCGCCCAGCTGCGCGACGGCGCCGGTATCCCGACCGGCATGGTGTCGGCATTCGCCGGCTCGATAGCGCCGATCGGCTGGATTCGTATGAATGGCGCGCTGATCTCGCGCACCACCTACCCGAACCTCTTCGCTTTTGCGACCGCGCAAGGGTTGGTAAGCGAGGCGACTTGGAACGCCAACATGCAAGGGTGTTTCTCGGTTGGCGATGGCTCGACGACGTTCCGCCTGCCCGACACGCGCGGCACGATGATCCGCGATCTCGACGAGAGCCGCGGCATCGACGCTTCGCGCTTGCTCGGCAGCTACCAGGTCGATCGGAACGCGGCGCACACGCACAGTGTCAGCGACCCAACCCATACGCATGGGGTATCCGACCCGACCCACACGCATTCGATGGATGCACAGGGCAATCACCAACACAGCGTCGACCAGTTCGCCAGCGTGTTCGCAGGGAACATCTTTGCGGGCGCCGTGCCCCTGTATAGCCCTGGCGCAAGCGCCACCGGCGTCGCCGGGCTGCACGCCCACAACATTTTCGGAGCCGCCACCGGAATCTCTCTTTTCGGTGCAGCGACTGGCATCAGCGTCGTCAGCTCGGGCGGCGACGGGGTGCCCAAGAACTACGCCTTTCCCCATTTCATCAAGTACTGAGGTCCGGACATGCTTGTTCATCACTACAGCCCTTCGACCGGAGCCTATCTCGGGACGGGGCGCGCCGACGAATGCCAGCTCGAGCCTGGCGTCTTCCATGTGCCCGCCTATGCGACCGTCATCACGCCGCCCACCGGCTTCGGCGACGGTCTCTATGCGGCCTTCGACGACGCACAACAGCAATGGGTGCTGCGCGAGATCCCGCGGCCCGAGATCAACGACCAGGTGCAGGACGTGATCGCGAAGGGGGAGCCTGCATGAAGCACGAGATCAAGGACATCGTCTACGAGCTCGCAGTGCGCACCACGCCGGCGAGCTTTCTCGCATGGTGGGCCGGCATCAACTGGACCACCGTGCTCGCGATCGTGCTCGGCATGCTGCAGATCGCCTACCTGATCCGCAAATGGGTCCGCGAAGAAACCGCGTGGGGTCTGCGCCTGAAGCGCTGGGCCGAAGGTCGTTTCACCGCGCCCGGCGATCTGGAATAGGGAGTACGCCATGGACCTCGATACCCCGATGCCGCTGGCGCAAGTCATCGCGAAGATCCTCAATCCTGCACTCGCAATGCTGCCGCTGGCAATGGACAGCCCGCGTGCGCGATTGCAGCTGCTCACGCAGGGGCAGCAGGAGAGCCTTTTCAAGTACCGCCGGCAGATGGGCAACGGGCCTGCGCGCGGCTTCTGGCAGATGGAGCGCGGCGGCGGCGTGAAGGGCATCTTCAACTTCCACACGACCACCGGCATCCTGCATCAGGTGTGCGCGGCGCGTGACTGCCCGTTCGACATCCCGATGATCTGGGCGCGGCTGGAGACCGACGACATCCTTGCTGCGTGCGCGGCTCGACTGCTGTTGTGGACCGATCCCTATCCGTTGCCGGCCGTCGACGATCCGGCCACGGCCTGGGATCTCTACGTGCGCGTATGGCGGCCGGGCAAGCCGATCCGCGACACCTGGAACGGCTACCACGAGGCGGCGCGCGCAGCGCTGGGGCTCTGATGGCAGACGCATCTTCCTTCGACTGGAAAAAGCTCGTCGGCACGCTCGCGCCGGCCGTGGCCAACGCGTTCGGAACGCCCGCGCTCGGCATCGGCGTCACGATGCTGTCGAATGCGATCTTCGGCAAGCCTGATGCAAGCACGGACGACATTGCGACTGCCATCGCGAGCGGCCAGCTCACCGGCGAGCAGATCGCGGCAATCAAGGCGGCCGACAACGATTTTCAGACGAAGATGAAGGAGCTCGATGTCGACTTGGCCAAGCTCGCGGCCGACACCGACGCCGCCTACCTGAAGGACGTGCAGGACGCGCGTGCGCGCCAGGTCGCGACCAAGGACTACATGCCGCAGGTCATCTTCTTCCTGCTGCTCGGGCTCTATGCGTGCGAGTTCGCGCTGTTCTACTTCGGCAAGATGCCCACCGACGAGTTCGTGCGCGCGCTCATCACGCGGGCGTTCTCGACGGTCGAGGTGGGCTTCACCGGGGCCGTCGCGTACTTCATCGGCTCGAGCCATGGCAGCAAGACCAGTGGCGACGCGGTGCGGCGCATCGCCGAACAGCAGCCAGCGGGAGGCAGGTAGATGGGCTTGCTCGATGCGCTCTCGGATCCTGCCTTCCGTTCCGACTTCGGCGGCGGCCTGCTCGATGCGGCAAACCGCGGCGTTGTCGGCGGCCTGCTGGGGGCGCCGGTCGATGCTGCGACCGGCGTGGTGAATGCGGGCCTCATGGCTGGGGGCTATCTGGGCGGCCAGATGGGGCTGCTGTCGGCCGACCAGCTGCCGCAGCCGATCACGAACCCGGTAGGGGGCTCGGAATGGATCGGCCAGAAGCTGCAGGATGGCGGCTTCGTCTCGCCCAATCGCAACGCGCTGGCTGAGGCGCTCGCTACCGCGGCGCTGCCCGTCGCCGGCGCCAAGGTCGCGCGCGCGTTGCCCGTCATCGACGCAAACTCTGTGATCGACATGATGAACAGCGGCCCGCGGCCCGGGTCACTGGATTCACAGATCGGTGCAATCTTTCCGGCCGGCAAGGCGCGGTATCTCGCCGACATGCGCGCTCGCCAGTCGAGCGGGACATATCCCTTTGGTGACGTGACGGACGGCCAGGCGAAGCAGCTCGCGCGGTACGGCCTGACGGCGCCGAGCAATCAGGTCTTCATGACCGATGCGGCGTTCAACAAGCTGCTGGCCAAGCGCGTCGATCAGCAGAACTACACGCCTGAGGAAATGGCGGACTTCGCCGAGCGGGCGATGCAGCCGCGTGCAGGCGTCGACCTCGATCCCGCGAAGGCCTTCCAAAATCCGGCCCTGGTCAACCGCAGGCAATGGGATCCGGTCACAAAGCGGTATTACGACGCGACGATGCCGCTGGCGCCGGGCGACGCCGGGTTCGAGATCCGCAGCATCTTTCCGGATGGGCTGCCGCCCAGAAAGAAATAAGCCCCCGGGTCTTTCGATCGGGGGCCTATCTGGTCTTGTCCGCGGGGTGAGGTTGGGTACTCACTCTTGCCGAAGCGCGTCACCGCGGAAAAACACTACGGCCGGGGGTGCCGACACGGTAGAGCGATTTTACCGCTTCCATCGGCAGATGTCATCTTGCGCACCCGGGCGCCAGAAACAGCAAAGCCCCCTGATGTAGGGGGCTTTGCGGGCCAATCAGGAGGGGGTGGCGCCGATTTCCACCTCTCGTACTTTCACGGTCCGAAGACCGCCATTGACACGGCACAACCTGATGAGCACTCCCGGGGACGACGTATCGTTTGCCGCGGTGAGGGTATTTTAGGCCTCTCCGTAGCTGATATCACTCTCAAGCTTTCTGCGGCTTGGTCGGTGGCGTCAGCGTGAACTTGTAGCTAACGATTTGCTGTCGCGCGATCACCCGCGCGGCACGCTTGGCTCTCTGCTTGTCGATTCGTGCAAGGCGTCGCGGCCAATCCTCAGTAGAAAACAGGCCGCCGATGCGTTCCAAAAGTTCGCGAGTGATCGCCTGAAGGGGATCGATGTTGAACTCGTCGTAGCAGTAGGGGCCTGCTCGATACTCAGCCGCCTCCGAGACCTCGCGGCAGGCTGTCATAGCCTCGCGCATCGGTGCGATTTCCACGAGCTGGCGTAAATATGCTGCAACGATGTTGATTGCCCACTGCGCTTGCATCACACCATTGCTGTTGCGCTTTGCAGGAAGATGCGCCAAGTTCGCCAGGCGACTTTCAAGACACAGCAATGGGTGCAGGATGTAGAGGTGGACCGGGCCAACTTGAACAGGCACCGCGCGTTCAACAATGGCCTTGGGATCGAGTCCGACGAGCGATTTCAAAAAATCGATCAACACGACTCTTCCGTCTGGGCGCTTGTGAAACGCTACTGCAGTGTTGGGCGACGGATCTTCGGGCGAGGCCAACTGAAGGTCGGTGTTATCTCGGCCTAGTTGCTTGCACAACCAGATCGCAGACTCTTTTTTGCCGAACCAGTCGGTATCCTCAGTCAGTGGCTGAACGTCGCCGCTCGGAGCCAAGACCTTGAAGTAGAGCCCCCAAGCTTCGATCGCTTGGCCGCCCACCAAGACCAAGCGCGCAGGATCATTCGAGACCTTCGAGCCTACAAAAAAGAAATCGTCTCTGTTGAAAGCGTCGACACCGTGAGTGTTGACGTAGTCCCGGATCCGCAAGGCCGGCTTAGAGCTTCGGCCAGTGGCAGACTCTGATTTCGATGTCAGGGGGAACGAATCCGAACATGCTGCCACCTCCAGCCGGAGGCTTCACATGGGCAGAGGCCGACGACCGCATCGCTCTGGCCTTCACATCCTGCAGGTTGTACGCAGGCGAAGCAGAGCGCACGCCCTGCGAGGCAGCGTCAGCTGAATGTGGTTTGCGGTTCACGGGGTCTTCTCTGCGTTTCGAGGCAAAATTGCCTGCTTGCTTAACGTCAGTATATGGACTCGGTATTACCGTATCAAGCGATTGGGCTTAGCGAAAGCGCCACTTTTCGCACGTCGCGGCTGTGTCCGACGGCGTAGCTGGCTAAACATACAGCCCGGCGTTGACAACGTTCTATGCCCTCGTTTTTGTCCCGCTTGCGTCCCGAACGATATTAATTTCGTTAATAATCAATGGCTTACTGGTGCCCTCGACAGGAATCGAACCTGTATCTGAGTCTTAGGAGGACCCCGTTCTATCCATTGAACTACGAGGACGAAGGCGAACGCGACTTTACCAGTTCAGTCGTACTTGACCGTGTAGATCAGGTCGATGCCGCTTTGCTGGCCTGCCTGCGCGCGCAGCGTCAGCCGGGTGGTCAGGTCGTAGAAGATGAAGAGGGTGCCCAGGGTGCCCGACAGGCTGCGCTCGTAGGTGAGATAGAAATCCCGCGCCAGCCGCTTGCCGAGCGTGACCGCCGATTCGCGCAGATCACCGCCGCTGCCCGGCCCCTTGAAGCCGACCTCGTCGAGCCCGAAGCGGCTGGCGAGCCCGCCGCCGGAACTGCCCTTGCCGAGGCCACTGAGCAGCGCCAGCGCGGCCTGCTGCATCAGCAGCGACTCGCCGCCGCTGGCGGCCGATGCACGGCCCAGCACGACCCATGACAGCGTCTCCGCGTCCGACAGCGAAGGCTCGGAATACAAGCGCACGCGCGGCGATTGCGCGGTGCCGCTGATCTGGACGCCGGCGCGCTGCGTGATGTTGGGACGGATCGCCAGGATGTCGAGCTGCGGGTTGTCGAACGGGCCGTTGAAGCGCGCCAGGCCCGTTTCCACGTCCAGCTGCTGGCCGTAGGCGCGGTACTGGCCCTTGACGGTCTTCACCTCGCCGGTGATGCGCGGCGGCGCGTCGAGCGAGTTGCTGCGGATGTCGAGCTTGCCCTCCAGGCGCGTGGTGATGCCGCGTCCCTGCACCGCGAAATCGTCGCCGAGATCGAAGGTCACGGCGACGTCGAAGGGCTTGGCGGTCTGCGCCCTGGCCGCCTGGGTTTCGTCGCGCGCGGTCTGGCGCCGGGTTTCCTGTTCGGCTTCGCGGTCTTTCGCCGCCGAGTGCACGAAGACGTCGCTGCCGAGGCTGGGTGCGGTCTCGTCGGGCAGGATGATCACGGCGCGGTCGGTCTTGAGGTTGCCGCGCACGGTGAACTGGCCGCTCTCCAATCTGGCTTGCAGATCGCCCGAGAGCGTGACCTGGCGGTCGGTGCGCACCAGCACGCGCAACGCGCGCACCTGGGCCTGCAGGTCCATGCGCAGGCCCGAGCCGGCGCTCGCGGGCGACATCGACGCCCACGAGAGCTGGCCGCGCGCCGAGAGCGTGCCGCCGTCGCTCGCGGCTTCGCTGGCCCCGGTGCTGCGGTTGCCGCTCTGGCCCGCGATGCGGACCTGGCTGCCGGCGCCGCCCTTGAGCGTGAATTCGGTGATCTCGACATGGTCGCCCGACAGCGAGGCGCGCAGTTTCCCGTCGCGCAGGTCCAGCCCTTCGACCAGCGCGCGCAGCGCCAGCTGGTCGGCGCCCAGCGTGCCGTTCCAGCGCGGCGCAGCGCGGCTGCCCGAGAGCGTGGCGTCGGCCTGCAGCGTGCCGGCGACGCGCCAGCCGGGCGGCGCGAGGATCGACCACACGCCGAGGTTGGGCAGCCGTGCCGCGACATGGCCGGCGAGCGGCGCATCGGGCGCCCATTGCCAGCCGCCCGCATGCTGCAACACGTGCGTGCTGGCCTCCGCCTGGATGGTGCCGGCGCGTTCGCTGTCCCAGGCCAGCTTGGCACGCACCGTGTCGCCTTCGGCGTCGAGCGTCAGTTCCGCCTGGCGCAGGCCGGCCGGCGTGCTGAGGCCCTCCGACGCCGCATTCATGCTGCGTTCGCTCGCCGTGCCGGTGCCGTGGCTGGTGATGCGCGTGACCAGCGCCGCTTCGCCGGCCTGCACGCGGATGTCTCCGCTCTGGCGCGTGAGCCGGGCGCGGGCGCGCAGCGTGTCGCCGGCATCGATGTCCCAATCGCCATCGAACAGCAGGTCGCCGCTGATGCCGGCCTCGGCCAGCGCCGAGTTGCCGCCGAGCGCTTCGGCCCAGGCCATCGGCAAGCCCTGCAGGCGACCTTTCGATTGCAGGCGGAAGGCGTGGCTGGTGGCGGCGCCGCTCCGGCTGAAACGCAGCGGTTCCCAATCGATGCGGACGGTGCCGGGCGCGGGGCCGCGCAACGTCGCGGCCGCAGCGGAGGCCTCGACCTCCAGCCGAGGTGCGTTGCCGGGTACGGTGCGCACCGTGGCGCTGAGGGCGCGGCTCAGCTCCAGCGTCCAGGGGCCGGGCCGCGTGCTGTCCTGCGCCTGCACGCGCAGGCTGGCGACGGCCGCGCGCCATTGCCGGGCGCGCTCGAGGCCGCCGCTGGCCCGGGTGTCGAGCGTGATCTTCTGCGTGCCGCTCGATGCCTCGCCCTTCAGCGCCAGCGTCGCCTGGGCCAGGCTGCCCGACAGTTCCGCGTGCACGCCGTTCAACCGCAGCGCGGTCGCGGCGCCCGACGCTGGCGGCGGCAGCCGCACATCGAGTCGCGGCACCGCGAGCGTGGCCTGCAGCGTGGGCTCGGCCGCAGGGCGCGCGGCGGGCTCCGTCGCGTTCTGCAGGCGCCGCTGCACCGCCTGCCATCCGCCTTGCCAGCTGGCATCGAGCCGTGCATTGCCTTGCGCCGTCGCACCCGTGAACACATTCTCGAGGCCGGGCAGGCCTTCGACCCAGCGCTGCAGGGCGACGGCATCGTCGACCTGCGCCTTGATGTTCCCGCCGCCCGAGGCGGGTGCGATGCGGCCGTGCACCTGCGCCTTGCCGCCCGGAAGGACGAGGTTCAGGTCGCCGCTGCCGGCCTGCTCGGCCACGCGCAGCTGCAGCTTGCCGTCGAGGCTGGCGTGCGCGGCGTCGATGTGCAGCGCACGCAGGTCGAGCACCTGCTTCTCCCACTGGCCCTCGGCCACCGCGCGGTCGAGCCGCAGACCCTGCAGTGCCGCGCTGCCGGCACCGCCCTCGGCCTGGAGCGCGAGGTCGAACATCAGGGCTTCGGCGCGTTGTTCGGCGCGGATGCGGCCGTTCACCGGCGCGCCTGCGAGTTCGGTGTGGAGCGCGCCGGGACGCACGCCCTCGATCGTCGCGCGCGCCTGCCACGGTGCGGGCGCGGGACTCCACCGTCCTTCGGCCTCGATGCGTCCGCCGCCGGCCCGCACGGTGGCCTCGGGGATGTCCCAGTTCGTGCCGTCGAAGCTCGCGCGTGCCTCGACCTGTTCGATCGGGAGTTTCGCCGTGTCCCAGGGGCCGGGCAGGGCATTGCGGATGTCGGCGCTGGCCTGCCAGACCTGGGGGCCACCGGGCGTGCTGCCGGCGTCGGGGCCGGCTTCGATCTCGCCGCTCAGCAGCGTCGCGGGCGCCTGCGGCCAGAGTCGGGCGAGGTCGACGTTGCGCAGGTCGGCCTTGGCATCGATCACGGGCTGCGGCAGCCAGGGCGCGATGTTCGCCTGCAACTGCGCTTGCATCGGCGCCTCGGCGCTTTCGTCCACGGGCTTCAGTTGCGCCGTCGCCGCGAGCCGCGCCGCGGATGTGGCGAGCGTGCCCTTGAGGGTGGCCTCGGCCAGCACGTCGATGCTGCGGTCTTTCGCCAGCGGGGCGCGCACGCGCCCGTCGAGCGCTGCGTCGAGCGCCATCGGTGCCGGGCCTTGCAGCTTGACGTGCGCGGCGTAGTGGCCGTCCGCAATGTCGACGCCCGTCACGTCGAGCTGGTGCTGCGCGTCGGCGTAGCGGTAGTGTCCGGCGAGGCCGGTCGCCTGCAGCGCAGGCGGGCCGGCCCAGCGCAGTTCGTCGATGCGGAACGGCAGCTCGACCTCGACCGGCAGCACGATGGGTTCGAGCGGTTCGACGGGCTTGTCCGAGGGCGGCCCGCGGCGTTCGATGGCCACCTGGGCCGCATGCACCTCGCCGAGCTGGACCTTGCGCTGGAGCAGCGGCGCCAGCTCCCAGCCGATGCGCGCGTCGTGCACTTCGACCGCGAGGCCGGGGCCTTGCCAGCGCAGCCAGCCGATGTGGCCGCCGGCCCTCAGCGAGCCCGTCACGTCGCGGCTTTCCAGCGATTGGCCGGCGGGCAGATGGCGCGCGGCCTGTGTCAGCGCGTAGGCCAGCGACTGGTTGGAGCCCAGCCACCACCAGGCGCCGGCCGCGAGCACGAGCACCAGCGCGACCAGCCCGGCGAGACTCCAGGCAAGGGCGAGCCAGGCGCGGCGGGCACGCGAACGGCGCACCTCCGGCACAGGCGCGGGCGGCGTGGGCTTGGCAACGGCATCGTCGTTCATCGAGCCGTGCCTCAGAAGGAAAAGCCCAGGCGCAGGTGCAATCTGAAGCGCCTCGTCGCCACGCCGTAGGCCAGGTCGGCCTGCACCGGTCCCACCGGGCTGCGCCAGCGCGCGCCGATGCCGACACCCACCTTGGCCTGGAGTTCGGCCGGCTTGTCGGCCACGGCGCCGGCGTCGATGAACACGACGCTCTCCCAGTCGGTGAGCTTGCCGTGGTACACGAAGGGCCGCTGCCATTCGGCGCTGGCCACTGCAAGGTAGCGGCCGGCCTCGATCTGGCCGTCGGCCCGCACAGTGCCGATCTGCCGGTAGCTGTAGCCGCGCACCGTGGTGTCGCCACCCGTGAGGAACATCAGGGTCGACGGAATCTGCGCAGCGTCCTTGGCGAACACCGCGCCGCCCTCGGCGCGCAGCTGGATGCGGCCCTGGCGGGCCTGCGTGCCGTCGTCGCCCTGCACGCTGCCGAACGGAAAGATGCCGACCCAGCGTCCGTAGGCGCGCGTGAACGGCAGGCGTGGGCCGGTCAGCGTGTAGCCGGTGCCGAGTTCCAGCGCCAGGCCGTGGCCGTGGGTGGGCGCGGCTGCATCGTCGAAATAGCGCGCGGTCCAGTTCCAGTTGATGCTCAGCGCGGAGGCCGACGGCGGTGCGTCGATGCCGTGGTTCTGGGCGTAGTCGTACTGCAGGAAGTAGCTGCGGTCGATGTGGTCGCTGCTCCTGCCGATGCCGCCGCGCAGCCGGCCGCTGTCGACCTTGTAGCTGCCGGAGGTCTCGCTCTTCAGCAAGCCCGACACGAACGGGCGCCAGCCCTTGTCGTCGGGGATCGCATTCCAGTCGGTGCCGAGCGACTGCGTCTCGCGGTCGAGCGACAGCTTGGATACGGCGCGCCATCCGAGCAGCGGCAGCTGGTTGTGGATGTGATCGACCGACAGTCGCGGTCCGCTGTCGGTCGTGAAGCCGGCGCCGAGCACCACCTTCTGCAGCGGCGCCTCGCGCACCTGGGCGATGACGGGCGCCCACAGGGGGTTGTTGCCTTCGGTGTCGAGCGTCAGGAAGACGGAGTCGTAGTAGCCGCTGCTGGCCAGGCGCTGCTGCGCATCGAGCAGTTTCTGCTGGTCGTAGTCGGTGCCGGTGGGCACGCGCGCGATGCGGCGCGCGCCGTCGGCGTCGTAGCGCTGGCTCCCATGCACTTCCAGCGGGCCGAAGCGATAGGACGGTCCGGAGACGTAGGTGACGCCCAGCCTGGCTTCGCTGCGGTCGGCGTCGATGTCGGCGCGGCTCGACAACAGGCTGCCGGTCGGATAGCGCTTGGCCGTCAGGTTGCGCAGGGCGGCGGCCTTGGCGTTGTCCCAGGCCTGCTGGCTGAAAGGCTGGCCCGCGCGCAGCGTCCACCCGGTGCGGATGGCGTCGCGCTGCGCCTGGGAGGCCGTATCGTCGGCGATGGGACCGCTGAAGCCGATCTGCACAGTGCTCACGCGCGTCTGTTCGCCGGGTTCGACGGTGATCGTCACCTTGCGCGGCGCCTTGCCTCCGGGCGTTTCCTTCAGCTCGAGGGTGAGCGTCGGCGTGAAGTAGCCGAGCGTGCCGAGCAGCTCGCGCGCATTCGCCTCGGCGGCGACCATCAGGCGCGAAAGCTCCGATGCGCCCAGGTCGCTCAACGCGCGGTAGCGCTGGATCTCGAGGTTGCGCACCAGATAGTCGTGCACCGGAGCAGGCGCGCGCACGTCCACCGTGAAGGCATCGCCGCCGGTCTTCGGGGCGGTACCGGTGACCGGCGCCGGAACGGCATCGGCTTCTGTCGAATTCCTGGTCGGCAGCAGACTGCAGCCCTGCAAGAGAAGGCTGCCCGCAAAAAGCAACGCCGGCATCCACGCCGGCGCAAGAGAAGGTACCGCCCTGACCATGCGGCCATTCTGACAGCAAGCGCGGCCGTGTTCGGGCCGCGCGCGGTGCGCGCGATCGTCAGTGCTGGGTGAACTTCCGCGCCAGCGACCACAGCACCGGTGGCGTCACCATGCGGGCGAAGGCCTTGATCTTGTCGAGCCGGGCCGGCTGCATGAAGACCGTCAGCGCTTCGCTGTGCTGCTGGCCGGCGAACGGGCTGGTGTAGAAATACGCGGCGACCGAGCGGCGCGGTCGGTTGTCGGGCGCTTTCAGCGGCTTGGTGTGGCCGTGGAAACTGGCCGGCCCGTGCGGCAGCAGGATGGTGCGGCCGAATTCGGGTTGCACGCTGGTGACGCAGCGGCCTGCCTTCTTGTCCCACAGTTCGAGTGCCGAGCCCCACTCCGGATCCCAGCCCTTGTTGAGGTAGGTGATGAACACCATCTCGTTCTGCAGCCCGAGCGAACGGTGCCGGTTGAAATCGCGGTGCACGGCAAAGGTCGCGCCGGTGCGGCTTTCGTGCAGTCCGCCACCGCACAGCTTCGGATCCGGCAGCAGGTAGGGAACGCCCGACACGGAAGACAGCCACTCCGTGAACCAGCCCGAATTGAGGATGTCGAAATAGAGCTGCGAGGCCGGCCCCAGCGTGACGCCGGGGGCCGAACGGCGCAGCGTTTCGTAGCGGCTCTTGACGTCGACCCAGCCGTCGCTTCGAAGGTCGTCGAACTCTTCGGCCACCAGTTCGAGCAACCCCGGATGAAACAGGCCGTCCATCACGAGGTGCGGACAGGGTTTGCCGGCGAGCAGTTGCTGATGAAGGCGTTCGCGTTCCTGGGCTTCGAAGAACGAGTGGTTGACCAGTTCGGCCATCGGCAGGCGAACGCCGCGGATGCTCACGAAGTCGGCGGGTGCTTCGACCAGCGCCAGCGAAGGCGCGTCCCTCAGGGATTGCTCGTGTGCAGGAGCATCGTCAAACGAGAGCAGCGCGGACATGGCAGGGTGCCTCCTCCAGGACTCAAGTGTGAAGGGGAGTATTTATGTGAATCCTTAAGTGTTAACTGTAACGCAACGTCTTCACGAATACATACCTTTTTTTGGGTATGCAATCAGAATCTCCGGCAGAGTGAGGGCTCAAAGCAACAGGCCCGCGGGGCCTATTTCGAGAGTAGGCGCATCGCCTCTTCGAGGCCTTTGAGGGTGAGCGGGTACATCCGGTGCGATACAAGTTGTTGCATCACCGCAATGCTCTGGCGGTACTGCCAGACACCCTGCGGCTCGGGGTTGATCCACGCGAACTTGGGGAACGCATGCGTGAGGCGCTGGATCCACTCGGCCCCGGCCTCCTCGTTGTTGTATTCGACGCTGCCGCCCGGCTGCAGGATCTCGTAGGGGCTCATCGTGGCGTCGCCGACGAAGATCAGCTTGTAGTCCTTGTTGTACTTGCGCAGGATGTCCCAGGTCGCGAACTTCTCGGAGAAACGCCGGCGGTTGTTCTTCCACATGAAGTCGTAGACGCAGTTGTGGAAGTAGTAGAACTCCAGGTGCTTGAACTCCGTTTTGACGGCCGAGAACAGCTCCTCGACGCGCTGGATGTGTTCGTCCATCGTGCCGCCGACATCCATCAGCAGCAGCACCTTCACGTTGTTGTGGCGCTCCGGCCGCATCTTGATGTCGAGGTAGCCGGCGTTGGCGGCGGTCGACTGGATCGTGTGGTCGAGATCGAGCTCGTCCTCGTGGCCTTCGCGCGCGAACTTGCGCAGTCGCCGCAGTGCGATCTTGATGTTGCGCGTGCCCAGTTCCTGGTTGTCGTCGTAGTCCTTGTAGGCGCGCTGATCCCACACCTTGACCGCGCTCTTGTTCTTGCCCGCGCCGCCGATGCGAATGCCCTGCGGGTTGTAGCCGCCGTGCCCGAAGGGCGAGGTGCCGCCGGTGCCGATCCACTTGCTGCCGCCCTCGTGGCGTTCCTTCTGTTCCTCGAAGCGCTTCTTGAGCGTTTCCATGAGCTCGTCCCAGCCCATCTTCTCGATCTTGGCCTTCTCCTCGGCCGTGAATTCGCGCTCCAGCGTCTTGCGCAGCCAGTCGAGCGGCACTTCCTTGGTGAAGTCGGTCAGCGCCTCGATGCCCTTGAAGTAGGCGGCGAAGGCACGGTCGAACTTGTCGTAGTGCTTCTCGTCCTTCACCAGCGCGGTGCGCGAGAGGTAGTAGAAGTCGTCGAGACCGTAGGCGCCGTCGGAGTCGGGTCCGACCACGTCGGCCTGCAGCGCTTCCAGCAGCGTGAGGTATTCCTTGACCGAGACCGGCAGCTTGGCCGAGCGCAAGGTGTAGAAGAAGTCGATCAGCATGGCGAACTACTCCTGGGATGAACGCGGCTTGTCCAGCAGATAGAGCAATTGCGCCCGAACCTCCGGCCATTCGCCGGAGCGCAGGCTGTACATCACCGTATCGCGGATCGTGCCGTCGCGGCGCAGCGCATGGCCGCGGATCACGCCATCCTTGTGCGCACCGAGCCGTTCGATGGCGCGTTGCGAGGCATGGTTGAAGTTGTCGGTGCGCCAACCCACCACGTGGCAGCCCAGCGTGTCGAAGGCATGGGTGAGCATCAGCAGCTTGCAAGTGGTGTTGACGTGCGTGCGCTGGCAGCGTTTCGCATACCACGTGTAGCCGATCTCGACGCGCTTGAGCGACGGCACGATGTCGTGGTAGCTCGTGCAGCCGAGCACCGTGCCGCTGGCTTCGTCGGTGACCGCGAAGGCAAGACGATGGCCGGCCTCGCGCGTCTTCAGCGCGGTTTCGATGTAGGCGCGCGTTTCCTGAGGTTCGGGCACCGAGGTGACGCGCAATTGCCAGAGCTCGCCGTCGGCCGCGGCGGCGCGCAGGCCGTCCTCGTGTTCGAGCGCGAGCGGCACGAGCGCGACGCCTCGCGCGTTCAAGGTAACGGGTTCGACGAAAGCCATCCTGGTCTTCCTACGACGCTGCGGGTCTGATTCCAGAAACACCGCAGAACCGGCTTTGCCGGCCTGCTGGTGTTGCCCCCTGCAAGGGGGTTGGCGAAGCGACACGAAGTGCGCGCAGCCTGGGGGTCATCTGTTATTCCGTTGCATGAAGACCAACTTTTCGAAGAGGGTCACGTCCTGCTCGTTCTTGAGCAGCGCACCCACCAGCGGCGGCACTGCAACCTTGTCGTCCTTGCTCTGCAGCGCTTCGAGCGGAATGTCCTCGGCCACCAGCAGCTTGAGCCAGTCGAGCAATTCGGAGGTGGACGGCTTCTTCTTCAGGCCGGGCAGGTTGCGCACGTCGTAGAAGGTCTTCATCGCCGCGGTCAGAAGCGCCTGCTTGAGGCCGGGGAAGTGCACCGCCACGATGCGTTTCATCGTCTCGGCATCGGGGAACTTGATGTAGTGGAAGAAGCAGCGGCGCAGGAACGCGTCGGGCAGTTCCTTCTCGTTGTTCGAGGTGATGAAGACCACCGGCCGATGCTTGGCGCGGATCAGTTCGCGCGTCTCGTAGCAATAGAACTCCATGCGGTCGATCTCGCGCAGCAGGTCGTTCGGGAATTCGATGTCGGCCTTGTCGATCTCGTCGATCAGGAGGGCCACCGGCTGCTCCGATGTGAAGGCCTGCCACAGTACGCCCTTGACGATGTAGTTGTGAATGTCCTTCACGCGCTCGCCGCCGTCCACGTCCGCGAGCTGCGAATCGCGCAGGCGGCTCACGGCGTCGTATTCATAGAGGCCTTGCTGCGCCTTGGTGGTCGACTTGATGTGCCACTGCAGGAGCGGCAGCTCGAGCGCCTCGGCGACTTCCTCTGCGAGCATCGTCTTGCCGGTGCCCGGCTCGCCCTTGACGAGCAGTGGACGCTTGAGCGTGATGGCGGCATTGACCGCGAGCATCAGATCCTGTGTGGCGACGTAGTTGTCTGAACCCTTGAATTTCATGGAAGAGGTGGAGCAGGGGTGGATGAAAGGCACATCGATCAGCGTTGCGCGGGACTTCGAACACCCCGTGCACGGGACCGCGAAGAGCCCCCGCATATAATCAAATGTTGATCTGAAAACTGTATCTCCACGAGATTGTGCGCGCAAAATGAACAAGTTGTTGACCCTGATGTTTGCCCTCGCTGTCGCTTGCGTGACGGTCTCGGCCCAAGCCCAGAAAGTGACCGGCAATGCCGCAAACGGCGAAAAGAAAACCGCGATGTGCATGGGCTGCCACGGCATCATCGGCTACCAGTCGAGCTTTCCCGAGGTCTACAAGGTCCCCAAGATCGCCGGCCAGAGCGCGACCTACATCGTGTCGGCGCTCACCGCCTACCAGCAGGGTGACCGCAAGCACCCCACCATGCGCGCCGTCGCGGCCTCGCTCACCGAGCAGGACATCGCCGACCTCGCCGCCTTCTACAGCCAGCTCGGCCTGAAGGAAGGAGATGCGCCGCCGCCGGCCGCCGCCGGCACGCCGAGCGAGAGCCTGCAGGCGCTCATCACGCGCGACAAGGACAACAACTGCACCAAGTGCCACGGCGCGAACTTCAACACGCCCAACGACGGCACCGTGCCCAAGCTCGCGGGACAGCACGCCGACTACCTGTTCGTGGCACTGAAGTCGTACAAGTTCTCGCACCCGATCGTCGGCCGCTCCAACCCCATCATGGGCAAGGAAGCCAAGCAGTTCAGCAACGTCGAGCTCAAGGAACTGGCCAGCTACGTCAGCTCGCTGCCCGGCGACGTGAAGACGGTGCCCGAGTCGCGCTTCCACGACAAGGACTGAGCGCCGCGCCGCCCAGAACAAAGCCCGCTGAACGCGGGCTTTGTCGTTTCCGGACGGTCGATTCAGATGTCGAAGAACACGGTCTCCGACGGACCCTGCATGTGGATGTCGAAGCGGTAGGTCACCGCGCCGCCTGCTTCGCTGCGTTGTGCGACCAGCGTCTCGCGGCGTGCGGCCGGCACGCTGCCGAGCACCGCGTCCTTGGCATTGGCCTTCGCTTCGTCGCTGAAGTAGATGCGCGTGAAGGCATGCAGCAGCATGCCGCGCATCAGCACGATCACGTTGATGTGGGGTGCCTCGCCGGCACTTTCGGCGCCGGGCTTCACGGTGTGGAACACGAAGCGGTTCTGTGCATCGGTGCCCGTGCCGCAGCGGCCGAAGGCGCGAAAGCCGATCTCCCGCGCATCGTCGACCGATTGCGGATATTCGCCGGCGCCGTCGGGCTGGCTGATCTCGACCAGCGCGTCGTTGATCGCATTGCCGTCGCCGTCGATCACACGGCCTTCGAGCCGGATGCGTTCGCCGCGCGCGCCGTCGAGCGCCACCACGGCGTCGAAGGGCTGGTCGAAGTCGTAGCCGTACTGCGTGGCGGTGAGGCCGTAGGCGAAATAGGGGCCGACGGTCTGCGACGGGGTCTGGCCGAAATTGGTTTCGAGTGCGCTCATCATGGTGCGGGATCTCCTCAGCGGTTTTCGAACGGCGTCTCGTCGGCGCCGCGCAGGACGATGTCGAACACGTAGCCCAGCGCGTAGCCTTCCTCGGTGACATCGAGGCTGAAGTCGGAGATCAGCCGGTTGCGCACCTTCTCCGGCGTGCCGGTGATCATCGGGTCGTACTGCAGCAACGGGTCGCCGGGGAAATACATCTGCGTCACCAGGCGGCTGCCGAAGTGCTCGCCGAACAGCGACAGGTGGATGTGCTGCGGCCGCCATGCGTTGGGATGATTGCCCCACGGATAGGCGCCGGGTTTGATGGTGAGAAAGCGATAGCGGCCTTCGCTGTCGGTCAGGCAGCGGCCCGCGCCGAGGAAGTTCGGGTCGAGCGGCGCGTCGTGCTGGTCGACCTTGTGCACGTAGCGGCCGGAGGCGTTGGCCTGCCACAGCTCGACCAGCGTGTTGCGTACCGGGCGGCGGAGATCGTCGAGCACCTGGCCGGTGAGGATCATGCGTTCGCCCAGCGGTTCGCCGTTGCGCCGCGCATTGCGCGTGAGGTCGTGGTCCAGTTCGCCGATGCTGCTGTGGCCGTAGACCGGCTGGCGCAATTCGCCGAGCGAGGCCTTGAGCGGCACCAGCGGCTGCTGCGGCCCGCGCTTGACCGTCGAGCGATAACCCGGATAGACGTACGAGGGATGGCTGGGCCAATCGCGCGGCGCGAGCCGGGGCAGCGGGGCGCTGCGGGAGTCGGAAGAGGACATGGGCGCTTATCTCCGGATTCGTGGGAAGGATGTCCAACTCTATTCATGCGCAATGCTGATGTAAATTGAGGAATCTGCGATTTTTCATAACCATCGGTAATTCAATGACCTCCGGCTCCGAAGCCTTCCTGCGTGGCGTCCAGTTGCGGCATCTGCGCTGCCTCGTTGCCGTCGCGCAGGAGCGCCACCTGGCACGTGCCGCCGAGCGGCTCGCATTGAGCCAGCCCGCGGTGTCGAAGACCCTGGCCGAACTCGAGACCCTGGCCGGCGCGCGGCTCGTGCAGCGTGGCCATGCGGGCCGGCGCGGCATCCAGGGCCTGACCGTCGCCGGCGAGCAATTGCTGGCGCATGCGTTGCGCGTGCTGGAAGCGCTGGATGCCAGCGCGCAGGCGGTGATGCCGGCCTCCGGCGCGCGGCCGCAGCGCCTGCGCATCGGTGCCTTGCCCAGCGTCGCGCCGTCCTTGCTGCCCGCGGCCCTGGCCGCGCTGCGCGAACGGATGCCCACGCTGCGCATTCAGGTGCAGACCGCTGCCAATGGCCCCTTGCTGGACACGCTGCGTGCCGGCGAGCTCGACCTCGTTGCCGGCCGCATGAGCGATCCGCAATTGATGGTTGGGCTGACTTTCGAACTCCTCTACAACGAGCCGCTGGCGCTGATCGCGCGGGCCGGCCATCCGCTCGCCAGGGGCAGGCCGTCCGTGCAGGACGTGCTGCAGCACCCGCTCGTGATCTATGGCGAAGGCACCATCCCGCGCCACCACACCGAGAGCTTCCTGTCCGGCCTCGGCCTGCGCTTGCCGGCGCATGTGACCCAGACCCTCGACCTCTCGGTCGCGCGCGGCCTGCTGTTCCGGTCGGACGCGGTGTGGTTCACCCCCATCGGCGCTGCGCGCGACGATCTCGCAAGCGGCCAGCTCGTGCGCCTGGGCGTCGACATGGCCGGCACCGAGGAGCCCGTCGGCCTCTTGACGCGCGCCGATGCTGAAGACTCGCCGTCGCGTCAGACCCTGATCGCGCTGCTGCGCGAGACGGCGCGGCAGAAACCGGCGCGTTAGCCTCGGGTCGCACGGCGCTGCACGCAGGCGACGTAGGCATCGCCATCGGGCGGGCGGCCGGCACGCTGGCTCTCCCACATCATCTGCCCAAGGCACTCCATCGCCTCGTGGTGCGCCTCGAGCAGCGAATCGCGCCGCGCCGCGAGCAACTCGACGGCCTGGCGGATGCCGCGCGGCTGGTCGATCGAGCATTGCTCGCTGATCGACAGATGCATCGACAAGTGAAGGAAGGGGTTCTCGCGTCCGTCGCCGCCGTCGTAGACGCGCGCGACCGCCGCATCGGCATCGGCGAGCTCGGCATGGTATTCGGGGTGCTCGTCGATCCAGCGGCTCGCGATGATCTCGAGCGCTTCCATCGGCTCGCCGCGCCGGCTCTTGGCGAAGACGTCGCAGAAGAAGCGGCGCACTTCCTCTTGGGAGGGATTGAACATGCGCCGAGGGTAGCACCGGGCATCCGCCGCGGCCCGCCGCCGCTACATTGCAAAGCCATGGACCGCCTGGAAAACATCGAGACCTTCGTTCGCGTCGCGCAGACCCAGAGCTTCGCCGAGGCCGCGCGGCAGATGCGCGTGGCCAAGTCGGTGGTGACCAGCCGCGTGAAGCAGCTGGAGGACCACGTCGGCGCGCCGCTCTTCCATCGCAGCACGCGCGTGGTGCGGCTCAGCGATGTCGGCCAGGCCTTCCTGCGCGATTGCACCGAACTCGTCGGCCGGGCCAACGACATGCTCGACCAGATGCGCGACGCGCGCGCCGGCCCGACCGGCGTGCTGCGCATCCATGCGCTGACCGGCTTCGTGCTCGGGCATTTCGCCGCGCTGCTGCGCGCCTTCCAGACCAGCTATCCCGACATCCATCTGGAGCTGATCGTGAGCGACGCGGTGGTCGATCCGGTCAAGGCCGGCGTGGATTGCGCGCTGCAGATCTTTCCGGCGGCATCCACCGAGCTGGTCTCGCGCCCGCTCTTTCCGGTGCGGCGCGTGTTCTGCGCCACACCCGAGTACCTGCGCACGCACGGCGCACCCGCGAGCCCGCGCGAGCTGCACAAGCACACGCTGGGCCTCTATTCGGGCTACCCGACGCGCGACCGCTGGACATTCCACCACGGCGACGAGCAGGTGACCATGTACATGAGTCCGGCGCTCTTGACCAACAGCGTCCATCTGCTGCGCGAGTACGCGATGGAGCATGCGGGCATCGTCTGCCTGCCGACGCTGGTGGCGGGCGACGCGATCCTGCGCGGCGAGCTGCAGGTCGTGCTGCCCGAGCATGTGCTGTCGTCCTTCTCGCTGAGCGCCGTCTATGCGGGGACCTCGCGCAATGCGTTCAAGCTCAGGCTCTTCATCGAGCACATCACGGCCGCCTTCGCGCGAGTGCCGCCATGGGACGCGGCCATGATCGACCGCGGGCTGCTGCCCGCCGGGCTGATCCACGATGCCTAGGCCCCCCAGCGTGGGATGCTGCGATGATCGGCAGGCCCTGCAGTCCGCGATGCCGATCACGCCCGCGCAGGTAGTGCACCGTCTTGCATCTTCCCAACAACCACCATGCGACTGCGTCATCTGGAAGTCGTCAACGCGATCCGCGTGACAGGCACGCTCAGCGGGGCCGCGCGGCTGCTGCACATGACCCAGCCGGCGGTGACGCAGATCCTGCAGAGCGCGGAGAAGCAGCTCGGCTACCAGCTCTACCGGCGCGTGCGCGGCAGGCTGGAGCCGTCGGCGGAAGCGGCCGTGATCTTTCCCGAACTGGAGACCCTCGATCGCCAGATCGTCAAGCTGCAGCAGCTGACCAGCAACCTGCGATCGGGCGAGGCCAGCCTGCTGCGCGTGCTGTGTGCGCCTGCATTGGCACAGGCCGTGATGCCGGAAATCATCGATCGCTTCCTGAAGCAGCATGCACGTGCGCGCCTGTCGGTGCGCGCCGAGTATTCGTCCAGCGTGATCTCCGACCTGGCGCTGCGCGAGGCGGACATCGGCCTGGTCTTCGAGGGCGAACAGCACCCCGCCATCGACTTCACGGCGCTGGCCGAGATCCCGCTCGTCGCCGTGGGATCCTCGAAGTTCTTCGGCACCGGCGCGCGGCTCGGCCTGCGCGACGTCCTGGCCATGCCCTTCATCGCGCCGGACCCGGTCGACCCGATCGGCCGCATGCTTGCCAAGGCCTGTGAGGAGCATGGCTGGACACTCGAAAGCAGTGTCAGTGTGCTGCTCTACCAAGCGGCCTTGGCGACTGCCGCGACCGGCCTGGGTGTGACCATCGTCGATGCCCTGACGGCCTTCACGGCCGACCCGAGGCTGCTGCTGCAGGTGGCCGAGATCACGCCCGCACTCACGCTGCGCGTCGGCGTGGCCCGGGCCGCCACCAACCGCCAGTCGGGGCTGGCGGACGACTTCATCGGGCTGTGTCGGCGGGTGCTGTCGGAGCGCGGGATGGCGCTCGGCTAGCGGCGATCAGGCCGCATCCAGCGCGGCCTGGTCGGCCGACTGGCTGCGCACCCGGATCCTGAAGAACAGCGTGCTCAGCAGCGCGATGCCCACGGTGGCCATCACGTAGTAGGCCGGAATGAACTTGCTGCCCGTCTGCTGTGCCAGCCAAGTGCAGATCAGCAGCGACAGGCCACCGATCACCGTGAAGTTCAGGTTGTGGATCAGCGCCAGCCCCGTGGTGCGCACGGCGTTCGGGAACAGCTCGGCCAGGAAGGAAGGCATCGCGCCCTGGAACACCATCACGCAGGCGGTCAGTCCGGTGATGCAGGTCACATACACCATCAGGCTGGGCTGCGCGACCATCCAGTGGAAGGCCGGCAGGCACAGCACGCCGGTCAGCAGGGTGCCGCACACGATCATTTGCAAGCGCCCGACGCGGTCGGACATCGCGCCGAACAGCGGCGGCAGCAGGATCTGGGCCGCCGAATAGCCGATCGCGCCCCACATCGAGTCCGACGCGGACATGCCCAACTCGCGCTGCGCATAGAGCGGGATGAACACGCCCAGCAGATAGTTCGTCGAGGCAGCCAGCGAATAGACGCCGATGGCGGCGCAGATGCGTGCCTTCGACGACATCAGCGTGGTCGCGACCGGGTTGGCCACCTTGGCGCTCTTCACGAATTCCGGCGTCTCGTCGAGCTGGCTGCGCAGCCAGTAGCCGAAGGGAACGATCAGCAGCCCGACGACGAAGGGCAGGCGCCATCCCCATTCGACGATGGCGACCGGGTCCAGCGAGCGATTGAGCATCAGGCTGACGATGCTGGCCATGCCGGTCGCAAGCCCGATGCCGACCACCTGAAAGCTCGCGAAATAGCCGCGCCGGTGGCGCGGCGCATGCTCCGTCACGAAGGACACGGAGGTGCCGAACTCGCCGCCGGCCGAGAAGCCCTGCAGCAGCTTGCCTGCCACCAGCATCAGCGTCCCGCCGATGCCGGCCGTTGCGTAGCCCGGCGCGAACGCCATCATCGCGGTGCCGAGGCCCATGGCCCAGATCGTGAGCATCATCCCGGCCTTGCGGCCGCGGCGGTCCGAATAGCTGCCGATGCAGATCGCACCCAGCGGGCGCACGAAATAGCTGACCCCGAAAGTGCCCAGCGCCACCAGCAGCGAGGTGTAGGTGTCGCCGGTCGGAAAGAAGACCTTCGCGATGTAGACGGCGAGAAAGCCGTAGATGAAGAGGTCGTAGAACTCCAGCATGTTGCCCACCAGGGCCGATGCGATCACCCGGCGAAAGTAGCGCCGTTTCTCAGGCGTCAGTTGGTCCCGCGATTCCATGTCTGTCTCCTTCAGTTGTTGTGGGTCAGGAAGAACGCACCGCTCATGCCCAGGCCAATGGCGATGACCACGGCGCGAACGACTCGGAGCGGCAGTGCCTTGGCCGCTGCTGCGCCGACATAGCCGCCGACGGTCGAGAAGGCCATCATCAAAATCGCCTCCCGCCAATGCACGAGCCCGGCCCACGCGAAGGTGAGCACCGAGATCGCCGAGAGCAGGAAGGACATGAGGTTCTTCAGGCCGTTGACGGCATTGAGGTTTCCGATGCCGGCCAGCGACAGCACAGCCATCAGCAGAATCCCGAGGCCGCCGTTGAAATAGCCGCCGTAGACAGCCACCGCGGCGAGCGCTGGCAGGCGCCATGGCAGGCTGCGCCCCGGGGCATCGCTGCGCGCGCCGGTGCCGAGGCCTCCGGCGGCGAACAGCAGGGTCGCGAAGAGCAGCAGCCAGGGCACGATGGCGCGGAAGGTCTGGTTGGAGGTCACCATGAGCAAGCCCGCGCCGGCCAGCCCGCCGGCCAGCCCGACGATCGATGCCTGCAGCAGCAGACGGCGGTCGATGGCCGCGAGTTCGCCGCGAAATCCCAGCGCGCCGCCCAGGTAGCCGGGAAACACGGCCACCGTGCTGGTCGCGTTGGCAGCCACCGGCGGAACCCCGAGCAGCACCAGCGCCGGCAAGGTGAGGAAGGTGCCGCCGCCGGCGACCGTGTTGAGCACGCCCGCGCCGAGGGCGGCCGCACAGAGAAGTGCGTCGTGCAGCATGTCGTGCCGATGCGGGCCGGCTCAGTGCGCGCCGAGGAAATCGAAGGCCGTCAGCGCGTAGATCCTGCCCAGTGCGCGCAACTCGTCGACGAAGACATGCTCGTCGGCGGCGCCCATGTTGCAGGCCGTCAGGCCGCACACCACCGTCGGAATGCCGGCGGCGCGGTACAGCCGCGCATCCGAGGCGCCGACGCGCATGTTGACCACCGGCTGCCGGCCCAGCACGGCTTCGCAGTTGGCGGCCAGCGTGGTGATGACCTCGTGGCCCGGCGCGGTCCAGCTCGGTTCATAGCGGCGCAGGATCTCCAGGCTCAGGTCCCCATGCGGCGCGAGCAGTTCGCGGATGCGCGCTTCCACCGCAGCGGTATCGAGCCCTACCGGGATGCGCACGTCGACGGTGGCTTCGGCTGCATCGGCGATCAGGTTCGAGAGGCGCCCGCCCTGCATCGTGCCGAAAGTCAGCGTGACGCCTCGCAGCACCGCGCTCTCGCCGGCGCCGGACAGGGATTCCGACACGGCGGCGGAGCGCTCGATGGCGCGCAGTACCTCGGCGGGCGCGTCCACCGCCATCTGCCGGACGGCCGTCAGGCTCTGCATCGCCGCGAGTAGCTTCTCGATCGCGCAGTCGCCGTGATGCACGTGGGCCGCATGGGCTGACTTGCCGCTCGCACGCAGGCGCATCCACAGCATGCCCTTCTCGCCGAAGCGCAGTACGCGGGTCGATCCGGTGTCGGCGCTGATCATCGCGTCGCCGCGCGCGGCCTCGACATGCGTCAGCAGGTGTTGCGTGCCGTCGGTGCCCATGGACTCCTCGTCGCCCACGAGCGTGGCGACCACCTCGCCGGCGAACGCGTTGCGCACGCCCGAGAGCTGCGCCATCGCGAACAGGATGGCGGCGATGCCGCCCTTCATGTCGGACACGCCGAGGCCATAGAGCTTGCCGTCGCGCATCTCGCCCGACGGGTCGGCCGTCCAGTCGGCGCGGTTCACCAGCGGAAAGGTATCCATGTGGCCGTTGAACACCAGGCGGCGGCCGCTTACCGCGCCGCGCAGGCGAAGCACCAGGTTCGCGACATGCGGCAAGGTGTCGTGGCGCTCGACCTCGAGGCCCGGGATGTCGCGGGCGATGGCCTCGACGGCGCGTGCCATCGCATGGGTGTTGCCGGGCGGGTAGTGGCTGGGAACGCCGACCAGCCTGCGCGCCATCTCGGGCACGCGGCAGCTTTGGTTCTCGAGGGTGCTGGCAAGGGACGCGCGGGCAGAAAGCGAACGGTCGTCGGTCCGGAAGGTGGCAGTGTTGTTCGTCATGGATCGAATGCTGAAACGCAGGTCGATCGCCGTCCAATTAGCAGAACGCGGGTGGTCATAAGCGCGCCGGGGAGGGGTAAACCCTGTCGATTGACCGGATCCGCCGAACAATGCGGCCCGCAATCAAGGCCTACCGCAGGCGCCCTTCGTTTCCTAAAGTCCACCCATCGCAGCACCTTGCTGCATCGCGGACCCAGGAGACAAACCCATGCCAGCGACCGCCTACCAGACCCGATTCGGATCCCTCCAGCACTACGAGAAAGGCCACGTCGAGCCGATCGACGACGACGTGCGCCACTACGCGTTCTCCAATTGCTTCGAGATCGCGAACAAGAGCCGGCCCTACGAAAAGGTCGTGTTCGGCCAGAACCAGATCTACGTGCTGGAGACGCTGCGCGCCGAGGGCGTATCGCCCTGGTACACCTGCGCGCATGACGAGTTCGCGCTGGTGATGGATGGCGAGGTCGAGGTGCACCTGGTCACGCTCGATGCCGGCCAGGTGGTCGGCGACGAGAACAAGAATGGCGCCGTGCTCGTGCAGGGCGAACCCAAGGGCCAGAAGATGGGCTGGATGAAGCTGTTGCGTGGCCACCAGGGGCTGCTGCCGAAGAACACCGCCTACCAGTTCCGCACGCCGGGTGCGCCCGGCGTGATCGTGCTGCAGACCTGCAAGGGCGATCTCAGCGTCGAAAAGTGGGCCGACATCTGCCAGACGCATTGACCGAGGAGAAAGAAATGAACGCACCCGCTGAACTCGCCAAGGTCATCGCGTCGCAGCCCGACGCCACGCTCGGCTACAAGGACTTCTCGCTCGGCAGCTTCGGCTTCCGGCGCGACGAATACTTCGCCCACATCACCTGGAAGACACGCGACGGCCGGCCGATGAGCCACACGCTGGACATCGGCAACTACCTGCGCGCGCTGATGCGCGACGTCGCCTGGGGCTTCTTCTACGGCTGGGTCAACTTCGACGACGTGGTCGGCACCGTCAACCACTACCAGTCGGTCGACCTCTATGCCGGCAGCTTCAACGGCACCATGAAGGCCGCGGGCATCGACCTGCTCGAGAACTTTCCCACCGCCCAGATCCGCGCCACCTTCGAGGCCATGCTCGACGACTGGACCAACGAGAGCTTCGACCCCTTCAGCGCGCCGCAGGAAACCGGCTCACCCTATGGCCGCAAGAACGGCAACAACACCGCGAAGATCACGCGGGCGCGCGAACTCGCCACGCGCTGCGTGGGCCTCAAGGGCGACCTGAACCTGCGCAGCGACGCCAGCGGCGCACCGATCAACCGCGCCTTCGCCGACGTGCCGCAGGCCCAGCCCGAACTGCATCCCGAGCCCGGCTTCGAGAACGAGGTGCACGGCTTCAATCTCTTCGGCTTCCTGTCGCGCTCGCAGGTCACGTGGAACCCGAGCTTCACCTCGGTGGTGAAGCACAGCTTCATGTGCCCGACGACCGAGGAACACATCCTGCCGATCATCCACGGCAACGACCGCGTCGAGTGGTTCTTCCAGATGACCGACGAGATCCATTGGGACTGCGGCGACAAGAACACGGGCAAGCCGATGGCGCGCGTGATCATGAAGGCCGGCGACATGGCCGCCATGCCCGCCTACTGCCGGCACCAGGGCTTCAGTCCCAAGCGCTCGATGCTGCTGGTGTGGGAGAACGGGTCGCCGAGCCTGGTCTATGAAATCCAGAAGGGCGAGTCGCCCGAGATCCCCGTCCAGTTCTGATCTGTCTTTCTCCCTCCCCCTCTGGGGGAGGGCCGGGGTGGGGGCCCGCACGCCCGCACCCTGTCGAAGCGCCCCCACCCCAACCCTCTCCCCCAAAGGGGAGGGAGAGGAATGCACCATGCCTGACTTCGCCATTCGCCACCAACTCTTCATCGACGGCCGTTTCGTCGACGCCGAATCCGGCGAGACGCTCGCCACGCTCAACCCGCACGACAACGCGACCCTCGCCGACGTCGCATTGGCCGGCAAGGCCGACGTCGACCGCGCGGTGGCCGCGGCGCAGCGCGCCTTCCCGGCCTGGAGCCGCATGGCCGCCGCCGACCGCGGGCGCATCCTGCTGAAGCTCGCCGACCTGATCGACGCCCACACCGAAGAGCTCGCCCAACTCGAATCGCTCGACACCGGCCATCCGATCCGCGACACGCGCCGGCTCGACGTGCCGCGCACCGCGGGATGCTTTCGCTACTTCGGCGGCATGGCCGACAAGTTCCAGGGCGAGACCATTCCCGTCGAGGCCGGCTTCCTCAACTACACGCTGCGCGAGCCCGTCGGCGTCGTCGGCCAGATCGTGCCCTGGAACTTCCCGCTGATGTTCACCAGCTGGAAGATGGCGCCCGCGCTCGCGGCCGGCAACTGCATCGTGATGAAGCCGTCCGAGATCACGCCGCTGAGTTCGCTGCGCATCGCCGAGCTGATGGCCGAGGCCGGCCTGCCGCCCGGCGTGGTCAACATGGTGCCGGGCCTGGGCCACGTCGTCGGCCAGTACATCGCCGAGCATCCAGGCATCGCCAAGGTCGCGTTCACCGGCAGCACCGCGACCGGCCGGCGCATCGTGCAGGCCAGCGCCGGCAACCTGAAGAAGGTGCAGCTCGAACTCGGCGGCAAGGGCGCCAACATCGTGTTCGACGATGCCTTCCTGCCGGCCGCCATCCATGGCAGCGCCTTCGCGATCTTCCACAACCAGGGGCAGGCCTGCATCGCGGGCTCGCGGCTGATGCTTCACGAGAAGATCGCCGATGCCTTCCTCGAGCAGTTCATTCCGCTCGCGCAATCGATCCGCCTGGGCAACCCGCTCGACGATGCGACCGAGATGGGTCCGCTCACCAGCGCGCTGCACCGCGAGCGCGTGCTGAACTACGTCGAGATCGCAAAGGGCGAGGGCGGCGAGTTGCTCGCGGGCGGCAAGTCGCCGAGCGGCGAGTTGGCCCACGGCTGCTATGTCGAGCCGACCGTGGTGCGCGCCAAGTCCTGGCGCGACCGTGTGGCGCAGGAGGAAGTGTTCGGCCCCTTCGTCACCGTGCTCACCTTCAAGGACGACGAAGAGGCGATGCAGATCGCCAACGGCACCGACTACGGCCTGGGCAGTGGCCTGTGGACGCGCGACCTGCAGCGCGCGCACAAGGTCGCGCGCGAACTGCACGCGGGCATGGTCTGGATCAACAGCTACAAGCGCGTGAATCCCGGCTCGCCCTTCGGCGGCGTCGGCCAGAGCGGCTACGGCCGCGAGATGGGCTTCGATGCGATGCGCGAGTACACGCAGGTCAAGAGCGTCTGGGTCAACGTCGATGCGCAGGTCCCGCCTCACTTCGTGCGTTGAGCTGTTTGTGCAAGAAGACTAACGAGAAGGAGACACCATGGCATTCAATCGCAGGCAGTTCACCCAGGCCGCGGCCGCGCTCGCTGCCGGCGGCGCCATGCCGCTCGTCTTTGCGGCCGACACGCTCAAGATCGGCTACGTCTCGCCGCAGACCGGTCCGCTCGCGCCCTTCGGCGAGGCCGACAAATGGGTCATCGACCAGATGAAGACCGCCTTCAAGGACGGTATCGCCGTCGGCGGCCGGAAGTACGCGGTGCAGATCGTGCTGAAGGACAGCCAGTCCAATCCGAATCGCGCCGGCGAGGTCGCCAACGACCTGATCCTGAAGGAGAAGGTCGCCCTCGTGCTCACCGCCGGCACGCCCGAGACCGCCAACCCGGTCAGCGATGCCTGCGAGCTCAACGAAGTGCCCTGCGTGTCGAGCGTGGTGCCGTGGCAGCCCTGGTTCTTCGGCCGCAAGGGCGATCCGGCCAAGGGCTTCGACTGGACGTACCACATGTTCTGGGGCCTGGAGGACGTCATCGCCAACTACACCAACGGCTGGAAGACGCTCGCCACCAACAAGAAGGTCGGCGGCCTGTTTCCCAACGACGGCGACGGCAATGCCTGGGGCGACAAGGAGCTTGGCTTTCCGAAGCCGCTCGCGCAGATGGGCTTCACGCTCACCGACCCCGGCCGCTACCAGGACGGCACGCAGGATTTCAGCGCGCAGATCGCGGCCTTCAAGCGCGACGGCGTGGAGATCGTGACCGGCGTGGTGATCCCGCCGGATGCCAAGACCTTCCTCACCCAGGCGCGGCAGCAGGGTTTCCGGCCCAAGATCATCACGCTCGGCAAGGCGCTGCTGTTCCCCGGCGCGATCGAGGCGCTCGGCGATCTCGGCGACGGCCTGTCGACCGAGGTGTGGTGGAGTCCTTCGCATCCGTTCGCATCCAGCCTCACGAAGCAGAGCGCGAAGGCGCTGGCCGATGCCTACGAGGCCGGCGCGAAGAAGCAGTGGACGCAGCCGATCGGCTTCGCGCATGCGCTGTTCGAAGTCGCTTCCAGCGCGTTGTCGCGCGCCAAGTCGACCAAGGCCGCCGACGTGCGCGATGCCGTCGCCGCGACCGCGATCGATACCGTGGTGGGCCCGGTGAAGTGGGGCGGGCAGGGGCCGTTCAAGAACGTCAGCAAGACGCCGCTGGTGCTCGGGCAGTGGGGCAAGGGCAAGAAGTACAAGGTCGAGCTGACCATCGTCAATGACGAAGCGGCGAAAAATATTCCGACCGGCGGCACCCTGAAGCCGATCCCGGCCTGAGCGATGACCCTTCTGGCGTTGCACGCGGTCAGCAAGTCCTATGGCGCGCTCAAGGTCACCGACGACATCACGCTCGCGGTGACCGAGGGCGAGACGCTGGGTATCCTCGGGCCGAACGGCGCGGGCAAGACCACGCTGTTCAACCTGATCTCGGGCGACGTGCGCGTCGATGCCGGCCGCGTCGAATACGAGGGACGCGACGTGACCGCGCTCAAGCCGCACCAGCGCTGCCATGCAGGCATCGGCCGCAGCTACCAGGTGCCGCAGCCCTTCGGCCACATGAGCGTGTTCGAGAACCTCGTGACCGCTGCCTGCTTCGGCGCCGGCCAGCCGGAACAGGAAGCCTGGCAGACCGCGCACGAGGTGCTGGAACAGACCGGCCTGATGCCGCATGCCAACAAGCCGGCCGGCGGCCTCACGCTGCTCGACCGCAAGCGGCTCGAGCTTGCGCGCGCGCTGGCGACGCGGCCGAAGCTGCTCCTGCTGGACGAGATCGCGGGCGGCCTGACCGAGCACGAGGCCAGGCAATTGGTGGCGGAGCTGCAGCGCATCAAGTCGCGCGGCGTGACCATGATCTGGATCGAGCACGTGGTGCACGCGCTGCTGTCGCTGGCCGACCGGCTGTTCGTCATCAACTTCGGCCAGAAGCTGGCCGAGGGCGAGCCGCGTGCCGTCATGAACGATGCCGAGGTGCGGCGCGTGTACATGGGGATGGAAGCATGAGCGGCGCCTTGCCATGCGGGGAGAGGACGGCATGACCGCTCTGCTCGCGGCCAGGGACTTGCGCGCGTTCTACGGCGATGCGCAGGCCTTGTTCGGCATCGACTTCACGCTCGACCCCGGCGAGCTGGTCGCCATCATCGGCGCCAACGGCGCGGGCAAGTCGACGCTGCTCAAGTGCCTGACCGGCCTGGTGCGCGCGCCGCGCGAGGCGGTGCACTTCAAGGGCGAAGCGATCGGCGGCCTGCCGCCCGGCGAGATCGTGCGGCGCGGCCTCGCGATGGTGCCCGAGGGACGGCGGCTGTTCCCGAGCCTCAGCGTCGAAGAGAACCTGTTGATGGGCGGCCTCACGCGGCGCCCCGGGCCGTGGAACCTGCGGCGTCTCTACACGCTGTTCCCGATCCTGGCCGACAAGCGCAAGGATCCGGCGACCTCGCTGTCCGGCGGCCAGCAGCAGATGGTGGCGCTGGGCCGTGCGCTGATGAGCAACCCCGAGCTGCTGCTGTGCGACGAGCTGTCGCTGGGCCTGGCGCCGATCGTGATCCGCGAGATCTACGCTGCCATGCCGGCCATCACGGGCGAGGGCATGACGGTGGTGATCGTCGAGCAGGACGTGACGATGGCGCAGCGCGTCTCGCGGCGCATCTACTGCCTGCAGGAGGGGCGGGTGTCGCTGCAGGGCCGCTCGGATGCGTTGTCGCGCGAGCAGATCTCACGTGCCTACTTCGGCATGTGAGCGGGAGCCATGCGTTGATCGAGACACTTCTTCAAGGCCTCCTGCTCGGCGGCCTCTACACGCTGTTCGCGCTCGGCCAGTCGCTGATGTTCGGCGTCATGCGCCTGACCAACACCGCGCAGGGCGACTTCATCGTGCTGGCCGCCTTCGCCGTCATCGCGGGCATCGGGCTGCTGGGCGATGCGCCCTTTCTGATCGCGCTCGCAGTGCTGCCGCTGGCCTTCGGCTTCGGCTATGCGCTGCAGCGCTGGGTGCTCAACGGCACGCTCGGCAAGGACCCGCTGCCTTCGCTGGTCGTGACCTTCGGCCTTTCGATCGTGATCCAGAACCTGCTGCTGGAAATCTTCTCGGCCGACCCGCGCTCGATCGAGATCGGCGGTCTCGCCACGCAGGGGCTGCGCATCGGCGAATCGCTGTCGATCGGCGTGCTGCCGCTGGTCGTGCTGGCGGTCGCGCTCGCGGCCACGGCGGCGCTGCAATGGCTGTTCGCGGGCACGGCGCTGGGCCGCTCCTTCCGCGCCGTTTCGGACGATCGCGAAATTGCCGAGCTGATGGGCCTGAACGCGAAGAAGGTCTATGCGCTGGCCACGGCCATCGCCTTCGTGCTGATCGCCATCGCCGGCGCGCTGCAGGGCATGCGTACCACGGTGTCGCCATCGGACGGTCCGCTGTTGCTGCTGTTCGCGTTCGAGGCCGTGATCATCGGCGGCATGGGCTCCTTCTGGGGCACGCTGGCCGGCGCGATGATCCTCGGCCTCACGCAGCAGATCGGCTTCCGGCTCGACCCGGGCTGGGGCATCTGGTTCGGCCATATCGTGTTCCTGCTGGTGCTCGTGCTGCGGCCGCAGGGGCTTTTTCCGAAGACCCGTTGAGTCCGCCATGTCCCGATCTTCTTCCCGGCCCCTGCGCAACGTGCTGTTCATCATGTGCGACCAGTTGCGCGCCGACTATCTGTCCTGCTATGGCCATCCGCGGCTGCACACGCCTCACATCGATGCGCTCGCTGCGCGCGGCATGCGTTTTCGTCAGGCCTACGTGCAGGGCTCGGTGTGCGGCGCGTCGCGCATGTCGATCTACACCGGCCGCTATGTCAGTAGCCACGGTGCGATGTGGAATTTCGTGCCGCTCTCGGTCGGGCAGAAGACCCTGGGCGAGCACTTGCGGCCGCATGGCGTGCGCTGCGCGCTGGTCGGCAAGACCCACGTCGAGCCCGATCGGGAAGGCGCACGCCGCCTGGGCCTGGACATCACGCAGGGCGAAGGGCGGCTCGCGATGGAAGGCGGTTTCGAACCTTACGCGCGCGACGACGGCATCTGGCCGCCGGGCTTCAAGGTCAGCGGCAACGCGTACTGCGACTGGCTGCGCGAGCATGGCCTGGTTTCCGACAACCCCTGGCACGACTTCGCGAACTCGGGGCGCGGCCCGCAAGGCGAGATCCTGAGCGGCTGGCAGATGCGCTGGGCCCGGTCGCCGGCGGCGATCGCCGAGCCGTTCAGCGAGACGCCCTACACCACCGATCGCGCGATCGACTTCATGCGCGAGGCCGGCGACGCGCCCTGGGTGCTGCACCTGTCCTACATCAAGCCGCACTGGCCCTACGTGGCGCCTGCGCCCTACCACGCGATGTACGGACCCGCAGACGTGCTGCCCGCGGTGCGCAGCGAGGCGGAGCGTGCCGGTGCGCATCCGGTGCTCGAAGGCTTCCGCCGCGAGGAGGCGAGCCGGAACTTCAGCCGCGACGAGGTGCGCGACACGGTGATTCCGACCTACATGGGGCTGGTTCGCCAGGTCGACGACCAGCTGGGCCGGCTGTTCGCCTTCATGGCCGAGCAGGGCCTGGACCGCGAGACGCTGGTGATCTTCACGAGCGACCATGGCGACTACCTCGGCGACCACTGGCTCGGCGAGAAGGAGCTGTTCCACGACCCGATCGTGCGCGTGCCGCTGATCGTGGCCGACCCGCGTGCCGAGGCCGACGCGGCGCGCGGCTCGGCGAGCGACGCGCTCGTCGAGTGCATCGACATCCTGCCGACGGTGCTCGATGCGCTGGGACTCGCGCAGCCCGCCGAATGGCTGGAGGGCGAGACGCTGCTGCCCCTGGTCCACGGCCGCGGCGCGGCGGCGGGCAAGGACTTCGTGGTCTGCGAGAACAGCTACGCCTTTCGCGACGCAGTGCGGCTGCCGCTCGGGCAGCCGGTCGAGCGCTGCCACATGACCATGCTGCGCACGCAGCGCTGGAAGTTCGTCCACTTCGAAGACCTGCCGCCGCTGCTGTTCGATCTGGAGACCGATCCGCAGGAGCTCACGGACCTCGGTCGCGACCCGGCCCATGCCGCCGTGCGCGAACGGATGCTGGGCCACATGTTCGACTGGCTGCGCGCGCGCAGCCGCTTCCCCACCATCGCGCCCGCGGCGATCGAAGCCTGGAACCGGCGCGAGCGCGAGGCCGGCATTCTCATCGGAGCCTGGTAGCTGCGCCGGCCCGCCTCGCCCATCCATTCATTCGTTCATTCGTTCATTCATTCATCGATTCCCAGGAGATCCCATGCGCATGCCGTTGTTGAAGTCGTTTCTCGCCGCCGTCGCCCTGGCCGTGCTGTTGCCGTCCGGTGCATCGGCCGCCGATGCCGCCTGGCCCACGAAGCCGGTGCGCCTGGTGGTGGCCTTTCCGGCAGGTGCGCCCGGCGACATCATCTCGCGGCTGATTCAGCCGGCCCTGCAGAAGGCGCTCGGCCAGCCCGTGATCGTCGACAACAAGCCCGGCGCCGGCGGCAACATCGGCATGCAGGAGGTAGTGCGCGCCAGCGATGGACATACGGTGCTGGTCGGCCCCGACACCATGCTCACGATCAATCCGCATCTCTACAGGAAGCTGAGCTTCAAGCCGATGGAGGATCTGCGGCCGGTCACCCAGCTTGCGAGCTTCAGCCAGGAACTGGTCTGCAACCCCGCGGCCGGCGTGAAGACGCTGCCCGAGCTGCTCGCCGCGGCGAAGAAGACGCCGATGAGCTACGCCTCCGGCGGCCCCGGCGTGCCCGGCCACATGGCGATGGAGCTGCTGCTGGCAGACACCGGCGCGCAGATGCAGCACGTGCCTTACCGCGGCCCGAGCCCGGCGATGCAGGACGTGCTGGGCGGCAGCGTGCCCTGCGGCTTCCTGGCCTCGCCGGTCGTGGGTCCGATGATCAAGGAAGGCAAGCTGGTGCCGATCATGGTGTCCGGCACGCGCCGGCTCGCCAGCCAGCCGGCGGTGCCGACGGCGGCCGAAGCCGGGGTCAAGGGCTACGACGCGAGCTTCGCGGAAATGATGGCCATGCCCCGCGCCACACCGGATGCGGTGGTCGACAGGCTCCAGTCCGAAGTCGCGAAAGCGATGGCGGCGCCCGAAGTGCGCGAGCGTCTCGCGACCCTGGACCTCGAGCCGCTGGCCAACACGCCCGACGAGGCCGCACGTCGCCTGCGCACGGAGAACCAGCGCTGGGCCCAGGTGGCCGGGCGCATCCATCTTCAGCTCGACTGAATCGGCATGGCCGCATCGGGCTTCACCGTCGAACGTGCCACCGCGGCGAGCCGCGCGGCCGGCGTCGCCGGCATCGCGTTGGTGCTCGTCGCCGCCAGCCTGCCTTTCTGGGGCGAGTCGAGCTGGATGCGCGAGTTCGTCGAGATCGCGTGCTACTTCATCTTCGCGATGATGTGGAACCTGCTCGCGGGCTATGGCGGCATGGTGAGCATCGGGCAGCAGGCCTTCTTCGGCTTCGGTGGCTATGTGATGCTGATGCTCGGCAACTTCGCAGGAATCAATCCCTTCGTTGCGATTCCGCTGGGCGCATTGGCTGCGGGACTGATCGCGGTGCCGGTGTCCTTCGCGGCCTTTCGGCTGTCGGGCGGCTACTTCGCGGTCGGCACCTGGGTGATCGCCGAGGTGTTCCGGCTCAGCTTCGCGAATGTCTCGGCCGTGGGCGGCGGCTCGGGCACCACGCTCACCGCGCTGCGCGGCATCGACAAATCGACGCGCGAGAGCGTGACCTACTGGATGGCGCTGGCCTGCGTGGTCGCGGCGATCGCGCTGGTCTACCTGTTCCTGCGCAGCAAGCGCGGCCTCGCGCTGCTTGCGATCCGCGACAACGAGGTGGCGGCCGAGTCGCAGGGCGTGCCGGTGGCGCGCATGAAGCTCGCGGTGTACGTGGTCGCGGCCTTCGGCGCAGGCCTCGCGGGCGCGCTCTACTTCGTCGGCAACCTGCGCATCAGCCCCGATGCGGCCTTCAGCGTCAACTGGTCGGCCTTCGCGATTTTCATGGTGGTGATCGGCGGGCTCGGTCGCATCGAAGGGCCGCTGGTGGGTGCGCTCATCTTCTGGGCGCTCAACAAGTTCCTGAGCGACTATGGCACCTGGTATCTGCTTGGGCTCGGGCTGCTCGCGATCCTCGTCACGCTGTTCTTCAAGCAGGGCCTGTGGGGCTATGCGCAGCAGCGCTGGGGCTGGTCGCTGTTCCCGACGCAGCGCCGGCATGCCGCGGCGCGCACGCCGATCATTCGGCCGTGATGAACGCGCGGCTCAGAAGCTGAGGGTGGCAGCGCCTTCCATCAGCCGTGCGTGAACGGCACTGGCACCGGTGATGACGACACCTTCGATCAGATCCTCCTGCACATAGCCGCGCGATGCGACGCAAGGCGGGCAGGCCCAGACGGTGCCGCCGCGTGCCATGAAATCATCGATCAGGGCCTTGAGCGGTGCCAGCGGCGGGACGTGTGTCAGGTCCACCGCGCGCTTGCGCACGAGATCGATGGCGGCGCTGGTCAGAAAGAGATAGGGCTTGAGCCCCGAAGTGATCGCACCGCAGGCGATCGTCAGGGCCACCGATGAAAGCTCATGGTCCGTGCCGCGGGTCACGAGGACGACGAGTTCGCGCGAGTTCTCTGTCATGGCGGCTCCAGTCGATCAAGAAAAAGAGGCAGGCTCTATGATGGCCGGGCGCCTTGCCGCTGCCTTGCCCGTTCGTCCGCACTTGTTGTCCGAAACGCCGCGGCCTACAGAGATCGGAGCTTTTCATGGATGTGCTGTCCAGTCTTCTGAGCACGATTCGACTCAATGGCGCACTGTTCCTCAACGCCGACATGCATGCGCCATGGTGCGTGAACATACCCACGGGCGCCGAGCTGGCCAGGCTGTTGCAGCCCGAGGCGCATCGCCTCGCGGTCTGCCATCTGCTGCTGGAGGGACGGTGCTGGATACGGCTGGAGGATGGCGATCCGATCGAACTGGTGGCGGGCGACGTCGTGACGTTCCCGCGCGCCGACGCTCATGTGGTGGGCAGCGATCTCCAGTACTCGGCCGTGCAGGTGGACCATGTGGTCCAGCCCAGGGTTCCGGAGCTGAACCGCATTCGCTACGGCGGCGATGGCGAAAAGAGCGTCGTCGTCTGCGGTTGGTTCGCCTACGACGGTGATGGCTCGAATCCCCTGACCGACGCGCTGCCGCGGATTTTCCGGACCGGGTTGCGCCATCGCGCCGCGGGGCCCTGGATCGAGCAGTCGATCCGCTTCGCGTTGGCCGAAGCCGCGTCTGCCGGACCGGGCGTCGATGCGCTGGTCAGCAGGGCCGCCGAGGTGCTCTTCCTGGAAGCCCTGCGCGCCTACATCGAGACGATTCCGCCCGAGCAGTCGGGATGGCTCGCCGGCCTCAAGGATGCCGTGGTGGGACGCTGTCTCGGCTTGATGCATGAATCGCCCGGGCACGAATGGACGGTCGATGCGTTGGCGCAAGTGCTCAACCTGTCGCGCAGCGCGCTCGCGGAACGCTTCACGAAATACGTCGGCGTGCCGCCGATGCAATACCTGACCCGCTGGCGCATGGTGGTGGCGGCCGGCCAGCTGCGTGAACGACGCGGCGATCTGGCGCGTGTCGCGGCCTCGGTGGGCTATGAGTCCGAGGCTGCATTCAACCGCGCCTTCAAGCGCGAGTTCGGCACGACCCCCGGGCAATGGAAGCGGCGGAACCAGGCGGCGAGGCCGGCCGAGTCCGCGTCAGAGCCGCATTGAGCGCATGTGCTCAGGCGCCTGCGGGGGCGAGCTCGATCGCCGCGTCCTGCACGATGTAGCCCACGTAGCGGAAGTCGCGAATGGATGCCACGCGATCGGCCGACCACGTGAGTTCGATGAAGTAAGCGGGCCCTTCGGCGAGCGGATCGCTCATCACCGCCAGCACCTCGCGGTCATCGAGCCACGCAGGCTGCAGCCGCCAGCCCTCGGTACGGTCGTAGTTGCCGAAATAGACGCCGACCTCGCGCCGCCCCGCCGCCTTGCGCCGCGAGACCAGGTCCAGCCGCACGTCGTCGGCGAGCATCGCGCGCACGCCGTCCCAGTCGTGGGCGTTGAAGAGGCTCGCGTACTGCGCCAGCGCCGGCGAGACCGCGCGCGGCGACGGGCCGGCCGTCGAGGCCGGTGCCGAGGCCAGCGTGCGCAGCAGGGTCCGTCCGCGGTGCAGCGCGGCCTTCACGGCGGGCAGGCTCAGATCGAGTTCGGCCGCGATCTCTTCCAGCGAATGGTCGAGCAGGTCTTTGAGGATCACGCAGCCGCGCTGCGCCGGCGCGAGTTCGAGGAAGCACGAGATCGCCGCGTTCACGGCCTGCCGGCGGGCCAGTGCGCTGTCGGGTTCGCGGCCGCGGTCGTCGGCGATCTCGAGCGCGGCATCGAGCGGCTCGCTGCGGCGATAGGCCTCGCGCCGCAGGTGGTCGATGGCGCGGTTGTGCGCGATGCGAAAGAGCCAGGGCCTGAGCGGCGGCAGTTCCTTGAACTCCGACAGCTCGTAGTAGGCGCGCGCCAGCGTGTCCTGCACCACATCCTCGCCGTCGGCGACCGAGCCGGTCATGCGCGTGCAGTAGCGGTGCAGGTCCGGCCGCACATGCGCCACCAGCGCAAGGAATTGACGCCGGCCCTCTTCCAGCGCGGAGATGACGCCGGCGGCGTCAGTCGCCGAAGAATCCATAGGATCCGATCTCGTGCAGCTGCGTGCTGACCGGCGGCTCCTCGCAGCGGTCGCGGATGCCGGCGACGAAGGCCTTGAAGGCCGGCAGCGCGGTCAGCGCGTTGCTGCCGTCCGCGGCCTCGTGCGAGACGATGTGGACGAAGCTCACCCCGTCGTCGAGCCGGAAGGTGGCATAGCGCAGCCCCGGCGGCCGCAGCCGGTGGAGTTCGTCATAGACCGCGCGCGCGAAGCCTTCGTTCTCGGCCACGCGGTCGGCCTTGAGTCGGTAGCGAATCATTTGCTTCATGATGATGACAGCCTTTCTCTGGCAATGGTCGGTGGGGAGAAGGAATCTTCGGGGCTTGCATGGCAAGAACGAACGGGCAGCGCCAAAGGATGCGGTGCCGCGCGCATCGTGTGCCTTTTTCCACGGCATGGTCACCCGGGCTTGCCGGCAGCCCGGTGCGGCTGGCCTACCATGGCGCCCTGTCCGAACCGCGCGCACCCCTACAGGAATCGACATGACCCCGATCCAGCCCTCCAGTGCAGAAACCCCGAAGGCGACGGCCGCATCCGCGGGGGGCCGGGGTGCGGAATTCGCCTGGCCCAATCCTCCGTATGCGAAGGAGGTCGCGGCCGCGACGCCGCTCGAGCCGCAGCCCTGCGAGGTCGTCGGCCTGAATGCCAAGCGCGTGACTGGCCGCATGACGCATTTCTCGGCCGTCAACGAAGTGGTCCACGTGCAGCTGCCGCAGGCGCGCACGCGGGTCACGGTGCGCTTCGACCAGTTCCGTACGCTGACGCTGATCGCGCCGCTGGCGCCTTTTGCCGTGTCCGGCCCGCGCAAGGTCTCCGGCTACCGGGTGCTGCTGAACGATGGCGACGAGCTGACCGGCGAGACCCTGGGCCATGTCGAGACCGGCTTCGGGCTGTTCCTGTTCCCGCCGGCCGGCGACGATGGCTCGGTCTGGCGCCTGTTCGTGCCGCGCGCCAGCCTGCAGCGCTTCGAGGTCGGCAAGGGCGCGGCCGCGCCGAAGGCCGCCGAAGGCCCGGGCGAGGCAGAGGCGCACAACATCGGCGAACTGCTGTCGTCGACGCAGGTGAGCTCGCGCGAGCAATTGCTCGAAGCCATCGAACGGCAGGCCCGCATGCCGATCGTTCGCATCGGCGAGGCACTGACTTCGCTCGGCATGATCACCGAGCGCGAACTCGGCGATGCGCTGGCGCAGCAGCAGCTCGACCGCAGCGTGCCGCTGGGCGAAGTGCTGGTGCGCATGGGCATCGTCACGCGGCCCGATCTGCAGACCGCGCTGGCGCGCAAGATGGGCTACCCGCTGGTGAACCTGGACGCCTTTCCGACCGAGGCCGATGCGCTGCGCAAGATCGGCCATGCGGTCGCCGAGCGCCTGCAGGTCATGCCGCTCCTGATCCACGACGGACGGTTGATCCTGGCGATGGACGACCCGATCAACCGCCATGCGGCCATCGACGAGGCCGAGTTCAGCGCGCAGATGAAGGTGGTCGCGGTGCTCGGCCAGACCGCCGACCTCGACGGCGTGCAACGCGCGGCCTACGAGAAGATCGGCTCGGTCGAAGGCCGCTCGCGCTCGTTGGAAACACAGGGCTCGATCGACTTCCAGCTCACCGACACCAGCGAGCTGATCGAAACGCTGGAGAAGGAAGGCCAGAACCCTTCCGACGACGATGCGCCCATCGAGCAGTCGGACAACTCGCTGGTGCGCCTGATCAACCGCATGATCCTCGAGGCGCACCGCGAAGGCGTGTCCGACATCCACATCGAGAGCTACCCGGGCCGCGAGAAGATCCGCATCCGCTTTCGCAAGGACGGCCGGCTGCGCACCTACCTCGAGCTGCCGCCGAACTACCGCAACGCGATGATCGCGCGCGTCAAGATCATGTGCGACCTCGACATCAGCGAGAAGCGCAAGCCCCAGGACGGCAAGATCAACTTCGCCAAGTTCTCGCCGCAGCACCGCATCGAGCTGCGCGTTGCGACCATCCCGACCAACAACGGCCTGGAGGACGTGGTGATGCGGATCCTGGCCTCGGCCAAGCCGATCGCGCTCGACCGTCTCGGGCTCTCGCCCTACAACCTGGAGCACCTCAAGCGCGCCATCAACCGACCCTACGGCATGGTGCTGTGCGTCGGCCCGACCGGCTCGGGCAAGACCACCACGCTGCACTCGGCGCTGATGCAGATCAACGTGCCGGAGCGCAAGATCTGGACCGCCGAGGATCCGGTCGAAATCACCCAGGCCGGCCTGCGCCAGGTGCAGGTCAACCCGCGCATCGAGTGGACCTTCGCCAAGGCGCTGCGCGCCTTCCTGCGCGCCGACCCGGACGTGATCATGGTCGGCGAGATCCGCGACGAGGAAACTGCCAAGACCGCGATCGAGGCATCGCTGACGGGCCACTTGGTGCTGTCGACGCTGCACACCAACAGCGCACCCGAGACCGTGACGCGCCTGCTCGACATGGGCATGGACCCGTTCAACTTCGCCGACTCGCTGCTCGGCGTGCTGGCGCAGCGCCTGGTGCGGCGGCTGTGTTCGCAGTGCATCGAGAGCCGGCCGGCGACGCCCGAGGAAGTCGAGGAGCTGATGTCCGACTACATGCACGTCTTCGGCGCCGGCGACACACCGGCTGCGCGCGAGGCGCTGCATGCCGAGTGGGTGGAACGCCATGGCCGCGAGGGCCGGCTGCAGCGCTACACCAGCGTCGGTTGCCCGGCCTGCGACAAGACCGGCTACAAGGGCCGTGTCGGCGTGCACGAGCTGATGGTGATGACGCGCGAGCTGCGCCACCTGGTACAGACCGGCTCGCGCGCCGAGCTGCTGCAGGAGACCGCGCTGCGCGAAGGCATGCGCACGCTGCGCCAGGACGGCATCGAGAAGGTGCTGGCGGGGCAGACCAGCATCGACGAAGTGCGCGCGACGAGCAACGTCTGACGCGCGGCCGCCGCGTGCGGCTCAGTCGTCTTCGTGCACCTGATGCTGGCCGACCAGCGTCTGTTGCACCGTCGGCGGCACGGCCTCGTAGTGCGACAGCGAGATGGTGTAGCGCCCCTGCCCGCTGGTCATCGCGTTGAGCCGCGACTGGTAGCCCGACAGTTCGGACATCGGCGCCTGCCCGTGGATCAGCACCGTGCCCGCCGTCACGTTGGAGGTGCCGCTGACCAGGCCGCGCCGCACCGACAGGTCGCCGGTGACGTCGCCGATCGCATGGTCGGGCGCGGCGATGTCGATCCGGACCACCGGCTCCAGCACGATCGGCCGCGCGCCGCGGATCGCCGCCATGAAGGCCTTGCGGCCGGCGGTGGCGAAAGCGATGTCCTTGCTGTCGACGCTGTGGTGTTTGCCGTCGTAGACCACCACGCGCACGTCGACCACCGGATAGCCGGCGATCGCGCCATGCACCAGCACTTCGCGCACACCCTTCTCGACCGCGGGAATGAACTGGCCCGGGATGGTGCCGCCGCGCACCTCGTCGACGAACTCGAAGCCGGCGCCGCGCGCCAGCGGCTCGATGCGCAGGTAGACCTCGCCGAACTGGCCGGCGCCGCCGGTCTGCTTCTTGTGGCGGTGATGGCCTTCGGCCGGCGCCGTCACCGTCTCGCGGTAGGCGATGCGCGGCGGCCGCGTGTTGACCTCGAAGCGGTAGACCTCGCGCAGCCGGTCGAGCAGCACGCGCAGGTGCAGCTCGCCCAGGCCGTAGACGATGGTCTCGTTGGTGACGCTGGCGTGCTCCAGCCGCAGGCACGGGTCCTCGGCGACCAGCTTGCCGAGGATCTCCCAGGCGCGCTGCTCGTCGCCGTGCCGCTTGGGCTCGATCGCCAGGCCGTGCACCGGGATCGGGAAGTCCAGCGGAGCGAGGTGCACGTGATCGTCCTCGGCCGCGTCGTGCAGCACCGCGTCGAACTGGATCTCGTCGACCTTGGCCACTGCCACGATGTCGCCCGGCAGCGCGCGCTGCACCTCGACATGGTCCTTGCCTTGCAGCATGAACAGGTGGCCGACCTTGAAGGGCTTGCGGCCATCGCCGACATAGAGCTGGCTGTCGCGCGTGAGCGTGCCCTGGTAGACGCGGAAGATGCCCAGCTTGCCGACATACGGATCGACCGTGACCTTGAACACGTGCGCCAGCACGTGCAGCGAGGGGTCCGGCAATGCGCGCAGCGGCTGCGCGTCGGCGCCCTCGCCGACGAGGAAGTCGGGCGGGTTGGCCTCGGTCGGATCGGGCAGCAGCTTGACGATCACGTCCAGCAGCTCGGCCACGCCGGCACCGGTGCGCGCCGAGACGAAGCACACCGGGATCAGATGGCCTTCGCGCAGCGCCTGTTCGAGCGGCACATGCAGCTCGGCCGGATCGACGTCGCCGTCCTCGAGGTAGCGGTCGACGAAGGCGGCATCGACCTCGACCACCTGCTCGACCAGCGCGCGGTGGGCCGCATCGACGGCGCCGATGTCGGAATGGCCCTCGCGGTTGTAGAAGCAGTCCACCACCTGCGTGCCGCCGGCGTCCGGCAGATTGAGCGGCAGGCATTCGCGGCCGAAGGCGGTCTGGATCTGCGCCAGCAGGCCCGCCAGATCGACGCCCTGGGCGTCGATCTTGTTGACGATGACCATGCGGGTCAGATGGCGCGAGGCCGCGTACGTCATCATGCGCAGCGCCATTGGTTCGATGCCGATCGCGGCATTGATGACGATGGCCGCGGTCTCCACCGCCTCCAGCGCCGGCAGGCTCTGGCCGAGGAAATCGGGGCCGCCGGGGGTATCGATGAAATGGATCCGCGTGCCGGCATGCACGAGGTTCAGCACCGAGGCATTGAGCGAATGCTGCATGCGGCGCTCAAGCGGATCGTGGTCGCTGACGGTGCTGCCGCGCTCGATGCTGCCCGGCGCGCCGATGGCGCCCGAGCGGTACAGCAGCGCTTCGGCCAGCGTGGTCTTGCCGCTGGCCGAGGCACCGACGAGCGCCAGTGTGCGCACAGCTTCCATTTCGGCCGCGAGGCCGTTCGATCGGCTTGGCATGGGCGGGTCTCCTTCAGCCCGGAGGCGGACCGGACTGCCTGGTTGGGATCGCGTGCACCGCCTTGACGGCAAACCAGCGTACGGGATCGGGCAGTTCGGCGCAAGCCGAGGAAGTGCGGGTCCGGGACCCCGCCCGCGGATGTGCGCTTTCAGCGACGCCCGCGGGCGCTGCGGGCCGTCGGGCGCGTGCGCTTTTGCACGAAACGGCGGATCGGTTGAGGCTGCCGTCCCAAACGTGACTTCTGCGCTTCCGTGCGGAAGGGGAAGCGCGTTAAATGAAGTCTTTGGTATTCAAGTCGAGGACTGCCATGATCACCGCCCTGAGGACTTCGTCCGCGCGTGCCCTGCACTGGCTGTCGGCCGCGCGTCGCGCCCGGATCGTGCGGCAAACCCGCCTGCGCCGCCGCCGGCGGCAGACCGTGTTCGCGCAGGCCCATGGGCAGATCATGCTGCTCGATTGCCAGCGGCACCTCGGCTGGTGGTCGGGCGTGGTGAAGATCCGCGACGCCTCGCAGGACCGCGTCGTCCACGTGTGCTGCGAGCTGCGGGCTTCGATGCAGGATGCGCTGGGCGACGCCGAGCAGGATGCGCAGCGCCTGGCGCTGATGTTCGCGCAGTAGCCGCCGCCACCGTCATGAGCACCGACACCGTCGAACTGGTGGTCGACGAACCGTCCGCCGGCCATTTCTACTGGATCCTGCAAAAGCATGAGGAAAGCTGTGGCGAGGCCGTCGTCATCGAGACGGCCGAGGGTCCGATGCCCTCGTATGGCGCGGCCATGATGGCCGGCATCGCAGCGCTGCAGCGGCGCGCCGATGCGCGCGGCGCCGGCGAGCCGAGTCCGATCGTCACCGTGTTCGTCGATCCGCAGGACGGCTTCGGCGCCGTGAAGGGGCGCTGACGAAGCATTTGGTTGACTTGCGTGGGGCGCGTCCGTCGCGTAACGTTCTGTAACGTTCATTCACTTTGTCAAAGCTGCTTCCTCATGATCTCCAAACGCCGCCTGCTCCAGACCCTTGCCGCCTCGCTCTGCACGCCGGCCGCCTGGGCCCAGGAGCTCTCGCCATCCGCGCGTACGCGCGCCCTGCGTTCTTCCGCGCCGGGCAACTGGCCGAGCAAGCCGGTGCGTCTGCTGGTCGGCTTTCCGGCCGGCGCCTCGCCCGACCTCGCGGCACGCGCCATCGCCGAACCGTTGTCCAGGCTGCTGGGTCAGCCGGTGGTGGTCGAGAACAAGCCCGGCGCCAGCGGCAACCTCGCTGCCGACCAGGTGGCCAAGTCGCAGGACGAGCACACCCTCGGCGCGCTGATCAACGGCAATCTCACGATCGCCAGGCTGCTCAATCCCAACACGCCCTTCGATCCCGAGAAGGACTTCGCGCCGGTCGGCATGATCGGCACGGCGCCGCTGGTGCTGGCGGCACCGGCCGACGCGGTCGGCAAGAACGCCACCGAACTGCTGCTGTGGGCACGCAACCTCGGCGACCGCGGCAAATACGGCTCGCCCGGCGTTGGCACGGTGGGCCACCTCGGCATGGAGCTGCTGAAGACGCGCACCAGCATTGCGGTGCAGCACGTACCGTTCACCGGCAATCCGCAGGTCATCACCGCGATGCTGGCCGGCAAGATCCAGCTGGCGCTGCTGCCGCCCGGCCTGGCCAAGCCGCACGTGAAGTCGGGCAAGCTCAAGGCCATCGGCGTCACCTCGCCCGAGCGCAGCCCGCTGTTCGCCGAGCTGCCGACCTTGCGCGAGGCCAGCGTGCGCGGCGCGGACCTCGAGATCTGGACCGCGATCGCTGCGCCGGCCAGCCTGCCGTCGCCGGCGATCGTCAAGCTCAATGCGGCGCTGGTGGAGGTGCTTCGCGCGCCCGAAGTGCAGCAGCGGCTGTTGACCGCCGGCTGGCGAGCGCAGCCCGGTACGCCGCACGACCTGGACTACCGCATGCGCAGCGACACCACCCAGCTGGGCGGCGTGATCCTGATGCGCGGCATCCACTCCGAGGCCTGAGCCGGCGACCGAGGCTGCCGCTTCAGAGCAGTCCGGAAATCTCCCGCGCCGATGCCAGCAGCGCGGGCAGCATCGTGTCCTGCATCATCTTGGCGCCGGTGCGGTTGGCCTGGCCGCTGATGTTGAGCGCGGCCACCGTGCGCCCCGCGCGGTCGACGATCGGCGCGGCGATCGAGACCAGGCCTTCCTCCAGCTCCTGGTTGATCAGGCACCAGCCCTGGCGCCGCGCCTGCATCACCTTGGCGAACAGCGCGTCGGCATCGGTCACGGTCGACTTCGTGAAAGCCTCGCGCGCCGTCGCCTCGATGCGCGCGCGGATCTCCTCGTCGGCCAGGTCGGCCAGCAGCAGCCGGCCCATCGACGTGCACCAGGCCGGCAGGCGCGAGCCGACGCCGAGGCTGATGCGCATGATCTTGTGCGTGGGCACGCGCATCACGTAGACGATGTCGGCGGCGTCGAGCACGGCGGCCGAACACGATTCGTGCACCTGGCGCACCAGCGCCTCCATCACCGGCTCGGCACGGTTCCAGATCGGCATTGACGACAGATAGGCGAAGCCGAGGTCGAGGATGCGCGGCGTGAGGGCGAACAGCTTGCCGTCGCTGGCGACGTAGCCCAGCGTCTGCAGCGTGAGCAGGATGCGGCGCGCGCCCGCACGTGTCAGTCCGGTCGCAGCGGCCACCTCGCTCAGGGTCTGGCGCGGCGCGCTGGCGCTGAACGACCGGATCACCTGCAGCCCGCGCGCGAAGGACTGCACGTAACTGTCGCCGGGCGCGGGTGCAACCGCTTGTTTCGGGTGGGTTGCCATGGTCGAGGATTCTCCTTAGAATTCATTATACGAACAAGTGTTCGATATACGAACAATCGGCAAATCCTTCCGAACGGGTTACAGGCGCAAAATCGTTCGGCCTTCCTTCACCCCGGAGACGACTTCCATGATCAACAAGATCGCACGCTCCGTCGCAGATGCCATGGCCGGCATCCCCGACGGTGCCACCGTGCTGATCGGCGGCTTCGGCACCGCCGGCATTCCCAACGAGCTCATCGACGGCCTGATCGAGCAGGGCGCGAAAGACCTCACGGTCGTCAACAACAACGCCGGCAACGCAGAGGTCGGCCTGGCCGCGCTGCTCAAGGCCGGCCGCGTGCGCAAGGTGATTTGCAGCTTTCCGCGCCAGGCCGACAGCCAGGTGTTCGACGGCCTCTACCGCTCCGGCAAGCTCGAGCTCGAACTGGTGCCGCAGGGCAACCTGGCCGAGCGCATCCGCGCCGCCGGCGCCGGCATCGGCGCCTTCTTCTGCCCCACGGGCTACGGCACGCAGCTCGCGGGCGATCGCGAAACGCGCGAGATCGACGGCAAGCCCTACGTGCTCGAGTACCCGATCCATGGCGACGTGGCGCTCATCAAGGCCGAGCGCGGCGACCGCTGGGGCAACCTCATCTACCGCAAGGCCGCGCGCAATTTCGGCCCCGTGATGGCCATGGCCTCCGACCGCACCATCGCGACCGTGCACGAGATCGTCGAACTCGGCGAGATGGATCCCGAGACCATCGTCACCCCCGGCATCTTCGTCCACCGGATCGTCAAGATCGACCGTGTCGCCACGCAAGCCGGCGGTTTCAAGAAGGCAGCATGACCATGAGCAACTACCAACGCCGCACCAAGGATCAGCTGGCCGCGCGCGTCGCGCAGGACATCTTCGACGGCGCCGTCGTCAACCTCGGCATCGGCCAGCCGACGCTGGTCGCCAACCACCTGCCGGCGGGCCGCGAGGTGATCCTGCACAGCGAGAACGGCATCCTCGGCATGGGCCCCGCGCCGGCCGCGGGCAGCGAGGACTACGACCTCATCAACGCCGGCAAGCAGCCGGTGACGCTGCTGCCGGGCGGTGCCTTCTTCCACCATGCCGACAGCTTCGCGATGATGCGCGGCGGCCATCTCGACATCTGCGTGCTCGGCGCCTTCCAGGTCTCGGCCACCGGCGACCTCGCCAACTGGAGCACCGGCGAGCCGGGCGCCATTCCCGCGGTCGGCGGCGCGATGGACCTGGCCATCGGCGCCAAGCAGACCTGGGTCATGATGGACCTCCTGACCAAGAAGGGCGAAAGCAAGATCGTGCAGCAATGCAGCTATCCGCTGACCGGCATCGGCTGCGTCAAGCGCGTGTACTCCGACCTGGCCACCCTCGCATGCACGCCCGCGGGCCTGAAGCTGATCGACAAGGTCGACGGCCTCGACCATGCCGAGCTCGAAAAGCTGGTGGGCCTGCCCATCGCCGCCTGAAACCGACACCGAAAGAGACCGACACCATGACCCAGCAAGCCTTCATCTGCGACGCCGTTCGCACCCCCTTCGGCCGCTACGGCGGCGCCCTCGCGAGCGTGCGCACCGACGACCTCGGCGCGGTGCCGCTGCGCGCGCTGATGGAACGCAACAAGAACGTCGACTGGCAGGCCGTGAGCGACGTGCTCTACGGCTGCGCCAACCAGGCCGGCGAGGACAACCGCAACGTGGCGCGCATGTCGGCGCTGCTCGCGGGCCTGCCGCTCGAACTCGGTGGCGCGACCATCAACCGCCTGTGCGGCTCCGGCCTCGATGCCGTCGGCAGCGCCGCGCGCGCCATCAAGGCGGGCGAGGCCGGCCTGATGATCGCCGGCGGCGTCGAGAGCATGAGCCGCGCCCCCTTCGTCATGCCCAAGGCCGAGAGCGCCTTCAGCCGCGCCAACGCGGTCTACGACACCACCATCGGCTGGCGCTTCGTCAACAAGCTCATGAAGGCGCAATACGGCGTCGATTCGATGCCCGAGACGGCCGAGAACGTGGCCACCGACTACAAGATCGAGCGCGAGGCGCAGGACCGCATGGCGCTGGCCTCGCAGCAGCGCGCGGTCGCGTCGCAGAAGTCCGGCTTCTTCGATGCCGAGATCGTGCCCGTCAGCGTGGCGCAGAAGAAGGGTGACCCGATCGTCGTCGCCAAGGACGAGCATCCGCGCGACACCAGCCTTGAAGCGCTGGCCAAGCTGAAGGGCGTCGTGCGTCCCGATGGCACCGTGACCGCCGGCAACGCGAGCGGCGTGAACGACGGTGCGGCCGCGCTGCTGCTCGCCGACGAAGCCAGCGCCGCCAAGTACGGCCTGACGCCGCGTGCCCGCGTGGTCGGCATGGCCACGGCCGGCGTGCCGCCGCGCGTGATGGGCATCGGCCCGGCGCCGGCGACGCAGAAGGTGCTGGCACTGACCGGCCTCACGCTCGACCAGCTCGACGTGATCGAACTCAACGAAGCCTTCGCCGCGCAAGGCCTCGCGGTGCTGCGCCTGCTCGGCCTGAAGGACGACGACGCGCGCGTCAACATCAACGGCGGCGCGATCGCGCTGGGCCATCCGCTGGGCGCCAGCGGTGCGCGGCTCGCGACCACGGCCGTCAACCAGCTGCACAAGAGCAAGGGCCGCTATGCGCTGTGCACGATGTGCATCGGCGTGGGGCAGGGCATCGCGGTCATCCTCGAGCGCGTCTGATGCGAAGCCGCATGCGCCGCGCCCTGTTGCTGGGCGCGGTGGGCTCGGTGGCTGCGTCCGCGTGGGCCGAGGCGGAGTCGAAGCCGATCCGGATCGTCGTGCCCTTCACGCCCGGCGGCGGCAACGACGTCTTCGCGCGCCAGATGGCCAGGAGCCTCGGCGAGCTGCGCAACCGGAGCGTGGTGGTCGAGAACCGGCCCGGCGCCGGCGGCAACCTGGGCACCGAGTTCGTGGTGCGCAGCGCGGCCGACGGCAGCACGCTGCTGCTGGGGCACTCGGGCACGGTGTCGATCAATCCGGCGCTCTACCACGGCCTCAAGTACGACACGCAGAAGGACCTGGTGCCGATTGCCATGTTCGCTTCTTCGGCCCTGGTGCTGGTGGTGCCCGAGAACTCGCCGGTGAAGACGGTGGCCGACCTGGTCGCGCTCGCGAAGGCGCGGCCCGGCACGCTCAACTACGCGTCGAGCGGCAGCGGCACCGGCGGCCATCTCACCGGCGAGCTGTTCCAGCAGAAGATCGGCAGCAAGATCAATCACATTCCGTACAAGGGCACCGGCCCCGGCCTGACCGACCTCGTCGGCGGCCAGGTGCAGATGATGTTCAGCGTCATCCCGCCGGCGCTCGCGCTGGTGAAGAGCGGGCGGTTGCGCGCGCTGGCCGTCACCGGCAGCCGGCGGCTGCCCTCGCTGCCGCAGGTGCCGACCATCGCCGAGTCCGGCGTGCCGAGCCTGGCGGGATTCGAGAGCACACTGACCTACGGCATCCTCGCGCCGCGCGGCACGCCCGATGCGGTGGTGAAGGAACTGTCGGCGCAGATGCTGAAGGTCGCGGCCACGCCCGAGTTCCAGTCGCGGCTGGAGGTGGAGGGCGCGGTGCCGCTCCTGGGCGGCAGCGCCGAGTACGCTGCGCTGATCCGAAAGGAAAGCGCGCAGTGGGCCGAGATCGTCAAGATCTCCGGCGCCACGGCCGACTGAGGCATCAGGCGGCGCCGGCGCGCCACACCAGCGTCGCCGCCGCAAGGTCTTCCAGCGCGCTGCCGACCGCCTTGAAGACCGTGCGCTCGGCCGCGTCGCGCCGCCCCGGTCGCTCGCCGCTGCACAGCTGTGCGAGCGTGGCCTGTACGCCGTTCGCCTGCAGTGTCCCGGCCGCGATCGCGCCGAGCAGATCGCCGGCCTTCTGCAAGGCCTCCCCGGTATCGACGAAGGTGCGCGCGCCGGCGAAGCAGGCCGGGTCGGCCTCGCGCATCGCGGGCGTGAAACTGCCGATCAGGTCCAGGTGCGATCCGGCTGCGAGCCATTCGCCGCGCACCAGCGGTGCTTCGGCCAGCGTGGCGCAGCTCACGATGTCGGCGCCGCGCGCGGCGGCGGCCAGATCGGTGCTCGCGCGCGCATTCCATCCCCCTGCGCGCCATTCGGCGGCCAGCGCTTCGGCGCCTTCGGGACGGTGGTTCCAGACCACCACCTCGTCGATCGCGCGCACGCTCGCATGCGCGGCCGGCAGCAGCCGCGCGACGCGGCCGGTGCCGACCATGCACATGGCGCGCGGGCACGCTGGCGGGGCTCGCGAAGGCGGCACGCAGCGCCGGTACCGGCCGCTCGAAGGCCAGGTGGGCGCAGGTGGCTTCGGCATCGAAGATCTTCATGGTCCGCAGTATGGCGGCCCGCTTTCAATGGCCCGCGCGGAAAACTGATTTCCGCGCGGGCCGTTGAGCGCCGGCGGCAAGTTCACGATACTGATCGCCCACAAGGAACGCCCATGCCCGTGCCAGCCTTCGTCCATGCCACCTACCCGCAGCGCGTGGTCTTCGGCGCCGGATCGTCCGCGCGCCTGGCCGCCGAACTCGATCTGCTGGGCGCCGCCCGTGCGCTGGTGCTGTGCACGCCGCGCCAGCGCGCCGAGGCCGAACGCATCGCCGGCCCGCTCGGCGACCGGATGGCGGGCATCTTCGACCAGGCGGTGATGCATGTGCCGATCGAGTCGGCGCGCGAGGCGCGCGCGGTGGCCGAGCGGCTGGGCGCCGACTGCGCGGTGGCCATCGGCGGCGGCTCGACGACCGGCCTGGGCAAGGCCATCGCGCTCGATTCGGGACTGCCGATCATCGCCGTGCCGACCACCTACGCCGGCTCCGAGATGACGCCGATCTACGGCATCACCGAAGGCGGCCTGAAGAAGACCGGCAAGGACCCGCGCGTGCTGCCGCGCACCGTGATCTACGACCCCGAGCTCACGCTCGGCCTGCCCGCGGCGTTGAGCGTGACCAGCGGCATCAACGCGATCGCCCATGCGGCCGAGGGCCTGTATGCGGCCGACGCCAATCCGATCATGGTGCTGATGGCCGAGCAGGGCATCGCAGCCCTGGGGCGCGCGCTGCCCGCGATCCGCGCCGACGCAGCCGATGCGGATGCACGCAGCGATGCGCTCTACGGCGCCTGGCTGTGCGGCAGCGTGCTCGGCCATGTCGGCATGGGGTTGCACCACAAGCTGTGCCACACGCTCGGCGGCAGCTTCAACCTGCCGCATGCGGAAACCCACACCATCGTGCTGCCCCATGCGCTGGCCTACAACGCAGCGGCCGCGCCCGAGGCCATGCGCCGCATCGCGCAGGCGCTCGGCGCGCCGGCTGCGCCGCAGGCGGTCTACGACCTGGCGCGCGACAACGGCGCGCCGATTGCCTTGCGCGACATCGGCATGAAGGCCGCCGACCTCGACCTCGCCTGCGAGCGCGCACTGCAGGCCCGGTACCCGAACCCGCGTCCGCTGGAGCGCGGCGCGATCCGCGCGCTGCTGCAGGCGGCGTGGGAAGGCGCGCGGCCGCCCGCCGGCTGAGCTGAGCGGACGCGCCTTCCGCGCGCTGCACATCGGCCACGTCCGGCCGCTCAGCGCGCGCCGAAGCGCGCCGTCCATTTGCGCTCGTAGTCCATGCGCGCAAAGTGCGCCGCGATGAAGTCGATGAAGCTGCGCACCTTGGCCGACAGGTGCTTGCGGCTCGGATAGGCGAGGTTGATGGTCAGGCGCGGCAGATCCCAGTCGTCGAGCGTCGGCACCAGCCGGCCGGCGACGATGTCCTCGTAGAGGATGTAGGTCGGCTGCACCAGGATGCCCATGCCGTCGAGCGCGGCGGCGCGCAGCACCTGGCCGTCGTTCGATTCCAGCAGCCCCTTGACGGACAGCGTCTCGGCATGGCCGTCCTTCGTGAAGCTCAGCGTGTTCGGGTTGTTCGCGTAGGTGTAGATCAGGAGCTGGTGCCGCTGCAGTTCGTCGAGCGTCTTCGGAAAGCCGTGGCGCGCGAAGTAGCGCGGCGAAGCCGCGAGGATGCGGCGCGTCTGGCCGAGACGGCGGATGCTGACGTTGGAATCGGGCTCGAACTCGCGCGTGCGAATCGCCACGTCGATGTTGTTGTCGATCAGGTCGAAGTAGCGGTTGGCCGCTTCCACGTGCACCGTCACCTCGGGATAGCGCTCGGTGTATTCGCGCAGCAGCGGCGCGATGTGGTGGATCGCGAAGGACAGCGATGCCGTCACGCGCAACGTGCCGGTGGGCTGCAGCGCGGTCGCATTGGCAGCCGACTCGGCGTCCTCCAGATCGGCCAGGATGGTCTTCGCGCGCGCGCAGAACGCCCGGCCGGTGTCGGTGAGATAGAGCCGCCGCGTGTTGCGCTCGACCAGGCGCGCGCCCAGCCGCGCCTCGAGCGCGCTCAGGTGTCGGCTCGCGGCCGCGTTCGACAGGCCGAGCGACTCGGCGGCGCGGCTCAGGCTGCCGGCCTCGGCGATCTGAACGAAGAGCGCGATTTCTGTCCAGCGGTCCATCGTGTCGGTGTCTCCTTTCGGCGGCCGCCTGCGTCGCAGGGCGGCCGCGGGCATTGTGGCGCAGCCGCCCGCCGACCGTTCCGCCGGCCGGAAAAATCATTTGCAGCGGCGCGCTTCACTTGCGGGCCTTCAAGGCCTAGAGTCGCACGGACAGAGAAAGAAGGCCACGGCCGCGAACCCAGGAGACACCCCATGCGCAACGTCGATCAGGACAACATCACCCAGGCCGTCATCGCACGCTTTGCCGATACGCCCGACCCGCGGCTGCGCGAGATCATGACCAGCCTGGTGCAGCACCTGCATGCCTTCGCGCGCGACGTTCGCCTCACCGAGGCCGAGTGGTTCCAGGGCATCCAGTTCCTCACCGCGACCGGCCACAAGTGCGACGACAAGCGGCAGGAGTTCATCCTCGCCTCGGACGTGCTCGGCCTGTCGATGCTGGTGGTCGCGATGAACAACGACAAGCCCGCCGGCTGCACCGAGTCGACGGTGTTCGGGCCGTTCTATGTCGAAGGTGCGCCGCACTACGCGCACGGCGACGACGTGGCGAACGGCGCGCCCGGCGAGCCCTGCCAGGTCACGGGCACGGTGCGCGGCATCGACGGCGAGCCGATCGCCGACGCGGTCATCAACGTCTGGCAGGCCGACTCGGAAGGCCACTACGACGTGCAGAACCCGGCGCTCACGCACGCCCAGGGCCGCGGCCAGCTGCGCAGCGGGCCGCGCGGCGAGTTCCATTTCCGCAGCGTGCTGGCCGAGGCCTACCCGATCCCGACCGACGGCCCGGTCGGCGAGATGCTGCGCGCGACGAAGCGCCATCCGTGGCGGCCGGCCCATCTGCACTTCATGATCGAGGCGCCCGGCTATGAAACCCTGATCACCCATGTGTTCCGCGACGGCGATGCGTACCTTGATTCGGATGCCGTGTTCGGTGTGCGCGAATCGCTGGTCGCGCCGTGGACGAAGAGCGCCGACGGCGGCTGGCGACTTCAGTACGACTTCGTGCTGAACTCTATGAAGGCGCCTGCATAGGGCGCCGCGCCGGCAGCTGCCGGCCTCAGTCGAGTTGCAGGCCGATGCGCTTGACCACGGCGCCCCAGGTCCTGGCGTCGGCCGCGAGACGTGCGGCGCTGTCGCCCGGCGAGTCGGCGACCACGGCCTGGTCGCTCTGGCGCAGCCGCTCGGCGACGCCCGGATCCTTCAACGCCGCATCGAGTGCCTTGAACATCGTGTCGACGATGGGCTTCGGCGTGCCCTTCGGCGCGAAGAGGACCAGCGAGAAGGTCGCATCGAAGCGGGGGTAGCCGGCCTCGGCGACCGTGGGCACGTCGGGCAACAAGGGCGAGCGCTGCGCGCCCGAGACCGCCAGCGCCACCAGTTTGCCGGCGCGCACTTGCGGCAGCACGGTCGGGCCGGCGAGGAAGCCGCAGTCGACCTGGCCGCCCATCACGTCCTGCATGGCAGGGGCGGGGCCCTTGTACGGGATGTGGGTCATCTCGATGCCGGCGACGTTCTTGAACAACTCGCTGCTGAGGTGCCCTGGCGACCCGGCACCCCCGGAGGCGTAGCTCATGGGCCGGGACTTCGCCCGCCGCACGAGATCGGCCACCGTTTTCAGGCCGAGCCCGGGGTTGCACACCAGCGTCTGGCTGAAGGCACTGGCGCGCATCACGGGCACCAGATCCTCGGGCTTGAAGCCGAGCTTCGGATAGACGTTCGGGTTCACGGTCAGCAGCGTGTCGGTCGTCCACAGCCACGTCTGGCCGTCGGGTGCTGCGCGAGCGACCTCGATGGCGCCGAGGTTGCCCGCCGCGCCCGGCTTGTTGTCGACGATCAGCGGCTGCTTCAGGATCGGCTGCATCTTCTCGATGGCGCTGCGCAGCACGATGTCGCTGGGGCCGCCCGGCGGCTGAGGCACGACGATGTGTACCGGCCTTTCGGGCCAGCTGCCTTGTGCGTGCGGAGCCTGCGCGGCCGCCAGGGCGAGGCCCAGCGCAAACAACAAGTGGATGGGTTTCATTGCAAGTCGTCTCCTCTGGTGTCGGGCCGATTGTCCTCCCGAGCCGATGGCCGGGAGTGCGAGATCATCCGCACCCATGGATCCACATCCCGCGCCCCGCTGGCGCTGGCTGCCCGTCGAGGGCGGCTGGCGCTACCACCTTCTGCTGGCGGCCACGGGCATGCTCGTGCTGGGGCCGCTGGCCGGCGTGACCGCGGCCTACATGAACTTCTCGCTCGGCTTCTTCGTCGGCGGCCAGGTGCTCGCGGGCCTGCTCGGCTCCGCCGTCACCGCGGGCTACGGCGCGAGCGGGCGCCACGGCGCCAACTACATCCAGACGGCCGCCGCCTCGGTCGCCAGCATGAGCGGGCTCGGCGTGCTGCTGCAGGCCATGGCGTGGATGGGCTTGCCGCAGCCGCCGGCCTGGCGGATGGTCCTGTACCTCGCGTGCGTCGGCATGCTCGGCGTCGGCGTGGGCATGCTCTACACGCCGGTGCTGGTCGACCGCATGCGGCTGGCCTTCCCTTCCGGCCTGGCCGTCGCGAACATCCTGCGCGCATTGACCGACCCTTCGTTGCTGCGGCGTTCGGTGCGCCAGCTCGGCGGCGGCATCGCGCTCGGCCTGATGACGGGACTGGGCGCCGCGCGATGGCCCTTGCTCGGCACGAGCGGGTTCTCGGCATCCACCTTCGGCGCGGGCCTCGTCGTCGGCGCGCGCATCGGCATCCCCGCGGCCATCGCGGGCCTGATCGGCGTCGCGCTGCATCCCTACTTCGTCGCGATCGGCTGGCTGCAGGCGGCCGACCCGCCGCGCAAGATCATGTTCCTCATCGCGCTCGGAACCATCATGGGCGCGGCGCTGGTGGACATGGCGCTGATCTTCGTGCGCGCGCTGTCGGGCATGAAGCGGCGGGCGGCCGCGGCCGCTGCGCCGCTGGCGGCCGTCGAAGAAGACGGCTGGCGGCGCATCAACAGCACGCGCCTCGTGCTGTGGGTGCTGTGCTGGTCGGCCGCCACCGTGGCCTGCGGCCATTGGCTGCTGGGACAGCCCGTCTTCTATCTCGTGGTGGCGGTGGGGCTGGTCTTCGTCTTCGCGCTGGTCAACGGCATCTCGGTCGGCGTCAGCGACTCGAACCCGATCTCGTCCGCCTTCGTCGTGACCGTCGTCATCCTCGCCGCCCTCGGCCTGCGCGACCCCGGCGTGGGCCTGATGGCCGGCGCCGTGCTGCTGGTGGCGACCAGCGTGGCCTGCGACATGCAGCAGGATCGATCGACCGGGTGGCGGCTCGGCACATCGCGCGTCGTGCAGTTTCGCTACCAGGTGCTCGGCATCGTCGTGGGCGCGATGCTGGCGGTGGTTTTCGCGCGGCTGTTCATGGCGGCCTACCCGGTGCTGCTGCAGGACCAGACGGTGCTGAGCGCCGACCGGCAGCCGGCCGAATGGGGATCGGCGATGACGTACAAGTTCGTCGGCGTGCTGCGCAGCCTGACGGATGACTTGCCGTATCAGCGGACGGCCATTGCCGTGGGCATTGCGGTGGGGCTGGTGATCGAAGTGCTGCGCAAGTGGGTGCGGCCGCGCGGGTTCGTGCTCGATGCGATCTTGTTGCCTTCGCCTTATGCGTTGTCGTTTGGCGGGTTTGTGGGGTTGGGGACTTCGATGTGGTTTGCGGCCGGTGGGATTGCGAGCAGCCTTTGGGGAATGCGTGCGCCCGAGCGGGATGATGTGCCGGAAGGGATGAGTGGGGGTGCGCTGTTCGGCGGAGGGCTGATTGCGGGGGATGCGTTGGCGGCTGTGGGGATCGGAGTTGTCAGTTTGGTGGCGGTGGTGGGTTGAGCGCAGTGAAGCGTTGGGACTTGCATTCACGAGGCCTTGGGGGCTGTGGGCCAAGAGGTGCGGGTTGCGGATCCGCAAGCCACAGACAACGCTCAAGTTCATGCTGCGGCTTGCGTCGCAGAGGTGCTGGCGGGAGACCAATCCCGGTCGCGCCGGGGGCGTGACGGGCGGAATATAGCGAGCGGGCAGTACCAGGAGAGGTTTGTTCGGCGGGGCACGAGCGCAACGATCCCGGCTCCGTGCTCGACGAATGCGCGCTGAGGTCCTGAAGCCGGGAACGCAGCGTGTCCAGCCGGTCGTCCTTGGTCGCTCATGTTCACAGTCTCGGCCACGAAGCGGCCATCGAACCTTCGCGGCGGCCACTACGCCACCGGCCGGTCTGAAAGGTACTGCTGACTCTTAACGGCCGATTGTGTTGAAAAACTATCCTAAACCCTAGAACTGCCGCGTCGCTTTCGCGTCCTATCTTCATCGATGGAGGTACGCGTCATGATGGGCCAGAGCACCGTTCAAGATCAGCTGTTCTACGCATTCAACCTCGAAAATCACGTTCCAGGCGATCACCTGCGTCGAGGCGTTGATCGCTTCCTCGACCTTGGCGAGTTGCGCCAACATCTGGCACCGTTCTACAGCCACACCGGCCGGCCCTCGATCGATCCCGAACTCATGATCCGCATGCTCGTGATCGGCTAAACGTCGATGACGGCGAAGCCCGCATCGACGCATGCGAACCGGATCAACTCGGACAGCTTGGATGGGTCGTACATCGGGATCTCCGTTACGGTCGGGCGTTTGAAGAATGCGCGGCGTGCGAAGGGAAATCCACGGCTGATCCACCGTTTTCTACCCCGCCCCGAGGGCAGCAACTGGCGAACGCTACGCCAGCCCGGCCGCGTCCATCTGCGAGGCCCGCGCCAGTGCCTGCGTGTCGATGTACTCGCGGATGCTCGTCAACCGGCCATCCCGGACCGTGATGGCGAAGATCCAGTCGTCCTCGAACGTCTTGTTCGTTGCTTTGATCTTGCCCCTGGCGAAGCCGACGACCAGGACTCTATCTCCTTGCGCTACGAACTCCCGGGGTTCCGTGGACGTTTCTATCGACTTGGATGCGGTCTCAAGCAAATCCGCCAGCCCCGCGTGTCCGTGGCGCGTTCCGGCCAATGGCCAGTCCTCGCCCGGGATGACCCACTCGATGTCTTCGGCGACAAGCGCCAGCAGACGTTCCCTGTCGCCGCGACCGATCGCGGCGAAGAAATCCTTCACCGTCTGGACATTCGCTTCGATGCTCATCGTGCTCTCCGTTTCCATGCCATCGGACCTCATCCAATCTCACCGCATAGGTTGCGGACCTGCCGCCCAGAACGTGGTGGCTGCCATTCGGCTGAGATCGAGATTCGAGGCGATAACTGGTGACTCATCAGTCGAACTTGACCAAGTCCTTAAAGATCAGTTGACCCCAGCTATTTCCGCGCGCCTGGACTAGCAGCCCACCTTCGGAAAGCCCGCCCAGTTGGATCGGCGAGAAGCCGAGATTTTCCGCAAGCGCAGCAATCTCCGCTGCTGCGCCGTCATCGTCACTCGCCAGGAACACGACTCTCTTGCCACCATGGACGGCCGGATCCTGGCCAAGGACGGCAGCGACCAAATGGTTGAAGCCTTTGACCAGTCTTCCGCCAGTGAAGGCCTGCGCGACGGCCTTGGCAGAGGACCGGTCTACCAGTTCATCAGGGGACACGCCGTAGGCGTTGGTCACATCGACGATGGTCTTTCCCTTCCAGGTCGGCAGCGCCTTCGCGACGTCCCGGTGCGACTCGAAACGGACCGCCAAAAAGACGATGTCCGCCTTCACGGCTTCCGCCAATGTTTTGGGAATGATCCCGGGGCCGATCGCGGCCGCATCGGACGCAAAGCTTTCCGGGTCGCGCGTGGTTGCAACGGATACTTCGATGCCGTTGCGGGCAAACGCCTTGGCCAGGGCCTGGCCGATCTTGCCGAAGCCGATGATTGCGTAGCTCATAAAAACTTCTCCATTTGTTGCATCGGATCGTGTCCGATCTATTTCATTGCCTTGACTGTCGTTCCGCGCATCGCACGTACGCATTCAGCGAAGTTCACAGGAGGCGCGTGTCGGCCGGCGCATGCTTCAGGTCGTCGTGACGGCCGTCGTTGAATTTCAACGACTTGGCGAGTTGATCGGCGTCTTGCTCGATACCGTCCAGCGCGGCGATGGATACTGCGTAAAACTTGGCTCCGTTTCCCTCCGCGAAGGTGCGGACACCACAGGTCTTGCAGAAGCGATAGCGCAGGTGGGACTCGGATTTGCGAGGCGGAATCCACGAGTAATCGGACAGCTGGTCTTCGCCTTTTTCGACTTTGAAATCTTCAGGCGGCACGATCGCGAACCAAAAGCGCGACTTGGTGCAAATCGAGCAATTGCAGCGCGTCGTTCCTTTGTCGAAGTCAATCCTGGCCTCAAAGGCGACCGCACCGCAGTGGCACGAGCCGTGGTATGTTTTCTTCGTCATCGTGTTTCCTTGGTCCGCTGTGAGTAGAGAAGGGGAAAGGCCCATGTCAGAGCCTCACCCACATGAAATTCGCCGGAGCGCCCGATCTGGCTCAGCGCGTCAGAGTTGCGCCAGGCCGCCGTCGACGGCAACCTCACTGGCGGTCATGAAGCTGCTGTCCGACGACGCGAGGAAGGCGGCCGCCGCTGCGATCTCGGAAGGATCGGCCATGCGCTGGAGCGGCGTCATCGAGGCGTAGACCTTCTGGCCCTCCTCGCCCAGCGCTGCCTTCGCGAGTTCGGTTGCCGTCGGCCCGGGCGACAGCACGTTGACCCGGATGCCGGTGCCCTTCAGGTCCTCCGCCCAGGTCCGCGCGAGGTTGCGCACTGCCGCTTTGCTCGCGCTGTAGGCGCTCATTGCCGGGGCGCCCGTGGTGCCGGCGCTCGATCCGGTCAGGATGATCGAACCACCCTTGCCCATCAGCGGCAGCGCCTTCTGGACCGTGAAGATCGTGCCCTTCACATTGGTGTCGAAGGTTTCGTCGATGTGCTTGGCGGTGATCTGGCCGAGCGGAAGCGGGCTTCCCGCGCCGGCATTGGCGAAGACGATGTCGAGGGTTCCGCGCTCGGCCTTCACCGCCGCGTAGAGTCGGTCGAGGTCGGCCGGATCGGAGACCGAGCCCTTCACCGCGCGGGCATTGGGCCCGAGGTCGGCCACAGCGGCGTCGAGTGCTTCCTGCCGGCGGCCGAAGATGAAGACGAAGGCGCCTTCCTCGATGAAGCGCTTTGCTGCGGCGCGGCCAATGCCGGTAGCGCCACCGGTGATCACGGCGGTCTTTCCATTCAGTCTGGTCATGTCATGCATCCTTGGTTGGAGTTGTAAGTAAGCAGGGAGCTGCTTACTTGAGGACAGATGCATCTCTGATAACCTAAGGACAAGTATGCACTTTTAGGTAAGTACCAAAAATGACGACACCCTCTGAAATCTGCGATACCGGCTGCGGGCTCAACGCCACGCTCCGCATCATCTCGGGCAGGTGGAAACCACTGGTCCTGTTTTTCCTGCGCGACGGCCCGAAGCGCTACGGCGAGCTCAAGCGCCTGGTCCAGGGCGTCAGCGACAAGGTGCTGATCCAGCAATTGAAGGATCTGGAGGCCGATCGCGTGCTGGCGCGGACCGACTACAAGGAAGTGCCGCCGCGTGTGGACTACGCGCTGACCCCGCTCGGTCGCAGTCTGGCCGACGCGATCGTCCCGTTGTGCACATGGGGAACCGAGAACGCGGCGGAAATGGCAAGCATCTTCGCCAAGCGTGACACGTTGGCCTAGCATCCGTACGGAGACCGCCGCTTCTGCGCCTGTCGCATACATCGTTTCGACCATCGCAGCCTCCAAGCCAAACGACTCGTGACCGGAAGATAGGACGAACCCAGCCGGTCGTCTGTGCGACAGCGAACGCTTCGGCAAAGCTCGGTGCTTAAGGAAGGCGGCGAGCCATGTGGGCATCAGCCTCCTCGCTGCATCGATAGCCGGCACCCCGCTGTCGCCCCGACCAGCGCCTTGATGAGAACGACCTGAGAGATGAATTGCTCCCAGCGATGCTGTGGAACTGCCGGCGAGGACATGGTGTCGGTGGTTCAGCGGATATCGACGTTCAAGGCGATGTCCCAGCTGCCAGCGCCGTTTTTGGCCAGGCCGATCATCATCAGGCCGAGCGCCTCGAGCGTCTGGGCCATGTGCAGACCGCCGACATCGAGCGGACGCAGCCCGAGACTCGCGATGAAGGTAGAGACGCGCGCCTTGGCCTCCGCATCATCGGTTGCGATGAACGCGTCGAAGCGTCCACCCTTGGCAAGTACGTGGCCGAAGATGGTGTTGAACGCCTTCACGACATGTGCGCCGGCAGGGAGGCCCTTGGCGGTCTCCTGCGCACCAGAACTGCCGTGGGGGGTGACGAGGCCCGTGAGGTCGGGGGAGACCGGGTTGGTGACGTCGATGATCACCTTGCCGTCGAGCGCGTCGCCGTAATCGGCCACCACCGCTGCCGCACTGGTGTACGGCACGGCGAGGATGACGATGTCGCCCGCCGGCGCGGCGCCGTACGTCCCTGTGGTCGCTCCGGCTGCGAGCTGGTCGGCCAGCGCCCGCGCCTTGGCGGGGTCGCGACTGACCACCTCGACGGTGTGGCCAGCCTTGGCGACACGACCGGCGATCGCGGTGGCCATCGTGCCCGAGCCGATGATGCTGATGGTACTCATGAGAAATCTCCTTGTTTATTGCGGTTTCGCTCGCTGCTCCAGGCGGAGTCAAGCGGCAGGGAAGTAATGGCCGTTGTCCATGTCCTCGAACAGGCCGGGATGGACAGGCGCCCAGCCGAGCGCCTGGCGCGTGATGGCGTTCGACGCCACGAAGTCGCCGGTGACCACCGCCGACAGACCGTCGAAATAACCCGGCACCATCATTTCATCGGCGGGAATGCTCGTGGCGGGCAGGCCGATGCGCTTGGCGACGGCCTCCGCGATCTCCCGGAAAGGGATGCCCTCGTCACCCACCGCGTGCCAGGTCCTGCCGGCAGCACCCTTTTCGAGTGCGAGACGGAACAAGGATGCCAGGTCACGTGCATGTACAGCGGGCCACCGGTTCGCGCCGGTTCCGGGATAGGCGACGAAGCCTTTCTGCTTCGCGAGCCCCGCCAACCGCAAGACAAAGCCCGCACGATCGGTCGGGCTGTGCACGATGAGGGAAATCCGGACGACCGAAGACCGCACACCCTTTTCGGCGAAGCCGAGCACGGTGGCTTCCACGACATTGCGAGACAGCAGAGTGCCTTCGTCCAGGGGGCCGCTCGGTAAAGCAGGGTCATCCTCCGTTGCCGGTCGGTCGAGGCTGATCGGTGCACCGATGCGGCCCGCACGGCCTACGTTCGACGGCGCGCCGATGCTGCCCGCCACGACCAGCGGCTTATTCGTGCCGGCCAATGCATCGCCCAATGCCAGCACGATCGCGAGCTCGGAATCGCGCAGGGCGGTGAGCCCTCCGGAGCGGAGGAGGTCGACCCTGTAGCCGAGGTGGATGACGCCGTCTGATTCCGCGGCCGCCGCCTTCAGCGCATCGAGATCGGCGAGGTCGCCACGACGCACCTTGGCACCGAGCGCGGACACCGCAGCGGCAGACTTGTCCGATCGCGCCAGACCGGTGACCTCGTGGCCGGCCGCGATGAGTTCCGGGATGACGTACGAGCCGGCGTGGCCGGAGGGGCCGGTGACGAAGACGTGCATGGTGATGCTCCTTGTGAAAATGGGTTATGAGCGCACACAGCTTTTCGTCACATCATCGATCGGCGGGGAAGTAATGGCCGTTGTCCAAATCGGCGAAGAGGCCGGGCTGAGTTGGTTCCCAGCCGAGGGTCTGGCGCGTGATGTCGTTCAACGCCGGGGTGTCCAGCTTGACCAGATTCGCAAGGAACCCGAAATATCCTGGCAGCATGAGCACATCCGGGGGAATAGGCACCGCGGGCAGGTTCAGTCGGCTGCCGATGGCCTCGGCGATCTGGCGATATGGGACGGACCCTTCGGCAACGGCGTGCCAGTTTCTGCCGGCGGCGCCTTTCTCCAGCGCCAGGCGGAACACGGTGGCGAGGTCACGGGCATGCACGGCGCCCCACCGATTCGATCCGTCGCCCGGATACCCGACGATGCCTTTCGCCTTCGCCAGTCCGATCAGCAGCGGGAGGAAGCCGGCGTTATCGGTCGTGCTGTGCATGATCTCAGGAATCCGCACGACAGAAGATCGCACACCCTTTGCGGCAAGGCCAATGACCGTGGTCTCCACGACGTTGCGAACCCGGAGGGTGTTGCTGTACGGATCACCGCCGGTAAGCGGGGGATCCTCCTCGGTGGCCGGCCGGCCCAGGCCTTCCCACCCGGGCGAGCCGATGCTCCCCGATGTGACTAGCGGCTTATTGCTCCCCGCTAGTGCTTCGCCATACGCAAGCATGATCTGCAGCTCCGCGGCCGCCACGGCGTTGATCCCGCCTGTTGGAATGAGGTCTTGCCTGTGCGCAACGTGGATGACGCCGTCTGCGGCGGCGGCCGCCTGCTTGAGGCCGTCGAGATCCTCGAGGCTGCCGCGACGCACCTCAGCGCCGAGAGCGGACACCGCCGCCGCGGCCGCGTCCGACCGAGCGAGGGCAGTGACCTCGTGGCCTGCGGCAATGAGATCCGAGATGATGTACGGACCGGCATGGCCGGTGCCGCCAGTGACAAAAACGTGCATGTTGGTGATCCTTGGGTGATGTGAAGTTGCGGAAAACGTCAGCTCAGAAGGCTGACGCCGATGGCGAAGTTGGTGTGCTTGACGGAGTGGGTCATCAGACCCAGTGACAGCAGGCAGACGTGCTCCAGCGTTTTCGCCATCTGCAGCGATCCGAAGTCCATCGGACGCAGTCCGAGGCCCTCGATGAACGCCGAGACGCGTGCTTTCGCCGGCGCGTCGTCCCCCGCGAGGAACACGTCCAACGGACGGCCTTCGACTGGACCGGCCGCCAGCACATGGGAGAACAGTGTGTTGAACGCCTTGATGACGATCGCATCGGCCGGGGCGGCCTTGACGATCTCCCGCGCGCCGAAACTGCCCTCGGGCGTCACGAAGCTCGTGTGGTCGGGGGCGACCGGGTTGGTGATGTCGACGAGGAGCTTGCCCGCCAGTGATGGGCCGTAGCGCGTCACCACGTCGAGAACGACCGCGTAAGGAACCGCCAAGATGACAATGTTGCCTGCCGGGGTGGCGCCAAACGTCCCGATCATCGCGCTGGCACCGAGTTGCCCTGCCAACGCCCGCGCATTGGCGGGGTCGCGACTGATGATCTCGACGGGATGTCCTGCCTTGGCGGCGAGGCCGCCGATCGCGGCGGCCATGCCCCCCGATCCGACGATGCTGATCGTGCTCATGCTGTCTGTTTCCTCGGTTGGACCGCGCTCCTGCCATCAAGCAGCGCGGTGTGCGGTATGATGTGGACCGCTGATCCAAATATACGGATCACTGAACCACTTGTCAAGGCCGAGCATGCGAGCCGACGCTAAAAAGAATTACAGCCATCTCCTCGTGGTCGCTCGGGACGTCGTCACCGAGCAGGGTGTCAACGCGTCCATGCGCGACATTGCTCGCAGGGCCGACGTCGGGCTGGCAACGCTGCTTCGACATTTCCCGACGCGGGAAGCCCTCTTCGAAGCGTTGCTGTGCACGGATCTGGACGCACTGAAGCAGAAGGCCGATGAACTCGAAGAGTCAGGTTCGGCCGGGGAAGCACTCGTGTCTTGGTTTCGCGAATGGATGGCGTTCGCGCAAAGCCACAAGGGCGTCGTCGCCATGATGGCGGCAGCCCACACGAACTCGGACTCCGCCCTTTATGCGTCGTGCGCTGCGGTGCATTCAGCGAGTGCGCGACTGTTGCATCGCGCGCAGGCCAATGGTCAGGCGCGTGCCGACATGACGGGGGACGACTTGTTCGGCCTGATGTCGGCGCTCGGGTGGCTCGTCGACCTGCCGTCGTTCTCACCACGTACCGCTCATCTCTCTCACATCGTCGCGGGCGCCATCCTGACGGCCATGCCAAGTCCCGATGTCACCAAGAAAGGTGGCAAGTCGATTCGTTGAGACACGAGCGAGTATCGTGACGGTCGCAGATTCGGCGAGCGGCGACGCGCAAGGCGACTTGCCGCCGGTTATTCGTCGTCCCGAACCGACGTCGACCGTGAACGAGCGCCAAGTCGACCCGAGCGGGTCGATCTGCGCAGCCCGTGCCATGGCCTGCGTGTCGATGTACTCCCGGTACTGCCGCGCGTGGACTACGCGCCGACCCCGCTCGGTCGCAGCTTGGCCGAGGCAATCGTCCCGCTGTGCACCTGGGGAACTGAGAATGCGGCGCAGATGGCAAGCATTTTTGGGCAACGTGACGCACCGACCGTAGCGGCAAACTGAATGACAGGTTTCGAGCGCCGAGGCTGGCAAGGCGAATGTCGGAGATGGGTCGGAAGTGCCCGTTGGTTCCGCCCCCGACCTGACATTCACGACCAGACCATGACCGCGCCACCTTGAGTACCCGGCCTCGGGGGCGCTGCGGTCATACGAGCCGCTGCCCGCCGAAAGTCCGGTGATGATCGCAGCGACCGCTTGGGCCACCGAGCACGAATGACTTAGATCAGTCTTAACCAGGCACTGGAACTTGTGGTATCGGTGTTCGCGGCCGGCTCCTGCCAGACGACGTGCTTCAACGAAACCCGGTGCTGCACGCGATCCGCCGCGCAGCCGGCGATGGCCGCAGCGGCCAGCAGCATGCAGGCCACGCGGCGCCAGCGCACCGTCGCAGGAGACGATGCCGCACCCGGTTGCACTGCCCACGGCCGCACCGTCCACGACGCCCGCGAAGGGGTTGCAGACGCGCACGGTGTTCGTGCCCGCGAAGCGGGCCACGCCATGGCGTCCGGCGACGAAGCCGTTGTAGTGGGCGCGATAGGTCTGGTGCGATGCGCCGTACGCGGGTGTTCGCCCTGAGCGGGTCTGACAAAACCCTGACCCGCACAAATCCAGCCCGCCGGAACGCCCTCGAACAGCGCCCACGACCGCCGATGTAAGGCAAAGCTCTACGATTGCCGCCATCCTCTCGCGTGGGCAGAATTTCGGCATGTCCGATCCGTTGACGACGACGTCCGCCCACCTCGAAGATTCCGAGCTGCAGAACCTCGCGGCCGAGTGGCGCATCCGCGCCATGCAGGGCGATCAGCTCGCGCATCGCATGGCCCGGGCGCTCGAAGCCGAGCAGCGCCGTCGCATTCGCGACACCGGCCTGCAGCCGCTGCCGCCGGCGGAATCCTGCGTCAACTCGCCCTGGTGGAAGTTCTGGTGAAATCCTGATGACAGCGGGTGAAAGTTTGAGCGACACTCCGAGTCCTCCTCTTTCGCTCAACGTTCGTTCCTGATACGCCATGGACACTGCGATCGGCCTTGCCCTTCTCAGCCTTTTCGCCGCCACCCTTCTTTCCAACGTCCTCGCACGCAAGCGCGACCAGCTTCTGGCCTTCGACCCCGTCACGCACGAGGCGCGCGAACTGCTGTTGCGCGAGCGCGATGCGCCCGTTCCGCTGGGCCCGACGCTCACGCCCGAGCACTGGGCCCGCCTCGAAGCCGCGCAGCCGAGGTGGCGGCGCGAGACCTTCGACGCCGCGCGCGCCCGCTACCACGAGGCGCGCAGTGCCTTCTCGCGCAACGACCTCGATGGCCAGCTCTACTACCCGGACCCGGCCGCGATCGTCGGCGCGGCGCATGCCGTGCTGATCCTCACCGAGCGCTTCTGAGGGCTGCGGTGATCGAGGTCCGCGGACCCTACTGGTAGACCTTCTTCAGCAGCCGGATCAGCGTCTCGCGCTCGCGCGGCGTGAGGCGGGCGCTGGCATCGGCCTCGAGCTCCACCACCGTGCGCTCGGCATCGCGCACCAGCGCCTCGCCGGCCGGCGTCAGGTGAAGGCCGACCGCGCGGCCGTCGTGCGGATGCGGGCGGCGCTCGATCAGGCCGCGGCCGTCCATGGCGGCGATCAGGCTCACCAGGTTGGGCGGCAGGATGTCGAGCGTGGCGCACAGCTGGCGCGAGGTGGCGCCCGGGTTGTGCGCCAGCAGCGAGAGCACCGAGAAGTCGGCCTGCTTGAGCCCGTAGACCGCCATGCGCTCGGCGAACACCGCCGTCACCGTGAGCCAGGCGCGGCGCGCGTTGTAGCCGACGAAAGCCTCTAGCACGTGCGTATCGAGCCGCTCGGAGCGCGGCGCGATCGCAGCCACGGGCAGCGGGGATTTCTTGCGGGAGTCGGCCATGACGCGAGCGTAACTGCGTTGTGCGGATCGTGCGCGCCGTCGCGTATGAGAACCTCCGCCCTGCGGGCTGCGGTGCGAGCTTGCTTGGGGCGGCCCGGCGCTGCGCTCATGCAGCGGCCTGGCGCGCGCTCACCGCCTCGCAGGCGCGCTTGACGATGCCCAGGCGCAGCTCGAACTCCGGCAGCACCCAGCGGCGGAAGGCCGCGGCGGGACGCGACCAGCGCGCATCGCCCGCGGGCGCCGCGCGCTCGATGCGCGCCCAGGCCCAGGCCAGCATCGCCAGCATCACCACGCGCAGGTAGTCGTCGGCCACCTCGAAGGGCAGGGCGGCATCGGCCGGTGCCGCCATCGTCAGCGTGGTGCCGAGGTAGCGCAGCTGCGCGAGGCGGCGCTGCACATCGGCCTCGGCTTCGCGCGATGCATCGAGCTCGTCGCGCAATTCGATCAGCAGCGCCGACATGCCGGCGCCGCCGTCGGGCAGCACCTTGCGCACCAGCAGGTCGATCGCCTGGATCTCGTTGGTGCCTTCGTAGATCATGGTCACGCGCGCATCGCGCAGCACCTGCTCGATGCCCGATTCGCGCACGTAGCCGTGGCCGCCGAACACCTGCAGGCAGTCGCTCGCGCCGTGGAAAGCCTGCTGCGTGCACGCGGCCTTGAGCACCGGCGTGACCAGCGCGCACCAGCGCTGCGCGCGCTCGCGCGCCCGCGCGTCGCCATCGTGCCGCGCGACGTCGAGCTGCACGGCGGTGCGGTAGGCGATCAGGCGCGCGCCGTCGATCCAGGCGCGCTGCGTGTCGAGGATGCGGCGCATCGCCGGATGCTCGGCGATCAGGTCGGCCGCTTCGCCGCCGCGGCTGGCCGGTTCCGGGCCGGGCGCGCGCATCTGGCGCCGTTCGTGCGCATAGGCCTCGGCCTTCTGCCAAGCCGCGTCGAGCAGGCCGATGCCCTGCAGCGCGACATGCAGCCGCGCCGCGTTCATCATCACGAACATCGCGGCCAGCCCGCGGTTCGCCTCGCCGATCAGCCAGCCGGTCGCCGCGTCGAAGCGCATCGTGCAGGTTGCGCTGCCGTGCAGGCCCATCTTCTCCTCGATACGTTCGCAGTGCACCGCGTTGCGCGTGCCGTCGGGCAGGCGCTTGGGCACCAGTGCCAGCGACAGGCCCTTGGGTCCGGCCGGTGCATCGGGCAGCCGGCACAGCACGAGATGGACGATGTTCTCGCTCAGGTCGTGCTCGCCGCTGGAGATGAAGATCTTGCCGCCCGTCACGCGCACGCTGCCGTCCGCTTGCACCACCGCGCGCGTGCGCACCTGGCCGAGGTCGCTGCCCGCATGTGCTTCGGTGAGGCACATCGTGGGCAGCCACTCGCCGCTGGCGATCTTCGGCAGGTAGCCTGCCTTCAGTGCCTCGCTGCCGTGGTGCTTCAGGCATTCGTAGGCGCCATGCAGCAAGCCGGGCGCCATCGTGAAGCCGTGGTTGGCGGCGCTGAGCCACTCGAAGAGGATCGCTTCCAGCAGCGCGGGCAGGCCCTGGCCGCCATCCTCGGGCGCGACCGACAGCGTGGGCCAGCCGCCCTCGACGAAGGCCTTGTAGGCGTCCCGAAAACCGGGCGGCGTGATGACTTCGCCATCGGCAAAGCGGCACCCGATCTCGTCGCCCGAGCGGTTCAATGGCGCGATCAGCTCGGCGACGAACTTGCCGGCCTCGTCGAGCACCTGGGCCTGCAATGCATCGTCGACTTCGGCAAAGGGCGCGAGCGCGCGCAGGCGCGCCGGCGCATCGAGCACCGCGTTCAGCAGGAAGCGCGCTTCGTCGGGACGCGGCGTGTAGTTCATGGCGTGCGGCAGGCGAAGCTGGCAGCGCTCTCGGGATCGCCACCGGTGTAGACGGCCACGCGCGGGTAGGGGCACAGCGGACGCGTGCGGTGCGGCGACCAGTCGGCCGGCACTTCGGCATTGACGATGGCGCTGCCCGGTCCGCGCGCACGCGCGATCACCGTCTGCGGCGCCTGGCCCTGCTCGACCCAGGCGACCAGCGCGCTCAGCATGTCGAACTGATCGGTGGCCGGACCGCCCGCGCAGTGGTTCATGCCGGGCACCGGAAAGTAGCGCGCGAAGGCCGAGGCATCGCCGCCGTTCGCGGTCTGCAGCCGTTCGTACCATGCGGCCGTGTCGTCCGAGGAGAACACCGGATCGCTGGTGCCGTGATAGACCATCATCTTGGCGCCGCGGTCGCGCAGCGTCGCCAGGTTGGCGGCAGCTGGTGGCGCCATGAAGGCCATCGCCGATTCACGGTAGAGGCCGCTGGCCGCATCGATCAACGGCGCATCACGGTCCATGTCGAAGCCGAGTGCGAAGGGCAGGCCGCCGGGTCGCTTGTCGAGCGGCGGTGTGGTGAAGATGAAGCCCACTGCGCCGGCATCGCGCGTCGGCGGGCTCACGAACTTCCAGTCGCGCCAGTTGCTGCCGGCCACGCCCGCATCGAAGGGGAAGCTGCTGTAGATCGGTTGCCCCGCGCTGTTGCGCGCGCCGTCGAACACGTGGGCCAGCGCGCTCTTCTGCGGCGCACTGAGGCAACGGCCATCGCGCGCGCCGACGCAGGTGGGCACGTCGGTTTCGATGTGGAAGCGCGTGCGGCAGGCCTTCACGTCGGCCACGATGCCATCGGCCAGGCCATCGAGCGCATCGCACTTCGCGAGCACGCGGTCGGCGACCAGCCGCATCTCCGCCGGCGTGAAAGCGGTCTGCAGATCGGGCAGTCCGGCCGGCGTGTTCGCACTCGCGACCTTCGCATACTGCTGCGCGCCATAGAGCTGCGCCACCGCGGCGCGCGGCAGGTTGTAGCCGGGGTCGCCGGCGAGGATGCCGTCGTACTGATCGGCCGAGCGCGCCGCGGCCACCATCGCATGCCGGCCGCCGTTGGAGCAGCCGCCGAAATAGGAGCGGTCGGGGCCGCGGCCATAGGCCTTGGCGATCAGGTTCTTCGCCATCGGCGTGAGCTGCGCGACCGCGTTGTAGCCATAGTCGAGCCGGGCCTGCGGATCGAGGCCGAAGCGCGGTCCGAGCGCGCCCGCATGGCCGGCATCGGCGCTGATCACGGCAAAGCCCATCTGCAATGCGCTGCTGGCCGGTCCGCCGCCGCCGATGCCGCCGAGCGCCGGCACCACCACGCCGTCCAGGCCGCCATTGGCCTGGTAGAAGAAGCGGCCGTTCCACGCGAGCGGCAACCGCATCTCGAAGCCGATCGCATAGGTGTTGCCGTCGACCGGGCTCACGCGTTCGTTCATGCGGCCCTGCACCAGGCAGTGGGCGGGCGCCTGCATGCTCGCGCTGCCGACCGCGATGGCGCCGGCCGGCACTTGCGAGACGGCCGTGTAGACGGTGCCCGGCAGCGCGGCCTTGGCTGCGAGGTCGGTGCACGACAACAACGCACCGGGGCGTGCCGGCGCGAGCTGCGGCAGCGCGGCGCCCGAACGGCCCGCACCGGCACAGGCTGCGAGCAGCGCGGCGACGCCGAGCGCCACGGCGGCGATCGACAGCTTCTTCGTCGGGGTCGTCTTCATCTCGTCTCCTTGACGCGGGGTCAGGCGCGCGCGGCGCCGAGGTAGGTGTCGACCACACGCGAGTCGCCCGCGAGCTGGCGCGCCTCGCCTTCGACGCTCACGCTGCCCATCTCGAGCACATAGCCGTGGTCCGCCACTTCGAGCGCGGCGCGTGCGTTCTGCTCGACCAGCAACAGGGTCACGCCGGTCGCGCGCAATGCGCTCACGGTGCGGAAGATCTCCTGCACGACCAGCGGCGCGAGCCCGAGGCTGGGTTCGTCGAGCATCAGCAGCGTCGGCTTCGACATCAGCGCGCGGCCGACCGCGAGCATCTGGCGTTCGCCGCCCGACAGCGTGCCGGCCAGCTGCGTGCGCCGCTCCTTCAGGCGCGGAAAGAGCGTGTAAACCTGCTCGAGCTGGTCGCGCCATCCACGGTTGCGCAGCCGCACCTGGCGGAAGGCGCCGAGCACCAGGTTGTCTTCGACCGGCATGGTGCCGAAGAGCTCGCGCTTCTCGGGCACCAGCGCGATGCCGAGCATCACGCGTTCTTCGAGCGACAGGCCACCGATCGGCTGGCCCTTGTAGTCGATCGCGCCCTTCGAAGGCAGCACGCCCATCAACGCATTGAGCAGCGTCGACTTGCCGGCGCCGTTGGGGCCGATCACGGTCACCACGCTGCCCTCGCCGGCCTGCAGGTCGATGCCGTGCAGCACCTCGGCGCGGCCGTAGCCGGCACGCAGGCCGTGGATGCGAAGCAAGGGGGTCGTCATGTCAGTGTTCCGTTCCGAGGTAGGCCGCACGCACCTTCGGGCTCTGCTGCACCTCGGCCGGCGTGCCTTCCATCAGATGGGTGCCGAACTCCATCACCACGATGTGCTCGCAGATGTCCATCACCAGGCCCATGTCGTGCTCGACCAGCAGGATGCTCATGCCCTCGCCGCGCAGCGTGCGCAGCACCTCGGCCAGCGCCTGCTTCTCCTTGTGGCGCAGGCCGGCAGCCGGCTCGTCGAGCAGCAGCAGCGCGGGGTCGGCGCACAGCGCGCGCGCGATCTCCAAGAGGCGCTGCTGGCCCATCGCGAGGTTGCCGGCGATCTCGTGCAGGCAGTCGCCCATGCCGACGCGGCGCAACTGCCGCTCGGCCTCGCGCAGCAGCCGGCGCTCCTCGCCACGGTCGGTGCGCAGCATCGCGGCGATCGGGCCGCGATGGCCGCGCAGGTGGGCGCCGAGCGCGACGTTCTCGAGCACCGTCATGTCGGGCACCATCTTCACGTGCTGGAAGGTGCGCGACACGCCGCGCTGCGCGATCGCGCGCGAGGACAGCCCGCCGATCGGCTCGCCGCGAAAACGCACCGCGCCGCCCGACAGCCCGAGCACGCCGGTCACGAGGTTGAAGGTGGTCGACTTGCCGGCGCCGTTCGGCCCGATCAGGCCGACGATCTGGCCGGCGCGGATCTGGAAGCTGATGCCGTTGACCGCCACCAGGCCGCCGAAGGTCTTGCGGATCGCCTGCACGTCGAGCACCACCTCGCCGGCGGCCGGCTTGGCACGCGCCGGCAGCTCGGCCGCGTCGTGCCAGTCGACCGCGCGGAAGGGCCGCGGCAGGCGCCGGTCGACGAAGGCCCAGAGCCCATCGGGCAGGTACTTGAGCACCAGCACGATCATGATGCCGAACACGATCAGCTCGTAGTTGCCGCTGGTGCCGATGAGCTTGGGCAGGAGCACCTGCAACTGGTCTTCGAGCACCTTCACCACGCCCGCGCCGGCGATCGCGCCCCACACGTGCGCGGCGCCGCCCAGCACCACCATGAAGAGGTACTCGATGCCCATCTTGATGCCGAAGGGCGAGGGGTTCACCGTGCGCTGGAAGTGCGCGAAGAGCCAGCCGGACACCGAAGCCAGCAAGGCCGCGAACACGAAGATGCCGACCTTGTGGCGCAGCGTGTCCACGCCCATCGCCTCGGCCATCTGCGAGCCGCCCGCCAACGCGCGAATGGCGCGCCCGCTGCGCGAGTCGAGCAGCCGGATCACGGCGAAGGAGGCGGCGATCGCCAGCGTCCACACCACGGCGTAGAACATGCGCTGCTGGCCGAACTCGAAGCCAAACAGCGACAGGCCCTTGACGCCGAGGATGCCGTCGTACTTGCCGAGCGCATCGACGTTGCCCATCAGGTAGTAGAGCGAGAGCGCCCACGCGATCGTGGCCAGCGGCAGGTAGTGGCCCGACATGCGCAGCGTGATCGCGCCGATGATCGCGGCGCTCAGGCCCGTCAGCGCCAGGCCGATGAAGAGCGTGAGCCAGGGCGAGAGGCCGAAGTTCACCGACAGGTAGGCGGTGGTGTAGGCCCCGATGCCGACGAAGGCCGCCTGGCCGAAGGAGGTGAGGCCGCCGACGCCGGTCAGCAGCACCAGGCCCAGCACCGGCAGCGTGTAGATGCCGATGTAGTTGAGCTGGATGATCCAGAAGTCGGGCAAGGGCAGCAGCGGTAGCGCGATCAGCAGCAGCACCAGCGCGAGCGGTCCCCAGGTGCGCAGGCTGCTTCTGCGCGGGGCGGCGATGGACGAAGGCGTCGCCGGATTCACGAACGCTTCCATTTCAGTGTTCCTCGTCCGAATGGCCGCTGCGCAGCGAGCGCCACAACAGCACCGGCAGGATGATGGTGAACACGATCACTTCCTTGAACGAGCTGGCCCAGAACGAGCCGAAGGACTCGATCACGCCGACTGCCAGCGCGCCGAGCAGCGCGCCCGGATAGCTCGCGAGCCCGCCGATCACGCCGGCCACGAAGCCCTTGAGGCCGATGATGAAGCCCGAGTCGTAGAAGATCGTGGTGGTCGGCCCGATCAAGAGGCCCGACAGCGCGCCGATCAGCGCCGCCATCGCGAAGGTCAGCTGCCCGGCCGCCTGCGTCGAGATCCCCATCAGCCGCGCGCCGAGCCGGTTGACCGCGGTGGCGCGCAAGGCCTTGCCGAACAGGCTGCGCTCGAAGAAGAGCCACAGCCCGACGATCAGTGCCGCCGAGGCGACGAAGATGATCAGCGTCTGCCCGTTGAGATTGAGCGGCCCGAGCGCGAAGCGGTCGTCCCAGAACGGCGGATTGCGAAAGCCCTCGGCGCCGAAGAACAGCAGTCCGAGCCCGGTCATCGCGAAGTGCACGCCGACCGAGACGATCAGCAGCACCAGCGAGCTCGCGCCCGCCAGCGATTGATAGGCCACGCGATAGACCAGCGGCCCGAAGGCGGTGACGATGCACAGCGTGAGCAGGGCCTGCACCAGCAGCGGCAGGTTGCGCGGTCCGGCCCAGATCGAAATCGCGCACACCACGGCCGGCAGCGCGAAGGTGCGCAGCGCGGCCAGGAAGGCCGGCGCCGCGCGGCCGCGATGGCGCCAGGTCGTGACCAGCTCCATCGCCGCCGCGACCGCAGCCAGGATCAGCAGCAGCCACACCGTGCCCGGCACCTTGCCGGTCTGGAAGATGGCCAGCGTGAGCGCGCCATAGGCGACGAACTCGCCCTGCGGAATGAAGATGACGCGCGTCACCGTGAACACGAGCACGATGCCCATGCCCAGCAGCGCGTAGATCGCCCCGTTGGTGAGTCCGTCCAGCGTCAGGATGCCGGCGATCGAGAAATCCATGGCGGGGCTTCGGTGCGGCGCGTCGTCGCGGTGCTTACTGCTCGACCTTGAACTTGCCGTCCACGACCTTGAGCATCACGCCGGTTTCGTTGGTGTAGCCCCAGTGGTCCTGCGCGCTCCAGTTGAGCACGCCGTGCGCGAGCACGGTGCGGCCCATGGTCTCGAAGGCATCGCGCAGCGCGGCGCGGAATTCGGGCGTGCCCGGCTTGGCCTTCTTGAGCGCGATCGGCACGGCCTTCTCGAGCACGGTGAGCGCGTCGGCGCCATGGCCCGCGAACTGGTTGCGCGAGCCCGGGCCGTAGGCCTTCTCGTACTGCTGCACGAAGGCGACCGCCTGCTGCTTCGACGGATGGCTGTCGGGCAACTGCTCGGCGACGGTGGCCGGGCCCGAGACCACGAAGGTGCCGTCGGCATCCTTGCCCGCGGTGCGCATCAGGTCCTGCGTGGCGGCGGCATGCGTCTGGTAGACCTTGCCCTTGTAGCCGCGCTCCATCACCGCCTTCTGCGGCATGCCGGCGCCGCTGCCCGAGGCGACGATGAGGATCGCGTCCGGGTTGGCCGAGGTGAGCTTGAGCACCTGCGCCGTGACGCTGGTGTCGGCGCGGCCGAAGCGCTCGGTGGCGACGATCTTCATGCCGTTCTTGTCGGCCTCGGCCGTCAGCGCCTTGAGCCACAGTTCGCCGTACGCGTCGGTGTAGCCGAGGAAGCCGATGGTCTTGATCTTCTGCTTCTTCATGTGCTGCACCACGGCGTAGGCCATCACGTCGTTGGACTGCGGCAGCCGGAAGGTCCACTTGTCCTTGCCGGGTGGCAGGCCCGCGGGCGACACCGCGAGCTGCACCGTGCTCGATTCGGCGGCCACGTCGGCCATTGGAATCGCGACCGGCGTGGCGGCCGAGCCGATGATGATGTCGACCTTGTCCTCGGTGACCAGGCGCTGCGTGTCCTTGACGCCGGTGGTCGGATCGGTGGCATCGTCGAGCACGGTCACCTTGAGGTTCTCGCCGGCCAGCGTCTTGGGCCAGAGCGCGATCTGGTTCTTGACCGGAATGCCGAGGCCCGATCCCGGACCCGTGAGCGGCAGCACGACGCCGACCGTGATGTCGGCATGCGCGGCGCCGAAAAGGCCGAGCGCGAGCGCGGCGGCGAGGAGGGTGGTCTTGAATTTCATGAGGCTTGTCTCCAGGAGGGGCGAACGGGAAAGGGGTGCGCTCTATCGGCCGCGCCGGCTCAGCGCGGCGCCATCCGCAAGGCGCCGTCGAGCCGGATCACCTCGCCGTTGAGGTGGCCGTTGGTCACGATCTGGCAAGCCAGCTCGGCGAATTCGGAAGGCTTGCCCAGGCGCGGCGGGAACGGGATCGACGCCGCCAGCGATTGCTGCACGGCCTCGGGCAATTCCTTGAGCAGCGGCGTCGCGAACAGGCCGGGCGCGATCGTGCAGACGCGGATGCCGTGCTGCGCGAGGTCGCGCGCCATCGGCAGCGTCATGCCGACCAGGCCGCCCTTCGACGCGCTGTAGGCCTGCTGGCCGACCTGGCCATCGAAGGCCGCGACCGAGGCGGTGAACATCATCACGCCGCGTTCGCCACCCTCAAGCGGATCGAGCTTGACGCAGCGCGCCGCATAGAGCCGCGCCATGTTGTAGGCGCCGACCAGGTTGACGTGGACGACGCGCACGAAGTCTTCCAGCGGCGCCGGGCTGCCGTCCTTGCCGACGATGCGCTTGGCGCTGCCGATACCGGCGACGTTCATCAGGATGCGCGCGGGGCCGTGCGCCGCGGCCGCCTTGTCGAGCGCGGCGTTGACGCTGTCTGCATTCGTGATGTCGCAGACGCAGGCGATGCCGCCGATCTCGGCGGCGACCTTCTCGGCCTGGGCGGCGTTGACATCGAGCACCGCGACGCGCGCGCCGAGCCTTGCCAGTTCGCGCGCCGTGGCCTCGCCGAGGCCGGATGCGCCGCCGGTCACGAGCGCGGGCTGTGCTTCGATCTTCATGCTTGTCTCCTCGGGTCCGTGTCTATCGGGGCTGCAGGATGAAAGGCAGCGTGCCGGCATGCAGCGCATCGACCTCGGCGGCGCGGTGCCTGAGCACCGCGCGCTGGTTGATCGAGCCCTTGTCGGTCACCTCGCCCTTGTCGATCGATGGCGCCTCACTCACGAGATGCGCGCGCGCGATGCGGTTGGCGCTGCCGGTGCTGGCGGCGGCCAGCGTGTCGAGCACTTGCTGGAAATGGGCACGCACGGGAGCGCTGGCCAGCACCTCGCGCAGCGTGGCATCGGGCGCGAGGCCGGCGAGGGCGCGCACCTTCTGCGTCGGGAAGATCAGCGCCCCGACTTCCTTCAGGTTGATGCCGGTCAGCACCACGTCCTGGATGTAGGGCGCGCCGGCCGCGATGATCTTCGCGCGCAGCGGGCCGACGCTGACGAAGGTGCCGGTCGCGAGCTTGAAGTCTTCGGCGATGCGGCCGTCGAAGCGCAGGCCGCGATGGATGTCGGCCTCGTCGATCCACGTCACCGCGTCGCCGGTCGCGAAGAAGCCTTCCTCGTCGAAGGCTTCGGCCGTGGCCTCGGGTGCGCGCCAATAGCCGGGCGTGATGTTGGGGCCGCGATAGCGCACCTCGGTCTTGCCGTCGACCTCGATCAGCTTGATCTCGATGCCGGGGGCCGGCAGGCCGATGTCGCCGGACTTCACGTCGGGGCTGGTGATGTAGAGCGCGAACGGGCCGGACTCGGTCATGCCGAGGCCGGTGCCCATCACGATGCGCTCGCCGACCTCGCGCTCCTGCGTGCGGTGCAGGCTGTCCCACACCGGCTGCGAGAGCGCGGCGCCGGAATAGAAGAACATCTTCACGCGCGACAGCAGGTTGCGGCGCAGCACCTCGTCGGTTTCCATCGCCTGCGCGATCGCCTCGAAGCCGGTCGGCACGTTGAAGTAGATGGTGGGCGCGATCTCGCGCAGGTTGCGCAGCGTCTCGGCCATGCCCGCGGGCGTCGGCTTGCCGTCGTCGATGTAGAGCGTGCCGCCGTTGTCGAGCACGATGCCGACGTTGTGATTGCCGCCGAAGGTGTGGTTCCACGGCAGCCAGTCGACCAGCACTGGCGGCTCGTCGCCCAGTGCGGGAATCGAATGCCGCAATTGCTGCTGGTTGGCGCACCACATGCGGTGGGTGTTGATCACTGCCTTGGGCAGCTTGGTCGAGCCCGAGGTGAAGAGGAACTTGGTGATGGTGTCGGGGCCGGTGGCGCGCATCGCGGCATCGACCGCGGGCGTGGCCGGCGTGGCGGCGAGTTCGGCGAAGGAGGTCGTCGCGCGGCCTTCGAGCCGGCCCTCGGCGATCACGACCTCGACGTCGGCCGGCACCGCGGCGGCGATGGCGCGCGCGAAGCGTCCCGCGTCGGCGGCGAACACCAGGCCGGGCGTGAGCGTGTCCAGCACGTGGCGCAGTTTCTCGAAGTCCTGGCTCACGATCGAGTAGGGCGGCGACACCGGGCAGAAGGGCACGCCGGCGTAGAGGCAGCCGAGTGCGATCAAGGCATGCTCGATGCCGTTCTCGCTCAGGATCGCGACCGGGCGTTCGGCGCTCAGTTTGCGGTCGAGCAGGGCCTGCGCGATGCTGCGCGCCTGCTTCAAGGCATCGGCGTAACTCAGGCGCAGCCAGTCGCCGGTGCTGCCGTCGGGCCTGCGTTCGCGGCGCGCGATGAAGGTGCGGTCGGGCGCGACTTCGGCCCAGTGCGCGAGGCGGTCCGTCATGCGATCGCCGTAGGGCGCGAGCGCGATCTCGGCTTGCAGGTAGCGCACGCCGGGCGCGCCTTCGCGCAGCACGGCGCGCGTCACGCCGAAGGCGAGCGGCCGGTACTTGATCGAGCTCATCCCTTGGTGACCTTGCCTGCGCGTCCCTCGAGGAAATCGCGCACGCGTTCCTTGGCTTCGGGCGCGCTCTGCGCGATGCCGGAGATCAGCGCCTCGGTGAAGAAGCCGTGATCGGCCGGCTGTTCGGCGATGCGCGGCAGCGCGTGCATCAGTGCGTAGTTGGTCAGCGGCGCGTTGGTCGCGATGCGCTGCGCGAGTTCGATGGCGCGGTCGAAGGCGGTGCCTTCGGGCACCAGATACTGCGCGAAGCCGGCGCGCTCGCCGTCCTCGGCGTTGTAGACGCGGCCGGTCAGCATCATGTCGGTCATGCGCGCGACGCCGATCAGCTTGGGGATGCGCACCGAGCCGCCGCCGCCGACGAAGATGCCGCGCGAGCCTTCGGGCAGCGCATAGAAGGTGGTGGTGTCGGCCACGCGGATGTGGCAGGCGCTCGCCAGTTCGAGGCCGCCGCCGACCACCGCGCCGTGCAGCGCCGCGATCACCGGCACCGGGCCCTGCTGCACGTGGTCGAGCGCCGCATGCCACATGCGCGAGTGGTGCAGGCCCTGGCCGGCATCGCGCTCCTTCAGTTCCGACAGATCGAGGCCGGCGCAGAAGTGCGGGCCCTCGCCGTCGATCACCGCGGCGCGCACGGTGTCGGGCAGATTCTGGAAGGTGTCGCGCAGCGCGAGGATGAGCGCGTCGGACAGCGCATTGCGCTTGCCGGCACGTGCGAGACGGACGATCGCGATGTCGCCCCTGAGTTCGAGCTGGATGTCGGTGTGGGTCATGATTGCTTTCCGGGGCTTGATGGATTATGGTTATGAAAAATAACCAATTCAAGCTGGAGTGAAGCCGCTGGCATGCGGATTTACCCTTAGTCGACAACCTTTTCGGAAGACACGCCATGGACCACCAGAACCTGATCGCGATCGACACCCACACGCATGCCGAGGTGAGCTGCTGGAATCCCTTCGACAACTATGGTGAGGAGTACGACCGCGCGGCCGACAAGTACTTCAAGTCGGGCCGCCGCCCGACCATCCAGGAGAGCATCGACTACTACCGCGAACGCAGGATCGGGCTGGTGATGTTCATGGTCGATGCCGAGTCGAACATGGGCCGGCGCCGGATCCCGAACGAGGAGATCGCCGAGGCGGCGCAGAAGAACAGCGACATCATGATTGCCTTTGCCAGCATCGATCCGCACAAGGGAAAGATGGGCGCGCGCGAGGCGCGGCGGCTGATCGAGGAGCACGGTGTGAAGGGCTTCAAGTTCCATCCGACGGTGCAGGGCTTTCATCCCTACGACCGGATGGCGTGGCCGATCTACGAGGTGATCAACGAATACGCTTTGCCGGCCGTGTTCCACACCGGCCACAGCGGCATCGGCTCGGGCATGCGCTGCGGCGGCGGTCTCCGGCTGGAGTACAGCAATCCGATGCACCTCGATGACGTTGCGATCGACTTTCCCGACATGCAGATCGTGATGGCGCATCCGAGCTTCCCGTGGCAGGACGAGGCGCTGTCGGTCGCCACGCACAAGCCCAATGTGTGGATCGACCTGTCGGGCTGGAGCCCGAAGTATTTTCCGAAGCAACTGGTGCAGTACGCCAATACGCTGCTGAAGGACCGCGTGCTGTTCGCGAGCGACTACCCGCTGATCACGCCGGATCGCTGGCTCAAGGATTTCGAGGACGCGGGCTTCAGGCCGGAGGTTGTGCCGGGCATTCTGAAGGGCAATGCGGTGCGGTTGCTGAAGCTGGATTCGCAGTGATTTCTCTTGCTCCCTCCCCCTCTGGGGGTGGGTTGGGAGGGGGCTTTCGGGCCTTTGAACTGTGCGTTGCGTTTGATCAGAGGCCGTTGGCCGGGAATTCGCCCCGGCGACCTCCGCTCTTATCGACGACTTCGATTCGCTCGGACTATGGAGCGCCGTCCGCGAAGCGCCCAGCAGACCCGCGAACAACCGAACGCGGTACATCCCGCGGCGCGCCGTCAAAGCGGGCACGCGCGTCATGGATATCGGAATAACGACGGTCGGCCCAATCGATCAGACCCGCCATCGGGTCCAGTAGCGATTGGCCTAGAGGGGTCAGACGATATTCAACACTCGGGGGCTTGGTGGGAAAGACGTGACGGGTAATCAGTCCGTCGCGTTCCAGATCGCGCAGGGTCTGGGTGAGCATGCGCTTGGAAATGTCGCGTACGGCGCGGTGAAGCTCGCTGAAGCGCTGCGACCGCGTCGCGAGGGTCATGATCATCAGGATGCTCCATTTGTCGCCGATGCGGTCGAGCACGTCTCGCACTGGGCAGTGCACTGCGTCAACCGACTGGGCGTCGTCCGTTTGAAAACGGCTGAATCTTTCGATCGCGCTCGATGCGGTGCTCATCCGGGTTCCCCTCGCCTCTCCTGGTTACTTGAAACTGCCTCCTTGTGACGCAGGACCAAGGTCTCTACAGTAGACCTTCCCTCAATTGTAGACCCTATGGGTCAGGAGAACACGCATGTTTTTAGTCATGGGAATTACGGGACAAGTCGGCGGCTCGACGGCAAGGCATTTGTTGGCGCAGGGCAAGGCAGTACGCGCGCTGGTTCGCGACCGCGCAAAGGCGGCCAGTTGGGCGGCCCAGGGCGTCGAACTGGTTGCCGGCGATTGGAACGATGCGGACGCCATTGCGCGGGCGCTCGATGGCGTCGACGGCGTGTTTGTCATGTTGCCGGCCGTTTGGGCCCCTTCGCCGGATTTCAAGGAAGCCAAGGGCGTCATTGCAAACTTCGCCAAGGCGCTGACCGAGGCCGCGCCGCCGCGCGTCGTCGCGTTGTCGTCGATGGGGGCGCACAAATCCCACGGGCTGGGGATGATCACGGCGCTGTCGTTGCTGGAGCGCGGCTTTCGCAATCTGACATCGCCAATCGCCTTCGTGCGCGCTGGCGGCTTTTTCGAAAACTTTCTTTTCGGCCTGCATGTCGCCCAGGCCGGCACGCTCCCCGTCTTCTACAACCCGACCAACCGAAAATCAACCATGGTCGCGACCAACGACATCGGCGCCGAAGTGGCGACGCTCCTGACCGGGCCGGCGTGGTCGGGGCAGCGAGTCATCGAGCTCGGTTCGATGGTCAGCGCCGATGAAGTCGCCGCGCAATTGGGGAAGGTCCTTCAGCGCGACGTCAAAGCCTTTGCCGTTCCGCGGACCGGGTGGTCGGCAGCATTCGAGCAGTTTGGCATCCCGAAGGGACAGACAGGACAGGCCGAAGCGATGTACGAGGCGATCAACTCGGGCTGGATGGACGTCGGGGTCGAAGGTACGGAGCACGTCGCGGGCACGACATCACCCGGCGATGTCTTCGCGGCGGCAAAGAACGCCACCACGAAGTAGTTCCGAAGGACCGATCAATGTCTAAGACTACTTGGCGCCAAGTCCTACCCCTGGCTCTCGCCGCGTTTTTCGTCGTGGGGTCACTCAGTAATATTTTTGCCCCGCAATCTATCGACGAGGAATACCTGAGGTGGGGATATCCGCATTGGTTCCATTTTGTGACCGGGTCACTGGAACTCACTACCGCCATTCTGCTGGCCAGGGCACCGAGCCGCCTCCTGGGCTCCGCGCTCGGCTGCGCTGTCATGTTGGCGGCACTCGGGACCGTCACGATCCACGGCGAATATGGGCACGCGGCGCCCCCTTTCGTCGCGGCGGCACTTTCGATTTTCGTCGGCTGGATTACCTGGCGCAAGCGGCTCTCCGACTCAGGGATGACTGACACGACTCCTGCCGTCTAAAGGCTGTCTTGCATCCGGCACGCTGGCGGCGTCGCTTCTTTTGGCGAGACAAAAGAAGTGAGTCGCCCGCCGGGGCGAGTCCCGGCTCCGGCCTTCGATCAAACGCAACGCGCAAGGCAAAGGCCCGGGCGCCCTCACCCCAACCCTCTCCCAGAGGGAGAGGGAGCAAGACAAGGCCTCAGGGGATCTGCTCTTCCTCGATCCGCTCCTCCTCGAGCCGGTCCCAGTCGCGGCCCGCGCGCTCCTTGCGCTCCGCGCGCTCGCGCGAGATCTGCTCCTGGAACTGCTGGCGTCCTTCCTTGGCCACCGCGATGACCTTCGCGCGGTCCTTGTAGTGCGGATAGATCTCGCGCATGAGCTGGATGTTGCGCACGCGAAAGCGCATCGCGGCCTGACGCGCCTCGTGCGCCGGCCAGCCCAGCACCTCGAGCACCGAGCGCGCGCTGCGCAACGAGGATTCGAACAGCTCGCGCTCGACGTACTCCACGTTGCGGTCGAGCAGCTGGTAGAGGTGCCCGACATTGCGTGCGCGCGCGACGATCTTCGCGTCGGGGAAATGCTCGCGCGCGAGGTCGACGATGGCCAGCGACTGCTCGATGTCGTCGACCGCGACCACCAGCACCTTGGCCGTGCCGGCGCCGGCGGTGCGCAGCAGGTCGAGCCGCGTGGCATCGCCGTAGAACACGCGAAAGCCGAATGCGCGCAGCGACTCGATGGTGTCCGGATCGTGGTCGAGCACCGTGACCTGCATGCCTTGCGAGCCCAGCATGCGGCCGACGATCTGGCCGTAGCGGCCGAAACCGCAGATCACGACCTTGGCGTCCTGCTGCTCCGAGATCTCTTCCATCGTCACGACATGGTGCGCGCTGTAGTGCGGCAGGATCCATTTGTCGATCACCACCAGCAAGAGCGGCGAGACCAGCATCGACAGCGCCACCGCACCGATCAGGAACGAGGCGACACCGGGCGGCAGCACCTCGGGGCCGGCGGCCTGGAACACGACGAAGGCGAACTCGCCGCCCTGCGCCAGCAGCAGCGTGAACACCGGCCGCTCCTGGTAGGGCAGGCCCATCACCTTGGCGATGGCGTAGATGACGACGAACTTGAACAGCATGAAGCCGATCACCACCATCACCATCAGGCCCGGCTGCCGGAGCAGCACACCGAAGTCGATGCTCATGCCGACCGCGATGAAGAAGAGGCCGAGCAGCAAGCCCTTGAAGGGCTCGATGTCGGTTTCGAGTTCGCGCCGGTATTCGCTCTCGGCCAGCAGCACGCCGGCGAGGAAGGCGCCCAGCGCCATCGAGAGACCGATGAACTGCATCAGCGCCGCGATCGCCACCACCAGCAACAGCGAGGCGGCGGTGAAGATCTCGGGCGTGTTGCTGCGTGCGATCCAGCGCAGGAGCGGGCGCAGCGCCAGCCGGCCGCCGAGCACGATGCCGCCGATGACGGCGACGATCTTCAGCGTTTCGAGCGCGCGGTCGAGGCCGGTGATCGCCGAGCCGGTGACCGACCCCACCGCCAGCACCGGCAGCAGCGCGAGGATCGGGATCGCGGCCACGTCCTGGAACAGCAGGATCGAGAAGCCGGCCTGTCCGCTCGCGGTGCGCAGCAGGTTGCGCTCGCCGAAGACTTGCAGCGCGATCGCGGTCGACGACAGGGCCAGGCCCAGTGCCGCGACCAGCGCGACGCGCCAGCTCGCGCCGCCGGCCCAGCCGGCCAGGAACAGCACGGCCGCGCAGGCCAGCACCTGGCCCGAGCCCCAGCCGAAGATCGGGCGGCGCAGGTTCCACAGGCGCTTGGGTTCGAGTTCGAGCCCGACCAGGAACAGCATCAGCACCACGCCGAACTCGGCGAAGTGCAGGATGTCCTCGACGTTGGTGACCAGCCCCAGGCCCCAGGGGCCGATCGCGATGCCGGCCGCGAGGTAGCCGATGATCGAGCCGAGGCCGAGCGCCTTGGACAGCGGCACCACCAGCACGGCGGCGCCGAGGTAGATCAGCGAATTGACAAGCCAGGCCGGGGCGTGCTCCATGCTCAGGCCTCCTCGCGTTCGACGGGGCGGTCGGCCTCGGGCACCACGCAGGCGGGACAGCCTTCGAGGTCTTCCAGCTCGGGCCAGTCGGGATAGGACGCGAGGCGCTGCCGGAAGACCTCGACGTGGGCCGTCACCTCGCTGCGGGGTGCGCTGCGCGCGCCGTGGAACAGGAGCGGTGGCAGAAAGCGCATGCCGCAGAGCGCGGCGGTCTGCTCGTAGGGCGGCAGGAAGGCGTCGAAGAAATAGCGGTTGTAGCTTTGCGGGTGGTAGCTTGCCTCGGGGCCGCCGGTGGTCGCGACCAGCCAGCAGTCCTTGCCTTCGAGCGCCTTGCCGCCGGGACCGTAGGCCCAGCCGTAGGCGAACACCTCGTCGATCCAGAGCTTCTGCAGCGCCGGCATCGAATACCACTGGATCGGATGCAGCAGCACCAGCAGCTCGGCGCGCGCCAGCCGGGCCTGCTCGGCCTCGACGTCGATCAGGTAGTCGGGATAGCTCTCGTAGAGATCGTTGACGTCGACACCGGGTATACCCTGCGCCGCCTTCAGCAATGGCAGGTTGACGCGCGAGTCGCGCCAGTGCGGATGCGCCGCGATCAGGTAGATGCGAGGGTCGTTTCCCGGGCTGGTGGTCGTAGGCATGCCGCGAACATAGCGCATGCGCGGCTACCATGGCGCCTGTCTTCAGCCTGCGAGGAGTTTCACATGCCCGTGGTTCTGGTCGCCAATCCCAAGGGAGGGGTCGGCAAATCGACGCTTGCAACGCAGGTTGCGGGCTATTTCGCGAGCCGCGGCCATGCGGTGATGCTGGGCGATGTCGATCGCCAGCAATCCGCGCGCCTGTGGCTCGGCCTGCGGCCGCCGCAGGCGCGGTCGATCACGACCTGGGACGCTTCGGGCGACAGCAGCGTGGTGCGGCCGCCGCGCGGCACCACGCATGCGGTGCTCGACACGCCGGCCGGGCTGCATGGCTCGCGCTTCAAGGAGGTGGTGGCGCTGGCCGACAAGGTGCTGGTGCCGCTGCAGCCCAGCATCTTCGACATCTATGCCACGCGCGACTTCCTCGACAAACTGCTCAGCCATCGCAATGCAGCGAAGACTCGGATCGGCGTCGTCGGCATGCGCGTGGATGCGCGCACGCTGGCGGCCGACCGGCTGCGCGAGTTCGTCGCCGGCCTCGGCGTGCCGGTGCTGGGCGAGCTGCGCGACGCGCAGATCTACGTGCAGCTCGCGGCGCGCGGGCTCACGCTGTTCGACATCGCGCCGGGCCGCGCGCAGCGCGACCTCGAGCAATGGCAGCCCTTGTGCGAGTGGCTCGATACCTGAGTGAAACCATGAAAAGGACATTCCAGACCCTTCAGGATCTTGCTGCCTGCGTCGGCCAGGAGGTCGCGGTGAGCGACTGGCTCACCGTCACCCAGCAGCAGGTCAATCAGTTCGCAGAGGCGACCGGCGACCATCAGTGGATCCACGTCGACGTCGAACGCGCCAAGGCGGGGCCGTTCGGCGCACCCATCGCGCATGGCTTCCTGACGCTGTCGCTGCTGCCGAAGTTCTTCGAGTCGGCGATCGAGGTGATCGAGTCGCGCATGGGCGTCAACTACGGCCTCAACCGGGTGCGCTTCATGTCGCCGGTGCGGGTCGGCAGCAGGCTGCGCGCGCGCATGAAGCTGCTCGGCGCCGAGCCCATTGCCGACCAGGGCGTGCAGATGACCTGGGAAACGAGCATCGAGATCGAGGGCGCCGCCAAGCCCGCCTGCGTGGCGGAGTCGGTGGTGCGGCGCTACCCCTGATCCGGCGCGCACATCACATCGGCATGCCGAGCTTGCCGTAGTTGGCCGAGCCTTCGCGCGCGGCCTCCACGGCGGTCGCGCGCACCCCGGCACGCTCGACGTTGCCGGTGCGCAGGCCCATCGCGCCGGTGCCGCCGTTGCTGATGTGCAGCGGCTGGCGCGCTTCGACCTGGACCTGCGCACGCGTGAGCGTCGACTGGAAGGGGGCGGGCGGCAGCGGGCTCTGTTCGCCTTGGTAGGCTTGCGCGGCGCCGGCGAAGGCAAGGGTGGCGAGCGCGGCGAAGGTGATCGTTCGGGTGTTCATGGCGTGGCTCCTGAAATGCGTTGAAGGGTGGCATGCCGGCTCGAACGGATGTTTCGAACCTGCATGCCATGGATACGCCGGAGCGCGGACGGTGGATGCAGAACCATGCGGCCTGCACGCCTGTTCGTGCCGGGACCTTGTGATGCCGTGCTTCAGCCGAAGCCGTTCTGGCGCCAGGCCTCGAACACCGTCACTGCCACCGCGTTCGACAGGTTCAGGCTGCGCTGGCCGGCGCGCATCGGCAGCCGCAGGCGCTGCGCTTCGGGGAAGAAGCCGTCGCGCAAGGCGGGCGGCAGCCCGCGGGTCTCGGAGCCGAACACCAGCCAGTCGCCGGGCGCGAAGCGCAGCTCGAAGGCCGGGCGCGAGCCGCGCGTGGTCAGCGCGAACATGCGCTCGTGGGCGGGCTGCTCGTTGTCGAGCAGGGCCTGCCAGTCGGCATGGCGCCTGACCTCCGCGTACTCGTGGTAGTCGAGGCCGGCGCGGCGCAGCAGCCTGTCGTCCATCGAGAAGCCCAGCGGCTCGACCAGGTGCAGCATGCAGCCGGTGTTGGCTGCGAGCCTGATCACGTTGCCGGTGTTGGGCGGGATCTCGGGTTCGACCAGGACGATGTGGAACATGGCGCCGATTGTCGGTCGGCCCCGGCGTTCAGTCGGGGAGTTCGGTGCGCGCCAGCACCACTGCGGTGATGTTCTGCGCGCCGCCCGTGCGCAGAACCTGCGCGGCGGCGAACAGCGACGCGCCGCTGGTCATCACGTCGTCGACCAGCACGATGCGCCGACCCTGCACGGCCTGCGCACGAAGCGGCTCGAGCGCGAACGCGCCGCTGAGGTTCCGAAGCCGCTCGGCCCGCGTGAGGCCGCTTTGGGCCGTCGTCTCCCGGATGCGCAACAGCAGGCGGGCATCGGCTTTTCGCGGCGCCAGCCGGCGCGCCAGTTCGTGCGCCTGGTTGAAGCCGCGCTGCCGCAGGCGCGCCGGCGCCAGCGGCATCGGCAGCACGAGATCGGCCTGTTCGAGTGCCGGTTCCACCCAGGGTGCACTGCGCAGCAGGGTTGCGAGCGGCGCGGCCTGCCCGGCGTCGCCGCGGAACTTGAACTGCGCAAGGCACCCGGGCCATGGCCAGACGTAGGCGCAGGCGGCCAGACAGGCATCGAGCGGCGGCGGATGCAGCACGCAGTCGCCGCATTGCGCCACACCCGCCGGCACCGGCAGGGCGCAGGTTGCGCAACGCGGCGTGGGCGGCGCGAAGCGTGCCACGCAGGCGTCGCACACCGGCTGCGAGGGCCAGGCGCGGCACACTGCGCACTGGCTCGGAAGGCGCTCGAGCAAGGACGAAAAAGGCCGTTCGGACCCGCGGTGGAACATGCCCTCAATATACTGGCCGATCTGATGACCACCGATCCCGCACAGCGTCCGCCGACCATCGATGCCACGGCGGCCGCGCGCTGGAGCCGGCTCGCGCCTGCAGCGGGTTCGCCCTGGCTGCACGAGGAAATCGGCCGCCGCATGGAGGATCGCCTGCAGTGGATCAAGGCCCAGCCGAAGCGCTGGGCCGACTGGTCACCGCTGCATGGCGGCCTCGAGGCGCATGCGCTGCTGTCACGTCGCTATCGCACGGCCGAGTCGTTCGTGATCGAGCCCGAGGCGCCGCTGGTGCCGGCCACCGGCCGGGCGCTGGCGGCGCCCTGGTGGACCGCACGCCGCTGGCAGGGCCCGCGGCCGCGCTTCGAGGCGCCGCCGGAGGAGGGCGTGGACGTGCTATGGGCCAACATGGCGCTGCACATGGCGGCCGACCCGCAGGCGCTGATTGCGCGCTGGCACCGTCTGGTCGCGACCGACGGCTTCCTGATGTTCTCCTGCCTGGGGCCCGACACTCTGCGCGAACTGCGCCTGCTGCACGAGGCTTCGGGCTGGCCGCCGCCCAGCCACGAGTTCACCGATATGCACGACTGGGGCGACATGCTGGTGGGTGCCGGCTTTGCCGAGCCCGTGATGGACATGGAGCACATCGTGCTGACCTGGCCCAGCGCGGAACGCGCACTGGCCGAGCTGCGCACGCTGGGACGCAATCTCCATCCGCAGCGCTTTCGCGCATTGCGCGGCCGACGCTGGCATCAGGCGCTGTGCGAAGCGCTGCCCCGGTTCGCGCCCGCGGCGGAAGGCAACGGGCACATCGCGCTGACCTTCGAGATCATCTACGGCCATGCGTTCAAGCCCGCGCCGCGGGTGGCGCTCGCGGCCGAAAGCGCCGTGTCCCTGCGCGAAATGCGCTCGATGCTGCAGCGCGGGCGACCCGGCGCCTGAGCGCCGCTCTTCGACCCGCTACAATCCGGCGCTGCGTGAACTCCCGGGTATTGTCCCGTGATCGAGGCCTGTCAGGAATGGGTTTGACAACGCTTCGACGCACCGATTTGCCGAACTCGCCCGTGTCGAATTCCGTGTTTCGTTTTGCCACTGTGTCAGGCCAGAGCATCCACTGGTTCCTGAAGCGCAACTGCTCGGTGACGCCGAGCCAGCTCGGCTGGCTGTACGCGTCGCTGTGCGTGCTGTCGCTTGGCATCGGAATCGTGTTCTGGTGGCATGGCGCACGTCTCGTGCTGCCGTTCGCGTGGCTCGAGCTGGCCGCCGTGGGTTTCGCGTTCCTGCTGTACGCACGGCACGCGACCGACGGCGAAAAGATCGCGCTGCAGGGCGGCCGCCTTGTGGTCGAGCTCGAAAACGGTGGGCACTACGAGCGCACGGAATTCTTGCCGCACCAGGTGCGGGTCGAGCCTCATGACAGCGATCGTTCGCTGATCGAGGTCTCGGGTCAAGGTCGTTCGGTCAGGGTGGGGCGCTATGTGCGCCCGGAATTGCGTGCGGCGCTGGCGCGCGAAATTCGCATGGCACTGCGCAGCGCGTGAGGCGGCTGGGCGATGTGGCACCCGGGCTGGGCCGGTGGGTTAACTGGAAAATGAAGAAGTGAACACGATGAAGAGCATTTGGTACAAGCCGGCGAATCTGCTGTTGGCGGCCGGCGCGGCGTTCAGTGGCGCTGCGCATGCAGTCAACGACCTGCCGGGCGGCCCGATGGTGCGTCAGTTGAACCTGCCGGTGGGCGTCACCAAGATCGCGCAAGAGCAGTACCTGCTGCACAACGGGATGATGATCCTGTGCACGGTCATCTTCATCGCGGTGTTCGCGGTCATGTTCTATTCGATCTGGAAGCACCGCAAGTCGGTCGGCCACAAGGCGGCCAACTTCCACGAGTCGGTGGTGGTCGAAGTGATCTGGACCATCGTGCCCTTCATCATCGTGATCCTCATGGCGCTGCCGGCCACCAAGGTGCTGGTCGCCCAGAAGGACACCACCAATGCCGACCTCACCATCAAGACCACGGGCTATCAGTGGAAGTGGGGCTACGACTACATCACCGGCGAGGGTGCGGGCATCGGCTTCATCTCGACCCTGCTGCCGTCGCATCGCGAATTCTCGAACAGCGGCGCGAAGGGCAACGTGCCCGACAACTACCTGTTCGAGGTCGACAACCCGATGGTGGTGCCGGTCGACAAGAAGGTCCGGATCATCACCACGGCGGTCGATGTGATCCATGCCTTTGCTGTGCCGCAGTTCGGCCTCAAACAGGACGCGATCCCCGGCTTCGTGCGCGACACCTGGTTCCGCGCCGAGAAGATCGGCGACTACTATGGAGAGTGCCAGGAACTCTGCGGCAAGGAGCACGCCTTCATGCCGATCCACGTGAAAGTGGTCTCGGCCGCCGACTACACCACCTGGGTGGACGCCAAGCGCAAGGAGGCGGCGGCCAAGCTGGACGACCCGACCAAGGTCTGGACGCTGCCGGACATCATGGCGCGCGGGGAAAAGGTCTATGCGGCCAATTGCGCGGCCTGCCACCAGGCGAACGGCAAGGGCGGCGGCCCGATCAAGCCGCTCGACGGTTCGGCGGTCGTGCTGGACGCCAACCATGCCGACCAGATCGACACCGTGCTCAACGGCCGCGTCGACAAGGGCATGCCGTCCTGGAAGACGCTCAGCGACACCGACATCGCTGCCGTGATCAGCTTCACCAAGAACAACTGGTCCAACAAGACCGGCCAACTGATCCAGCCGTCTGAAATCGTGGCGGAACGCGCCAAGTTGAAGTAAGCAAGGAATTTCCCCATGAGCGCAGTCCTCGATCCCCACGGCCACGCCCCCGGCGACCATGCCCACGACGACCACCACGGCGCACCGACCGGCTGGCGCCGCTGGGTGTTCGCGACCAACCACAAGGACATCGGCACGCTGTACCTGCTGTTCTCCTTCACGATGCTGATGGCGGGCGGGGTGCTCGCGCTGCTGATCCGCGCCGAGCTGTTCCAGCCCGGCCTGCAGCTGGTCAATCCCGAGCTGTTCAACCAGTTCACGACCATGCACGGCCTGATCATGGTGTTCGGCGCGATCATGCCGGCGTTCGTGGGCTTCGCGAACTGGATGATCCCGATGCAGATCGGCGCGGCCGACATGGCCTTCGCGCGGATGAACAACTTCAGCTTCTGGCTGCTGATCCCGGCGGCGCTGATGCTGGTCGGCTCGTTCTTCATGCCCGGCGGTGCGCCGGCCGCGGGATGGACGCTCTATGCGCCGCTCACGCTGCAGATGGGCCCGTCGATGGATGCCGGCATCTTCGCGATGCACATCATGGGCGCGTCGTCGATCATGGGTTCGATCAATATCATCGTGACGATCCTGAACATGCGCGCACCCGGCATGACGCTGATGAAGATGCCGATGTTCTGCTGGACCTGGCTCATCACCGCCTACCTGCTGATCGCCGTGATGCCGGTGCTCGCCGGCGCGATCACCATGACGCTGACCGATCGCCACTTCGGCACCAGCTTCTTCAATCCCGCCGGCGGCGGCGACCCGGTGATGTACCAGCACATCTTCTGGTTCTTCGGCCACCCCGAGGTCTACATCATGATCTTGCCGGCCTTCGGCATCATCAGCCAGGTCGTGCCCGCGTTCTCGCGCAAGCGCCTGTTCGGCTATGCCTCGATGGTCTATGCGACCTCGTCGATCGCGATTCTGTCGTTCATCGTCTGGGCGCACCACATGTTCACGACCGGCATGCCGCTGACCGGCCAGCTGTTCTTCATGTACGCGACGATGCTGATCGCGGTGCCGACGGCGGTGAAGATCTTCAACTGGATCGCCACCATGTGGCAGGGCTCGATGACCTTCGAGTCGTCGATGCTGTTCGCGGTCGGCTTCATCTTCGTGTTCACCATGGGCGGCTTCACGGGCCTGATCCTTGCGGTCGCCCCGATCGATACACAGCTGCAGGACACCTATTACGTGGTGGCCCATTTCCACTACGTGCTGGTGGCCGGTTCGCTGTTTGCGATGTTCTCCGGCTTTTACTACTGGTCGCCCAAGTGGACCGGCGTGATGTACAACGAAACGCGCGGCAAGATCCATTTCTGGTGGTCGCTGATCTCGTTCAACGTCACCTTCTTCCCGATGCACTTCCTGGGGCTGGCCGGCATGCCGCGGCGCTACGCCGACTATCCGATGCAGTTCGCCGACTTCAATGCGGTGGTGTCGATCGGCGCGTTCTTCTTCGGTTTTGCGCAGGTCTATTTCTTCCTGTTCATCGTGCTGCCGACGATGAGGGGCAAGGGCGAGAAAGCGCCGCAGAAGCCGTGGGAAGCTGCCGAGGGCCTCGAATGGGAAGTGCCTTCGCCCGCACCGTTCCATACCTTCGAGACGCCGCCGCGCCTCGATCCGACGGCGACCAAGGTCATCGGCTGATCCGTTCGTGCAATGACGCCTGAACAAAAGAAAAGCAATCGGCGCATGGGGCTCACGCTGGCCTCCATCGCGCTGATCTTCTTCCTCGGCTTCATCGTGCGGATGGCCTGGGTCCACTGAGGCTGCTGAAGGATATTCATCATGGCTACCGCCGGTCAACGCATCCGCCGCGAGAACCTTCGCATGGTCGGCAAGCTCGTCGTCGTCGCCGCGGGCATGTTCGCGTTCGGCTATGCGCTGGTGCCGGTCTACCGGTCGATCTGCGAGCTGACCGGGATCAACATCCTGGCCCGGGCCGAACTCGAGGTGCCTGGGGGCGCCAGCGGCGGTGCGGACGTGCGTTTGCCGGACAACACGCAGGTCGACATGAGCCGCACGATCACTGTCGAGTTCGACTCGAACGTGCGCGGCCTGTGGGACTTCAAGCCGGCGTTGAACACCATGCAGGTGCATCCCGGGCAGCTCAACACCGTGATGTACGAATTCCAGAACGTGCAGAACCGCCGCATGTCGGCGCAGGCCATTCCGAGCTACGCGCCGCAGCAGGCTGCGCCGTACTTCAACAAGATCCAGTGCTTCTGCTTCAACCAGTACACGCTCGATCCCGGCGAGAAGAAGGAGTGGCCGGTCGCGTTCGTGATCGATCCGAAGATCTCCAAGGACGTGAAGACGATCACCTTGTCATACACCTTTTTCGAGGTCGGAAGCAAGACGCCGCCAGCGCCCGTGGCGGTCGATACCCATGCTGCCGTGGCGGAGCCGAAGTCGTGACCACGGCCGCCGCGCGTCGGCGGGTCCGATGGGTTGTCGCTCCCTGAAGACGCATCCCCACAGAATTGAATCGAGAGAAGAAAGCCAGGACCTGATATGAGTTCAACCACCCACGGCACCACGCCCTATTACTTCGTGCCCGCGCCATCGCCGTACCCGGTCATGGCGGCGATCGGGCTGCTCTTCGTGATCTTCGGCGCGGCCCAGTGGGTCAACGGCAACGACTGGGGGTCCTGGGTGCTGCTGATCGGCATGCTGTGGTGGCTCAGCACGCTGTTCGTCTGGTTTCGCCGCTCGATCTCCGAAAGCGAAGGCGGCCAGTACGGCCACAAGGTCGATCTCTCGTTCCGCTGGAGCATGAGCTGGTTCATCTTCTCCGAGGTGATGTTCTTCGGCGCGTTCTTCACCGCGCTGTGGTGGACCCGCACGCACGCGTTGCCTGCGCTCGGCAGCCTGGACAACGCCTTGCTGTGGCCCGATTTCAAGGCCGTATGGCCCACCATGGCGATCGGTGCCACCGGCTCGCCGGCCGACATCGTCGAGCCCTTCCAGACGGTCGGGCCCTTCTGGCTGCCGACCATCAACACGGCGCTGCTGCTGAGTTCCGGCGTGACGCTGACCATCGCCCACCATGCCTTGCGTGCCGATCATCGCGCGCAGGCCGTGCGCTTCATGTGGCTCACGGTGGCGCTCGGCTTCAGCTTCCTGTGCGTGCAGGGCTACGAATACCACCACCTGTACACCGAGATGAACCTCAAGCTCAGCTCCGGTGCCTACGGCTCGACCTTCTTCATGCTGACCGGCTTCCATGGCCTGCATGTGTTCATCGGCATGCTGATGCTGCTGTTCATCACGCTGCGGCTGCGCAGCGGCCATTTCACGCCGGAGCGCCATTTCGGCTTCGAGGGCGCCGCGTGGTACTGGCACTTCGTCGACGTCGTGTGGCTCGGCCTCTACATGCTGGTCTATTGGCTTTGAGCATCCGGGACGGCAAAACAAAAAAGCGCCGCAAGGCGCTTTTTTCATGGTTCTCGTGGAACGAGAACAACCTACTTGCCGAGCGGCAGGCCCCTTGGCTGGATGTAGCCGAGTTTCCAGGCCACGAGGACGCAGAGGAACAAAACGACCGAAAGGCCGATCCGAACCGTGAGCGCGCGCGCCATGCCGCCGGACTTGGCGCGGCCATCGCGCCCGTCCTTCAGCATGAAGTACAGCGCGAATCCGAGGCTCGCCAGGATGCCCAGGAAGGCGAGGGCGACGAAATATTTCATGACCCACATTATCGGCCGCCAGGGCCGCCCCATGGTTTGAACACCGACTTTCAGACGGCTTCGCGCACCTCGCGAGGTGGCCGTTTCTGGCTCGTCACCGTGGCTGCCGTGCTCACCATCGCGGCCACCGTTTCGCTCGGCCGCTGGCAGCTCTCGCGCGCCGCGCAGAAAGAAGCCATCCAAGCGGAGATCGACTCGCAGCAGAGCCTGCCGCCGCTCGACCAGCAGGCCTTTCTTGCGCTTGACCGGCCCGCTTCGTCGCTGCAACGGCCGGTGCAGCTGCGCGGCCTCTGGCTCAAGGAACAGACCGTCTATCTGGACAATCGCCAGATGCACGGCGTGCCCGGCTTCTACGTGCTGACGCCGCTCGCGCTCGAGGGCAGCGATCAGACGGTGCTGGTGCAGCGCGGCTGGATCCAGCGCAACTTCAACGACCGAACCCACCTGGAGCCGGTCGAGACGCCGTCGGGGCTGGTCGAAGTGACCGGCAGGATCGCACCACCGCCCGCGCATCTGCTCGATCTGGGCAAGGCCGATGCAGCGGCGCCGACGCAGGCGGGGGTGGGGTCTTCGCCGATCCGGCAGAATCTCGATCTCGAAGCGTTCCGCGCCGAAACCAGTCTTCCGCTGCGAACCGATGTCTCGCTCCAGCAGACCGGTGCGGCCTCCGAAGGCTTGCAGCGCGACTGGCCGGCCCCGGCGCTGGGTATCGAGCGGCACTATGGCTATGCTTTCCAGTGGTTCGGGCTCGCGGGCCTCGTCGTATTCCTCTATGTCTGGTTCCAATTCATCGCCCCCTACCGCAGCGCACGCCGTGCACGCCGCCGCTGACGAGCCGCTCGGCCTGACCGTGCACTCGATGCCGTCGCCGCGCCAGGCGCTCGACGGCGTCGAGCGGCGCACCGTGCTCGGGCGATGGAAGATGATCATCGTGGGGCTGTGCTGCGCCGCGCCGGTGATCGCCTCCTACTTCACCTACTACGTGGTTCGGCCCGAAGGCGGGCATGCGTACGGCGAACTGATCGATCCGCAGCGTCCGTTGCCCGAGCTGGTGGCGACCGCGCCCGACGGCACCCAGGTCCATTTGCCGACGCTCAAGGGCCAGTGGCTCCTGATCGCGGTGGCCGACGCGGCATGCGACGCGCTGTGCGAGCAGCAGCTCTATCTGGAGCGCCAGCTGCGCGAAAGCCTGGGGCGCGAGAAGGAGCGGCTCGACCGCGTCTGGCTGGTCAGCGATTCGGCACCGCTGCCCGAGCGCCTCGCCAACGGTCTGCATGGCGCGACCGTGCTGCGCGTACCGGCCGCCGAGCTGGCGCGTTGGCTGACCCCGGCGCCAGGCCATGCGCTGTCGGAACATCTCTATGTGGTCGATCCGATGGGCAATTGGATGATGCGCTTTCCCGCCCGCATGGATGCGGCCGGCGCCGGCCGTGCCAAGCGCGACCTCGACCGCCTGCTGCGCGCCTCCGCATCCTGGGACGAACCGGGCCGTTGATCATGAACACGACCTCGCTCTACGACCTCACACCGATCGCCTGGCTCATGGCGATGGGCGTACTGGTCGCGCTGGGCCCGCTGTTCTGGGTATGGCGGCGCAATGCCGGTAGCCGCTCGGCACGGCGGCTTCACGCGCTGACCGTGCTGACCTTGTTTCTCACCTTCGATCTCACCCTGTTCGGTGCCTTCACGCGCCTGACCGATTCGGGCCTCGGCTGCCCCGACTGGCCCGGTTGCTATGGCAATGCGAGCCCCGTGGGCGCCCGGCACGAGATCGCGGCGGCGCAGGCGGCGCAGCCGACCGGGCCGGTGACGCACGGCAAGGCCTGGGTTGAGATGGTCCATCGCTACCTGGCCACGGGCGTGGGCGTGCTGATCCTCGTGCTGGCCATCGCGACCTGGGTCGCGCGGCGGCGTCAGCGGCTGGCCGAGCATGCGCACGAGCGCGCGCTCAGTGCATGGTGGCCGGCGGCAACGCTGGCGTGGGTGTGCCTGCAGGGCGCCTTCGGCGCCATGACCGTGACCTGGCGGCTCTATCCCGCCATCGTCACGCTCCATCTGATCGGCGCGGTCGTCCTGCTGGCCCTGCTGTGCATCCAGGCGGTGCGCTACCAGCAGGCTGCGGCACAACGCCTGCCGACGCCCATGCCGTCGGCATTGCGCGGTCTGCTGATCATTGCGGCTGCGATGCTGGCGGTGCAGATCGCACTCGGCGGTTGGGTCAGCACCAACTATGCGGTGCTCGCATGCACGCAGTTCCCGACCTGCCAGAACAGCTGGTGGCCGCCGATGAATTTCGCCCAGGGCTTCGAGATCTGGCGCTCGCTCGGTGAAACTTCCGGCGGCACGCCGATCGACTTCTCCGCCCTGACCGCGATCCACTACGTGCATCGCCTGATGGCCTATGCCGTGTTCGTCGTCATCGGCGTGCTCGCGTGGCGCTTGCGCCGCGTCGCGCCACTGCGCACGCAGGCAAGCTGGCTTGCCGGCCTCGCGTTGTTGCAGCTCGCAACCGGACTGGGCAACGTGCTGCTGGGTTGGCCGCTCGCCGCCGCCGTCCTTCATACCGGCGGTGCAGCCGCGCTCGCGGTGGTGCTGACCTGGACGGTTTGCGAAAGCCGTCGCGAGCACACGGCCGCAACTGCCAGTGCGCCTCGCGCCCGTCGCGGCGACATGGAAATCGCATGAGTGCACCGGCTTCGACCCATCACGTGACGACGGCCGGTGTGCTGCGCCAGTTCTACGCCCTCACCAAGCCGCGCGTGGTGCAGCTGATCGTGTTCTGCGCGCTGATCGGCATGGTGCTGGCCGTGCCTGGCGTGCCGACGCTGGCCGACCTGCAGCATGGCTTGCTGGCGTGCATCGGCATCTGGCTGGTGGCCGGCGCGGCGGCGGCGTTCAACTGCCTGGTCGAGAAGGGCATCGATGCCAAGATGAAGCGCACTGCGTGGCGGCCGACCGCCCGCGGGCAGCTGAGCGACCGGCAGGCGCTGATCTTCTCGGCCGCACTGTGTGCGGCGGGCTCGGCGCTGCTGTGGTTCAGCGTGAATCCGCTGACGATGTGGCTGACCTTCGCCACCTTCGTCGGCTATGCCGTGGTCTACACGGTGATCCTGAAGCCGCTCACGCCGCAGAACATCGTGATCGGCGGCGCCTCGGGTGCGATGCCGCCGGTGCTGGGCTGGGCCGCCATGACGGGCGACGTCGGCCCGGAGGCGCTGATCCTTTTTCTCATCATCTTCCTGTGGACGCCGCCGCATTTCTGGGCGCTCGCGCTGTACCGGGTCGAGGACTACCGCAAGGCCGGCCTGCCGATGCTGCCGGTGACCCATGGCAACGAATTCACGCGCCTGCAGATCCTGCTCTACACCTTCGTCCTGTTCGCCGCCTGCCTGATGCCCTTCATCTATGGCATGAGCGGCTGGCTCTACCTCGCGGTCGCAGTCGCGGTGAGCATCGGCTTCAGCGGCTACGCCTTCGCACTGTGGCGCAACTATTCCGATGCGCTCGCGCGCAAGACCTTTCGCTTTTCACTGATCCATCTCAGCGTTCTTTTCGCGGCGCTGCTGGTCGATCACTATCTCCGGTAACACACAGATGAACAAGCGGGACGCACTTCGATGGATCGCCAGGACGGCAGCCTGGGCGGGCGCCGCGGCCGTGCTGGGCGGGAATCTCGCCGCCTGCAGCGAGGCCAAGCCGAGCTTCAACGCCGTCGACATCACGGGCGCCGACTATGCCAAGGACTTTGCCCTGACCGATGCCGACGGCAAGCCGCGCACGCTGGCCGACTTCAAGGGCAAGGTGGTCGTGCTGTTCTTTGGCTATGCGCAGTGCCCCGACGTCTGTCCGACGACGATGACCGAGATGGCCCAGGTCAAGCAGCAGCTCGGTGCCGACGGCGACAAGCTGCAGGTGCTGTTCGTCACGGTCGATCCGGCGCGCGACACCCCGCAGGTCATGAAGGCGTACATGGGCGCTTTCGATCCGACCTTCGTGGCACTGATCCCCACGCCCGAGCAACTGGCCGCGACGACGAAGGACTTCAAGGTCTACTACAAGAAGGTCGAGGGCAAGACGCCGACGAGCTACTCGATGGATCACTCGGCCGCGAGCTTCGTCTACGACACGAAGGGGCGCCTGCGCCTCTATACGCGCTACGGCGCGGGCGTACCGGCCATGGTGGCGGACGTGAAGACGCTGCTCGCCGCGTCCTGACAAAGAAAAAGCCCGGCGTGAGCCGGGCTTGTCGTCGGGGAGCGGGCGCGTCTTACGCGTATTCGACCAGCGCCTTCTTCATCTTCTTCATCGCGGCCACTTCGATCTGGCGGATGCGCTCGGCGCTGACGCCGTACACGGCAGCCAGGTCGTGCAGCGTCATGCCGCCCGAGCCGTCGTCGTTGACCTTCAGCCAGCGCTCTTCCACGATCCGGCGGCTGCGGTCGTCCAGCGTTTCGAGCGCGGTCGAGATGCCGTCGGTCGACAGGCGATCGCGCTGGCGCGATTCGAGCTGAGCCGTCGGTTCCTGTGTGGCGTCGGCCAGATAGGCGATCGGGCCGAAGCCTTCCTCGCCGTCATCCGAAGGGCTCGGGTCGAGCAGCACGTCGCCGCCGGACAGGCGCGTTTCCATCTCGAGCACTTCCTCGGGCTTCACGTTCAGCCGGGTGGCCATTTGCGACACTTCGTCGGGACTCAGTGTGTCGCGGTGCGTGCCGCCGTCGGCTGCGGCCGAATCGGCCTTGAAGCTCTGCTTCATCGAGCGCAGATTGAAGAACAGCTTGCGCTGGGCCTTGGTCGTCGCGACCTTGACCATGCGCCAGTTCTTCAGGATGTACTCGTGGATCTCGGCCTTGATCCAGTGCATGGCATAGCTCACCAGCCGCACGCCCTGGTCCGGGTCGAAGCGCTTCACGGCCTTCATGAGACCGACGTTGCCTTCCTGGATCAGGTCGCCGTGCGGCAGCCCGTAGCCCAGGTATTGGCGGGAAATGGAAACCACGAGGCGCAGGTGCGAAAGGATGAGCGCACCGGCCGCTTCGAGGTCGTTGTCGTCGCGCAGCCGGCGCGCGAAGCCCTGCTCTTCTTCGAGCGTCAGCAGGGGGAGGCGGTTGGCTGCCGAAATGTAGGCGTCCAAGTTACCCAGCGGAGGCACCATCGACCAGGGATTGGCGACCGCGAGCTGGTTGGCAGAGGCTCCAGACACTGTTGTCATTGGGGAAACTCCTTCGTTCATGCTCATATTAGCACTCGGTTGGAGAGAGTGCTAAGCCAGGGGTTCCTGCCCCTATTCAATCGAGGCGATAGCCTGAGACTGTCGGGAAAGAAGCCGACGCGGCGCGGATGAGCGCCTACCAGCGCAGGCCGAGGTGCTGGAATATGCGGGAAAGCACGAACAGCGGCCCGACCCAGAGGTATTGGATGTCCTCGAAGAACGAAGGTTTCCTGCCTTCGATCCTGTGCCCGATGAATTGAAAGATCCATGCAATGACGAAGATGGTGGCGGAAATGGGCAGTGCAAGACCTCCCATCGCGTGCACCGCAGCCAACAGAAGCACCGTGCCGCCCAGCATGGCGATCAGGAAGGCCGGCGAGCGCAGCGTCGCGTAGTAGACGAGGCTCGCCGCCACGAAAAGATAGGCCGCCCAGGGATGGAGCGCGAACAGCAGGCCCACGAGGCTCAGCATGATCGCCGGAATGGCGACCATGTGAATGACTTCATTGGTCGGATTGCGGTGGCTTTCGCCATAGTGGGCGAGCAGGCGATCGATCTTCCGGCCGATCCCGGCTGGCTGCGTGGCGGCTGCTTCCATGGGGCTCCTCGGCCGGTCTGGCGAACCGAAAGATGATGCCAGACCCTGCGCACCGGGGCAAAGCCGCATGGACGGTGGTGCTGAGCACTTGAGGTCAAAAGTGTTAACTTTTTACTAACGCCTGCGCTGACTCTTGCGGCACATTCACCCTCATACCAAGGCCTGTCGCAGATGGGCGGCATTTCAACAGTCAACGGAGAAGAGGATGGCGAAGTTGGTCCTGATTACCGCCCGTGGCGTGAAGCTCATCGATCTGAGCGGCCCCAGGCTGACCATCGGGCGTTCCTCGAAGTGCGATCTGGTCATCGACCGGCCCTTGCTCAGCCGCATCCACGCCGCGCTGTCCGCCGTCGAAGGAGGCGGCTTTTCCATCTGCGATCTCGACAGTCGCAACGGCACCTTCGTGAACGGCGAGCGGATCCATCGCCATCTGCTGCGTCACCACGACACGATCCGCATCGGCGACTGCGAGCTGCGCTACCTGGACGCGCCGGTGAAGAGCCGGCCCGGCGTGCTCGGCCTGGTCGGCTGAGGCGCTCGCCTCTACCCCAGCAGCGCCTGGGCGAACTCCCGCGCCTTGAAGGTCTCGAGGTCTTCCAGCTTCTCGCCCACGCCGATGAAATAGACCGGGATCGGCCGTTCGCGGGCGATGGCGCACAGGACACCGCCCTTGGCCGTGCCATCGAGCTTGGTGACGACCAGGCCCGTCAGGCCCAGGGTCTCGTCGAAGGCCCTGACCTGCGCCAGCGCGTTCTGGCCGGTATTGCCGTCAATCACCAGCAGGACTTCATGTGGCGCCGTGGCGTCGGCCTTGTTGACCACGCGCTTGATCTTCTTCAGCTCGTCCATCAGATGGAGCTGGGTCGGCAGCCGGCCGGCCGTATCGACCAGCACCACGTCCTTGCCGCGCGCCTTGCCCGCGTTGACCGCATCGAAGCTCACTGCCGCGGGATCGCCGCCTTCCTGGCTCACGATCTCCACGGTGTTGCGATCGGCCCAGACCAGCAACTGCTCGCGCGCCGCCGCGCGGAAGGTATCGGCCGCGGCCAGCAGCACCGACGCGCCTTCGTTGGCCAGATGCTTGGTGAGCTTGCCGATGGACGTGGTCTTGCCGGCACCGTTGACGCCAGCCACCATGATCACGGTCGGCGTGTGCTCGCCGATGACCAATGCCTTTTCCAGCGGCCGCAGCAGATCCGTGATCGCATCGGCGAGCAGCCCTTTCACCTGGGAAGCCTCGGTCGCCATGTTGCTTCGGACTCGGCGCCGCAAGTCTTCGAGCAGGTGTTCCGTGGCCTTGACCCCGGTATCGGCCATCAGCAGCGCCTCTTCGAGCTCTTCGTACAGCGCGTCGTCGATCTGCGCATTGACGAAGGCGGCGGTGATGGTGCTGCCGGTCTTGCGCAGGCCGGTCCTGAGCTTGCCGAGCCAGCCGCTGCGCTCGGGTTCGGGCTCGGGTGCAGCGGCGACTGGCGCCTGCGGCGCGGGCGGTGCAACAAAGACAGGTTCGGGTTCGGGTGCGGGTGCGGGCGGCGACGCCACCACCGGCTCGGTCGGTGCCGGCTTGCCCCCGAACCAGCTGGACGGTGAAAAAACCGACTTGGCGGGCGCCGGCGGCTCGACGCGAGCCTCGGTCGGCGCAGGTGCCGGTGCGGGCTCGGGCTGCGGCGTTGCGGCAACTTCGGCTGGGGGTTTTTTCTTGAAGAAACTGAACATCGGAAGCTTTTTACAATCCGACCCATTCTATGAAACACCCTTCGCCACGCCGCGCTGCGTCTGGTGCGGTGCTGGCCTCGGTGCTGATGGCGCTCTGGGCCTTGCCTGCGCTTGCGCAAAATCTTCCGCCCGCCAATGTTGCATCACCGGCCGCCATCGCGCCGGTTCCCGCCCAGCAGTTCACGCTGGCCAATGGCATGACCCTGATCGTGAAGCCCGACCGGCGCGCGCCGACCGCGGTGCAGATGGTCTGGGTCCGCGTCGGTTCCGTCGACGAGGTCGACGGAACCTCCGGCGTCGCGCACGCCCTCGAGCACATGATGTTCAAGGGCACGAAGGATCTGAAGGTCGGCGAGTTCTCCCGCCGCGTCGCTGCGCTGGGTGGCCGCGAGAACGCCTTCACCACGCGCGACTACACCGGCTTCTACCAGCAGATCCCGACCGGCAAGCTGGAGCAGATCATGAAGCTGGAATCCGACCGCTTCGCGAACAACCAGTGGCAGGACGACGAATTCAGGCGCGAGATCGAGGTGGTCAAGGAAGAGCGCCGCATGCGCACCGACGACCAGCCGCGCGCATTGCTCAACGAACAGCAGAACGCCGCCGTCTTCAACGCCTCGCCCTATCACCGTCCCGTCGTCGGCTGGATGAGCGACCTCGAGGCGATGAAGCCGGATGATGTTCGCGATTTTTTCCGGCGCTGGTACGTGCCGGCCAACGCAGCCCTCGTCGTTGCTGGCGATGTCGACGTGGCGCAGGTCCGCGCCATGGCCGAGAAGTATTACGGCCGCATCCCGGCCCGCGCGCTGCCCGAGCGCAAGCCGCGTACCGAACCCGTGCAGCGCGGCATCCGCCGTGTCGAGTTCAAGGCGCCGGCCGAGCAGGCCTACGTGTCGCTCGCGTTCCGCGTGCCGCAGATCGCGGGCGGCCAGGCCTTCGACGGCGACAGCGACGCCTATGCGCTGGTGGTGCTGTCCGCCGTGCTCGACGGCTATGCCGGTGCGCGGCTCGACCGCGCGCTGACGCAGGGCCCTGATCGCGTCGCCGATTCGGCCGGTGCGTATTCCGGCTTCGTCGGCCGCGGCCCGCAGCTCTTCGTTCTCGATGGCGTGCCAGCCGCCGGCAAGAGCCCCGAGGCCGTCGAGGCCGCGCTGCGCGCCCAGGTGGCGCGCATCGCGCGCGAAGGTGTCGGCGCCGCCGAGCTGGCGCGTGTGAAAACGCAATGGGTTGCCAGCGAAACCTACAAGCTCGACTCGGTCATGGCCCAGGCGCGCGAACTCGGCAGCAACTGGGTGGAGGGCCTGCCGCTCGATGCCAGCACGCGCATCATCGCGAAACTGCAGGCCGTCACGGCCGAGCAGGTGCAGGCCGTGGCCGCGAAGTACTTCGGCGACGACCAGCTGACGGTCGCCATACTGCGGCCGCTGCCGCCCGATCCTCATCGCCGCCCGCGCGGTTTCGCAGCGCCGGCCGGCGATCTGCGCTGAAAGGCCGCTTCTTCATGTTCACTCCCAGACAACTCGTGCTTCGCGTGGCGTTCGCCGGTGCTGCGACGGTTCTTGGCGCGGGCGCCCAGGCCGCCATCCCGATCCAGCACTGGACGCTGCCCAACGGCGCGAAGATCTACCTGGCCGCCACCCGCGTCCTGCCGATCGTCGACGTGGAACTCGACTTCGATGCCGGCAGCCGGCGCGATCCGGCAGCGCAGTCCGGCCTGGCCGAAGTGAGCGCCGAAATGGTCGAGAAAGGCGTGCTGGCCCGCGGCAGCGATCCCGCGATGGACCAGAACGCGCTGGGCGAGGCCTGGGCCGATCTGGGCGCGAATTTCGACGTCGGCGCCGGTGCCGACCGCACGAGCTTCACCTTGCGCAGCTTGTCCGACCCGGCGCTGCTCGGCAAGGCGGTGCAGCTCGCCGCGCGCGAGATCGGCGAGCCGGCATTCCCGGCCGATGTGTGGGCGCGCGAGCGCGAGCGCCTGGATGCCGCCATCAAGGAGGCCAACACCAAGCCCGCGACCATCGCCGGCCGCGCCTTCTCGCAGGCCATCTACGGCACGCATCCCTACGGCTTCGACACCACCGAGGAAACGCTGGCGCGGATCGACGTCGACGCGATGCGCCAGCGCTACCAGCGATTGATCGTGCCGTGCCGCGCCAAGCTCAGCATCGTCGGCGCGGTCACGCGGCAGCAGGCCGAGGACATCGCGACCACGCTGCTGTCGCGCCTGCCGCCCGCGGACGCCACTGCCTGCGCGGCGTTGCCCGCCGTGCCCGAAGTGGCCCCGCTCACCGCACCCAAGGAAGAGCGCATTCCCTTCGATTCGGCGCAGACGCACGTGCTCATCGGCGAGCCCGGCTACAAGCGCACCGATCCGGACCATTTCGCGCTCACGGTCGGCAACTACATCCTCGGCGGCGGCGGCTTCGTGTCGCGCCTGACCGACCAGGTGCGCGAGAAGCGCGGCCTGACCTACAGCGTCTACAGCACCTTCTCGCCCGGCCTTCATGCGGGCGCGTTCCGCATCGCCTTCCAGACCCGGCCCGACCAGGTGGACGAAGCGGTGAAGGTGTCGCGCGAAGTGCTGGCGAAGTTCGTTGCCGACGGACCGACCGAGGCCGAGCTCAAGGCTGCCAAGGACAACCTGATCGGCGGCTTCCCGCTTCTGCTCGACAGCAACCGCAAGCTGCTCGGCAACATCGCCAACATCGCCTGGAACGACCTGCCGCTCGACTACCTCGACACCTGGATCGATCGCATGAACGCCGTCACCGTGGCCGACATCAAGGCCGCGTTCCAGCGCAAGCTGCAGCCCGATCGGATGGTGACGGTCATCGTCGGCGCCAAGCCTTGAACCGGCGGCGCGCGCCGCGCGCGTGGCGTTAAGCTGTACGCGTGAAACCGAAGCCCAGAACACCCGCCGCCGCACCTGCCACGCCTTCCAAGCTGGCCAAGGCGCCGCATTTCGTCCGCATCATCGGCGGCCAATGGAAGCGCACGCGCCTCGCCGTCGCCGACAAGCCCGGATTGCGCCCCACGCCGGACCGGGTGCGCGAAACGCTCTTCAACTGGCTCGCCAGCCTGGCAGGCGCCGGCGGCGGCGAACTGCCGGGCTGGCATTGCGTCGATGCCTTCGCAGGCACGGGCGCGCTCGGGCTCGAAGCGGCATCGCGCGGTGCCGCCTCGGTGCTGCTGTGCGAGCAGGACGCCGCGCTGGTCGCGCAGTTGCAGACGCAGAAGGCCAAGCTCGCCGCCGAAGCGGTGCGCATCGAGCGCGGCAACGGCGTCACCGCGCTGGAGCGCGCGGTGGCCGGCAGCCTGCACGCGGTCTTCCTCGATCCGCCCTTCGAGAACGAGGCGCTGTACGCGCCGGCCTTGCGCGCCGCCGCGCGTGCGCTGCGCCCCGAGGGCGTGATCTACCTCGAGGCGGCTCGCCGCTGGGCCGATGAGGAGCTGGCCGCGCTGGGTCTGGCCGTCTTGCGCCATTTGAAGGCAGGCGCGGTGCATGCCCACCTTCTCCAAAGCACCGCGGATACGGCTGCATAATCCGCCGAATCCAGGCCGCATCGGCTGAACGAGGAGGAAGCCACCATGTCCAGCAACGTGATCGCGGTATACCCCGGCACTTTCGACCCCATGACCCTGGGCCATGAGGACGTGGTGCGCCGCGCGACCCAGTTGTTCTCCAAGGTCATCGTCGCCGTCGCGGCGGGCCACCACAAGAAGGCGCTGTTCTCGCTGCAGGAGCGCATCGACATGGCGCGCCAGGCCGTGCGGCCCTTCAGCGACCAGGTCACGGTCGAGAGTTTCTCCGGCCTCTTGCGCGATTTCGTCGTCGCGCGCGGCGGCAAGGCGATGGTGCGCGGCCTGCGCGCCGTGACCGACTTCGACTACGAATTCCAGCTCGCCGGCATGAACCGCTCGCTGATGCCGGAGGTCGAGACCGTGTTCCTGACACCGAGCGACAAGTACCAGTTCATCTCCAGCACCTTCGTCCGCGAGATCGCGATGTTGGGCGGCGAGGTCGACAAGTTCGTATCGCCGATCGTCCAGGAAAGCCTGCTCGCCAAGGTGCGCAGCATCGCGCGCGAATGAGTCTGCCGGCGCTGCGCCTGCATCCTCTGGGCGAGGCGGCCCTGCTGTGCGAACTGCCGCCGCCGGCGACACTGGCGCAGCAGCAGCGGATCTGGGCGCTCGCGCAGGAGGCCGTGCAGTGGCGCGGCGTCCGCGAAGTCCTGCCCGGCATGAACAACCTCAGCCTGTTGTTCGACCCGGGCCAGATCGATGGCGTCGAACTCGAGATGCAGGTCCTGTCGGCCTGGCCGCAACTGGCCTCGGCGTCGATCGAGGGCCGCGAGATCGAGATCCCTGTCGCCTACGGCGGCGAAGCCGGACCCGACCTGGCCGATGTGGCCGCGCACACGGGCCTGACGCCGGCCGAGGTCGTGCGGCGTCACAGCGAGGGATCGTACGTGGTGTACCTGCTCGGCTTCCTGCCGGGCTTCGCGTTCATGGGCGGCCTCGCGCCCGAGCTCGCGACGCCGCGGCGTGCCGAGCCGCGGATGGCGGTGCCGGCCCGCTCGGTCGGCATCGGCGGCGAGCAGACCGGCATCTATCCGCTGGTCTCTCCGGGCGGCTGGCAACTGATCGGGCGCACGCCGCTCGCGCTGTTCGATCCGCTCGCAGCCGAACCCACGTTGCTGCGGCCCGGCGATCGCGTGCGCTTCGTCGTCGAGAGCTTCGAGGCGTGATGGCGCCGACCGCGGGCATCGCCGTTCTGCGTCCCGGCATGATGGCCTCGGTGCAGGACCTGGGCCGGCACGGCCATCGCCAGCTGGGCATCTGTCCGGGCGGCGCCCTCGACACCCTGGCGCTCACGCTGGCCAACCGGCTGGTCGGCAATGCGGACGGCGCGGCCGGGCTCGAACTCACGATGGGTGCCTGCGAGCTTCGCTTCGACACCGCGACCCGCATCGCGCTCGCCGGCGACGATTTCGATGCCCGGCTCGACGGCGCGCCGCTCTGGCCCTGCTGGAGCGTGCCGGTCGCGGCCGGCCAGGTTCTCAAGCTCGCGAGCGCGAACCGATGGCGTGCCAAGAAGGGCCTGCGCAGCTGGCTGGCTGTGGCGGGCGGCATCGACGTGCCGCTGGTGCTCGGCTCGCGCAGCACCGACCTGAAGGCGGGGTTCGGCGGCCACGAAGGCCGCGTGCTGCGCAAGGGCGACCTGCTGCCGCTGGGCAAGCCGGCCCTGGATGCAGCCCGCATGGCGCGCCGCGCCTTCGGTGTGCGCGCGCCCGAGGGCGGTTTCGACGCCGACACCGGCATGATCGCGCTGCGCGTGATGCCCGGTCCCGAGTTCGAGCAATTCACGGTGGCCTCGCGCGATCTGCTGTGGCGCGAGGCCTGGCGCATCACGCCGCGCAGCAACCGCATGGGCAGCCGGCTCGAAGGCCCGGAACTCAAGCGCAAGCGCAGCGTCGACATGCTGTCCTCGGCGGTCATTCCCGGCACTGTCCAGGTCCCGCCTTCGGGCCAGCCGATCATCCTGATGGGCGATGCGCAGACCACCGGCGGCTATCCGCGCATCGGCGTCGTCATCCGCGCCGACCTCTGGAAGCTCGCGCAGGCGCCGCTCAACGGCCGCCTGCGGCTGGTGCAGGTCGATGCCGCCGCCGCGCTGGCGGCGTGGGACGCGCAGCAGCGCTACCTGGCGCAGGTCGCGCAAGGCCTCGCGTCTGCAGGCTGGACCCCGCCGGCCCACAATCCGCGGGAAGGAGAACGCGATGCAGATTGATCTCAACGCCGACCTCGGCGAAGGCTGCGGCAACGACGAAGCACTGCTCGACCTCGTGAGTTCGGCCAACATCGCCTGCGGTTGGCATGCCGGCGACGCGCGCACCATGCGGCAGTGCGTGCGATGGGCCATCGACCGCGGTGTCGCGATCGGCGCGCATCCGAGCTTTCCGGACCGTGAGAACTTCGGCCGCAGCGAGATGCAGCTTGCGCCCGACGAGGTCGTGGCCGGCGTGCTCTACCAGGTCGGCGCGCTCGCCGCGATCGTCAAGGCCGAGGGCGGCAGCCTGTCCCACGTCAAGGCGCACGGCGCGCTCTACAACCAGGCCGTGAAGGACCCCGTGCTGGCCGATGCGCTGTGCGAGGCGGTGCGGCGCTTCGATCCCGGCCTGCGCTTCTTCGGGCTCGCAGGCAGCGGCATGATCGGCGCCGCCGAGCGCGCGGGTCTGCGGCCGGTGGAGGAAGTCTTTGCCGATCGCGGCTATCGGCCCGACGGCAGCCTGGTGCCGCGCAGCCAGCCCGGCGCGCTGATCGACGACGAGGAACAGTCGCTGGCCCAGACGCTGTCGCTGGTGCGCGACCACCGCGTGAAGGCGATCGACGGCAGCATGGTGGCCGTCAATGCCCAGACCGTCTGCCTGCATGGCGACGGCGCGCATGCGCTGGCCTTCGCGCGCCGCATCCGCGCGCGCCTGGCGGCCGAAGGCATCGAGGTCGCCGCGCTGGGCTGAGCGCGGCGCGCGCCTTCAGGCCGTCAGCAGGCGTTGCAGCCAGGCACCGAGCGCCGCATTGACCGGCGCAGGCTTTTCCATCGTGAGCATGTGGCCGCATTGCGCCACCCACACCAGCTCCGCATGCGGCACCAGTGCGGCGATCTCGCGCGAGCACTCGGGCGGCGTCAACCGGTCGCCGTCGCCGCACACCACGAGCACCGGGCAGTGCAGCTGTGGCAGATGGGGACGCGCATCGGGACGCTCCATCAGTGCGCGGTTCTGGCGCACCAGCTGGGCGACGCCTGCATCGAGGATCAGGTCGACATAGCGCCGGGTCAGCGCCGCATCCGCGGCTTGGAGTGGATGAAAGGCGAAGCCGGCATTGAGCTCGATCACGTCGCGCGCCTCGCCGCGCTCGAACAGCTCGATGGCCGACTCGCGCAGCTGGACCATCTCGGGCGTCTCGGGCCGTGCATTGGTGCCGAGCAGCGCGAGCCCGGCGATGCGTTCGGGCGCCTGGCGCGCGACTTCCATCGCGACCATGCCCCCCATCGAGGCGCCGCACAGGACGAGCGGCCCTGCGTGCTCGCGCAGCACGGCGGCGGCCATGGTTTCGATGCGGTCGTGGTGCATGTGGACGTCGCTCACGTGGACGTCGAAGGCGGAGGGCAGGGCGGGAAGCTGGGCTTCCCACAGGCGCTCGTCGCAGGCAAGGCCGGGCAGGAGAACAAGGGTCGGCATGCACGAATTCTCCGCGATCGGATCGCCGACATCACGAGGTCACCCGGTGCGCGGACAATAGACACCATCCTATGCCCACCACCGAACTCATCCTGATCCGTCACGGCGAGACCGACTGGAACCGTGAACTGCGCTTCCAGGGCCATGTCGACGTTCCCCTCAACGACGCCGGCCACGAGCAGGCACGCCGCCTCGGCCTTCGGCTCGCGGGCGAAGCGGTGCAGCAACTGATCAGCAGCGACCTCATGCGCGCGCAGCAGACTGCGGCGCCGGCCGCGCGCCTGCTCGAACTGCCGATCGTCACCCAGGCGGCGCTGCGCGAGCAGCACTTCGGCATCGTCGAAGGCATGCGCGCCGAGGAGATCCAGAACCTGCATCCGCGCGCCTGGGAAGACTGGCTCCAGTTCCGCGAGGACCATGCGATGCCGGAGGGCGAATCGGCACGCCAGTTCCATGCGCGCATCATGGACGCGCTGGGCCGCATCGCCACGGCGCATGCCGGCCAGAACGTGCTGGTGGTGACGCATGGCGGCGTGCTCGACATGGTCTGGCGCACCGCGCGCGGCCTGGGGCTGAACGGGCCGCGCCAGAGCGAGATTCCCAACGCCGGCTTCAATCGCATCCGCATCGCCGACTCGGCCAAGCCCGAGCAGATCGAGATCGTCGACTGGGCCGACACGCGGCACCTGGCCGACCTGCCGCCGCAACCCACCTACGACCAGAGCCGCCATCTGAAGAAATGAAGCGCGTCTGGATCGACACCGACATGGGCTTCGACGATCTCGCGGCCGTGCTGACGGTTGCGCAGACGCCGGGTTGGCGCATCGATGGCCTGTCGCTGGTCGCCGGCAATGCGCCGCTCGAGGTCGTGATCGACAACGCCTTGCGCTCGGCGGCGTACTTCGGCTGGGACTTTCCGATCCATGCCGGCTGCGCACGGCCGCTCGCCGGCGAACTCGTCACGGCGCAGAACATCCTCGGCGCCGATGCCATGGGCTCCGCCGGCCGCAGCCTGCCGCCCGCGCGCGCCGCCTTGACTGACGTCGATGCGGTCGGTGCGCTGGGCCGCTACCTGGCCGCGGCGGGCGAACCGGTCGCGCTGCTGGCACTCGGGCCGCTCACCAACATCGCGACCCTGCTGCGGCAACGCCCCGAGCTCGCAGCGCGGATCACACCGCTGATGTGGATGGGCGGCAGCGCGGGGCCGGGCAATCACACGGCGGCGGCCGAGTTCAACGCGGCCGTCGATCCGGAGGCGATCAACGCCGTGCTCGACGCCGGTGTGCCGCTGCAGATGGTGGGCCTCGATGCCTGCCGCCAGGTGCGCGTGCACGCCGCCGATGCCGACGCGCTGCGCGCCCTCGGCACCGACAAGGCCGAGGTGCTGGCCGACCTGCTGCTCGGCTACGTGCGCATCGCCAGTTCCGACGGCAGCCTGCCGATGGCGCTCTACGATCCGAGCGCCGCCGCCGCGCTGGTCGCGCCCGGCTGCATGCGCTTGCGGCCCGCGCACGTGGTGGCGGAATGCCAGGGCGAGCACACGCGCGGCATGACGGTGGTGGAGTGGCGCGTGCCGCGCCGCGCGGCGGCCAATGCCCAGGTCGCCAGCGTGGCCGACGAGGCCCTGCTGCGCCGCGTCGTGCTGGACGCCCTGGCGCAGGCCGCGCGCGCGGCCTGAAGCGCGCGTACGATCGCTGCGTGAGCTTCCAACTTTCAGACTTCTGCCGCGCGATCCCCAAGGTCGAGCTTCATTGCCACCTGCTCGGCACGGTTCGCCATGCGACCTTCAAGGCGCTCGCGCACCGTGCCAAGGCGTCACTGAGCGATGAAGAGATCGACGCCTTCTACATCCGCGGCGAGAAGCCGATCGGCGTGCTCAAGGCGCTGCGCGCGCTCGACGCGCACCTGCTCAAGACGCCGGACGACCTGCATCGCATCAGCTACGAATACCTGCAGGATGCGGCTGCGCACCGGGTGCGCTATGCCGAGTTCTTCTGGAATCCGACCGGCACCGCACGGCAATCCGGCATCCCCTACGCGAGCGCGCAGGACGCGATCGTGCGCGCCATCCACGATGCGCAAACCGACCATGGCATCGTCGGCCGCCTCGTGCCTGCCATCGACCGCGAGGCTTCGCCCGAGGCCGCGCTGGAGATGGTGCAGTGGGTCGCGGCCCATCGGCGCGAGGAGGTGGTCGGCATCGGCATCGACTACAGCGAGATCGATCATCCGCCCGAACACTTCGTCGATGCCTACACGGCCGCGCGCCGTGCCGGCCTGAAGACCACGGCGCATGCCGGCGAGTTCGGCATGCCATGGACCAACGTGAAGACTGCCGTCGAGTTGCTGCAGGTCGACCGCATCGACCACGGCTACACGATCGTCGATGCGCCCGAGTACGCACGCGAATGCGCCGAGCGCGGCATCGTGTTCACCGTGGTGCCGACCAACTCCTACTATCTGCGCACCCTGCCGCGCGAGCGCTGGGCGCTCGACCATCCGATCCGCAGGATGCCGGGCCTGGGTCTGCGCATCCATCCCAACACCGACGACCCGACGCTGCACCTCGTGACGCCGACGCAGGCGTGGCAGAAGATGGTCGACGATTTCGGCTTCTCGATCGCCGACCTGCGCGGCTTCATGCTGAACGGGCTCGATTCGGCATGGATCGACGACGGCACGCGCAAGCAGTGGCGCGGCGAATTCACGCAGGCCTTCGATGCGCTGGCGCGGGGTGGCCTCGACGGCAAGGCTTGCATTTGAGAGGTGCATCCATGGCACGGCTGTCCACGCAGGAGATCGAGCACTACCAGTCCGAAGGCTGGGTGATTCCGCAGTTCCGGCTGCCGCCCGCGCGCGTCGCGGCGATGCGCGATGCGCTCGACGCGCTGATCCGCGACAACCCCGGCGTGCGGCCCGAGAAGCTGGTCTCGGCGCACATCGAAGGCGACAACGGCGAAGGCGTGCGCGGCCGCAGCGACTTCCTCGAACTCGCGAAGGACCCGGAGATCGTCGAGCTGGTGTCCGGCGTGATCGGCGACGACGTGATCCTCTGGGGCTGCCACGTGTTCTGCAAGCCGCCCGCCGAGGGCTATGAAACGCCGTGGCACCAGGACGGCCACTACTGGCCGATCCGTCCGCTGGCCAACTGCACCGTGTGGGTCGCACTGGAAGAATCGGTGGCCGAGAACGGCTGCCTGCGCGTGATCCCGCGCTCTCACCGCGACCACGCGCTGCACCCGCATCTGCACGAAGACCGCGACGACCTGACGCTGAACCAGCGCATGGCGGCCGGCAGCTTCGACGAGGCCGAAGCGGTCGACCTCGAACTGCAGCCGGGCCAGATGTCGCTGCATGACGTCTACATGATCCATGGCGCCAGGGCCAACGGCTCGCGCAAGCGCCGCACCGGTGTCGCGCTGCGCTACATGCCATCGACCTCGGTCTTCGAGCGCAGCCTGCGGCCGGCCGACGGCAAGACCGGCGTGGCGGTGAACTTCGCCGAGAGACCGCTGTGGCTGCTCAGGGGCGTGGACCGCAGCGGGCGCAACGATTTCGAAGTCGGCCATCGCCGCGCGGCGGATGCCGGCGCGACCGGTGTTCGCTAGGACAGCAGCTTCACCAGCGCATCCGGATGGATCGGCAATCCGGCCAGGCCGGCAACGCCCATCAGCACGCCGAACGCCGTCGGCACGAGCGCGGCCCAGTACAGCGGCCAGAGCCCGGTCAGCGCTGTGACGGCCAGCATCGCGATCGCAATGGCGAGCAGTGCGTCGGACAGGTCGAACTGGTCGTCGCGGTAGTTCAGGGCGTCGTAGTTCTTCTGGTCCTGCTCGGCCGCGGCGCGCAGTTGCTCGCGCTTGTCGCGCTGGTCGGCCGCGATCGCGCGGTATCTGGCGACGGCGGCATTGCGGGCGCCCGAGGCCGCGGTCGACGGCGGCTGCGCCACTTCGAGCTGCACCGCGGTCGCCTCCGCGATGTCCTGACGGATCGTTCGTGCCTGGTAGTAGGCCCAGTGATCGATCTTGTCCGCCTGGGCCTGCTGCATGCCCTGGACGATGTTGTCGTCCTTGACCTTGCAGATGCCCATGAAAGTCGCCAGCACGGCGACCGTGATCGCGACCAGCGCGTTCAGCCGGGCCTTGCGTGCGGCCTGGATTTCATTGGCGGCCTTGGCGCTCTCGATGATGTCTTTCGGGTCGATGTCCATGGATGCGCGGCTCCCTGTGAGAGCCGCGACTATAGGGCAGCAAGCTGACGCGACGGCCGCCGCGCGCTCAGGCGGCCGCTGGCGATGCCTCCGCGGCCGGCCCCTGCTCGGCCGCGATGATGCGGTCGAGCACGCGCCGCGACTGCACGCCGCCGGCATCGATGTTGAGCTTGAGCACGTTGCGCCCGGGCCAGGCCAGCAGGTTCTTCTGCTGGCGCTCCAGCATCTCCAGGTCTTCGCTGAAGATCTTGCCCTGGCCTTCGCGGATGCTGGCCGTGAGCGCCTTGTCCTTCGGATTGAAGTTGCGCGCCATGCCCCAGAAATACCAGATCGAGGTGTCGGTTTCGGGCGTGATGAAGTCGACCACGATGCTCGAGGCCTTGTACTGCGGCTCGGCCTCGTAGCCGCCCTTGCCGGCCAGCGCCACGCCGACCTCGATCATCACGTGGCTGGGCGGCGTGAAGCGGCAGATCTGCCAGCGGTCGACCGGCTGGTCGTCGGGCAGGTGGTTGCCGCGCAGCGCCATCTTCCAGAACGGCGGCGCCATGATGTTCTCCATGAAACGGCTGGTGATGACCTCGTCGCCCTCGGCCTTCGTGGCCGGTGGCGCCTCGTCGATTTCCTTCTGGCCGATGCTGCTCGCGTGCACGTAGGTCTCGTGCGTGAGGTCCATCAGGTTGTCGATCATCAGCCGGTAGTCGCAGGCGATGTGGAACATGCCGCCGCCGTGCGCCCACTCGGGATTCTCGGCCCATGCGAGGTGGTGGATCTTGTCGGCATCGGCTTGCGCCGCGTCGCCCGGCCAGACCCAGATGAAGCCATGGCGTTCGACCACCGGGTAGGTCCGGATCGCCGGGAAGCCGCGCACGCGCTGACCGGGCATCGCGACCGTCTTGCCGTCGCAGCCCATCTCCAGGCCGTGGTAGCCGCAGACCAGCTTGCCCTCGACCACCTGGCCGAGCGACAGCGGCGCGCCGCGGTGCGGGCAGAAATCCTCCAGCGCGGCGACCGCGCCGTCGGGGCCGCGGTAGAACACGATCTGCTCGTTGCAGATCTTGCGGCCGAGCGGCCGGTCGTCGATCTCGTTGGGCGTGCAGGCCACGTACCAGGCATTCTTGAGGAACATGTTTTCTCCGTCATCGCAATTACTGGATCCAATTATGAAGGAAAATAAGATTTCAACCGAAAAAATTCGACTGAATGGATCCCATATGAGTCAAAAACAGGATTCAAGCCCGCGCGCCGAAGACAGCGGCAGCGTGGTCGCGACGCTGCGCAAGCTGATCATCGAAGGGCATTACGCGGCCGGCTCGCGCGTGGCGGAAATCGCGGTCGCCGAGGCCTTGGGCGTCTCGCGCACGCCGGTGCGCATCGCCTTCCGCACGCTGGAGCAGGAAGGCCTGCTGCAGCCGGCGGGCAAGCGGGGCTTCGTCGTGCGCGAGTTCTCGGACCATGACGTGCAATGCGCGCTCGAAGTGCGTGGCGTGCTCGAAGGCCTGGCGGCACGGCGTCTTGCCGAGCGCGGCATGCCCGACGCGGTGCGCCAGACATTGCAGGGCTGTGTCGACGAGGGCGGCCGGCTGCTCGCCAAGGGCCATCTGACGCAGGAGGACGTGGGCGCCTGGAGCCGGCTCAACAACCGCTTCCACCGCGCGATCGTCGAATCGATCGAGAGCTCGGTCATCGCCGACGCGATCGCGCGCAACAACCATCTGCCTTTCGCGTCGGCCGATTCGATCATCATCGACCCGGCGTCACTGGACCGCGAGTACGAGAAGCTGCGCTTTGCCCAGCTGCAGCACCAGCTGGTCTTCGAGGCGCTGGAGCAGCGCGAGTCCGCGCGCGTCGAGATGCTGATGCGCGAGCATGCCTACATCGGGCTGCGCTACGGCAAGCTGTTCGGGCTGCAGGCCGGCAGCATTGGGAGTGCCTCGTCGCGCAGCACCCACCCCTCGGGCACCGCCTGAAGCAGCGGGCTCTCGAACACGCCCACCACGCGCGCGGCGCGTTCGGTGCCGAGCTTGTTGGCCCATTGCGTGCCCTGAAGCATCGCCACGCCACAGGCGACGACCTCGCCGCCCAGCGATTCGATCAGTTCCCACGCGGCCCGCAGCGTGGTGCCGGTGCTGACCGCATCGTCCACCAGCACGAGGCGCCGGCCCTCGATCAGCGGCCGCAGGTTCGGATCGAGGTAGATGCGCTTGCCCGGCACCGGCGAGGTGATCGAATGCACCGGCGCCGAGAGCGCATCGTCGTACCAGAACTTGCGCGAGTAGCCGAGCGGCAGATAGCGCGCGTGGCCCAGCGCGCGGGCGACCAGCGGCGCGAGCGCGAGGCCCAGGGTCGGCAGTCCGATCACCAGCTCGGGAGACAGCGGCGCGAGCCGGTGTGCCAGCAGCGTGCCCAGCGTGTCGACCACGTCGAGCGCCGCATGGTTGACCAGCAGCGAGGCCACCGCATGCCGGGGTTCGTTCGCCAGCTGCCGTATCGGCAGCATCAGCATGCGGCCATCGGGCAGGCGTGCCGGGTAGCCGAAGCGCCACGGCGGCCCCGGCTGTGCGAGCTCGTCGGCCTCGGCGATGCGCTGCCAGTAGCCGGTGGTCGCTTCGGTGAAATGGCGCGTCATCGTGCGACCTCAATCCTGCAGCTGGCGCGACGGATCGGGCACCGGCGTGGCCGCCAGCAGCCGGCGCGTGTAGTCGTGCTGCGGCGCATCGAGCACCGCGTCGGCATCGCCGCTCTCGACCACGCGGCCCTGGTGCATCACCATCACGCGGTCCGCCATCGCGCGCACCACGCCGAGGTCGTGCGTGATGAAGAGGTAGGCCAGGTTCTTCTGCCGCTGCAACTCGGCCATCAGCTTGAGGATCTGCGCGCGCACCGAAACATCGAGCGCGGACACCGGCTCGTCGGCAATGATCACGGCCGGGTTCGAGGCCATCGCACGCGCGATGCCGACGCGCTGCCGCTGGCCGCCCGACAGCTCGTGCGGCAGGCGATGGCGGAAATGCGCGGCGGGCAGGCCCACCTGTTCGAGCAGCGCATCGACTTCGATCGCGGCCGCACGCGCGTCGAGGCCACGGTGATGCACCAGCGGCAGCGCGACGCTCTGGCCGATGCTGCGACGCGGATTCAGCGAGCCGCCCGTGTCCTGGAACACCACCTGCACCGCGCGCCGGAAATCGCGTGCGGCCGCGCCCGAGCGCGCGGCGATGTCCTGTCCCTTGTAGAGGATCGCGCCTTCGCTCGGCGCCGTGAGGCCGAGCAGCATGCGCCCGAGCGTGGTCTTGCCGCTGCCGCTTTCGCCGACCAGCGCCAGCACCTCGCCGGGCCGAATCGACACCGACACGCGATCGACCGCGCGCTGCATCTGCCGCGCGCGGAACAGCCCGCCGCTCGCACGCACCGGGAACAGCCGGCTCACCTCGCGAGCTTCGAGCAAGGGCGCCTCGTTGCCTATGGTCATGGCGTGGCTCCCTCTCCCCTCTGGGGAGAGGGTTGGGGTGAGGGGCCTGCAGCCTCCCAAGTGCGCGCGGCCATCGCTTCGTCACTCAGATGACAACGATCCGCCCCGCCCCCGCGCGTCTTCAACCCAGGCTCCACGACATCGCACAGCCCCTCGCGCGCGATCGGGCAGCGCGGATGAAAGCGGCAGCCCGCAGGCCAGTGCCCCGCGATCGGCACGCCGCCCGGAATCGAGAACAGCGAATGCGCGCGCGAGGCCGGGTTGAGGATGCTGGCCAGCAGCCCCTGCGTGTACGGATGGCGCGGCGCGGCGAACAGCGGCCCGACCTCGCTGCTTTCGACGATCTGGCCCGCGTACATCACGTTGACGCGCTGGCAGGTCTCGGCCACCACCGCGAGATCGTGCGTGATCAGCAGGATGCCGAGATCGAGTTCGCGGCGCAGGCGCATCAGCAGCTTCAGGATGCCGGCCTGCACCGTGACGTCGAGCGCGGTCGTCGGCTCGTCGGCGATCAGCAGCGCGGGCCGCATGGCCAGCGCGGCCGCGATCAGGATGCGCTGGCGCATGCCGCCCGAGAGTTCGTGCGGGTACTTGCGCGCGATCTGTGCCGCATTCGGCAGCTCCATCAGGTCGATGAGTTCGAGCACGCGCGCATCGAGCCCGTCGGTGCGCCCGTGCGCGCGCAGCGCCTCGGCGATCTGCCGGCCCACCGGCATCAGCGGATCGAGGTAGCTCGTCGGATCCTGGAACACCATCCCCACGCGCGCGCCGCGCATCGTGCGCAGCGCGGCGCCGGGCAACTGCGCGAGATCCTTGCCTTCGAGCAGGACCTGCCCCGCCGCCACGCGCGCGAGCGGCGAGGGAAAGAGGTTCATGATCGCAAAGGCCGTCATCGACTTGCCCGAGCCCGATTCGCCGACCAGCCCCACGGCCTCGCCGCGGCGCACCGACAGCGAAACATCGTTCACCACCCGCAGCGGCGCCGATGCACCCTGGCGGATGTCGACCGAGAGGCCGCGCACGTCGAGCAGCAGATCGGCGCTCATCGCGAACTCGCGCGCGGGTTCAGCGCATCGTTGAGCGCATCGCCCAGCAGGTTGAAGCTGAGCACCGTCAGCGCGATCGCCAGGCCCGGAAAGGCCGACATCCACCAGGCGTCGCGCAGGTACTGCTGCGCGTCGTTGAGCATCGCACCCCAGGACACCTGGTTCGGATCGCCGAGGCCGAAGAAGCTCAGGCTGGCCTCGATCAGGATCGCCATCGCGATGTCCAGCGAGCCCAGCACGGTGATCGGCGCCGCCACGTTGGGCAGGATCTCGCGCACGATGATCGCGCCGTCGCCCATGCCGGCCACGCGCGCCGCATCGACGAACTGCGATTGCGCCAGCGTCGCGACCGAGGCCCGCACCACCCGCGCGAGCTGCGGCCACGAGAGCGCGGCGATCACCACGATCATCTTGAACACGCTGGTGCCGAACAGCGCGATGACGATCAGCGCCACCACGAAGCGCGGCAGCGTCTGGAAGAACTCGGCGATGCGCATCAAGAGCGTGTCCAGCCAGCCGCCGAAGTAGCCCGCCAGCGCGCCGACGATCACGCCGACAATGACCGCGAACAGCGCGCTCGCCACGCCGACCGTGAGCGAGATGCGCGTGCCGTAGACCACGCGCGCCCAGATGTCGCGGCCCAGGTCGTCGGTGCCCAGCCAGTGGCCGGGCGACAGCGGCGCGAGCAGCGAGCTGTCGCCGCCGCCCAGCGGGTCGTAGCCGCTGACCAGCGGCGCGAGCACCGCCAGCGCGAACAGCAGCGCGACGAAGGCCAGCGCGAGCACCGTCGTCGGGCGGCGCAGCAGCCGCTTCCGGAAGCCGGCCTTGCGCAACGGCGTGCCAGCGGCAGGCACTGCGATGGGCGTCAATGGAAGATCGCTCATGCGCGTTCGATCCGCGGATCGATCAGCCGATGAACGATGTCGGTGACGAGGTTGGCGAGCACCACCGTGACCGACACCATCAGCAGGATCGCGAGCATCACCGGGTAGTCGCGCTTGGAGATCGATTCATAGAGCAGCCGGCCGATGCCGGGCCAGGCGAACACGGCCTCGATCAGTGCCGAGCCCGCGAGCACGAAGCCGACGTTGTAGCCAATCACGGTGATCACCGGCGCCGCCGCATTGCGCAGCGCATGCACCACCACCACGGTCCACTCGGTCGCGCCGCGCGAGCGCGCAGCGAGGATGAAGTCGGCGTTCATCACCTCCAGCATCGCGGCGCGCGTGATGCGCGTGATCAGCGTCAGGTAGCGCAGCGACAGCGCGAAGGCCGGCAGCACGAGGTAGCTCAGATGCTGCACGAAGCCGGCGAAGCCCGGCGCGCTGCCGCGCACTGAGGCGTTGCCCTGCGAAGGCAGCCAGCCGAGCCAGATCGCGAACACCAGGATCAGCAGCTGGCCGAGCCAGAAATCCGGGATCGCATAGCCGGCCGACGAGGCGCCCTGGATCGCCGAATCGAGCACGCCGCGATGAGAGCGCGCGGCCGAGCGCGCCGCGACCACGCCGAACACGATGCCCATCACGCTGGCGAAGGCGAGCGCGGTCATCGTGAGTTCGAGCGTGGCGCCGAGGCGGTCGAGGATCAGCCCCGCCACCGGCTGCTGGTTGGCGAACGAGTAGCCGAAGTCGCCCTGCACCACCTTGCCGAGGTAGCGCAGCAGCTGGACCCAGATCGGCTGGTCGAGCCCGTACTCGTGGCGCATCTGCGCGAGGTATTCGGGCGGCGCCGGAAAGTCGCCGACCAGCAGCGTGACCGGGTCGCCGGGCGTGAAGGCGATCAGCAGGAAGTTGAGCACCACCACCGCCAGCAGCAGCGGGACCGCATGCAGCAGGCGGCGCAGGATGAAGGCGGGCATCAGCGGACCAGGCCGGCGCCGGGCCGCCCCAAGGCGGCCTGCGGTCCCCTCGGGGGGCAGCGACGACACGAAGTGCGGAGCGTGGAGGCCATCAGTCCGTGCGCCGCACGCCGGCCCACTGATCGCGCGCATCGAGCGCAGGGAACATGCCCGTGAGCTTCTTCGTCGCCGTGTCCACGGTCTCTTCGTCGTACAGGATCAACGAGGGAAGGTCTTCGTTGAGGATCACCTGCAGCTCCTTGTAGAGCTTCGCGCGTTCGGCGCGCTCGGTGGCCGTCGCGGCCTGGCCGAGCAGCGCATCGACCTTGGGATTCGAGTAGCCGCTCGCGTTGGTGTTGGGCGCAGTGCCGGTGTAGGTGGTGTACAGACGCGTGTAGCCGATGGCCGGATCGCCCGCCGAGAAATACGAGGCCAGCGTCAGCTCGAAATCGCGCTTGGCGAACACGCGGTCGTAGTACACCGAACGCTCGAGCGGTTCGAGCTTCACCTCGAGGCCGATCTGGCGCAGGTTGTCCTGGATGATCTGCGACAACGAACGCATCTGCGCGCGGCTGGCGTCGAAGGGCATGCGCACCGCGGCGCCGCCGGGCTTGAAGCCGGCCTTCTCGAGCAGCGCCTTGGCGCGCGCGGGATCGAGCGGGTATTTCTTCGCGTAGGCGACCTCGTCGTTGAAGAGCCACTTGAAGCCGTCGCCGAAGGCACCCGCGCCGGGCCGCGCGATGCCGTTCATCACTTGCTTGACCAGCCGCTGGCGGTCGATCGCGAAGGCCAGTGCGTGGCGCGCTTCCTTCTTCGCGAACAGCGGCAACTGCGTGTTGAACATCAGGAAGTAGAGCGCCGGGATGTTCACGCCGCGGCGCGGATTCAGGTTCTTGTCGGCCAGGATGCGCGGCACCTCGGGCTTGGGCGTGTAGAAGTCGAGCAGCTCGTCGACCTCGCCGGTCTGCAATGCGGGCACGCGGTTGGCGGCCTGCGGGATGATCTGGAAGATGATGGATTCGAGGTAGGGCTTGTCGCCGTCCCAGTACTGATCGTTGCGCACGAGCCGGATGCTGGCGCCGCGTTTCCATTCGGCGAACTTGAAGGGCCCGGTGCCCACCGGCTTCTGGTTCGCCGGATTGGTGCCGACGTTGCTGCCCTCGTAGACGTGGCGCGGCAGGATCGGCGCATCGAACACCGTCATCTGCGACAGGAAAGGCGCATAGGCCTTCTGCAGGCGGATCACCACGGTGCCCGGGTCGGGCGTGTCGACCTCGATGCCCAGGCTCTTGAACACCGGCGCCGCGCGCGGATGCAGCTTGCCCACGATCTCCAGCAGCGTGTACTTGACGTCGGCGCTCGTGAAGTCTCGGCCGTCGTGCCACTTGACGCCCTTGCGCAGCGTGAAGCGGTAGTTCTTGCCGTCGGGCGAGACGGTCCACTGGGTGGCGAGCGAAGGCCGGGGCTCGTACTGCGGGTCGAGCCAGACCAGGCCCTCGAGGATCTTGGCCGAGACGTCGCCGGCCGCGAAGTCGGTGGTGGTGCCGAGGTTGAGCGTCGGCGGATCGGCATCGATGGCCAGCACGGCCGTGCCCTTGCCGGTGGCGGCGCGGGCATGGCGCGTGGTGGCGAGCCCGCCGGCCAGGGCGAGCGCGCCGAGGCCGAGCTGGCGCCGCGTGAGGTGGGGGATCGGGGAGGGCGTGGTGGGGTCGGTCATTGTCGGGGCGCCATCGCTGGCAGTCTCTTTTCACGAAGCAATTTCGAGGCCATTGCAGCAGCCGCCATTATTGGCGTGGAAAATACGATCCCATGATTCCCGTTCCCGTGCATCCCGGCATCCAGGCTTCCACCGAGGAGATGATCGGGCTGCGCCGCCGGATCCATGCCAACCCCGAGCTCGGCTACGAGGAGTTCGAGACCGGTGCGCTGGTGGCCGAACGCCTTGCGCGCTGGGGCTATGCGGTGCACCGCGGCCTGGGCGGCACCGGCGTGGTCGGCACGCTCAAGCTCGGCAGCGGCACCCGGCGGCTGGGCCTGCGCGCCGACATGGATGCCTTGCCGATGACCGAGACCACCGGGCTTGGCTGGGCCAGCCGGCGGCCGGGCCGCATGCATGCCTGCGGCCACGACGGCCACACCGCGACCCTGCTCGCGGCCGCGCAGGTGCTGGCCGCTGCCAAAGGCTTCGACGGCACGCTGAACCTGATCTTCCAGCCGGCCGAGGAAGGCCTGCAGGGCGCGCAGAAGATGGTCGACGACGGCCTGTTCGAGCGCTTCCCCTGCGACGCGATCTATGCCTTCCACAACGAGCCGGGCTTTCCCGCGGGGCAATTCGGCTTTCTGCCGGGGCCGATCTACAGCTCCTCGGACACCGCGGTCATCACCATCGAAGGCAAGGGCGGCCATGGCGCGATGCCGCACACCACGGTCGATCCGATCATGGTCGCGGCGCACCTGATCCTGGCGCTGCAGACGCTGGTCTCGCGCGAGGTCGATCCGAACGACATGGCCGTCGTCACCGTCGGCGCGATGCACGCCGGCCACGCGCCCAACGTGATTCCGGCCGGCGCCGAGCTCAAGCTCACCGTGCGCGCGCGCCGGCCCGAGGTGCGGGCCTTCCTGCGCAAGCGGATCACGGCGATGGCGCAGGCCCAGGCGGCGGTGCATGGCGCGAGCGCGAAGGTGGCCTACGAATGGCGCACGCCGCCCTGCATCAACGACGAGGCCGCGACCGCGTTCGTGCGGCAGGTGGCACTCGAATCGATGGGGCCGAAGGCGCTGATCGCCGGCATGGCGCCGCTGCAGGCCAGCGACGACTTCGCGTTCATGCTCAACGTCGTGCCGGGCAGCTACTTCATCGTCGGCAACGGCGACGGCACGCCGGGCGGCGGCCCGGGCTGCATGGTGCACAACACCGGCTACGACTTCAACGACGAGATCCTGCCGGGCACCGCCAGCTTCTGGGTCACGCTGGTGCAGGCCTACCTGCGCTGAAGGCCGGCAGGCCGAGCCGCGCGTGCACCGCGTCGGCCTGGCGGCGCAGGCGAAGCGATTCGGCCTGGCCGTTGACCTGCTGCTGAAGAATGCCCTGCGCCCCGGCCAGGGCCGATTCGCTGCCGATGCGGATCAGCGCATCGAGGTAGACCTGCTCGAACAGGTCGCGCTGCGCATGGCTGCCGCCGATCTCGACCAGCCGCGGCAGCGCGATCCCCAGGCCTTCCGCTGCCGCTGCGAAGTCGCCGCGCGCATGCGCGAGCAGGCCGTGCGCGGCGGGCACGCAGACACGCGTCCATGCGGCGCGCGTCGATGCCGGCGCCTGCGGTGCGAAGGCGTCGATGTGGCGCAGCAGCATGTCGGCCTCGGGCCGGCCGGCCCGCGCGAGTCCGTAGAGATACTGCAGATCGAGAAAGGGCAACACGTGGTCATCGAGCCGCTGCGCCAGATAGCCGCCCAGGTCCTGCCAGCGCGTGCCGACGTCGATGCCCGCCAGTTCGAAGCGCGCGAGCAGCGACACCGCGCCGATCTGGTCCTGCGAATAGTCCTTGACCACCCCCCACACCCGTTCGTCGTAGACCGCGAGCGCCTCGGCATCGCGGCCCAGGTCGATCAGGAACAGCGCCACGTGCCACCAGTTGTGCGTCACCATGAAGGAGTTGAGGCCGACCCAGGTGTCGCTGACGCCCTGCATGAAGTCCAGGCCTTCGCTCAGGCGGCCTTCGGTGAGCATCACGTGGCCCAGCGCATGATGGGCCCAGGGCTCCTTGCGTTCCATCGCGATCGCACGCCGCGCGCTGGCCTCGGCCTCGCGCATCAGGTGGCATTGCTCGTAGCCGAAGGCCAGCATGCCGTGCAGGTAGGGCACGTCGGCCGCGGCCGGCAGCGCGGCCAGCGCGAGCCGCAGCATGCCGGGGCAGTCGCCGGTGTTGAAGCAGTGGTACTGGCCCAGCTTGAGCGAGGCGAGATCGCGCGGATGCTCGCGCGCCTGCGCGTGGTGCAGCGCGATGGCGCGCGCGATGTCGCCCTCGGCCCAGGCCTCGATGGCGGCGATGTAGCGCTGTTCGCGGCTGGTGGCCTGCGCGGCGCCGGCGCGTGCGCGCGCGAGGAAGGGCCGCGCGTCGGCCACGGCATCGCGCGATTCGGCGAACAGGTGCAGCGTCGCGCAGTAAGCCTGCACGATCGGGCTCGGGTCCTCGGCGGCGGCGAGCACCTCGGCCGCGCGCGCTTCGCAGGAAATGAAGCCCTCGACGAAATCATCGATGCGCGGCAGGCTCGCGGTGTCGGCGAGCGTGACCGGATTGCCGAGGCTGTCGGTGGCGGAGGGCGCTGAACGCAAGGCGGTTCCCGGGTCGGAGTTCGAAACCCCTTCATGGTGCCACGCCCGGCCGCCGCTGGCTCAGACGCCCGCTTGCTGGTGCCGGTATTCCTGCGTCCGGCCGCCGTAGCCGTAGGCGGTGGCGCGGACGTCGATCACGTGGATGTACGACACCTCGTGCAGATTGCCGCGCAGCGCGGCCATCGCGTCGTAGACCTCGTGCAGGTAGCGCGCCTTCTCGGCCTTGGTGTTGGTCTCGTCGCTGATGCTGATGTCGAGGTGGAAGGCCGACTTGCCGAGCTCCGCCAGCGATTGGCCGCCGACGAACCAGGCATCGGCCGCGATGTACTGCACGGTGATCGCGATCACCGGCAACTTCTTGTCGAGCACGGTCCGCGTGAGTTCGGTCACGCGGTCGACGACCTTGCGGGTGAGCTGCGCGTCGGGCTGGCCGGAGAGATGGATGACGATGTGCGGCATGGTGCTGTCCTTGGAGATGAATGAACGTGGCTTCATTGTTGGGTTGCCAAAGACATCTGAAAAGCGGGAAGATATGATGGATGTCATCGGTTTCACGAATGGATAGCACATGCAGGCATTCGATCTCGATCAGCTGAAGACCCTCGTCGCCGTGGTCGATGCCGGCAGCCTCACCGCCGCGGCGCCGCAAGTCTTCCTCTCGCAGTCCGCGGTGAGCGAGCAGATGCGCAAGCTCGAGGCGCGGGCCGGCCATCCGCTGCTCACGCGCAGCAAGGCCGGCGTGGCGCCGACCTCCGCCGGGACGCGGCTCATCGCGCATGCGCGGCGGATCCTGGCGATGAGCGACGAGGCCTGGCGCGACCTGCGCGGCGAGACGCTGCAGGGCGAACTCCGCCTCGCGGTCACCGACTATTTCCGGCCCGGCGATCTGGCGCGCCTGCTGGGCCGTCTCGGCGAGAACTATCCCCGGGTGCGCCTGCATGTGAGCGTGCTCAAGAGCGGCGCCATCGAGGCCGGCTACGCAGGCGGCGATTTCGATGTCGGGCTGTCGATGCGCATCGTCGGCATCGGCCCTGCGAAGCCGGGCATGGCGGTGCTGCGGCGCGAGTCGCTGGCCTGGATGGGCGCGACGGGCATGCGCATCGCGCGCGGCGAGCCGCTGCGCCTCCTGGTGCTGCCCGATACCTGTTCGCTGCACCAGTTCACCGTCCGGCTGCTGCGTCGCCGGCAGCTGCCTTTCTCCATCGCCCACGTGGCGTCGGGCGTGGCGGGGCTGCAGTCGGCGCTGGCCGCGGGGTTGGGCGTGGCCTGCCTCAACGAGTCGGCCCTCAGCGAAGGCGTGGCGCGGCTGGCGCCGCCGCATGGCTTGCCAGCGCTGCCGCGCGTGGCTTTCCACTTCCTTCCGGCACGGCGCGGCGAAAGCGATTTCGTGACGCGCGCACGCGAGCTGCTGGCCTCGCATCTCGTCTGAATCCCGGGCCGGCCCGCTTGCTTTCGAGGTCGCAGCGGGAGACACTTCGGCGCCATGGTGTCCCATGATGTCCTGCACATATCCGACCTGCACGTCGAGTCGCGAGAGCAGGTCGACGGACTGCTCGGCACCCTGGAAGTCGACCTCAGGCACGACCTGGCCTGCGAGCGCCTGCGGGCCATCATCGTCAGCGGCGACGTCACCAACCATGCGACCGACGCGCAATATGCGCTCGCGCTGGACCTGCTGAGCGAACTGCGCGCCGCGTTCGAGGTGCCCGACGACGGCATGGTCGTGGCGCCGGGCAACCACGATGTGTCCTGGGCGGCGTCGAAGGCCGCATTGACGCGGCAGCGGGCCAGCCGGCGCAGCGCCGCGGGCCTGTTCTTTCCCGATCCGCAGAATGCCGCCTTCCGCTATCGCGCGGACGAGGTGGCCTACCGCGAACGTTTCACCGCCTATGCGGCATTCCAGCTGGCCGTCTCGGGCGTGGCCTTTCCGCTCGCGTACGAAGACCAGTTCCACATCCACGTGCTCGAGGATGCCGGCCTGCTGGTGCTGACCCTGAACTCGGCCTGGAACCTGAACCACGTGCAGGACAAGGATGCCGGCATCCATGCGAACGGCTTCGACCGCGCCATCAAGCAACTGGTGCGCACGCCGCGCTACCGCGAGCTCAACAAGATCGCCGTCTGGCACCATCCGCTCGACAGCCATGGCGACGACCGCATCCGCGATGCCGCCTTTGCCCGGCGCCTGGCGCAGATCGGTTTCGGGCTCGCGCTGCACGGCCACACGCACGAGGTGCGGACCCAGCGGCTGCTCTACGAACTGGCCGACGATGGACGGGTGCTGCACGTGATGGGCGCCGGCAGCCTCGCCGCCAGCGCGCGCGAACTGCCGCTGGCCACGCCCTGGTCGTACAACCTGATCCGGGTCACGCCGCAGCGCGCGACGCTGGTGCCGCGCTTCCGGCGCAGCGCCAAGGATCCGTGGGAGCCCTATCCGGTGTGGCAAAAGAATGCGCTCGAACGTTCGACCGAGTACGCCGTCGCCTTTCGGCCGGCGGCCCCTGCGGGCGGCGATGCGTCGGCCTTGATCGGCACGCTGGCCGAACTCAAGCGGCATCTGGCCGCGGAGAACTATTCGCTCGACGGCCATCGCATTGCCGTCGAGGCGCATCTCTTCGATGCGCAGGGCCGTGTGCTGCTGCAGCGCCGGGGCGAGCTGGCACGCGACGAGGTCGACCGCCACGAAGGCATCGGCGGCGAGCTCGGGCTGCGCACGGACCTGCTCGCGGCGCTGAGGGAAGAGATCGCCGACAAGCTCGGTCCGGAGGTCTCGGTCGAGATCGACAAGCTGCTCGAGGTGCGGCCGATCACCTTTCTCGAACGGGGCCACGACCGGCAATCGTGGTACGTGGTCTCCTACCTCGGCCGCCTGGTGTCGGGCGCGCCGCGCATCATGCGGCCGGGGCTGACCCGGTCGCTGGACTTCTTCACGCTGCAGCAGATCGAGGAGGCGGCCGAAGGCAGTCTGAGCGCTTCGACCGTGCGCGCGTTCTCGGCCTACCGGGCGCGTTACGGCAACGTGCCCTACTTCGAGCGCACGGATGTCCGTTGAGCCGCGGCCTCTCGATCCTCGCAGCGGGCGGCCGCTGCGGGTGGCGCTCATCGGCTGCGGCGAGCATGCGACGAACACCCTGCTGCCCGCATTGCAAAGAGTGCATGCGCCGGCTTTCGAACTGGTCGCGCTGTGCGATGCGGACATCGCGGCGGCGTCCGCGCTCGCGCGCAGGCACCGCGTCGCGCTGGCGCTGGCCGATGTCGATGCGCTGCTGCGCTGCGAGCTCGATGGCGCGTTCCTTTGCGCCACCCCGTCGGCGCATCAGGACCTGACCCGGCGCCTGCTCGAAGCGGGCGTGCATGTCTTCGTCGAGAAACCGCCTGCATCCAGCCATCGCGTGCTCGCCGAGAATGCCGCGCTCGCGGAGCGCCTCGGCCTTCACACCCAGGTCGGGCACAACTTCAGGCATGCGCCGATCTTCCGGCGGCTGCGGGAGCATCTCGCGCGCCACCCGCTGCGCTCGCCCGCGCTGTGCGTCGGCAACTATGTCGCCCGCTGGCCGCGCGAGGATCGCTGGAATTCCGGATCGGTCGCGAAGTCCTTCCTGCTCACGCACGGCGCGCACCTGATCGATCTCGTGAGCTTCCTGTTCGGGCCGATGCACGATGTCGAGTCCCGCATCGAGCACGATCCGGATTCCGGCGGCGTGCTCATCACGATGGACGCGCAGCACGCCGCCGGCCTGCGCACCCGGCTCCAGATGACGAACGGCGCGCCCCGCTTCGGCCTGGATCTCTCGGTCTTCGGCGACGGCGGCGATGCCATCCGCACGGAGAATTTCAGCGCACTGCGCATCGTGTCGCCCGGCGAGGCGCGCGATACCGCGGCCGCATGGCAGCCGGGCGCGCTCGACGACGCGCTCGACCTGGCAGGCTATGTGCACGAGTTGCAGTGCTTTCTCTCCGCCGTGGCCGGCGGGCCCGCATCGTCGCCGACGCTGCGCGAGGCCGTGCCGGTCTACACCGTGCTGGATGCCATCGTCGAGCGGGCCGGCGTCACTGCCAGTGCAGGCTGATGCCGGACAACGTCAAGAAGCTGGAAGGCATCCGCTTCGTGCGCGGCGCGGGCGCGACGCTGTTCGACGAATCGGGCAACGGCTACCTGGATTTCACCTGCAGCTACGGCCCGATCCTGCTCGGCCATGCGGATGCGCGGGTCAACGCAGCCGTCGCCGAGCAGATGGCGCGCGGCGTGCTCTTTCCTTACGCGCCGCCTTGTGTCGACAGCTTGCAGGAGGCGCTGGTTTCGTTCTTTCCGCACGCCGATGGCTGCCTGTTCTTCAAGACGGGGTCCGAGGCCGTCAGTGCCGCCATCCGGCTCGCGCGCGCCTTCACCGGCCGCGATCGCATCGTGCGCTCGGGCTTCACCGGCTGGCACGATGCCTCGATCGCGCCGCATCGCAAATGGCACGACCACGACCATGATGCCGGCGCGCAGCCGTTCGAACGCGTGCCGGGTGTGCCCGCGGCGGTCGCGCAGGACGTCTGGCCCTGGGATGGGTGTGACCTCGATGCCTTGTTCGACATGGCGCGGCAGGATCGACGCGGCGTGGCCGCGATCGTGATCGATCCGGTGCAGCTGCGCGAGCCGCTGCAGGCGTCGGCCATGGCCTGTCTGCAGGCGGCACGCCGGCTGGGCGCGCTCCTGATCTTCGACGAGACCAAGACCTCGCTGCGCCTGGGACTCGGCGGCGCGCAGGCGCTGCTGGGCGTGGCCGCGGACCTCACGGTGGTGGGCAAGGCGCTGGGCAACGGCTTTCCGCTGTCGGCCGTGCTGGCGGCCGAGCCGGTGCTGCGGCATACCGCCGAGTGCCGGATCAAGGGCACCTACAACGGTGAAGCCTGCTCGATCGCCGCGGCGCTCGCGACCCTCGACGTGCTGCGTTCGGCGCCGGACTTCGCAGGTCGCCTGGCCGGCCTCGGCACGCGGATGATCGAAGGCTTCAATCGCGTGGCTGCAGCGGTGGGCGTGTCGTTTGCCGTGAAGGCGATGCCGTACCGATGGCCGGCAATGCCGCACGTCGATTTCATCTCCGGCGACCGGCTCGCGGCAGCGGAACTGTCCAGGCGCTTCAGCCATGCGCTGCTCGAGCGCCGGATGGTCTGGCTGCCGAATCACATGAACTACCTGTCGCTGTCCCACACCGCGGCGGACGTGGACGCATGGCTCGCTGCCTGTCGCGACGCGCTCGCGGCCGGCGAGCTGGCCGATGCGTTGCGACGCGTCAGCGCATGATGCGGATCGCGGTCACCGGCGGCTCGTGCAGCGGCAAGACGACGGCGGTCCAGCGAGCGCGGCTGCGCGATCCTGCACGGATCGATGTCGTGACCGAAGTGGCCGCGGATCTGCTGCGCGAGCAGCCGGTCTGCCAGGACGGCATGCCGGCCGCCGAACGCCGGGCCTTGCAGCTGCGCATCCATGCCGAGCAATTGCGGCGCGAGTCCGCTGCGCGGCGTTGCGACATCGTGCTCACCGATCGTGGCACGCTCGATGCAGCCGCCTACTGGCCCGAAGGCGCGCAGGACTTCTGGCGCACGGTGGGCAGTTCGCAGGCGCTCGAACTGCAGCGCTACGACGGCGTCATCTTCATGGAAGGCGCGCCCGCGCACTTCGTCGGCGACGCGGTGAGGTCGGAGACGGCCGAGGAGTCCTCGCGCATCGCGGCGCGCATCCTGGCGCTGTGGACTGATCATCCTGGGCTCGTGCGGGTCGCGGCCTGTGCCGTCTTCGAGGACAAGATGCAGCAGTTCCTGCGGGCCCTCGATGCGATGACCGCGAGGCCGCAAGCCTGAGGCACCGGGCCGCGCGGCGGGCGGCCCGGGCCGGACTCAGCTGCGCGGCGGCTGCGGCCAGGGCCGCTGCGTTTCGCGGATCAGCTCGAAGGCGCGCGAGACCTTGAGCACGCCGAGATCGTCGAAGCGCTGCCCCGCGATCTGCAGCCCGATCGGCAGGCCGCTGGCGGTGTAGCCGCAATTGATCGACGACGCCGGCTGCTCGGACATGTTGTACGGCACGGTGAAGCCGATGTGTTCGAGCGGCCGCAGCGGGTCGTTGGTGGGCGAGGGCGCTTCGGCTGCGGCGGGCGGATTGGGCGCGGTCGGCGAGATCACGTAGTCGTATGCCGCGCAGGCGGCCACCGTCGCGACGCGCGTCGTGTGGAACTGGCTGAAGGCGCGGAACACGTGCTCGCCGCTGAAGCGCTCCGCGCTGTCGGCCCATTCGCGGATGTAGGGCAGCACCTTGGCGCGTTGCTCGGGCCTGAGCGCATTCATGTCGACCCGCGAGCGCATGCGCCACAGGTGGTCCATGCCGTCGAGCATCGCCTGCGACATGAAAGGCTGCATCGGCTCGACGATGGCGCCGGCGCGCTCGAAGAGGCGCGCCGCCTGCTCGACGGCCGCGCGGATCTCGGGCTCGACCGCGAGGCCGCAGCCGGCGTCGAGCAAGAGGCCGATGCGAAGGCCGCGCAGGTGGTCGGCCGCGACATCGAAGGACGACCACGCGATGTCCTGCGCGGGCAGGCTCATGCTGTCGCGCGCGTCGGGCTGCGCCAGCACCTGCATCATCAATGCGGCATCGCCCACGGTGCGCGTCATCGGCCCGGCGGCGCGGCCCATGTAGGGCGGGTCGATCGGGATGCGGCCGAGGCTGGGCTTGAGCGTGAAGATCCCGCACCAGCCGGCCGGCAGCCGCAGCGATCCGCCGATGTCGGTGCCGATGTGCAGCGGGCCATAGCCGGCCGCAGCCGCGGCGCCGGCACCGGCGCTCGATCCGCCCGGCGTCTTCGCCAGGTCCCAGGGATTGCGCGCCAGCGTGTGGAAGCTCGACAGGCCCGACGACAGCATGCCGTAGTCGGGCATGGTGGTCTTGCTCACGATCACCGCGCCGGCTTCCTTCAGCCGCGCGGCCGGCGGTGCATCGGCGGCCGCGGGCCGCAGATCGACGGCAGCCGTGCCGGAGGGCATCGGATCGCCGCGGGTCGCGATGTTCTCCTTGATGGTGGTCGGCACACCGTCGAGCGGGCCGGCCGGCTCGCCGCGGCGCCAGCGCGCTTCGGAGGCGCGCGCCTGTTCGAGCGCGGCGTCCGGCCGCAGCAGCCAGGTGGCGCGCAGATGCGGCTCCCAGCGCTCGACGTGGTCGAGCACCGAGCGCGTGACCTCGACCGGAGAGAGCTTGCCTTCGCGGTAGGCGGCGACGAGTTCCTGCGCCGACAGGTCGTACAGAGCGCCGGTCATTGGCGCACCCTTGGCGCTCCGCGCCTTCCCGCCAGGCGGGAGCGAGCTTGCTTGGGGCGGCCCGGCGCGGCGCTCATGCCCACGACAACGCCGCCAGGTCGTTGACGAAGATCGGCATGTCCTTCCAGAGGCCCTTGACGTTCTTCTTGGCGACGGTGGGCCACTGGGGCTGGAACAGGAAGCCGTTGGCGGCATCGGTCGCGAGGATCTTCTGCGCATCGCCGAGCAGCTTGGCCCGCTCGGCTGCGTTGCCGGTGGTCTTGATCTTGTCGTACACCGTGTCGAAGGCCTTCGACTGGTAGCCCCAGTAGTAGTCGGCCTTGGCGTAGTTGCCGAGGTCGAAGGGCTCGACGTGCGAGACGATCGTGAGGTCGTAGTTGTGCGGGCCGCCGTAGGTGTTGCTCAGCCACTGCGCCCACTCGACGTTCTGCACCTTGACGTTGATGCCGATCTTGGCGAGCTCCGCCGCGATCACCTCGCCGCCCTGGCGCGCGTAGGGCGGCGGCGGCAGCGTCATGGTGAGCTCGAGCGGCGTCTTCACGCCGGCTTCGGCCAACAGTTGCTTGGCCTTCTCGATGTTGAACGGATTGATGCCGGTGGTGTCCACATAGCCGGTCGCGCCGGGCACGTAGTGGCTGCCGATCGGCACGCCGAAGCCGTCGACCGCGCCTTCGATCACCGCCTTGCGGTCGATCGCCGCGAGGATGGCGCGCCGCACGCGCACGTCGTCCAGCGGCTTGTGCTTGTTGTTGATGGCCAGGATGGTCTTGGCCAGCGAGCCGCTGAGGATGACCTGGAACTGCGGGTTGTTCCTGAACTGCGGCACGACGCGCGTCGCGATGCGCGGGAAGGCATCGACGTCGCCGGCCAGCACGGCGGCAGCCTGGGCGGCCGGGTCGGAGATGAAGCGGAAGGTGACCTTGTTGATCTTCGCCGTGCCCGGGCTGCGAAAGCCCTCCCACCGGCTGAGCACCAGCGAGGAGCCCTTGGCCCAGCTGTCGAGCTTGTAGGGCCCGGTGCCGATCGGCTTGGTGGCATTGCCGTCGGCGCTCTTCGGCTCGACGATGACCGCGGTGGCCTGGCCCAGCAGGAACAGCAGGTCGGGATCGATCTCCTTGTTGATGACCACCACCGTGTTGTCATCGACCACCTGGGTGCTCATGTTGGCGAAGGTGCGCTTGTCCTTGTTGGTGCTCTTGTCGCCGCCGGCGCGGTCGAAGGAGAACTTCACGGTCTGCGCATTGAAGGGCTCGCCGTTCTGGAACTTGACGCCGCGTCGCAGCTTGAAGGTGTAGGTGCGCAGGTCGGGCGAGACCTCCCAGCTCTCGGCCAGCAGCGGCGTGACCTTGCCGTCCGCGTTGATCTTGGTCAGCGTCTCGAGGATGTTGTACTGCACGATCTCGGCGATGGCGGACGCCGCGCCTGCGGTCGGGTCCAGGCCCGGCGGTTCGAGCGCCATCCCGATCACGATCGAGTCCTTGCGGCCCTGCGCGAGCGCGGCGTGCGGCAGTGCGAGCGGCACGGTGGCCAGTGCGGCGGTGGTCAGAAGGGTGCGGCGTTTCAACATGGTCAGGGCTCCAGGGAAAGGCTGTGTTTGAGTAGGAACAGGACGTTACATCATGCGGGGTCGGATGCGTCCCCGGGCATTTGCTGAGGACCGGTCCGCCGCGTTCACGCCGACAGGGGCTCGGCGCGGGGCACCGCCGCGAGCAGGGCCTGCGTGTAGGGATGCTCGGCATGCGCGAAGAGCCGCTGCGGCGCGCCGCGCTCGACCACCAGGCCGCGGTGCAGCACGCAGACCTCGTCGCACAGGTGGTTCACCACCGCGAGGTCGTGGCTGATCAAGAGGTAGCTGATGCCGAACTGCTGCTGCAGGTCCTGCATCAGGTTCAGCACCTGGGCCTGCACCGAGACGTCGAGCGCGCTCACGGGCTCGTCGGCCACGATCAGCTTCGGCCGCGTGATGAGCGCGCGCGCGATCGCGATGCGCTGGCGCTGGCCACCGGAGAATTCGTGCGGGTACTTGTCGAGGTCGCTGCTGCGCAGGCCCACCGCGGCCAGCGATTCGGCCGCGCGCTCGCGCTGTTCGGCGCGGCTGGTCTCGGCCAGCGCCTCGAGCGGCTCGGCGACCACACGCGCCACGCGCTGGCGCGGGTCGAGCGAGCCGTAGGGGTCCTGGAACACCATCTGCACGTCGCGCCGCGCCTGGCGCAGTTCGTCCTTCGGCAAGGCGTTCAGGTCGCGGCCGAGCAGGCGGATGCGGCCGGAGGTCGGCACATCGAGCGCCATCACCAGCCGCGCGATGGTCGACTTGCCCGACCCCGACTCGCCGACGATGCCCAGGCTCTGGCCCGGGCGCACGCTGAAGCTCACGCCGTTGAGCGCCTTGACGGTCGGCGGTGGGCCGAACAGGCGCTCGCGCGGCAGGGTGTAGTGGCGCACGAGGTCGGTGACCTCGAGCAAGGGAACGGAGGTCGGATCAGGGTCGAAGCGATCGGTCATGCCTCGACGCCTTCAGTGATCTCATCGAGCCGGATGCAGCGCACCTGGTGATCGTGCGGCAGCAGCGTGGCCGGCGGCCGCGTGGCATGGCAGGCGTCGATGGTGAAGCCGCAGCGGCCCGCGAAGGGGCAGCCGGCGGGCAGGTCGACCAGCTCGGGCACGCTGCCGCGGATGGTCGCGAGCTTCACGCCGCGCGGCGCGCCGAGCGCGGGCCGGGCCGCGAACAGGCCTTGCGTGTAGGGATGGGCGCGCTCGGCGAACACGGCCGCGGTCGGGCCACTCTCGACCACGCTGCCGCCGTACATCACCAGCATCTTCGAGACGCTCTGCGCGATCACGCCGAGGTCGTGCGAGATCAGGATCAGCGCCATGCCGCGCTCGGCGACCAGGCCGCGGATGAGTTCGAGGATCTGCTTCTGGATCGTGACATCGAGCGCGGTGGTCGGCTCGTCGGCAATCAGCAGGTCGGGGCCGCAGGCCAGCGCCATGGCGATGCCGATGCGCTGGCGCTGGCCGCCCGAGAACTGGTGCGGATAGGCGTCCAGGCGCGACGCGGCATCGGGAATGCCCACGCGTTCGAGCAGCGCCAGCGCTTCCTTTCGCGCGTCGGCCGCCGACAGGCCGCGGTGCAGCCGCAGCGGCTCGCCGACTTGCCGCGCGATCGTGTGCACCGGATTGAGCGCGGTCATCGGCTCCTGGAAGATCATGCCGATGCGGTTGCCGCGGATCTCGCACATGGCGCGCTCGTCGCGGCCCACGAGCTCGGTGCCGTCGAAGCGGATGCTGCCCGTCACCCGGGCGGTCGACGGCAGCAGGCCCATGAGCGATTGCACCGTGACCGACTTGCCGCAGCCGGATTCGCCGACGATGCCCAGCGTCTCGCCGCGTTCGAGCGTGAAGCCGATGCCGCGCACGGCTTCGGCCGGTCCGCGCTGCGTCTGCAGCTGGACATGGAGGTCGGTGACTTCGAGAAGAGGCATGTCGGGGTTCAGCGGGCGCGTGCGAGGCGCGGGTCCAGCAGGTCGCGCAAGCCATCGCCCAGGAGGTTGAGGCCCAGCACCGCGAGCGCAATGGCGAGTCCGGGAAACACCGCGAGCAGCGGCGCCTGGAACATCATGGTCTGCGCCTCGGCGAGCATGCGGCCCCAGGAGGGCTGCGGCGGCTGCGTGCCGAGGCCGAGGTAGGAGAGCGCGGCCTCGGCCAGGATCGCGATCGCGAAGCGGATCGTGATCTGCACGATCAGTACCGCCGAGATGTTGGGCAGCACGTGCTGCATCGTGATCGCGAACGGGCCCTTGCCGCAGGCACGCGCGGCCGCGATGTACTCGCGCGACCAGATCGCGTTGGCCGATGCGCGCGTGATGCGCGCGAAGGTCGGGATGTTGTAGATGCCGATCGCGATGATCGCGTTGACGATGCCGGCGCCGAACACCGCCGTCAGCATGATGGCCGACAGGATCGCCGGAAAGGCCATCGAGAAATCGGCGAAGCGCATGATGGCTTCCTCGACCCAGCCGCGCCGCGCGGCGGCGAGCAGGCCGAGGGCCGTGCCGACCGTGAGGCCGATGCCGACCGCGATCACGCCGACCAGGATCGACGCGCGTGCGCCGACCAGGAGCAGCGAGGCGACGTCGCGTCCATAGGTGTCGGTGCCGAGCCAGTGCGCGCCGTTGGGCCGCAGCAGCTTGTGGGCCATGTCCATCTCGTAGGGCGACCAGGGCGTCCAGACCAGCGAGATGCCGGCTGCCAGCAACAGCGCCAGCGTGAGCACGGCGCCGATCGTGAAGCTGCGGTGGTGCAGCGCGCGGCGCCAGAAGCCCGGGACCTTGAAGGCGGCTGCGCTCGGCACCGTGGTGGGAAGGGCGCTCATATGTCGCTGGCTTTGATGCGGGGGTCGATGACGGCGTACAGCACATCGACGACAAAGTTGACGATGACAACCATCGCGGCCAGCAGCATCACGCAGTTGCGCACCACGATCAGGTCGCGGTTGCTGATGGCCTGGAAGATCAGCCGGCCGAGGCCGGGCAGGTAGAACACGTTCTCCACCACGATGGTGCCCGCGAGCAGCTCCGAGAACTGCATGCCCATCACGGTGATCACCGGGATCAGCGCGTTGCGCAGCACGTGGCGCCAGAGCACGGCGCGCTGCGAGACGCCCTTGGCGCGCGCGGTGCGCACGAAGTCCTCGCGCATCACTTCGAGCACCGCCGAGCGCGTGAAGCGCGCAAGGATCGCGGCCTGCACCACGGCGAGCGACAGCGCGGGCAGCAGCAGCGCCTTCAGCCCCGCGAAGATGCCGTCGCCCCAGCCGTCGAAGCCACCGGCCGAGAACCACTGGAGCTGCACCGAAAAGACCAGGATCAGCAGGATCGCGAACCAGAAATTCGGGATTGCGATGCCGATCTGCGTCAGGCCCATCAGGCCGACGTCGCCGAGCTTGTTGTGGCGCGCCGCGGCGGTCACGCCGACCAGCAGCGCGAGCACGGTGGTGAAGACCATCGCGAGCAGCGCGAGCGGCACGGTCAGTGCGAGGCGTTCGAGGATGAGGTCGAGCACCGGCGAGCTGTAGGCGTAGCTGTCGCCGAGATTGCCGGTGAGGAGGCCGCCGATCCAGTGCCAGTAGCGGGTCCAGGCCGGCTGGTCGAGCCCGAGCTTGACGGCCAGCGCGGCCACCGCATCGGGCGATGCGTCCGGCCCCATGAGTATCTGCGCCGCATTGCCGGGCAGGATCTCGAGCACGAGGAACACGATGATCGAAGCGCCGATCAGGGTGGCGATCAGCGTCACGAAGCGCTTGAAGAGAAAGAGATTCATGGGCCGGGGCGCAGCATAACCCGACAGACGCAATGACTGTGCCCGGCCCTTCATAATCCGGGCATGGCCCTCATGATCACCGACGAGTGCATCAACTGCGATGTGTGCGAGCCCGAGTGCCCCAATGACGCGATCTACATGGGTGCGGAGATCTACGAGATCGATCCGCACAAATGCACCGAATGCGTCGGCCACTTCGATGAGCCGCAGTGCGTGCAGGTCTGCCCGGTCGCGTGCATTCCGACCCACCCGGCGTATGTCGAGACGCGCGAGACCCTGTGGCAGAAGTTCGAGCGGCTCGCGATGGCCAAGGCGGCCAAGGCCGCACAAACGGGCAGCGCCGGCGAGGAGCCGCCAGCTGCTGCGCCCGCTGCCTAGCCTTGGGGTGCGCTCTTCCTGCCGGCGGCTTTGGCCGTCTTCTTCTTTGCTGTCGACGCCGGGGCGCGCACGCTGAAATAGTCGGCGCCGCTCTGGCCCTTCCTGCTTTTCCGGGCGCCGGTGCGGCTCTCTTGTCGCGGCTTGGCATCAGGTCTGTCCTCGATCAGGACCGGCTGCCGCTTTGCCTGCTCGGACTCCTGTCGCAGGCGGTCGCGCTCCAGCCGGTCGGCCGCGCTCCGGGCTTCCCGTGTCGTGCCATCGGCTGCGCGCTTTTGCGCCGCATCGCGTGCATCGTCGAGACCGACGACCTTGCCGTTCTTGCAGGGCTGGTCGGTGTAGGTATTGCCGCAGCGCCATGTGCCGGTGCCGCCGTCGGCTGCGTGCGCCGCGCAGTGAACGCCGGGCGCCATCAGGAGGATGGCGATCCGCAAGGCGATCCGGGTGTGTGACAGATTCATTTTTTCTCCCTTTCCATTCTTCTCTCTTCTCTGCTTGCGCTAACCCGCAGCGGGTGCCCCGCCTTCGCCGGGCTCGCGCCGCGGCGGTTTGGGGCGCGGCGGCTTGCTCGTGTGGATGAGCATCGTCGCCTTGTCCATCTCGCCGGCCACCAGCGCGGGCACGGCATGCAGCGTGCGGGCGATCGCATTCTCGATCGCTTCGCGTTGTTCCTTCAAGGGCTTCTTGAGCACCCAGTGGATGACTTCGGATTTCACGCCCGGATGGCCGATGCCGAGACGCAGCCGCCAGTAGTCGCCGGTGCCGAGTTGCGCATGGATGTCGCGCAGGCCGTTGTGGCCGGCGTGGCTGCCGCCGAGCTTCAGCTTGGCCTCACCGGGCACCACGTCGAGTTCGTCGTGGATGACGAGGATCTCCTGCGGCTCGATCTTGTAGAAGCGGGCCAATGCGGCGACCGACTTGCCGGAGAGGTTCATGAAGGTCTGCGGTTCGAGCAGCCACACGGTTTGGCCGCCGACCTGGCCCCGTGCGACGAAGCCGTGATAGCCGCGCTCGGGTTGCAGCACGAGCTTCAGATCGCGCGCGAGCGCATCGACCCACCAGAAGCCGGCGTTGTGCCGGGTGGCTTCGTATTCCGGGCCGGGATTACCGAGGCCGACGAACAGCTTGATCATATTGTTGCTCGCCCCCAGGCTTGCTCACTTCGTGTAGCCGCCAACCCCCCCTGCCGGGGGCGGGCCGGCCGCTTCCGCAGGGCGGGCGCGGCGGCCCTCACGAAGGAACGGCCCGCGTGGGCGGGCCGTTTGGCAGAGACTGAGCTGGGTCTTGGCGAATTACTTCTTCGCGGCGGGTGCCTTTGCAGCGGGGGTCTTGGCAGCCGGAGCGGCGGCCTTGCCTGCTGCGGCCTTGCCGGCAGCCGGTGCGGCAGCGGCTTCGGGTGCTGCGGCGCCTTCGGCAGGGGCATCGGCTTCTTCGGCGACCAGCGGCGGCACGGCCGAGACCAGCACCGGGTTGTTCTTGCCGTGGCTCACGAACTTCACGCCGCGGGGCAGCTTGACGTCGTTGACGTGCAGCGTCGCGTTCTTGGTGAGGCCGGACAGGTCGACCTCGATGAACTCGGGCAGGTCGGCCGGCAGGCAGCTCACCTCGAGTTCGGTCATCACGTGGTTCACGAGGTTGTGGTCGAGCTTGACGGCCGACGATTCTTCCTCGCCCTTGTAGTGCAGCGGCACCTTGACGGTCATGCGGGTGCGGGCATCGACGCGCTGGAAGTCGATGTGCTGCACGAGCTGGCGGAAGGGGTGGTATTGCACGTCGCGCAGCAGCACCTTGCTGGTGGCGCCGGCGAGTTCCATTTCGAGGATCGACGAGTGGAAGGCTTCCTTCTTGAGGGCGTGCCACAGCGCGTTGTGATCGAGCTCGATCAGCTGGGGCTGGCCTTCGCCACCGTAGACGATACCGGGCGTCTTGCCCGAGATGCGGAGACGGCGGCTCGCACCCGTGCCCTGCTTTGCGCGCTCAAAAGCGACGAATTTCATAACTGCTCCTGTGGAAGTCGACCGCGACCAGTGCGACTCCGGTTTCGACATGGGCCCTGCGAACAGAGCCCGGCTCTTTGCTCAGAACAGGGTTTCCTGATCCGAGAACAAACTCATGACCGACTCTCCCTTGGCGATGCGCTGGATCGTTTCGGCGATCAGCGGCGCCACGGAGAGTTGGCGAATCTTGGTGCAAGCCCCCGCGCCATCGGTGAGGGGAATGGTGTTGGTGACGACCACCTCGTCGAGCGCCGAACCCTGGGCGATGCGCTCGATGGCGGGACCCGAGAAGATCGGGTGCGTGCAGTAGGCGTACACCTTCTTGGCGCCGCGCTCCTTGAGGACTTCGGCGGCTTTGACCAGCGTGCCGGCGGTGTCGATCATGTCGTCCATGATCACGCAGTTGCGGCCGTCGATCTCGCCGATCACGTGCATGACTTCGCTCACGTTGGCGCGCGGACGGCGCTTGTCGATGATCGCGAGGTCGCAGTTCAATTGCTTGGCCAGCGCGCGCGCGCGGACCACGCCGCCGACGTCGGGCGAGACCACGATCAGGTCTTCGTAGTTTTTCTGGCGCAGGTCGCCGAGCAGGACCGGCGAGGCATAGATGTTGTCGACCGGGATGTCGAAGAAGCCCTGGATCTGGTCGGCGTGCAGGTCCATGGTCAGCACGCGGGCCACGCCCACCGTTTCGAGCAGGTTGGCCACCACCTTGGCCGAGATCGGGACCCGGCTCGAGCGCGGACGGCGGTCCTGGCGGGCGTAGCCGTAATAGGGAATGACGGCACTGATGCGCTCGGCCGAAGCGCGCTTGAGCGCGTCGACCATGATGAGCAGTTCCATCAGGTTTTCGTTGGTCGGCGCGCAGGTCGACTGGACCACGAACACGTCGCGTGCCCGCACGTTCTGGTTGATCTCGACGGTGACTTCGCCGTCGGAGAAGCGGCCGACGCGGGCTGCGCCCAGCGACGTGCCCAGATGCTGCGCTATTTCTGCGGCAAGGCCTGGATTGGCGTTGCCGGTGAAAACCATGAAATCAGGGTGGTGAGCCTGCATGAGCGTCCCGGCAAAATGCATCCGGCAATGCGAAATGGCTCTTGAAGGAGCCGCCAATATTCTCACGAATGAAGATTTGGCAGGGGAGAAAGGATTCGAACCTTTGCATGCTGGAATCAAAATCCAGTGCCTTAACCAGCTTGGCGACTCCCCTACACGGGTCGACGACTTGCGTCGTCAACCGATATATGTCGCACCAGATCGCAAAAAAGCGACCTGATTGTCTAGACCGCCCAGCCCACCAGGGGATGAACGGCCAAGTTGCTGCACTTGCGAACCTGCCAGCCCGAGGGCGCTTCGACCAGGTTCGTGTCATGCGGCATCGCTGCGAACACCGAACTTCCTGAACCGGTCATGCGGGCCTCGAGCCCCTGGTGACCGAGCCATTCGATGGCTTCGGTGACTGCCGGGCAAAGCCGTTGCGCAACCGGCTGCAGGTCGTTATGACCGAAATCAAAGCCAAAGGATGCTTCGGCTCCGCTGTGTGCAGCAAAGCCCGAGATTATAGCAGCGGGTGTGGCGCGCTGGAGGTCAGGCGCTGCAAAAATGAGACGCGTGTCGAGACCGACGGCCGGCTTGACCACGGCGAAGCGTCCTGGCGGCAAGGCGATCGGCGTGATTTCTTCGCCGATTCCTTCGACCCACGCGTTGCGTCCGCGCAGGAAGAAAGGCACGTCGGCGCCCAGGGCGAGGCCGATCTGCTCCAGCTTCCATAGCGGCAGATGCAGGCCCCACAGATGATTCAGGGCGAGAAGGCAGGTGGCCGCATCCGACGAGCCGCCGCCCATCCCCGCCTGTGCCGGAACTTGCTTGGCGATGCCGATGTGTGCGCCTGCTGCCGTTTGCGAAGCCGACTGCAGCGCCCGCGCCGCGCGCAGGATCAGATCGTCGGCGGGCAGCGGTGTCGTCAGGTCTTCGCGGGTGATCAGGCCGTCGCTGCGTCGTTCGACGTGCAGCGTGTCGCACCAGTCGATCAGCATGAACACCGACTGCAGCAGGTGGTAGCCGTCGGCACGCCGGCCGGTGATGTGCAGAAAGAGATTGAGCTTGGCCGGCGCGGGAAGATCGTAGAGCGCGTTCATGCGCGCTCGAACACGATGCGCAGGTCGGCCCGGGGCTGCGGCGACTCGCGGGTGGCCTGAAGGCGCCCGGCCGACACCTGCGACAGATCCGGACGCCAGCCGGGCACCGTTTCGTTTCGGCCCGCGAGCCAGGCGAAGAGCGCGCCCACGGGGATCGCCGCGCCGGTTGCGGCCGCGCTCAATGCATCGACTGAATCGAAACGCCGCGTCTGGCTGCCGTTCTCGAGCAGCGCCTCGCCCGGGGCCCAGTGGAGCCGGGCCAAGGTGCTGCCGATCGGGTTGGTGAGTGTGAGTTCGCCGGCTTGCGGACCGCCGCGCAGGTCGAAAGACGCGGAGAAGGTCTGCGCAGGCTCGCTGTCGACGCGCAGCGAGAGCCTGCCGCTCCATGCCTCCTCAGCGCTGATGCCGGCCTTGCGCAGGGCTGCAGGACCGGCACAGCCGGAGATCGCGGCGAGCACGAACCCACCCAGGAGCAGCGCGGCACCGCGTCGCGACAGGTCGGTGGTGGCCGGCAGGCTCAAGGCTTCACGCGCAGGCGCTTGAGCGTTTCCTGCAACGTCTCGTTGTTGGCATCCGCCAGGGATGCTTCCTTCCAGATGGAAATCGCGCGCTCGCGCTCGCCCGCGGTCCACAGGACTTCGCCCAGGTGCGCGCCGATCTCGGGATCGGGCCGGCTCTTGTAGGCGGTCTCCAGGATGCGCGTGGCTTCGGGCATGTTGCCGAGCCGGAATTCGACCCAGCCGAGGCTGTCGGCAATGAACGGATCCTCGGGCGCCAGCTGCACCGCCTTCTGGATCAACGTGCGCGCTTCGTCCAGACGCACCTTGCGATCGGCGAAGGAATAGCCGAGCGCGTTGTAGGCGTTCTGGTTGTCCGGCTTGAGTTCGATCAGGCGGCGCAGCAGGCGCTCCATTTCGTCGAGGCGGTTCAGCTTCTCGGCCATCATCGCCTGGTCGTAGATCAGGTCCGGATCGTTGGGCGTGGCGAGCTCGGCCTGGACCAGCATGTCGTAGGCGGCCTGGTACTGCTTGGCGTCGCGCAGCAGCTGCACCTCGGCCTGGAATTTCAGCTTCTTCTCGTCCGGGGTGCGTTCGGGGAGGCTTCGAACAAGTTCGCGCGCTTGCGGCATCTTGCCCTGACGCGCCAGCAGCGCCGCTCGGCGCGCCTGCGCAGCGAACAGATCCTCCGGGTTGTCGATGCGCGCGAGCCAGCTGTCGGCGGCCGTGAAATCCTTGCGCCGCTCGGCCAGCTGGGACAGCAGCAGATAGGCCTGTGTCTGGCCGCGGTCGCGCGCCTCGGGGTCGCGCTGCGTGCTGGCGAGCGACAGGTAGCGCTTGAGCGAGGCCTCGGCGGCCGCGTCCTGGCGGGCCTGGCCTTGCAGGCTGCCGAGCAGCAGCCACGGTTCGGCCAGTTCGGGGTGGCTCGTGGTGAGCGCGGAAAGCGTCTCGCTGGCGTCGGCATAGCGGTGTCCCTCGACCAGGACGCGCGCGTAGGCCATGCTCATTTCGGGCAGCGCCTTCGGGCTGGCCAGATAGCGCTTCACGATGGGCTCGGCCAGCGGTTGCGCGGGATCGATCAGCTCGAGCGCCAGCAAGGCCGGGCCTTCCGAGGAGGGGTCCATCTCCTGGCCTTGCCGGGCTGCTTCGAGCGCGCCCGAGGAATCACCCGCCGCCAGGCGAAGCCGGCCGACCGCTGCCCATGCCGCGCCACCGGTCCCAGGCTTCTTGAGATCGTCGGACAGCGCCTGCTCGACGACCGAGGCCGCGAGCTTCTTGTCGGTGGCGCGTCCATAGTTGCGTGCGATCAGTGCCATCAGGAAGGGGCGTTCCACCTCCGGCGTGGCGGCCACTTCCGCGCGCAGCAGCTCGGTCGTTTCGCCGATGCGATTCAACGCGATCAGAATCTGCAGCTCGAAGCGCCGTGCTTCGCGCGATTGGGGAATGGCCTCCTTCCAGGCGCGCACCGCGGTCAGGGCGGCATCGCCCGAGCGCGCTTGCAGCGCGACCTCGACCGCGCGCTGGAAGAGCTTGCCGTCGCGCGCCTTGCGCGCCGCGTCGAGCAGCAGCGCGAAGCCATCGCCCGGTTCGCCCGAACGCGCCGTCAACTCGCCGACGAGAACTTCGTAAAACATCTCGGCCGTCATGGCCGAAGGCTGTGCGGGCGTCTTGTCGTCGTTGCTTTGAGGGGCAACCGCAGGCGCACCAGGCGGGGGCGCGGGCCCGATGAGCGGCGCGGGACTGGTCGGCGCCGCAGGTGGCGGCGGATCGGTCTGAGCTTGCGCTGCGATCGCGATCAGGGCAGAAAACGCGGCCGCCGCGAGGCGGGATCGGCGGGGCGATAGGGTCATCGAACCATAATAATCCAAGCCTTTTGCATGACCACTGCGCGGGGGCTTCGGCCTGGCGCGTTTTCATGTCAGCCTTCGCCCCATGCCAGAACTCCCGGAAGTTGAAGTGACCCGACTCGGTTTTGCCGAGCGCATTGCGGGCGGCCGCATCGATGCGGTGCGCGTGGGCAAGCCGCTGCGCTGGGCGCTGGCCATCGAGCCCGACGCGCTGGTCGGACGCACCGTGCGGGCCGTGCGCCGGCGCGGCAAATACCTCCTGGTCGATCTCGATGTCGGCGTGTTGCTGCTGCATCTGGGCATGTCGGGCAGCTTGCGCTTCGACGCCGCGCTGCCCGAGGCGGGTACACACGACCACTTCGATCTGGTGACCAGCCGCGGCACCCTGCGCCTGAACGATCCCCGCCGCTTCGGTGCGGTGGTCTATGCCGAGGACGAGGCGGCTCCGCTAGCGGTCAAACTGCTGGGCGGCCTCGGCATGGAACCGCTCGGCGATGCCTTCGCCTTCGATGCCTTTCATGCGGGCCTGCGGCGCCGGCGGGCGCCGATCAAGCAGGTGCTGCTGGCAGGCGTCGTCGTCGTCGGGGTGGGCAACATCTATGCCTCGGAGGCGCTTTTTCTGGCGGGCATCCGGCCCACCATGTCGGCGTCGCGCATCAGCCGGCCGCGGGCCGCGCGCCTGCATGCGGCCGTGCGCGACGTCCTGGCCCGCGCCGTCGAGCGCGGCGGCAGCACGCTGCGCGACTTCTCGAACGTCGACGGACAAAGCGGATACTTCCAGCTGGAGGCCACGGTCTACGGGCGGGCCGGGGAGCCCTGCCGCGTGTGCGCGACGCCGATCCGGCAGATACGCCAGGGGCAGCGCTCCACTTATTTCTGCCCAAGCTGTCAAAAGTCCTGAAAGCGTGAAGGAGGATCGCTTGGGAGCAGCATGCCGATGCTATATTTTGTAAGTCACCCGCAACACTCCCCTTGGCACGATCCTTCAATCAGCAATTCGACCAGCACGGCGCCTGGCGGCGCAATTTCGCGCATCGCCTCAAATGGCTCGCCCGCTGGCTGAACGAAAACGAACTGCTAAACCAGGCCGTTGCCGAACGGCTGCGCGACCTCGAATCGCAGATGCGCAGCAGCAAGGTCATGGTCGCCTTCGTCGCGGAGTTCTCGCGCGGCAAGTCCGAGCTGATCAACGCCATCTTCTTCGCTGCCTACGGCCGCCGCATCATGCCGGCCAGCGCGGGCCGCACGACCATGTGCCCGACCGAACTGGGCTATGACGCGGCCTATCTTCCCTGTCTTCGCCTGCTGCCCATCGAAACGCGGCTCGAGCCGCATTCGCTCGCGCACTGGCGCGACGAGCCGGAGCGCTGGACCGAGCTGCCGATCGACGTAGAGAACGCCGAGGAGCTTTCGCAGATCATGAGCAAGGTGGCCGAGGTTCGCTGGGTGCCGCTTGCGGAGGCCCGCGCCCTCGGATTCTGGAGCGACGACGAGCCGGGCGAAAGCCCGGTGCCCGATGCCGAAGGCCGCGTCGAGATTCCACGCTGGCGGCATGCGCTGCTCAACATGCCGCACCCGCTCCTGGAACAAGGCCTGGTGATCCTGGACACCCCGGGCCTGAACGCGATCGGCGCCGAGCCCGAACTGACCGTGAGCCTGATTCCGCAGGCGCACGCGGTCGTCTTCATCCTGGGCGCCGACACCGGCGTGACGCGGTCCGATCTCGCCATCTGGCGCGAACACCTGGTCACCGAGGCCGACGCCACGGCTGAAACCCGCATCGTGGTGCTCAACAAAATCGACACCATGTGGGACACGCTCAGCGCGCCCGCGCAGATCGAACTGCAGATCCAGCGGCAGCGCCAGGGCGCCGCCGACACGCTGGGCGTCCCGCTGTCGCAGGTGCTGCCAGTGTCCGCCCAGAAGGGCTTGCAGGCCAAGATCCGGCGCGACGTGCCGCTGTTGCAGGCAAGCCGCCTTCCCGCGCTGGAAGCGGTGCTCGGCCAGGGCCTGCTCGGCAAGCGCGAGCGGATGCTGCGGCTGGCGGTGGATGGCGGGATCACCGCTTTGCAGACCGAAGCCGCGCGCATTCTCAACGTGCGCCAGCGCGACCTCTCCGAACAGGCGCTGGAGCTCCAGGGGCTGCGCGGCAAGAATGTCTCGGTCATCCGCCACATGCGGGCCCGCATCGAGCAGGAACAGGCGGAGTTCGAGGGCAGCAACACCCGCATCCTGGCCTTGCGCTCGGTGCAGGGCAAGCTGCTGCGCGAGGTGTATGCCGTGCTCGGCAGCACCGCGCTCAAGGCCGACATGGGCCGGCTGGCGGCAGCGCTCAAGCGACCTGGCATCAAACTCAACGTGCGCAAGGTCTATGGCGAGACCTTCGATTCGCTGCGCAACAACCTGCGCGAGGTGCAGGCGACCACGGCCGAGATCCAGTCCATGCTGCACGCCACGTTCCGCCAGCTCAATGCCGAGCACGGCTTCACGCTGCAGGCGCCGGCCGAGCCGGACCTGACGAGTTTCGAGCAGCAACTGGGCCAGATCGAGCACAGCCATGTGCACTACCTGGGCGTCGGCAACCTGCTCAAGCTGGCGCAGCATGATTTCTGCGACAAGCTGGTGCGTGCGCTGGCGAGCCGGTTGCGCGTGGTCAACGAAGCGGCCATGACCGAGGTCGAGCGCTGGAGCAAGGGCGCGGGCGCCCAGCTCGACGCCCAACTCAAGGAGCGCCGCCGCAACTTCACCAAGCGCATCGAGGCGGTCGAGCGCATCCAGGGCGCGGCGGGCAATCTCGAAGAGCGGCTCATCGAACTGGCCGCGCAGGAAAGCGGCCTGGTGGAGCTTCACCGCCGGCTGGGCGAACTGACCTCGCTGCTGGCGAGCAACGAAGCGCCCAACGCAGCCGCGGAACCCAGCGAACTCAGTGCCGCTTGACGCGCTGCTGTCGGTCGCGGCGGGGCTCGCGCCGGCCTTCGCCGAACGCGTCGTCGCTTGGCAGCACAGCCATGGACGCAGCGAACTCCCGTGGCAGAACACGCAGGATCCCTACCGCGTCTGGCTGTCGGAGGTCATGCTCCAGCAGACGCAGGTGTCGACCGTGCTGGGCTACTTCGCGCGATTCCTCGAGCGCTTCCCGGACGTGCGAGCGCTCGCGGCGGGCAGCGAGGACGAGGTGTTCGGCCTCTGGAGCGGGCTGGGCTACTACAGCCGCGCACGCAACATGCATCGCTGCGCGCAGGAGGTGGTGGCGCGTTTCGGCGGCAGCTTTCCGCGCACGGCAGAGGAACTGCAGACGCTGCCCGGCATCGGCCGTTCCACGGCCGCGGCGATCGCCGCATTCTGTTTTGGCGAGCGGGTCGCGATCCTCGACGGCAACGTCAAGCGGGTGCTCACGCGGGTGCTGGGTTTCGCGGGCGATCTCTCGTCCGCGGCCCAGGAGCGCGTCCTGTGGAGCGCTGCAGCGGCGCTGCTGCCGCCGGCGACGCAACGCTCTGCGATCGCGCGTTACACCCAGGGCTTGATGGACCTCGGCGCCACCGTGTGTCTGCCACGCAGGCCCAGCTGCATGATTTGCCCGGCCAACGATCTCTGCGCGGCGCAGCGCGAGGGCGCGCCCGAGAAATACCCCGTGAAGACGCGCAAGCTGCGGCGCAGCGCGCAATCTCTCTGGGTGCTGCAGGCGCGCGATGCGCAGGGCCACGTGTGGCTGGAGAAGCGTCCGCCGCGCGGCATCTGGGCGGGGCTCTACTGCTTGCCGGTCTTCGAAAGCAGGAGCCTGCTGCTGGCCGAACTGCCGCCGGCGGATCGCCCGGGCGCGCATGACGGCGCCGCCTTCGTGCACGTGCTCACCCACAAGGACCTCCATCTGCACCCGGTGTCGGTCGAATGCCGCGACAGGCCGTCGCTCGCTGCCGTCGGCGGATGGTTCAGCGCCGACGAATGGTCCGCGCTCGGCCTGCCTGCGCCGGTGCGCAAACTGCTGGCGGCCGGCAGCTAGACGCCGTCGAGTTCCCGGTGCCGCTTGAGTGCGGCCCAGCGCGCGCCGAAGCCGCGCGCCAGCTGTTCGACCAGGAAGACCGAGCGATGCTGGCCGCCGGTGCAGCCGATGGCCACGGTGACGTAGCTGCGATGGTCGCGCGCCAGGGCATCGAGCCAGCGGCCGAGAAACTGTTCGATGTCACCGTACATGCGCGCGACGTCGTCGTGCTCGCGCAGCCAGTCGATCACCGCGGTGTCGCGGCCGGTCAGCGCCCGCAATGCGGGCACGTAGTGCGGATTGGGAAGCATGCGCACGTCGAACACATAGTCGGCATCGAGCGGCACGCCACGCTTGAACGCGAAGGATTCGAACACCAGCGTCAGCGCGCTCTCGGGCGCCGAGATCAGCGCCTTGACGTAGCTCTGCAGCTGCGCGGGCCGGATGATGCTGGTGTCGATCACGTCGGCGCCGTCGCGCAGCTCGGCCAGCAATTCACGTTCGAGCTCGATGGCCTGCATCAGCACGCGCTGCTGCTCCGGCGCGTCGGTGCGGCCTTCCTGGCGCGAGAGAGGATGGCGTCGGCGCGTTTCCGAGTAGCGGCGAACCAGTGCATCGGTGGTCGAATCCAGGAACAGCGATCGCAGCGAAACGCCCTCCTGGCGAAGGCCCTCCAGTTGCTGCGGAACGAGGGGCAGCGAAACGCCGCTGCGCACATCCATTGCGATCGCGACGCGGGCCGCCTGTTGCTGTCGCTGCAATGCAACGAAGGGCGCCAGCAATTCAGGCGGCAGATTGTCGACGCAGTAGTAGCCGGCATCTTCGAGTGCATGCAACGCCACGGACTTGCCCGAGCCGGACATACCGGTGATCAGTACCAGTTCGAGGTTCACGACGAAGTCTCCGGCGACTTCTTGCCCAGCATTTCGCGCGCATGCGCCAGCGAAGTCTGCGAGACGCGCTCGCCGCCCAGCATGCGGGCGATCTCGCGTGTCCGGCTGTCGTCGTCGAGCACGGCGACGCCGCTTTCGGTGCGAAGACCGTTCTCGCCCTCGACCGTCGTCTGGCGCTTGGCGACCACCAGATGATGGTCGGCACAGGCCGCAACCTGCGGGAGGTGCGTGACGGCCAGCACCTGCCGGTCGCGGCCCAGCTGCTTCATGAGGCGGCCGACGGTGTCGGCGACCGCGCCGCCGACACCGGCATCGACCTCGTCGAAGATCAGTGTCTGCGCGGCGCCGAGCTCGCTGGTCGTGACGGCAATCGCCAGTGCGATGCGCGAGAGCTCGCCGCCCGACGCGACCTTGCCGATGGGGCGCGGCGTGGTGCCGGTGTGCCCGGCCACCAGGAAGCCGATGTCTTCGAGCCCGGCACGGCCGGGTTCGGCCAGCGGCTGCAGCGCCACTTCGAAACGGCCGCCCTGCATGCCGAGTCCCTGCATGGCCTGCGTGACGGCCTGCGCCAGCCGCGGCGCTGCCTGCTTGCGGGCCTTGGCGACGGCCTTCGCTTCCTTCATGTAGCGCTGCTGCGAAGCCCGCTCGGCGCTTTCCAGCGCGTCGAGGTCGCTTTGCGCATCCAGGGCCTGCAGCTCGGCTTGCCAGCCGACGAGCAGCGCGGGCAGCTCGGCGGGAGGCCGTCTGTAGCGTCGGGCCAGCGACATCCAGAGACCCATCCGTTCGTCCAGTTCGGCCAGGCGCTCGGGGTCGGTGTCGGCCTGACGCAGGTAGCCGTGCAGCGAGTGCGCGGCATCCGAAGCCTGGGCCACGCTCGATGCCAGGACTTCGCCCAGCGCTTTGAATTCCGGCTCGATGTGCTCGCAGTTGTGCAGCAGCGTGACGGCCCGGCTCAGTGCGACGAGCGCGCCGCCGTCTTCGTCCTCCAGCGCCGCGCACGCGCCTTCGGCGGCATCGATGAGCGCTTGCGCGTTGGAGATGCGGGTGTGGCTGGCCGAGAGTTCGTCCCATTCGCCATCGCCCGGCGCCAGCTTCATCACCTCGGCCACCTGCCACTGGAGTCGTTCGCGCTCGCGTTGCAGCGAGTCCTGCGCCGAACGTGCGGCTTCGAGCGCCGAGATCGATTGCCGCCAGCCTTGCCAGGCGCCCTCGAGGGCCGTGGTGTCGACGCCCGCGTACGCATCCAGCAGGCCACGCACCGACTCGGGCCGCGTCAGGCTCTGCCATGCGTGCTGGCCGTGGATGTCGAGCAGCCGGTCGCCCAGTTCGCGCAGTTGCGTGGCGGTGGCCGGGCTGCCATTGATCCAGCCGCGGCTGCGGCCCTGCAGATCGACCGTGCGGCGCAGCAGCAGCGCGTCGGTGGCCTCGAAGCCGCCTTCGTCCAGCCAGGTGGCGAGTTGGGGATCGGCATCGAACTCGGCACTGACGTCGAGGCGCTCGGCGCCTTCGCGCACGGCACCGGCGTCGGCCCGGTTGCCGAGGGCCAGCTGAAGCGCATCGATCAATATCGACTTGCCCGCGCCGGTCTCGCCGGTCAGGACCGTGAAGCCGGCAGAGAGATCGAGTTCGAGTGCGCGCACGATCACGAAGTCGCGCAAGGCGATGCGTCGCAGGGCCACGTCAGGAACCTCCTTCGTTCCAATGCAGTTTCTTGCGCAGCGTGTCGAAGTAGCTCCAGCCCTTCGGATGCAGAAAGCGGGCACGGCTCTCGGAACGCCGCACGACCACGCAATCGCCGATGGCCAGCGACGCCAGCGACTGCATGTCGAAATTGGCGCTCGCATCGCGCCCGCCGACCAGCTCGATCGAGACCTCGTCCGCGTCCGGCAGCAGGATCGGACGGTTCGACAGCGTGTGCGGCGCGATCGGCACCAGCACCCAGCCGGGAACCGCAGGGTGCAGCAACGGACCGCCCGCGGACAACGCGTAGGCCGTCGAACCCGTGGGGGAGGCGATGATCAACCCGTCGGCTCGCTGATTGGCCACGAAGTGGCGGCCCACCGAGACCCGCAACTCCACCATGCCCGAGGTCGCGCCGCGATTGACGACCACGTCGTTCATGGCGAGTGCGTCGAACACCGAAGCGCCGTCGCGCATCACCTGCGCATGCATGAGGCTGCGATGGTCTTCCTCGTACTCCCCGGCCAGCATCGGAATCAAGGTCGCCTGGTAGTTGTCCAGCGAAATATCGGTGATGAAGCCGAGCCGGCCGCGATTGATGCCGATCAGCGGTACGCCGTACGGCGCAAGCTGGCGCCCGATGCCGAGCATGGTGCCATCGCCGCCGACCACCAGGCCCAGATCGCATCGTTGGCCGATCTCCTCGACCGTGAGCGCCGCGTAGCGGCTCGTCTCGACGTCGTCGGCATGCGATTGCTCGACGAAAACCTCGCAGCCTTGCGATTCCAGGAAGACGCCGATGCTTTCCATGACGTTGTCCAGCGCGCCGCACTGCGCCCGGGCGCCGGAGGCCTGGTATTTACCTATGAGTGCGACATGCCGAAAGCAGGAGGTCATCTACAAATTACCGTTTTGTGACGGAGGCAATGCGCTTGATCATGCGCGTTTTGCATGCACTGTCACGTTCGGATTCCAGCGCCGCGACCACGATCCAGTCCCGGGCGTCCTCGCCGAGCTCTTCTGCCAAAGCGCCGGCGATTGCTGGGCTCAAGTGGCCTCGGGTCTTTGCGGTATGCAGCGCGTTGCGGGATAGCTTGAGCCGTTCGTGCCAGTAGGGCGCGGGTTGCTGCGAAAGCGCCGCATCTAGCAGGTTCATGGTGTTTTGCATATCAGTGAATCCTACATGTTGTTTGCATGCACACAATCTGTGTGCAAGGTACAAAATTGTTGCAAACAGAGTGAATGCATCTTAGGCTCCGGCGTGCAAACAAGGTGTTTGCATTCCATAGGAGCCACCATGATCAAAGTTACCGTCACCGATCCCACCGTTCGCCACATGAGCGGCAACTCGAAGGCTACCGGCAAAGCCTACGACATGCATTTTCAGTGGGTTTGGCTGCATCTGTTCAACCGTGCGGGCCAGCCGGACCCGTACCCCACGAAAGTGGAAGTCATTCTCGACAAGGACCCGAAGGACGGCGCTGCGCTGTTCTACGCTCCTGGCGAGTACGTCCTGCACCCTTCGAGCATCTACGTGGCGGACGGGAAACTCGCGGTGGCTCCGCGTCTCGTTCGCGCAGCGGCGCCCGCAAAGCAAGCTGCTTGAGGGGTGCACCATGCACGCCGCTCCCGAAGCGCTCCAAGCCGGGCGGCTCGCCCTGCTTGAAGGCGCCATGCTCGCGATTCTGCGTGCTGCTATCGAAGAAGGTTTCGATGGCGTGCAGGTCGAGGCGAGCGCTGAGTCTGGTCAATCGTGCATTGATCTGACGTACCTGAAAAACGGCGTCGCCGTCACGGGGCAAGACCTGTGAAGCGCGATGCCCTGAACCTCGATCAGCTGGCGCTGTTCGAGCCCGATGCGCCCGATGCGCTTCGCCTCATGTCTACGCATGCGTCCACGCTTGAGAGGGCGTTGGACGCTGCTGAATTTTGGGATGTCGCCGCGTGTCCTGGCGCACGTGACGAAGCCGAACGGCAGGCCGTCAAGGCCTATCGCGCGTGGCTGGTCTGCGCGATCTTCCTTGATCTGGAGCGCCTGTTGTGACGGCCGAACGATTGGAGCGGCTTGTCGACCTGTCCCGGTTGTTCTGCAACCTGAGCATGGGTACGGCCATCCTGGCGTGGGCGCTGCTTTGTGGCTTCGAGTTCGTGTCGCGAGTTGACGATGTTGTGACCTATCAGGGCATTGCCGAGCAGTGCGTGCGGTCGCTTGGGAGCCAGCTGTGAGCAACGAAGCCCGCAACTTCCTGCGCCTGCGCTACTGGCTCGAAGGCCGGGACGGTGAGCACCTTCGCTCGCTGTCGCCCTATGAGCAGAGCATGGCGGATCGGCTGCGCTTCGAGGCGCAATACCTCATTGCTGGCGGGCCGTTCTGATGGTCGCCGCTTTGTTTGTGCGTTCGGATTCCTGTTACTTCGAGCTGGGCGTCGATTGCTGGGATGCGAAGCGGGATGCCCGCAGTTACACCGAGCCAGGACCGGTTATCGCGCATCCGCCTTGCCGTGGATGGGGTCGTTTGTCGCACCTCGCGAAGCCACGGCCCGACGAGAAGGCGTTGGCCCTGTTTGCTGTGGACACGGTGCGCCGCTGCGGTGGCGTTCTGGAACATCCTGTCGGGTCCAAGCTGTGGGCGGCAAAGCAGTTACCCCGAGTTGCGCAAGGATGCGATGAGTTCGGCGGCTTCACGCTCGTGGTCGATCAAGGATGGTGGGGTCATCCCGCTCCGAAGCCGACCTATCTCTACATCGTCGGATGCACTCGCGCAGATATCGGTGAGTTGCCTGTCCAGTTACACCGAGCTGCCGGGCGGACCATGCGCCTGTCGCCAGCAGATCGTGAGCGCACGCCGCCGCGTTTTGCCGAGTTCCTCCTGGGCATCGCTCGCAAGTGCGCCGGCTCCGTGTTACTCCGACCTGGCTGCGCTGTTACGTCGAGCCAGGACGTTGACAGTTACACCGACCTGGTAGCAGGTGCCGCCGCAAAACGTGCGGCATTCAAAGCGTGGGCGCAAGCATGAGCTACCTCGTTGGCCCCATCAAGCCTGACGCCGGCCCGCAGTTCGCGGCGCATCTTGGCCGTCATTACGTTGGTGCTCATCAGGCACAGGTCGAGGCCGCTCGTGTCGCGTCCGTCGAAGCGCTGCGCGGTTTCTCGGCACGTCAATTCGTCGCCGATGGGGAGTCTGCTGAGGCGCGCGCAGCGCGCGGGCTTGTCTCAGTATCAACAAGTGGTTTTGCTGCTTTGCCAACCGCCATGCGGTGGACGGAGCAATGCATAACCATCGACCGGGCGCAGGCCCGGGTCACTCGCCTTCGCAAGGCCGTTGGCGTGGGCGCGAAGTGCCTCATCAACCTCGGCGAGGGCGACGGGCAGAACAACGTCATGGTGACCAACACCTACCGTTTCGGCAACGAGCAATGGAAGCCGCGCCACATCAGCGACTACATCCGTGCTGTGCGTCTCTGGTTCGCGAAGCGTTGCCCAGGTCAGCGTCTTCGCTACACCTGGGTCGCAGAGATTCAGGATGGCAAGCATCGTGCAGACGGCCAGGGACGGGGCGTCATCCACTACCACGCGATTTTTTTCCTGCCGCCAGGGGTACGCATGCCCTTCGCGGACAAAAAGGGCTGGTGGCCTCATGGCTCCACCAACACGAAGAAGGCTGACAAGCCTATTGGCTACCTCATGAAGTACGCCAGTAAGCCGGACAGCAAAACCATCGGAGGGTTTCCACGTGGAGCACGCATTTACGGTATCGGGGGTTTGGATGCTCCTGGGGCTGCTTTTAAGCGCTGGGTTCTGTGGCCTGCTTATGTGCAGGGCAATGCTTCGGTCAACGACCGTTTCAAGCCTGCGACGGGAGGCGGCTACCTCAATGATTCGACGGGGCAGCTTCTTGAATCTGAGTTCGCACCAACAGGCGGCGGTTTTTCTAGCTTTATCCGAGTGCGGACTACGCCGCGAAGTATCGAGGCCGCTGGTCCCTTCTCGTGGTTCTCTGACCGGCCCATGGTGGTCCATTGAGGAGGTGCAATGACTGATGTTCAGTTCGATCAGATTACGGCGATCTTGAACGCCTTCGCTGTGGTCGCGTGCTACGGCGTGGGCTTCGTCTGTGGGACCTGGAAATGAAAGGCCGAGTTATCGCCTGGGTGATCTTTCTCGCCGTGCTCTATGGCGCGTATCTCGGTGCGCGTTCTGTCACCAATCCGTGGGCGGCGCCGAAGACGGCGGTTTCGTCGATTGGCGGCGACTTCAAACCCTGTTCGGAGAAATGCAAATGACGACGCATGTTGCTTTCTATCTCGCTGCCTGGGCGGCTGGCTACGTATTGGCGTGGCAAGTTTCCATGATCAGGAGCGCGTACACCGCTGCGTGATTTCAACGGATAGCCCTTGATCGTCGTGAGACACCGAGGGCTTTCCGGTGCAATCCCGCCCTCGCACCGGGGCATGTTTTGGAGTTCGAAATGAACAAGCAACGTTTCTCGCGTTTCGCAACCCGCGCTTCGGCTGCGGCTCTCGCAATCGGTTCGGGTGTCTCGGCCTTCGCTGCCGATCCGACCGATGCGGCTGCTGCGCTGACCACGCTCAGCACGGGCAACACCGGCTACGGTCCTGTGATGTATGGCCTTGCCTTGACGGCGGTGACCGTGCTGGTGGCCGTGAAGTGGATCAAGCGCGGTCGCGGCGCAGCCTGATCTTCGGGTGGTCCCTGGAGGGCGGCGTGCCGCCTTCTGGAAACCATCTGAGGAGGGAATCATGGAGCGGCTTGCAATTCTTTTCGTTGTTCTCGGGCTCTGCGGCTGTGCGCTTGCAGTACATCGTGATAGCGGCGATTGGGTGCTTGAGAAGGTCCGTCGTTGCGGTACGGTCATTGGGCAATGTGGGAGTGAAGTGTGGTGAGGCGGATTCTTCTGTTTGCTGCGCTGTTGTTCGGGTTCGTCGGTAGTGCGTTCGCGTCGTTTTCGCCTGTGCCGCAGTGGACGTCTGCGTCGATTGTTGGTTCGTTCGACTCACTTCAGGCGGCGTGTGATGCTTTCAAGTCACAGAAGAGCCTTACTGCGATCATTGTCTATACGGATTCGTCGACGGCTGGGCGGTGCTACAACAACGCCCCGGCGGATGGTGGACACGCGCCTAGCGCTTCTGTTGTTGCAGGCGGCAGCGCGTGTCCTGCAAACAGCACTGGGACGACAACGTGCACTTGTAATAGTGGTTTCGATCAGAGCGGCAGTGCGTGTGTGCCGCACGTGAATCAATGCACTGCGAAGACTGGTCAGACTTCGATAATCAACTGGACGCAGGGCTTTAGTCGAACGCCCGATGAGGGGGACACGGCTGCGGTCGGAGGAGTGACGCCGCCGCCTTCGAGTGGCGCGATGTGTGACGGTGGGTGCAATGTATCGGCCCAGATTTCGGGGCCTGGGGTTACCTACTACGTCGATCAGATGCCGAACGCGCAGGGTTTGTATCGGCGTTCCGTTGATATGCCGACTGTGAATCTCGGCTCGGAGTGCACTACGTCGCAGGCACCTGCATCGATCAAGCCGGATGCGGTGGAGCCTGCGTGTCCTGGCACGGTTGGCACGGTCAATGGAAAGACGGTTTGCGTCGGCACTGCTGACAAGCCTGTGACCACGACGCCGATGGATCGGCCGACCACGCCCCCCATTGCTGGTAATCCTGCTGCTGGTGTGATTCCTGCCAGTGGTGAGGGTTCGGGCAGTGGTAGTGCTGGCCGTACGCCTAGCACGAACAATGGCAACAGTAACGCTGGTGGGCCAGCTGGTGCGGCAGTCGGGGGCGCTGGTGGCTCGGCTGGTGGGACCGCTGCGGGAACCGGTACAGGCGCTGGCACGAGTAACACTGGTGGTGTTGTTGCCTCCCCCGGGACTGGCAAAGAACAAGCGAACTGCGGGGCGCCGGGCCAACCGGCTTGCAAGATCGATGAGACCGGCACGCCGGATGCGAAGCCTGTTGATATTTTGGTGGCACAGAACAGGCTTGATCAGGCGAGAAGCGATTCTGATACTGCGCGCGGCACGATGGCGGGCGACTCTGACAAGGGTTTTCTTGAAGGCTTCCGGTCATTGTTTTGGGCACCGCCTGTTGCGTCCTGTCAGCCCTATGTTTTTCCTCACAACCTCGGCACGTTGGACCCGTGTGATGTTGTGGATGGCGTTCGGATGTTGATGGCATTCCTTTGGTCTGCTACCGGCTTCTGGTTATGCCTTGGCATGGTCCGTAGGAGCTTTTTCTAATGCCGTTACTCGCTACATTCATTGGCAATCTTGCGGGCTGGCTCGCGGGGGTGTTGGCTACACAGTTTGCATACTCAACGGCGCTGCGCATTGCTTCCTATACGGTGTGGATCGTTACTGCGGTTGCCTTTATTGCCGCTGTGTTCGGTTGCGTGTCGTCGCTCTATTCGGGAATGACGGCGGTCGGCAGTGGCGGCGGGGGTTGGACCTCGTACATGTGGGTCGGCCTGGGCATGTTCATTCCGCAGAATGCGCAAGCGGTGCTGTCGTGCGTTGCCTCGGTCTGGATCGCTACGTCGCTCTGGAAGATCAAGCGCATCGGCATCGAGAATTTCTCGAAATGACCGACTACGCGCTCACTGGGAAGAAGGGCACGGGCAAGTCTAAGAATGCCGTGCGGCTCATCCGTGATCGCTATTTCAAGCGCAAGCGCCTCGTGGTGACGAACCTCGATATCAACGTGGAGCCAATGTTCGGCGTGATGTCGAGGCAGACCTACGTGCGAGTTCCCGACAAGCCGACTGCTTTCGATTTGCTGTCGGCCGGTCATGGCAATCCCGATAGCTACGAGGAAGACAACAATGGCGCGTTGGTGCTCGATGAAATGGCGACGTGGCTCAACACCCGTTCTTTCGGTGACAAGGATCGTGCAGAGTTGCTCGACTACTTCGCGCATGCGCGCAAGCATGGCTTCGACACCTACTACATCATGCAGAACGTCGCCCAGGTCGATAAGCAGCTGCGTGAAGCCTTCATCGAGCAGACGGTGCGCCACACGCGATTCGACAAGGTGCGTATTCCTTTCATCGGCGGAATTATTTCCGCGCTCTTTGGTGATCGAGCTGGCTACCTGCCGCGCTTTCACTTGGCTGTTTCGCGGATGGGCTTGAATCCGCAGGATCTTGTGGCCGACCGTGCAACGTTCATCGGAAAAGACATCGAGGCTTGCTATGACACCCGACAGGTTTTTAAAGCCGACTACGCGCACGGCTCGCACTCGGTTCTCTCGCCCTGGCATGTCAAGGGCCGATACCTTACTGAGGAGCCTCGCTCTTGGTGGGTTGCGTTCGGCCGTTGGCTACGTGGTAAGGCGCCTTCTCGGCCTCCTGTGGCCTCGGTGAGGCCGGTGACGGTGCCTGATCCGGCGTGGTCCCGCGTGGTGGCGCTCTGCCGCTCGCTGCCGCCTCATCAGGCGTCTCGCGTCATGGCCCGATATGCAAGAGCGGCGCAGGGGCTGGGGGCCTGCGTTAGCGGGTCCCTGGCCCCGTAGCTGCTCGCTTCCTGGCCTCGCGGTCCAGTGGAGTTCGGAATCGAACATTTGATCGCCTGTCGCTGGTCCTGTCGGACCGGGCTATGCACTCAACGACACCTTGCTGAACGGTATTCCGGGGACCCGCTTGCGGGGGGAAGGCCGTCGATCCGAGACGATGCCGGGTATTTCGTCACACAGTTTGCACCTCAGCGGTGCAGCATCTTGTTACAGTCAGCCGATGGTCAAGTACCTCGGCGTTCTTTTCTGGCTGCTCGCCACAGCCGTTTCGGCCGAGCAGGTGTATTCCTGCAATGGTCGGCCTTGTTTAGTACGGCGTTGTGGGCTTGCCATGACGGTTGAAGAATGCTCATCGGCTATGCGCGCGTCTCCACCAGCGATCAAGAAACCCGTTTACAAACCGATGCGCTCCGAAAAGCCGGCATCAGGAAGCTCTTTGCTGAAAAGACCAGCGGGGTAGGGCCAAGGCCAGAGCTCCACCGCGCTTTGTCGATTTTGCAGCCGGGCGATGTGTTAGTGGTCTACAAGCTGGATCGGCTGGCTCGGAGCCTCAAGGATTTGCTGACGTTGCTGGATCGGCTTCGTGCCACTGGCACGGCCCTACGGTCGCTCACTGAGCCGGTAGACACGTCCTCGGCTATGGGCGAACTGGTGTTGCAAATTCTCGGTGCTGTGGCGCAGTTCGAGCGCTCATTGATTCGGGAGCGTTGCATGGCGGGGAGGGTGGCCGCTCGGAATCGAGGGCAGGTTTTTGGCCGTCCGCGTGATCTGTCGAGGGAGCAAGAGGCGGAGGTGGTTCGGCTCTATGCCACCGGATGGGTGACGCTTCCTGTGATCGCGGATGCCTTCGATGTGGGCGTCGGGGCGGTCAAGAACGCGATTTATCGTCACCGCGCCGTCGTCGCGTGAAGAAATTCCGGGCGTCTGAAAAGTACAACATTAAAATGAGTCGATGCTGGACGACCGTGCCAAGTTGCTGCTCAAGGCTCTGGTTGAGCGCTACATCGCTGACGGACAGCCGGTGGGTTCGCGCACGCTCTCGCGCGCTTCGGGGCTCGAGCTGTCGCCGGCCACCATCCGCAACGTGATGTCCGACCTCGAAGACCTCGGATTGATCGCCAGCCCCCACACCTCGGCAGGCCGCATTCCGACCGCGCGCGGCTATCGGCTGTTCGTCGACACCATGCTGACGGCCCAGCGAGAGCAGTTCGCCACGCCGAGCCTGGCTGCGGACCAGCCGCAGCGGGTGATCACGAATGCCGCGAACCTGCTGTCGAATCTGTCGCAGTTCGTCGGCGTGGTGATGGCGCCGCGCCGCGCCTCGGTGTTCAAGCAGATCGAATTCCTGCGGCTTTCCGACCGGCGCCTGCTCGTGATCATCGTCTCGCCCGATGGCGACGTGCAGAACCGCGTGATCTTCCCGGAAGTGGACTACACGCAATCGCAGCTGGTCGAAGCTTCCAACTACATCAACACGCATTACGCAGGCCTGTCGATCGAGCAGGTGCGCGATCGCCTCCAGTCCGAGGTCGAGCAACTGCGCAGCGAGATCGCGGCCTTGATGCAGGCGGCGGTCAAGGTGAGCTCCGAGGTGCTGACGGAAGCCCAGGACGAGGTGGTGATCGCAGGCGAGCGCAATCTGCTGGCAGTCACCGATTTTTCCAGCGACATGGGCCATCTGCGTCGTGCCTTCGAACTGTTCGAGCAGAAGGCGCAGCTCATGCGTCTGCTCGACGTCTCGAGCAAGGCGGACGGCGTGCGCATCTTCATCGGCGGTGAAAGCCAGGTTGTGCCTTTCGAGGACCTGTCGATCGTCAGCGCGAACTACGAGGTCGACGGGCAGGTGGTTGGGACGCTCGGCGTGATCGGGCCGACCCGCATGCCGTACGAGCGCATGATTCAGATCGTCGACATCACGTCGCGACTCGTCACCAACGCGCTGAGCCATCGCAAGTAGCGAGAGGCCGGCGACGCTCGTGGCATGATTCGAAGTTGCCCGGGCGGGTAGCTTAGTTGGTTAAAGCAGTGGACTCATAATCCATTGACCGTGGGTTCAAGTCCCACCCCGCCCACCACGCTTGGCGATCTCGCCGATTCGTGGGCACGGTTCGGCGCGAGCAGGCGATGCGGGGCGACCCTAGTCCGCGTCGTTGCCGTCCCGTCCGGAAGAGCGCGGCAGGTTCCACTTGTAGCGCATCGACAGATAACGCAGCGTGAAGCACGCCGCCAAAGCGACCCAGGTTCGCCCGTTCGACAGCCATCCCAGGCGCTCGCCAGCGACCTCGATGCCGGCGCCGACCAGCGCAGCCGATGCATAGATCTCGCGCTGAAGGATCACTGGCACACGATTGAGCAGCACGTCGCGCGTGACGCCGCCACCCACGGCGGTGAGCACGCCCATCAGCACCGCCACCTCGGCGTTGTGGCCAAAGATCATGGCCTTCTGCGCGCCGGTCACTGCAAACAGCCCCAGGCCCAGGGAGTCGAACAGGATCACCGGATGCGCGAGGCGCACCACCAGCGTGTTGGCGGCCATCGTCATCAATGCTGCTGCCATCGCGACGGCTAGGTAACGCCAATCGGTCAGGCCCGCCGGCGGCACGGCGCCGATGCACAGGTCGCGCAATACGCCCCCGCCGCATGCGACCGTGAACGCGATGACGATGACGCCGAACCAGTCGAGGCCGCGGTCCCTGGCAGCGACTGCACCGCTGATGGCAAAGGCGAAGGTGCCCGCCAGATCGAGCATGGTGAACAAGCGGTGGTCGTTCAGGCCTGCAAGGGCCAATTCGTGGACATTCATGCGTTGGGTTCGCGAAAGATGGCGAGCACGGTGCGCGCCCGCCGTGCGTCTCAGGCCGCAGTAGCGGGGCAGAGCCACGCGCTGGCGGCGGCCAGCATGGCCTGCAAGCCGGTCTCCAGCGTCGGGTGAATCTGCGGCGCGAACTTCGGCGAGTGGTTGCTCGGGATCTTGTTGATGGTCTTTTCCTGTTGGGCCTTGGCATATACCGCCGGGTCGGTGCCGCCGACGAACCAGAACACATAGGGCACGCCCCAGCTGCGGCCGAAGATGCTGAAGTCTTCGCTGGCCGACGCCGGGCCAGGCGCCAGCGAGGCGTTCTCGCCAAACTGGTGGCCGAACGCCTTCGCGACCTTCTGCGTGGCGACCAGGTCGTTTTCGGTCAGCGGGTAGCTGTTGATGGTGGTGAACTCGGGCGGCTGCTCGGCACCGGAGGCGTCGCACTCGGCGCAGCAGATGCGGCGGATCGATTTGAGCATGTACTCGCGCGTGTCCTCGCTGAAGGTGCGCATGTTCAGCTTGATGGTGGCGTCGTCGGGGATGATGTTTTCCTTGGTGCCGGCCTGCAGGGAGCCGATCGTGAGCACCGCCGGCTCGGATGGTGCGATCTCTCGCGAGACGATGGTCTGCAGGCGCAGCGTGGTCGCGGCGGCCATGATCACCGGGTCGATGGATGTCTGCGGCTGCGAGCCGTGCGAGCCGCGCCCGAACAACTTGATCTTCAGACTGTCTCCGGCGGACAGCGTGACGCCGGGGCGGTAGTTCACGGTGCCGGCCGGACCGACCATCACGTGCTGGCCGAGGATGATGTCGGGCTTCGGAAAGCGGCCTTCGCCCCAGTCGCGCACCATCGAGGTCGCGCCCTCGGCCGTTTCCTCGCCCGGCTGGAACACGATCATCAGCGTGCCGTTCCAGGCGACGCGATTCGCGGCCAGGATGCGCGCAGCACCGATCATCCAGGTCACGTGCATGTCGTGGCCGCACGAGTGCGCAACGCCGACCTCGACGCCGTCCGCGTCGCGCGTCGTCACGGTGCTGGCATAAGGCAGCCCGGTGTTCTCGGCCATTGGCAGCGCGTCCATGTCGGCACGCAGCATCACGGTCGGGCCGGCGCCGTTCTTCATCAGGCAGACCACGCCGGTCACGCCGACGTTGGGCGTCACCTCGTAGCCGAACCCCTGCATCGTGTCGGAAACGATCTTCGCGGTGCGGACTTCTTGCATCGACAGCTCGGGGTGACGATGCAGATCTTTGTAGAGTTCTTCGAGTTCGGCCACCAGGATGGATTCGGCGGAGGCGAGCGCTTGCGTGAGGGCATTCATGGCAGCTCCAGAAGTGACAAACCGAAGTGTGCAGCATGGTTGGCCGAGCGGGGTGTCAATGAAGATAGTGCCGCAAGACCTCAAGCACCTTGTGCCGGCTCTCGGCGTTCCAGGATGCTTTGCTGCCCGCCTGACTTCCAAGTGAAGCCAGCTGCCCATGCTATAATCGCAAGCTGTGCGGCTGTAGCTCAGTTGGATAGAGTACTTGGCTACGAACCAAGGGGTCGTGGGTTCAATTCCTGCCAGCCGCACCACTCTCTGAAGGATCAGTCCGTTCTCGCGGGCTGATCCTTTTTTCTTTTGCACCCGACGATCCTTCTCTTACGGCAAACCGTTGACCCGCTCAGCGGAGCGTTTCACTTCCTTGACGGTGTCCGTCCTTTCGAGCGACATGGCCACAGGGCAAGGGCCAAGGCGAGGGTGCCGACGACCGCCGCGGCGACGAGCATCACCCTGCTGCGCTGTCTTGCAACGCGACGCGCCCTGACCCGCTCCTCGATGAGATCGAGCGCAGCGCTGATCGCGGCTTCGTCTTCCTCCGGATGAGCGATCCGCTCTTCCTCGGCCAGAGCCTGGATTTGCGAGATGACTTCGGCTTTGCTGTCCGCCATGGCGCGATGGTGCTGAATGAACTCGGTTGCGGTGGGGATCGAAGGCCCGTCGGTCCGGAGAATCCGGCCGGCACGAAATGCGTACCTTCGAGGTTAGGATAGTGCCATGAGGTCACTCCTATTGGTTGCAGTGCTGGCACTGTCCGGCTGTAGTTCTTATCAACAACTCGCAGGCACCGCGATGCTGCCATCCCAGGCCGGCAACTACTGCGAGGCGCCCGTCGAAGGCGCTTGCCTTGGCTGCGACATCAGCTGCCCGGCCAACAAGCTCACCAGCTGCAAGGCCGGGACCAGTGTCATGCTGAGTGACTCCAGGACCGCCCAATGCACACGCGCGGCTGCCTGCAAATGTCGTTAGTAAAGCCGGGCTGCTCCTAAGCTTCGCCTAAGCTTGGCATCGCATGCTCAAGCCTGACAGTCGGCCGGCGCTGGTAGGGGTCGCTTCGGTGCCCACCCGATGGGGTGGTTCCTCGATGCCGGCGACTGTCTCTATTCACTGAAGGAGTCGGCATGAAAAAGCCCGCATCAGAGGGCTTTGGGGAGCGGAAGGTCGCCTACAAACGCCGGAGTTGGATCGCTCCTTCGGCGCTTTCGTAGCGCTCCGCGTCGATTCGATTCACGGGTCGCCCGCAAGTCAGCCAGTACGTTGCCAGGCCTTGCACCAATGCGCCTTGCCGTCCGTCCAGCTGGCGGCTGCGAAAAAACTGACTTCGCTCGATGATGGTGTGGCGCTCGCCGTAGCTGTCGGTGGCGAGAAAGCGATTTGTCTCTTGCACATAAGTGCTCACGCTCGGCGAGGACGCGCGTGGACTCGATGGCCGGGATGACCGAGCAGACCTGTTCATCCACCACCCGACAAGTGTTTCAGAACCCGAGGGCATGTGCAAAATTGTAATGGTGGCGGGAGTTTTCACATAGTCTCTCATGTGATTTCTTTGCCACAGAGCTGGCCGGCGGCCCGAAGCTGCATCGCTCGGGGAATGCGGAAGCGGCCGGCCAGGACGGGCATTCCGGCAACTGGGCGCGGATTCCAGGGCTGTTCGAACGATTGATTCCATCACGACATCCCCAGAATAGGGGATGTGGCGCGTCCGGGCATCAAGTCCGGCAAGCCCGAGGGGGCGCCGCCTCCGCCGAACCGGGAAATGACCGTGAATGCAGGATCGCCGTTGCAGAACGAATTGAAAGACGCAGCAAGTCGAACGATGAGAGGCCCGCTGAAGACCTTCAGCGCGCCATTTCTGACGGTGTGGGCGTACTACGCCATCGGCGTAGGCTCCTTTTCCGTCATGGCAGCCGAGAACGCCCCGGACATCGGCCTTTTCGTGTGCTATGCGATCGACCACACTGGCTTTTTCGCGGTGGCTGCGGCCTTGATCGCAGGATTCTGGTCGGTCGGGCGATCTTTCCGGGACGCTCGCGCGCGATTCGAATAGCTTTTCAAGGGGGCCCTTGCTGGCCGATGGTGTGCGACTTGTCCTGCATCGGCATCACTCGTTTCCCGGGTAGGCTTCATCCCGGCACCGTGAAATCCTTTGCAGAGCATGTCAATCTCAGAGGAGCACGTCATGACCCGTACGAAAATCGCGATCGGCCTCGTTGCAGCAATGATCGGATTCGCCTCCGGTGCGTCCGCACAGCTGAGGTATCCGCCGGGCGCCGGCCCCATGCGCGGGCATGGACCGATGCCAGGACCGCAGCGCTATGGCCGTGGCCCTGGCCCTGGCTATCGCGCTCCGCCGATGGCCATGCCTGAGTACCGCAGGTTCAGCCGCGGCGAACGCCTGCCGCCGCAATACCGTAGCAACCAATACATCGTCAACGATTGGCGCGGCCACCATCTGAGCGCACCTCCGCGCGGCTACTACTGGGTGCAGAACGGATCCGACTATGTGCTGGCGGCCATTGCGACTGGCGTGATTGCGTCGGTGGTCGTGAACGCACTGAGCCAGTAGGTGAGAGGCGTCATGGCGGGTTGCCGTGCTGTTTCTCGAACCTTCAGCCCGTCCTGAACGCGTGTCCGAAGGATCTCGATGGTGAGCCAGCTGGAGTTGGTTGCCCGGCTCGTCATGGCCGCTGCGCTCGGCAGCGTGATCGGTTTCGAGAGGGAGCGCTTATCCTGGGCCGTTGGCCTGCGCACCCACATGCTGGTCTGCGTCGGATCGGCGCTGATCATGATCGTGTCGGCCTTCGGCTTCCAGGATGCGCTGGGCGGTCCGCATGTCGTGCTCGATCCTTCACGGATTGCGGCGCAGGTGGTTTCGGGCATCGGCTTTCTGGGCGCCGGAACCATCCTGTTGCGCGGCGAAGTGATTCGCGGCCTGACGACGGCCGCCAGCCTCTGGTCGGTGGCAGCGATCGGGCTGGCGATCGGCGGCGGGCTCTACACGGCCGCGATCGCCGCGACCCTCATCATCCTGCTCATCCTCGCGGGCCTGAAGCCGATCGAATCGAAGTATTTCGCATCCAAGCGCAGCCGGGAGTTTCGCCTGACCGCGCGGGGCGCGGGGCCTTGACGATGGTTCAGCTCAACAAGGCGCTGGGCGCCCGCAGCCGCCTGGTCAGGCAATTCGTCGTCCAGCACTCGAGGGCGTCAACGATGTCGACGAGATCACGATCTCGTTCAACCGGCTTTCGATCGGAGAAATCTCCCAGGTACTGGATCAGCTGCAGGCGATCCCCGGCGTGCGCGAAGTGACGGAAGTCGATCGGCCACTCTGAGGCCATGAGCTCGCGCGCGATGGAGCACGCATCAACTGACGGTCGTGATCTGCCAGAAGTCGGTCGCAAGGCCGGTGTTCGTCAGATAGGCATACGGGAAATAGCAATAGCCCTGGACGCCCCAGTTCACACCCCAGCTGTTGCGCACGATGAAACGCTTCTTCGATTCCTGGTAGCCCACGCACATCACGGCGTGGCCGCCGAGCACCTTCTCTTTCTTCAATGGCATCGGCACCACGCCGGTGGTCGCGACCTTGTCGCTTTCGAAGCTTTCGTAGACCGTGAAGCCGAGGATGAACGGCGAACCCGAGGCAAGGCAGGTCCTGAGTTCGGTCACGTTGGTGTTGTCGAGCGCCTGGTAGCTGGTGCTGACGTGCTTCTTGGCTGCTGTGTAGCACGACGCCTTCGGCTTGGTCTTGAATTTCGCGATGTCATAGGGCCATGACTTCTCGTCGCACACGCCGCTCTTGTTGAGCGTTTTGGCCGCCGTGCGCAGCTCCGAGCCGGCATCCTGCCCCACGTCGCCGTCGAGCACGCGCTCGTTGTAGTAGATGAACAGCCGCGACGGCTCGAAGTCGGTCAGTCCCTGGCGCTTGAGATCGAACTCGAAAGCGGCCGCCGCGGCGTTGGCCGTGCAGCTGCCGAGCTGACCCTGGTCGTACACCGGCGGACATCCAGGCCGCAGATCCACCGAGGGCGGAAGGGCGATGCGGGCGGTGACCTTGAAGCGATGGTCGCGAAAATCCGGGAGCGATGGCTTCCAGCCGTAGCTGTGTTGATGCATGGTGGTTCCCCCAAGCAGATCGGGCCAACTCCCTGTGCATGGACCGCAAAAGCGTGGCCATTGTGTTGCGCGACCTGTTCGTCGTCTATCTGCCGAGAGTGCTAGGCCGTTGATTTAAGCTTTGGTCGATGAACAAGGCATTCACGAAGGAGTCCGACGCGGATGACGACGACAGCGACGGCGGCGTCGGCGCCGCGCCGCCGCTTCCGGCCGGCGGCAAGAACTACATCACGCCCCAGGGTTACGCGCGGCTGCGCGCCGAACTTCTGGCATTGATGGACGAGGAACGGCCGAAGGTGGTGGAGGCGGTCCACTGGGCGGCCAAAAATGGGGACCGGTCCGAGAACGGCGACTACATCTACGGCAAGAAGCGCTTGCGCGAGATCGATCGGCGGATCCGCTTTCTCACCAAGCGCCTCGAGGTGGCGGAAGTCACCGATCCGTCGGTGCACCACGGCGGCGACCAGGTTTTCTTTGGCGCCACCGTGCGTTATGCGGACGAGACCGGCGACGAGCACGCAGTGACCATCATGGGCATCGACGAGGCCGACAGCGCACAAGCCCAGGTCAGCTGGATCTCGCCCATCGCGAGGGCCTTGCTCAAATCGCGGGAAGGCGATGTGGTCAAGCTCGCCACGCCGGGCGGCGTGCACGACATCGAGGTGCTGGCAGTCAGCTACCCGCCGCCGACCGATCTCGCCTGAGCCGGCCCTTCAGGGTGCAGGCACGGTGCGCGAGGCCGCGAGCACCGAAGGCGTTCGCCGCGCGGCCCGGAGCACTGCTTCGAGATGCGTGTGGTCGCGCACCGCGATCACGAAACGCAGATCGGTCGAGTCTTGCGGCGTTTCGTCGGCCATCTCCACGTGCGTGATGTCCGCTTCCTCCTCTGCGAGCGTGGCCGCGACGCGGGCCAGCACCCCCTTGTCGTTTCGCACGGTGACGACCACCCCGGTCTCGAAGGTGCGAACCGGGTCATCGGCCCATTCGACCGCGAAGAAGCGTTCGCTGTCCTTGTGGCGCAGGCGCTGGCCCACACCGCATGCCTCGGTATGTACCACCAGCCCTTCGCCGTGACCCAGGTAGCCGACGATGGGATCGTCCGGAATGGGACGGCAGCAGAGCGCAAAACGCACCGAGGAGTTTTCGCTGCCGTCCAGCGAGACGGCGCCTTGCGAGACGGCTTCGTGCGCGGTGAAACGCTCGCGGCTCAGCATCAGGGCGTCCGGCTTTTCTCCACGCTCGGCCAGCAGCGCCATGAGCCGCTTGGCGACGATGGTGGCAATGCGCTTGCCCAGGCCGATGTCGGTCAGAAGTTCGGAACGCGTGCGGTTGCCCGTGAAGCGCAGCAGCTTTTCCCAGAGCGGCTGATGCTCCGGATCGTCGTCCGGCAGATTGCCGAGGCCCTCGGCGCGCAGCGCCTGCGCAAGCAGCTTTTCGCCCAGGCCTTCGGACTCGGCATGCGCCAGCGTCTTGAGATAGTGACGGATCTTGGAGCGCGCCCGGCCGGTGCGCACGAAGCCGAGCCAGGCCGGGTTCGGTGTCGACACCGGTGCCGTGATCACCTCGACCACGTCGCCGTTCTTGAGCTCGGTGCGCAGCGGAACCTGGTCGCCATTGATGCGCGCCGCCGAGGTGTGATCGCCGATGTTGCTGTGGATCGCATAGGCGAAGTCGACCACTGTCGCGCCGCGCGGCAGCGCCAGGATCTGGCTCTTGGGCGTAAACACGTAGACCGCATCGGGAAAAAGGTCGACCTTGACGTGGTCCCAGAATTCCGCGGCGTCGCGCGTCTCGTCCTGGATGTCGAGCAGCGACTGAAGCCACTTGGTGCCCAGCCGTTCGCTGGTCGCCGCACTGGGCTCGGCCGCCTTGTAGAGCCAATGGGCCGCCACGCCGGACTCGGCCACCACGTGCATCGCTTCGGTCCGCAGCTGGAACTCGACGTTGACGCCAGCAGGCCCGACCAGCGTGGTGTGCAGCGATTGGTAGCCGTTGAGCTTGGCGATCGCGATGTGGTCCTTGAACTTGCCCGGCAGCGGCTTGTACATCTGGTGCAGGATGCCGAGGCCGGTGTAGCAGGCGATCACCGTCGGGACGATGAGGCGGAAGCCGTAGATGTCGGTGACCTGGGCGAAGCTCAGGTGCTTTTCGTCCATCTTGCGATAGATGGAATAGAGCGTTTTCTCGCGCCCCGCGATCCGCACGCTCATGCCGGCTGCCGCAAAGGCGCCTTCGAGCTCCTGCTGGACTTTCTGGATCAGGTCGCGCCGCCGCCCGCGTGCCTTGGCCACGGCTTTCGCCAGGATCGCATAGCGCCACGGCCTCAGGTGGCGGAACGAAAGATCCTGCAACTCCCGATAGGTCTGATTGAGGCCCAGCCGGTGGGCGATCGGCGCATAGATGTCGAGCGTCTCGCGCGAGATGCGCGACCATTTCTCGCGCGGCGCGTCGTCGAGCGTGCGCATGTTGTGCGTGCGGTCGGCCAGCTTGACGAGGATGACCCTGACATCGCGCGCCATCGCGAGCAGCATCTTGCGGAACGACTCCGCCTGGTTTTCCTCGCGCGTGTTGAAGCGCAGCTTGTCCAGCTTCGTGAGGCCGTCGACCAGTTCCGCCACCGGCGCACCGAAGCGCTCGATGAGCTCTGATTTGGTGACGCCGCAATCCTCGATCGCGTCGTGCAGCAGGGCCGCCATCAGCGCCTGTGCATCGAGCTTCCATTCCGCGCATTGCGCCGCCACCGCGATCGGATGGGTGATGTACGGCTCGCCGCTGTTGCGCAACTGGCCCAGGTGCGCCTCGTCGGCGAAGCGGTAGGCGCGACGAACCTGTTCAATGTCCTCCGCGCTCAGATAATCGAGCCGGGCCGTCAACGCGGCAAAACTGGCGGCAGCCGCATTCAACGCCGCCGGACTCGGCCGGGGCGTGCTCCGCGGAGCTTCTGACTGGGACTTGACAACCGCACTCATGCCTGCCACTTTAGCGTGGCAGGCGGATCGACGCTTTCAGGCACAAAAAAAGCACCGCGTGCGGTGCTTCCTTGTTGTACGGCTGCATCAACTCAGCCGGGTACCTTCTTGAGCATCTCGATGCCGATCTTGCCCTCGGCGATCTCGCGCAGGGCGGTGACGCCCGGCTTGTTCTTGCTTTCGATCTTCGGCGCATGGCCTTGGCTCAGCATGCGCGCACGGTAGGTGGCGGCCAGCACGAGCTGGAAGCGGTTCGGAATGTGTACCAGGCAATCTTCGACGGTGATGCGGGCCATGAGGATCTTTCGGCTTTGGGGCGTAAGGTTTGGGTGGAATCAGCGAATGTTCAGGGCGGCGAAAGTGTCCGCACGTGCGCGGCGTTGCGCGGAATACCGGAGCCGCTGAGCGTGGACGATGGCCTTCAGGTCGAAAAGCGCGCGCTCAAATAACTCATTGATTATAACGAAATCGAATTCACTGGCGCGCCCCATTTCCTGGGCGGCGTTCTGCAGCCTCAGTTCGATGACCGCGGCGCTGTCCTCGCCGCGCCGCTCGAGGCGGGAGCGCAGTTCTTCCCAACTCGGTGGCAGGATGAAGATCATCACCGCGTTGGCAAAGGTCTTGCGGATCTGGATGGCGCCCTGGAAGTCGATTTCGAGGATGACATCCGCCCCCTGGGCGATCCGCTCCTCGATGGCCTTTTTGGACGTGCCATAGCGCTCGCCGTGCACATGCGCCCATTCGATGAAGGCATCCGACGCGACCATTGCGTCGAACTCCGAATGCGACGCGAAGAAGTATTCGCGACCGTGCTTCTCCTGCCCGCGCGGCGGCCGGGTCGTGTGCGAGACCGAGGGCTGAACGGCCGAATCGAGCTCCATCAGCGCCTTCACGAGGCTCGATTTGCCGGCGCCGCTCGGTGCCGCGACCACGAAGATGTTTCCGGGATAGTCCATGCAACCGTTCTCTATTCGATGTTCTGGACTTGCTCGCGCATCTGCTCGATCAGCACCTTCATGTCGACGCCGATGCGCGTGAGTTCGAGCGTCGCGGACTTCGAACCCAGCGTATTGGCCTCGCGGTGCAGCTCCTGGATCAGGAAATCGAGGCGCTTGCCGATCTCGCCGCCCTTCTTGACCAGGCGCTCGATCTCGTCGAGGTGCGAATCGAGGCGCGTCAGCTCTTCGGCGACGTCGATGCGGATGGCGAATGCGGTCGCTTCGGTGAGCGCGCGGTCCTGGGCTGCTTCGGGCGGCGTGCCGCCGCTCAGGCCCATCGCTTCCTGCCAGCGCTCGAGAAAGCGCGTGCGCTGCTGCTCGACCAGCACCGGCACGAGCGGAAGCGCCTGCGCGGTCAGCTTGCGCAGCTGCGCGAGATGGTCCTGCAGCATCTTGGCAAGGCGGGCGCCCTCGCGCTCACGCGCGGACAGCAGGGCTTTCAGCGCCTTTTCCGTCACCTCCGTGAGCCCGGGCCCCCAGTCGCCCCGCGCGCCGTTGTCGCCGGCCGCCAGGCGCAGCACGTCGGCCACGCTGAGCGCGCGCGCCTCGGGCAGCCAGGACTTGATGCTGTCCTGCAAGCCGTTGAGCCGCTGCAGAAGCCTGGTCGACGGCTCGCCGATGCCGGCACCCGCGGCGCTCTCGATCGAGGCGCGCAGCTCGACCTTGCCGCGCTTGAGCTTGCCGACGAGCAATTCGCGCAAGCCGGGCTCGTGCTGGCGCAGTTCCTCCGGCAGCTTGAACGTGAGATCGAGAAATCGGCTGTTGACCGAGCGGATCTCGACCCCGAGCCGACCCGTGGCGGCGTGCCGCGTTTCGGCTTCGGAGTGACTGCCTGTGGGGCCGTTCTGGCCGCTGGCATAGCCGGTCATGCTGTAAACTGGCATCGCGCCTCGCTGTGAATTTGTGTGCACGCACCGAGACGACGGCACGGCGTTCGCTTGCCGCACCCTCGCCTTGGGGCGAAACTCCCGGATTATGTCAAAGGTCAAACCTTCGCCCCTGTTGCCCGAGACGGTCATCGGCGGTTACCGCGTCGTTCGGCGGCTTTCCGCCGGCGGCTTCGGGGTCGTCTATCTTGCCGTCGATCACAGCGGTCAGCAGGTGGCCATCAAGGAATATCTTCCTTCGTCGCTGGCCACGCGCGGCACCGGCGAGCTGGCGCCCCAGGTGCCGCCCGAGAAGCTGTCGCTCTACCGGCTCGGGCTGAAGAGCTTTTTCGAGGAAGGGCGCTCGCTGGCGCAGATCTCGCATGCCTCGGTGGTGAGCGTGCTCAACTTCTTCCGCGAGAACGAAACCGTCTACATGGTCATGAACTACCTGGAGGGCGCGACCCTGCAGGACTTCATCGTCACCGCGAGAGACCTGAAGAAACAGAAGGTCTTCCGCGAGTCCACCATCCGCTCGCTGTTCGACGAGATCCTGCGCGGCCTGCGCATCGTGCATCAGCACAAGATGCTGCACCTGGACATCAAGCCCGCCAACATCTTCGTGACCGACGACGACCGCGCCGTCATGATCGACTTCGGCGCCGCGCGCGAGGTGCTCTCCAAGGAGGGCAATTTCATTCGCCCGATGTACACGCCCGGCTTCGCCGCGCCCGAGATGTACCGCCGCGATTCGTCCATGGGCCCCTGGACCGACATCTACGCCATCGGCGCGTGCATCTATGCCTGCATGCAGGGCTATCCGCCGAACGACGCGCCGCAACGCATCGAGAAGGACCGGCTCGGCCTGTCGCTGTCGCGCCTGCGCGGCATCTATTCCGACAACCTGATCGAGGTGGTCGAGTGGTGCATGTCGCTCGATCCGCTGTCGCGCCCGCAGTCGGTGTTCGCACTGCAAAAGGAACTGAGCCGCGAAGGCGAACGCCGCTACACCAAGCTCACCGTCGGCGAGAAGGTCCGGCTGTCGATCGACAACATGCGCTCCTTCGAGAAGAAAGGGCTGCCAAAAGCAGCCGCACCGACGACGCGACCGGCATGAAGTTTTCCGTATTCCAAGTCAGCCGCAAAGGTGGCCGCCTCAAGAACGAAGACCGCATGGGCTATTGCTACACGCGGGAGTCGGGTCTTTTCGTCCTGGCCGATGGCATGGGTGGGCATCCGGAAGGCGAGGTTGCGGCCCAGCTGGCGTTGCAGACCATCGCGGCCCTCTACCAGCGCGAAGCGCGCCCGATCGTGAAGGACGTCAAGGCCTTCCTGACCGCATCGCTGATGGCCGCGCACCAGCAGATCATGCGTTACGCGGGCAACAAGGCCATGCTCGACACGCCGCGCACGACGGTGGTCGCCTGCGTGCTGCAAGGCACCACCGCGACCTGGATCCACTGCGGCGACTCGCGCCTGTACGTGGTGCGCGATGGCGAGATGCTCATGCGCACACGCGACCACTCGCATGCCGAGCGCCCGCGCGCCAATGCCGGCCCCGAGGCCGTCAACCGGAATCTGCTGCTGACCTGCCTGGGCTCGCCGACCGCGCCCCTGTTCGACGTTTCGCAGCCGCTGCAGCTGCAGCGCGGCGACCGCATCATGCTGTGCTCGGACGGCCTCTGGGGCGTGCTCGACGATCGACTGATCGTGCGTACCCTTTCATCCGGCAAGCCGGTGTCCGACGCCGCGCCCGACCTCGCCGAGATGGCGCTGCGCAATGGCGGCGTCCACAGCGACAACGTGACCCTGATCGCGCTCGAATGGGAAACCCCCGATGCGCCGGGGCAGAGCCGCGGCGTGTCCACCGACAGCATCAGCGACGGCGTGTTCGCCTCCACCATCCAGGCCGGCATGCCGTCCGACAGCGAACTCGACGACCTCGATGAAGACGCCATCGAGCGTTCGATCGCCGAGATCAACGAAGCGATACGGCGCTCGGCCGCACGCAAGGCCTGAGTCTCTTTACCTTCTCCACTTTCCTCATGACAGATTTCATCCGAAGCGGCGGCCGTGCCGCCGATCAGCTGCGCCCCGTTCGCATCACCCGCGGTTTCACCATCCATGCCGAGGGCTCGGTGCTGATCGAGTTCGGCCAGACCCGGGTGTTGTGCACGGCCTCGGTTGAAGAGAAAGTGCCGCCGCACAAGCGCGGCAGCGGCGAAGGCTGGGTCACCGCTGAATACGGCATGCTCCCGCGCGCCACACACACCCGCAGCGACCGCGAAGCGGCGCGCGGCAAGCAAAGCGGCCGCACGCAGGAAATCCAGCGCCTGATCGGCCGCTCGATGCGCGCCGTGTTCGACCTGGCCGCGCTCGGCGAACGCACCATCCACCTTGATTGCGACGTGCTGCAGGCCGACGGCGGCACGCGCACGGCCGCCATCACTGGCGCCTTCGTCGCGGCGCAGGATGCGGTCGCCAAGCTGCTGGCGGCAGGCAGGATCCCGGCCTCTCCGATCCGCAGCCACGTCGCCGCGATCTCGGTCGGCATCGTGCAGGGCACGCCGCTGCTCGACCTCGAATACATCGAGGACTCGGCCTGCGACACCGACATGAACGTGGTGATGACCGGCGCCGGCCATTTCGTCGAGGTGCAGGGCACGGCCGAGGGCGCGGCCTTCTCGCGCGCGGAAATGAACGCGCTGCTGGCACTGGCGGAAAAAGGCATCACCGAGCTGACTGCCCTGCAGACCCAGGCCCTCGCGGCTTGAGAAAGTCCCTTCGAGCCTCGGCATTCGACGCAGATGAAACTGGTCCTGGCTTCCAACAACGCCGGCAAGCTCGCCGAGCTGCAAGTGCTGTTCGCACCGCTCGGCATGACGCTGGTGCGGCAGTCGGAGCTCGGCGTCGGCGAGGCCGAGGAGCCGTTCCGCACCTTCGTCGAGAACGCGCTCGCCAAGGCGCGCCATGCGTCCGCGGCCACGGGCCTGCCGGCCATCGCCGACGATGCCGGCCTCTGCGTCGAGGCCTTCGGCGGAGGGCCCGGTGTCGATACCGCCTACTACGCCACCCAATTCGGCTACGAGAAGGGCGACGCGAACAACGTGCGCGCGCTGCTCGAACAGCTCGCCGGCCAGGACGACCGCCGCGCCGCGCTGGTCAGCACGCTGGTGGCGCTGCGCCGCGCCGACGACCCCGAACCGCTGATCGCCATCGGCCGGGTGGCCGGCCAGATCGCGCGCGAGCCCGTCGGCGACAACGGTTTCGGCTTCGACCCCGTCATGTTCCTGCCCCAGTTCGGCAAGACCTTCGCCCAGTTGCCCACCGAGGTCAAGAACGCCAACAGCCATCGCGGCCAGGCAGCGCGCGCCATGCTGGCCCTGATGCGCGAGCGCTGGTCGTGAAGCGCGTCGTCCCGATCTCGGCGACCGCCGAAGACACTTCCGCGGCCGCGGCCAGCGCCAACGACGTGATGCACCTGATGCGGCCAGGCCCGCTGCAGCTGGCGGCGCTGCCGCCGCTGTCGCTCTACGTGCATCTGCCGTGGTGCCTGCGCAAATGCCCCTACTGCGATTTCAACTCGCACGAATGGCGCGCCGGCGGCGACTCGCTGCCCGAAGCCCGCTACCTCGATGCGCTGATCGCCGACCTCGACGCCGCGCTGCCGCTGATCTGGGGCCGCAGCGTCCACACCATCTTCATCGGCGGCGGCACGCCCAGCCTGTTCTCGCCGGCCGCCATCGACCGGCTGCTCGGCGACCTGCGCGCGCGCCTCAAGCTGGCGCCCGACTGCGAGATCACGCTCGAGGCCAACCCCGGTACTTTCGAGCGCGATCGCTTTCGCGCCTACCGCGCGGCCGGCGTCACGCGGCTGTCGGTCGGCGTGCAGAGCTTCGACGACGCGCACCTGAAGGCGCTCGGCCGCGTGCACGATCGCGCGCAGGCCATCGCCGCAGTCGAGGAGGCCGCGGCCGCCTTCGACACCTTCAACCTCGACCTCATGTATGCGCTGCCCGGCCAGACGCTCGAGGGATTGGACGCGGATCTCGACCAGGCGCTGGCGCTGGGGCCGCCGCATCTGTCGGTCTATCACCTCACGATCGAGCCCAACACCTATTTCGCCAAGTTTCCGCCCGTCGTGCCCGAGGACGACACGGCCTACGCGATGCTCGACCGCATCACCGAGCGCACCGGGCAGGCCGGCTTCGAGCGCTACGAAATCTCGGCCTACGCGCGTGCGGGCCATCGCTGCGCGCACAACCTCAACTACTGGCAGTTCGGCGACTACCTGGGCATCGGCGCTGGCGCCCACAGCAAGTTGAGCTTCGCGCACCGCGTGGTGCGGCAAATCCGCTTTCGCGAACCCCGCCTCTACATGGACAATGCACTCGCCGCCCGTGCGGTTGCACAGAGCGACGAGGTCGCCATCTCCGAACTGCCCTTCGAATTCATGCTCAATGCGTTGCGACTGAAGGATGGCTTCACGCTGGCCCAATTCGGCGAGCGCACAGGCCTGGCCGTGACCGCCATCCGGCGCGGGATGGACGAGGCCGAGCGCAAGGGCCTGATCGAACGCGACCTTCAGCGCGTGTGGCCAACGCCCCGCGGGCTCGATTTCCTGAGCGACCTGCAGACGATCTTCCTGCCCGACGCGTGAGCGGCACCACCGTGGCGGACCTCCCCGTTCCAGAAAGCCCCCGCAGATCGCGCGGTCGGCCCAGCCCGGAACAGGCGGCGGCGCTGCGCGAGTCCTTCCTGGCGGCTGCGTTGACGTCCTTCCTCGACAAGGGCTACGCGGCCACCAGCATCGAGGCCATCGCCCGCGATGCCGGCGTCGCCAAGATCACCATCTACCGCCAGTTCGACAACAAGGAAGCGCTGTTCCGCGAGGTCGTGCACCGGGCGGTCGGCCATGCCCGCGAGACGATGCAGGCCACCCTGGTGCGGCGTGCCGAGGACGAACGACAGGTCCTGCTCGACCTCGTCGAGCGCATGTACCTCGGCGCGACCGAACCCAAGACGCTGGCCCTGCTGCGCCTCGTGATCGCCGAGGCGACGCGATTCCCTGAACTCGCGAAGTCGCTCTACGCGGAGAACAGCTACGTGCTCTCGCCTGTGGTCGACTACCTCGCCGAGGCGCACCGGACGGGCAAGCTGCATGTGCCCTCGCCGGAGCTGGCGGCAGTGCAGCTGTCGACGCTCGCCTTCGGCGGCGTGCGCTTCTTCATTTCGAAGCCGCTGGCAGGGCGCGAGGAGCGGCGCGCCTGGGCCGAAGGGATCGTCGATCTGGTGATGCGCGGGTGGGCGCCGCAAGCCGCAGGTGCTTCCGGAGAGGGCGATCGGCGCAGCGACTAAAATCGCGGTCCTGCCGATGCGCAACGCACGGCAGGTCAGTTCAGTTCGGAGAGTTGGGTGAGTGGTTTAAACCAGCAGTCTTGAAAACTGCCGACGGGCGACCGTCCGTGAGTTCGAATCTCACACTCTCCGCCGGAGCTACAAATGAAAGAGGCCTTCGCGGCCTCTTTTTCATTGGAGGACTTCGTATAGCAAGCGCTCCGTTAGTCCGTTAACATCCAGCCCAGTCCATCAATTTATGATGGCAGGGTTGATGGAAGGGACGATATGCCCAAAAAAGCGGCAGAGCTTGGCGCGCTGCAGGTCAACAGGCTGACGAAGCCCGGCGCGCATGCTGTTGGCGGCGTCGCAGGCCTACAGCTCAAGATCAACGACGCCGGCGCCCGGTCCTGGGTTCTGCGCGCGATGGTGGCGGGCAAGCGTCGCGATATGGGCCTCGGCGGCTTTCCCGATGTACCGCTCGCCGATGCCAGGCAGAAGGCGCGCGAGGCTCGATCGAAGATCGACGCCGGCCAGGACCCGATACAGGAACGCCAGGCGACCCGCAGCGCGTCCGCCGCGGCCCGAGCGCGTGCCAAGACCTTCGCCCAGTGTGTCGAGGCCTTCATGAAGGCGAAGTCCGGCGAGTGGAAGAACGCGAAGCACCGCGCGCAGTGGCAGAGCACGCTTGACACTCACTGTGCGCCTATAGGCAACGTGCTGGTGAAAGACATCGACCTGGCCCAGGTGCTGACGGTCCTCGAGCCGATCTGGCAGACGACCACCGAGACGGCATCACGCCTGCGCGGGCGCATCGAGACCGTGCTGGACTGGGCGACCGCCCGCGGCTACCGCACGGGCGACAACCCGGCGCGCTGGCGCGGCCACCTCGACCAGCTACTTGCGAAGCCGAGGAAGATCAAGAAGGTCAAGCATCAGCCCGCGCTGAAAGTCGACGACGCCGGCTCGTTCATGGTTGCCCTGCGCAAGGTCGAAGGCATGAGCGCTCGAGCCCTGGAGTTGGCCATGTTGGCCGCGGCACGATCGGGCGAGGTGCGCGGCGCGCGCTGGCCGGAGATCGACCTACAGGCAAAGGTTTGGACAGTGCCTGCTGAGCGGATGAAGGCCAAGAAGGAGCATCGGGTCGCGCTGTCGAAGCAGGCGGTCACGCTGCTCAAGGCCCTGCCAAAGATCGAGGGCACGGATTTGCTATTCCCCGGCCGGAAGGTGGAGCAGCCGCTGAGCGACATGTCGCTGACGGCGTGCATGCGCCGCATGGGCTTCCGCGACGCTGAGGGCAGGATGTGCGTGCCCCACGGCTGCCGCAGCACGTTCCGCGATTGGGCGGCTGAGCGCACGAACTACCCGCGGGAGATGGCCGAGATGGCCCTGGCGCACACGATCGAAAGCGCCGTGGAAGCGGCGTACCGACGGGGCGACCTGCTGGCCAAGCGGGCGGCCATGATGCAAGCGTGGGCGGACTTCTGCGACAAACCGAGGCCGCCAAGGTAGTAGGGAGCGCGAGTGTTAAGCACGTCGGCGACATCCGGTTTGAGTGAGGTGCGGCCGGAGCAGCGGCTTCGACGGCGCCATGCGCCGCGCAGTACCTGCGCAAGGGTCCGCAGATATACGAAGGCCAGATCCGCACGCGCAAGTACACCGACAAGGACGGCGTCGAGAAGTACTCGACCGACATCCGCGTCGAGAACATCCAGATTTTTCAATCGAGAACGGAAGTCGCGCGTGTACGCCAGGACGCTTCAAAAAGGTGGCTTTCCCCTCTGTGAAAGCCTATCAAGTCCTGTTCTAGAAAAAGTCGGGATCGCGGCTTTTCCGAATCTCGCACATGGTGAAGGAAAACCGATCCGGTAATATCGAGACGGCTAGTTGGTGTGCGGTGGACACATCGCAGACCAGATAGCCACAAAAGGCGACGGCGTCGTGAGTTCGTACCTCAGGACGCCGTCTGCCACCTGGACCGAAGCCCTGATGGCACTCTGGAAGGAGCCATTAAAGTCTAGCAGAACGCTTCAGCAGCAGCTGTTTCGGTTCTGGTGGCATCGGTTCGGGTATTTCTAAAACGCTTTCAGAAAGCATGAAATGTCCCGAATTGAAGTTTCCCCGCAACAGCCAGCAGACAAGCTGCTGCGCCTTCCCGATGTGCTTGCTCGCGTTCCCGTGAGCAGAGCCGCTTGGTGGAACGGCGTCCGCGAGGGCCGCTACCCGGCAGCGGTCAAACTCGGCCCCCGCACGACGTGCTGGCGCGCGTCGGAGATCGAAAAGCTCATCCAGTCGCTCTAAGGGGCGGCCATGAATCAAAAGCAGAACGGCCCTGGGCCGTGCATGTGCGCACCCGCACCTGATGCGATCAAGAAGCGCGAGGCCACGCTGGCCGCAGAGTGCGCACTCGTCGGCGTGACGTTGATCCCTTCGACCGACGAGCGTGGCCGCCGCGTCTACATCGTCTCGCGCTGGGCGCTCACGAAGGAGCTGCCCGATCTTGATGCGGTCGAAGCCTGGCTCGGTCGCGTGCGGGGGCGTGCGGCATGAACGACACGAAGCGCCACACGCCCGCCCAGATCCGCCAGCGTGCTCAGCAGTGGTACGACCGCCAGATGGACAGCATCGCTCGAGCACACGGCGCCCGCTGGCCTGATCACAAGGAGTGGATGGAAAGCTACCTGCGTGAAGAACTGCGCCAGCGTCTCCACGCGCTCGGCTGGAGGCCTGCCGCATGAGCGCGCTCGACATCCTTGACGAGATGGTGCCGGGCATGGCGCCGCCCGAGCCGACGAAGCGGAAGGTCAAGACGCCGAGCGAGGCCGAATACGAGCGCGCCGTGACTCATCTGGCGAAACCCAATGCGGTGAACAACGGAGTGATCTTGGTGTGCGGCACCATGCTGACGCCGAAGCCGATCGAATGGCTCTGGCGCGACTGGATCGCAAAGGGGAAGGTTCACATCTTGGCCGGCGCTCCCGGGCAGGGCAAAACCACGATAGTTATCGCGATCGCTGCGATCATCTCGATTGGCGGCCGTCTTCCCGATGGAACCATCTGCGAGGCCGGCCATGTGGTTATCTGGACCGGCGAAGACGATCCCGAAGACACGCTGTTGCCGCGGTTCCTCGCAGCAGGCGGTGATCCTTCCAAGGTGCACTTCGTCAAGGCGACTTTGATCGACGGAGAGATCTTGCCGTTCGATCCCGCGCGCGACTTGGGGCATCTGCTGGCGGCCATCGATCGCATCGGTGACGTCAAGTTGGTCATGGTCGATCCAGTGGTTTCCGCTGTCGCCGGCGATTCGCACAAGAACGGGGAAGTCCGGCGCGCGCTGCAGCCACTGGTCGACCTGGCCGCCGCCACCGGCGCTGCCGTGGTGGGCATCAGTCACTTCTCAAAAGGAGGTCAAGGGCAGGATCCGACGCAGCGCGTGATCGGGTCCGTGGCCTTCGCCGCGGTGGCTCGCGTGGTACTGGTCGCCGCCAAGGTCAAGAACGCTGAAGGCGAGGACCGCCGGATCTTGGCTCGCAGCAAGTCCAATATCGGACCGGATGACGGTGGGTTCGAATACCACCTCGAGCAGGTCGAAGCGCTGCCCGGCATCCAGGCCTCGCGGATCGCGTGGGGCCAAGCGCTGGCCGGAACGGCTCAGGAGCTGCTCGCCGAACCGGAAGACGATGACACGCACAGCACCGCCAGCGACGCCGCCGAGCTGCTGCGTGAGTGCCTAACCGGACCCGGGTGGTTTCCTGCCAAGGACGCTACCAAGACCCTGACCGATGCGGGCTTCACCAAGAAACAGGTTTGGGCCGCGTCCAAGAAAATTCATGTCACGCGGCGTAAGGGCGCCATGAATGAAGGTTGGTACTGGCAGATCCCGGGCGGCGGCCAGCCTGCTTTTGCAATCGCGACTCTCGAAGATTCCATTGAAGGCTCCGAAGGTTCCACGTTCAAAAAGATGGAATCTTCGGAATCTTCGGAATCTTCGGAATCTTCGAAGGTTCCATTTCGGCTCGAAGATTCCGAAGATTCCTTGATTCTGAACGTGGAGTCTTCAGAACACGGTGGAATCTTCGGTGAGGAGCGCCTGTGACGCCCGAACTCCTCATTCGCATGATCGAGGAGGTCGGCCTGACGATCCGCGCAGACGGCGACACCTTGGTCGTCGCGCCGGCAGAGAAGCTGACCGCTGACCTGCGCGGCCTGCTGAAGCACCACAAGCCCAGAGTGTTGGCGTTCCTGCATGAGATCGATCGGCTCACCGCCGACCTCATCGCTGGCGCCATGCGCGCATGCGACCGGCATGGCGACGGGCCCGCCGCTCGCGCAGACATGGTGCGCGACTGCAACGCGACGCCGATCCACCTGCAGGCCGACCTGCTTGACCACTTCCGGCAGACCTATGGAGGCAAGGCATGAACAAGCCAAAGGGCGCTCCATCTTTTGCCCAACTGCTGGCGGGCGATACCTCATTCCTGCAATGCACGAGGTGCGGCAACACCGGCGAATGCGCATGCTGGGAAAAGTGTTCCTGCGGATGGACGGCCGAGGCCGGTATGCCCTGCAGGAACCCGGCGACGACGAACTGCAGCACCAAGGCGAAGTATCGGCGCAACGGCCCAAACAGCAGCACCCCGCCGGCCATGCGCGCGGCATCCGAACACGCGCCTGCCGGCGCGCCTCATCCCGAGATGCCGGCACAACCACCGAGGAAAAATCATGGATGAAAAGACCATCACCCTTCGCAAGCCCGTCACCCTGGGCGACATCGTCTACGACAAGCTGGATCTGCGCGAGCCCACCGCGGGCGAGCTCGAGAAGGCCTCCACTGCCGAAAGCAATCTCGGCGTCGTGATCAACCTGATCTCGACCGTGGCGAAGATCCCGCGCCGCGCCGTCGAAGGCATCTGCCAGCGCGACTTGAAGGACGCGGGCAAGTTCTTGGACACCTTCAGCGCTGCCGAGTCCGCAACCGAAGCGGGCGAATAGCATGAACAATTTCGCGATCACAATTTCCGCTGTGGACCGCGCAACGGCGACGGTCCGCAAGATCAATGACTCGTTCTCTCGGCTGACGCGCCCGATCGATCAGATCGGCAAGTCGACGAAGGCGCTCGGGCACGAGCTGGGCCTGGACAAGATGGCCAAGTCCATCGGCAACGTTGCGCGCAACGCCCGCGGCGCGGCATCCGAAATCGGGAAGATCGGCGCTCCGCTCCTCGCACTGGTGGGCGGCGGCTCGATCGTCGGCGTTGCGGCGCTGGCGAACGAATGGGGCCGGCTCGGTTCGGAAGTGGCTCGCACATCGCGCACCATCGGAATGTCGTCCACCGAGCTTCAGTCGCTGCGCGGCGCGGCCGAGGTGGCGGGCGTCTCGTCGTCCGAACTCACGAGCGGCATGAATGCACTCGGGACCACGATGGAGGACGCACTCTACGGGCGCAACCAGAACGCAGTGGCCGTGCTTAACAAGCTCGGCATCGGCATTCACAAGACCGCGAGCGGTGCCATGGATTCGACGCGCGCCTTCAAGGATCTCGCGGACGCGATTGCCAACGTCAAGAGCCCGCAGCAGCAAGCCTTGATCGCGCGCACGATGGGCGTCGAAGGCCTACTGCCGCTGTTGCGCCAAGGCTCCGCGGGGATCGACCGGTATCAGCAGAAGGTCCGCGAGCTGGGCGGCGTGATGACTGAACCGCAGATCGAGCGCGCCAGGAACTTCGGCATGGCGCTGACCTACCTCGACATCGCGGGCCAGGGCCTCAAGAACACGATCGGCGATGCGCTGATCCCGGCGTTCCAGCCGCTGATCGAGACCCTCACGAATTTGATTTCCGCGAACCGCGTCGCCATCGGGGAAAAGATCGGCGAGTGGGCCAAGGACTTTGCCAAGTGGCTGAAGGAGATCAACTGGAAGCAGCTCTGGAGCGACACGAAGGACACGATCAAGAGCATCGGTGATTTCGTCGATTCCATCGGGGGATGGAAGGTCGCCGCCTTTGGCATCGCGGGGATCATGGCCGGCCCGCTGCTGCTGAGCATCACGGGCATTGCGCTTGCCTTGGTCGAGATGACAGCCAAGACCGGCTTGGCTATCTTGGCGCTCGGCAAGCTGGAGGGCGCGCGGATCGCTGCCGAAGGCGCCAAGGCTGCGGAGACGGCGGCGGCCGGAGGCGCTTCCGGAGCTGCGCCCATCGGATGGTTTGCGCGTGCCTTCCCCTGGCTGTTGAAGGCCGGTGTCGGCGGCGCAGCGCTGACCTACTCCGGCGACCTGAACAAGAACGAGGACAGTGATCTCGCCAAGCTGCGCGCGAGAGGTGATGCGCGCACCGCCGTCGACTTCTTTAAGAGCAAGGGCTGGAGCGAAGAGCAAGCCTTGGGCATCGCCGCGAACCTGAAGCAAGAAAGCAATTTCAATGCGGGCGCTGTCGGAGACAAGGGAAGCGCGTACGGGCTTGCGCAATGGCATGCCGATCGCCAGGGCAACTTCGCGAAGTGGGCGGGCAAGAACATCCGCCAGGCCACGCTCGAGGAGCAGATGGGCTTCGTCAACTACGAACTGACCCAAGGCTCTGAAAAGAAGGCTGGCGATGCACTTCGCAACGCTACGGATGAGCGTCAGTCGGCCTCGATCGTCTCCCGCCTGTATGAGCGACCCGGCGACGTGGAGGGCGATGCTTCGCGCCGCGCAAACATGGCGACCTCGATGAAGCACGACATCGAAATCAAGCTCTCCGGTATGCCTGCAGGCACCAAGGCCACTGCACAGAAGGCCGACGGCACCAGCGTCCCCGTACGCGTCGCGGCTGCTATGCCGACCTCGGTCTCACCGTGAGCATGCAACCTTTCACCCTGGCCGCCCATTCGGGCCAAGCCACGCCCGCCGCGAGCGTCTTCGCGGCAACCACCACTTAGGAAACGCAAAATGAAATCTCTCTCCACCACCGACGCCGCGCCGTACACGGTCTCGCCTGAGTTGCAGACCGCTGCCGACGCCATAGAAGCTGCGCGCGCTCAGTGCAAGAAGCTCGCCGAGCAGGTCGACACCACCGCGGCGCACGCCCTCACTCTCGAGGCTGACCTCAAGTCTCTGACGGCCGAGCGTGCAGCCGAAGAAGGCGCGTTGGCCCTGTGCGAGCCCGGCGACGTGAAGCGCCACGAAAAGACGATCGACCGGCTGACCGCAGAGCTGGAGCTGAAGGAGCGCGATCTCCGGCGTGCGCGCACGAAGATCGTGGCCCTCGAAAGCATGGCGCCGGATCTCGACTCGGCGGTGAAAGCTGCCGGCGTCGAGCTGCAAGCGGCGCTTGCGATCTGGGCGCAGCAGGCTACGCGGACGCTGGCCGATGAGATCGCCGAGGCAGCAAAGCCGCTCGCCGCGGTCATGGCCCGAGCGCAAGCGCTGGCGCTGGCTGGCGGCAACCTTGCAGACTTCGTCACGGCCGCCTACTGCCCGAGTCCGGAAGGCTTCAGGCGCGTGTGGTCGTCCGCCGGCTGGGCCAATCAGGGCGAGAACCTCCTCACCGGCGTCCAGACGCCAGAAGCCGATGCGATTGCCGAACCGGTGAGGGCGATTGCCGCAAGCATCAGCGCCGCCCGTTACCACTCCAACTTCGTGCCGCTGGCCCGGCGCCCGAAGTTCCCCGCCCCTCGCGTCGAGGCGGCCGCACCCGCGCCGATGGCGGAAGTCACTTCTTAAATCGTCGAGAGCGCCCAGCCGGCGGTGGCGCGTAACACCGGCAGCCAGTGACGCTTGACTCATGAGGTGGGCACTGGTCGCGTGCTCCCGGCGACACGGGGGACCTATTACTACGAACAAGGATTCACATGAAGATCGTTTCCATCCATGCAGCCGCTACGTCCGACTCGAAAAACGTGACTTTCAACGTCGACGGCCCCATCAACACCAACGCTCTCGCGCGCATGCGCCTGGAGGGCATCTGGCTCGGCGCCATGGCTGGTCTACTGACCGTCGAAGCCGAGGAGCCGATCACTCCGGCCACCATCGAGCGCATCTGCATTCGCTACGCCGAGGTCGAAACCCAGCTCGCGCAGGAGGCAGACGCCGAGGCTTCCAAGCAGCGCGCGATGCTCGACAACGTGATGATGACCACGGGCCTTCCGCTCGGCGCCGCGGGCTGATCGATCATGAACGCACGCGTTCAGATGAAAGCCGCGGCCGGCAAGCTCGCTCGCCTCCCGCTGAGGCTCGCGCACTTTTTTGGCCTTAGCAAGAACCCCATTGTTGCGCTTCCAAATTCAGCCAAGGTGGTCCCACCGCTTGCGAAACCTCGGTTGCAGGGCAACGTCGCCAAGGCCGCCGCGCCCGCGCCGAAGGACGCAGCCGCAGCGCTGCCTACGCCCAAACCGGTGGCAAAGGAGAAGATCGCTCCCACGATCGACGATGACGCCGCCGAGGAGATGTTCGGCCACGGCCCCGTCGCTGTTGCCCGACGCCGCGAACGTGCACGCTGTGCCGCCATCCTCAGGTCTGTGGCAGGGGTTAAAAATCCGGCGCTCGCCGCAAGCCTCGCATTCAAGACTCGCATGAGCCGAACCGAAGCGCTTGGGGTGCTCTCGGCGCTTGAAAGCGCACAGGTGGCAGACAGGCTCCACGATGGACGGGCAGCCCGCAATGTCGCAGCTCAGTGGGACGCTGTCTTTGCATCGCGACGCCAGAAGGCGAGCTGATGAATGCTCGTGACGTCGTCCTGTGGGCCCCTGCGCGCAAGCGAGCCAGCGTGCCGCTGCGCGTTCGTTCGGGATCGCAGCCATCACGGTATCAACCCAAGGCGCTGCGCCGCGCTGTGGGCGTCCTAGCCAGCTCCGCGGAACGGTCCAAAAGCAGGCCCCAGAAAACAACGGGTCCTTCCCGGGCCCTTCTACATCGCGGGCATTGCGCACCGCGTTATTTCCCCAGCTACAAGGATAAAAAAGATGTCCGCACCAAGTATCAGTGCCCGTGAGTTTGCCCGCCGCGCGGGCTGTGATGAGAAGCAGGTCCGGCGCGCGCTGACGGCCGGAAGATTGCACGCTGACGCTGGAGGCTTGCTTGATCCCGCCCAGCTCAAACTCGGTTGGCGAAAGGCCACTCGTGCCTCAGGCCGGAAGGGTGCGGACAAATCCAAAGTGTCCGCGGACATGTCCGCACAGCTGTCCGCACCAGTGTCCGCACTGGAGGTGCGTGACGACGAGACGCCAGCGGTTGCCGCTTCACGGCTCGTGCGGGAGTTCGGCGCGGAGCACGATCTGAACGAGGCGATCCGGATCAAGGAAAACTACAACGCCATGCTGAAGCGCCTTGAGTACGAAGAGAAGGAGGGGACGCTTGTCGAGCTTGCCCTTGCCGAACAGGTGCTCTTTGAGGGGGGCCGCGCGGCACGGGACGCCTGGCTGAACTTCCCTTCAAAGATTGGCCCGATGCTGGCCGCCGAGCTCGGCCTGGAGGCCGACAAGGTCACCGAGACGCTCACGACCTATGTCCACAAACAGATCGCTGAGCTGGGAGAGCCGGAAGCAGACTTTGCGGCCCGATGACTATGTCAAGGCGCTGAGCTCACCATTCGGTGCATCTGGAAGCCGGGGATCGAACCAAGCGGCTCGGCCACGGCCTCTTCATAGTCTTTCTCCGCGATGAAACGAATCGAGCAGTCGCCGACGTTCAGGGTGTCCCCGCTGGAAAGCGCCCTGGCATGCACTTTCCGGCCGTTCAAGTAGACGCCGTTTTTGCTCCAGAGGTCCTTGACGATGAAGAAGGGCGCCTCCAGATCGATGACTGCGTGAAGGCGACTCACCCGCAGATCGTCTAGGACGATGGTGTTGGCTAGCGAGCGCCCGACGGTCGTTCGCGGAATTTGAAGCTGGACCACGTCCGCGATGCCGGTTGGTCCTTCGATGAAAAGTCTGGGCATGCTGGCAGTTTTAGCGTTCCTGCCGATGCCGAGTCGTAGGGCAACGTCGAATCTTGGCCCGGCCGCTTGGCCTCACCGCCTGTGATCTTCAGCCGCCAGCGGAACAAAGCCGGCAAGGAGCCTTGAGACATCAGAACGGCGCCGGCGACCTGACGATCTCCACCGGCCCGATGCCCGAGTAGACCGTCTCTCCGGTCTTGAGCGAGGTGACGGTCCACCGGTCGCCGACGCCACCTTGCCGAACGTGCTGACCGGGACCACTGAAACGCGGTCGTCAGTGGCAGATCAGCCGCATCCGTGCAGAGTCATGCCCATGGCACGCATGTCTCGAAGAGCGAACCGCCTCAGGGCCTTCAGGAGGGACCGACCGCTTCCGCGGGCTGTCGCCCTGCGCTGGGTGGCGCTGACGCTGCTCACAGCGGCGGTTTTCATGCTCCTGGCCGGTCTCGGCATGTTCTCCCGTTGACCTGGCGAGCGAAGCCGGTACTCGACGACAAGGGTCGCTGAATCATGCTCGGTGAGCTGGGTCTCTTTCATCACTTCTGGCACCTGCTGACGCGTCTCGGGGAGGCGCAGATCCTGCTGCCGGCTGCGCTGCTGGCGACGCTGGCGCTGCTGCGGCATCCGGATGCACGCCCGCTCGCGACATGGTGGATCGCATCGCTGTCCAGCGTATAGCCGTCCCCGATGCTGGCGCAGAGCTCGACGATGCCGCTTGCGAAGTCGACCAGGTTCTGATCGAGCGGATCGCCTTCGCGGATCAGGCCGACGCGCACGGCAACGGCATAGAAGGCTGCGCGCGGGTCTCTGGGCGCTCCTACCGGGTCTGCGTCTTCGTCGTCGGTCATGGCCGGACGCTACTCCGCCGTGGCCCCTCGCGTCTCGCAGTACCAAACCTGCGCGTAGAGCGCCCCGCCTTCCTCCTCGATCCCCGTGAAGCTGATCGAATCACTGTAGACGGCCTTGAGAGCAGGGCGATGCAGTGTCCCGTAGGGCGGCGGGTTGTGGCCAGGGGTGGATTCGCAGAGGTACAGGCCGCTCTTTTCGAGCTGGAGCATGCCCTTGGTCCAGGGTTGGTCGGTGAACTGGGCATCGGTGAGCTCGACGCCTCGACGGAACCTGCGTTTCATTCGGACTCGCATACTGGTTAAGCATACAGTAGTTTGCTGCGATGGCAACATGGAAGACACACCCGAAGACCTCTGGATCGCCGCCTGCGCGCACAGGCTGCAGCAGCGCTGGCGGACCGTGGATCCGCTGGAGCTCGAGCGTGTGGCCGCCGAGATCTGGCGCGACGACCGGCTGCGGGCCATGCCGCCGGCCCAGGCGGCCCGGGAATGGCTGATGCCCCTTGGCGGGCATGAGCGCGGGGCTGCGGCTGACGTGTCTAGGGGATAGGTGGCCTATCAATCTCCAACCTCGAAGCTATGCTTAGGATCTGGTCGCAGCTCCCCATCACTCATAAAAATGAGACACAGATGACAACCGGCGACGGGTCGAGTTTTGAGTATCGAGGGTGGTGGGTGTCAATTGAAACAGCGGCGTCCGGCGAGTTTTTCGCCGGACACGCCGACTTGCGTCATAGAGGCGAGCACAAGTGCCGTCTCGTGCTCAGCACTTCCCGCGCGGATCCGGCAACTGCCCGCTGGGCGCTGGACTCGAAGGCGCGCGATTACATCGACGCCTGGTCTGAGCGACAGCACACCGGCGATACCGGCTTTCAGGAACTCTAGAACGCCCTGGGATAGCTGGCATCCCTATTCTCGAACGCATCGATCCATTTGAGAGCGCTGGCGGCCACTGCTTTCTGGCCTGCTGCTTCATCGACAAAGTTGCCGCTTAGCGAAATGTGACAGAGGCAGAGCAAGCCGCGAAACACGTCACCATGGTAGTTCTGCCCTTGGTCGAAGGTGACCCCTGACCATATTTTGGTCGACCACCTCGGTTGGTCCAAGATGACTTCGCGAGCTCCGTGTGGGATGGCTGAATTGTCCATGGCGCCTTTCCGACATCGGTTGGAGTCTACACTCGTCGCAACACGCGTCTGTGCGCAAGCGAACATAAGGAACTGATGCCTGGGCATCGTCCTGCACGCGGCCAAAGCTCCGTCCGACCCGCATCCGGTGCCCCGCCAAGTCTCATGAACCTCTCACAGAAGGAGAAGACCATGGCAGACGATCTCACCAACCGCGGCGGCCAGGATCGCACTCGCATCAACGTCAACGAGGATCACGAGGTCCGGTATTGGACGAAGGCGCTCGACGTGGATGAGGCGACGCTGCGCAAGGCTGTCGCGGAAGCCGGCACCTCGGCCGAGGCGGTCCGGTCGTTCCTCGGCAAGAAGTAGCGCGCGCGTGGCCACGGCTGCCCGCTTGCGCCGCATCGCCGTCTACGTCGATGAGCCCGAAAAGGGCTGGTTCGCCTGGGTGCTGATCGAGCAGCAGGAGGGCTTCTACGAGTGGACCGAACTCGATGCTGCCGACGAATGGCTTGGGAGCTACCAGGAGGCCATGGCCGCAGGGCTGATGGCGCTGCAGGCGCTGACTGAAGACCTCAAGATCGGCCCGCGGGCCAGGAGCGCGCCGCCGCCTGCGCCGAAGCCGCCGGCGGGGCCGTTCGGGTTCGGCTCGGTCCTGCCCTGAGTCGGCTGACGCCGCAGCGGTGGTGTGGCTCGGACCCGGTACGGTCGTTGCCGTTCTGAGGGCGCCAGCTTCGCAGTTACGTTGGAAATAGTGTTGGAGACGCTACTTTTCGGGTGTGAGCCATTTTTCCAACACGCCCATCACTTTTTTCCCGACCGCTTCATGAATCGAATCCACGCCGGCATCCTTTTGAAAGTTTCCTGTACTCCGCAGAACCGCCAGCAGGAGGACGGTGGGCACGGAAAATAGCGCTGCCACGGCCGCGACAACAAGGTGCCAGTGATCATTTGATGCGGCAGGGATTTTTGGAACTAGGCCCATGAACACGGCAATTGCTCCCAGACCCGCAACGTACAGGAGGCCAGCGATGACGAGGGCCGCGTATCCTGAGGCGCGCCGCAGGTTAACGTCGAGCTTTCGCCCGTCAGTATTGAAGGTTGAAAGCTCGCCCGCGACCTTAGTGTCGCTAATGGGTTCTAGCGGTACGCTGACAGGGTCGGCAGGAAGTGATTCCTTGGGTTCGATCTCAGCCACGGGCTAAGCCAACCCTGGCGGTTTTGCTGTAGTACTCTCTGATCGCGTCGTTGCTGATCTTGCGATCGTCTTCCAGCCGCGCCTGGTGCCAGGGCGAACCGTTTGTATGGGTCATGGCGGAAAGCTGAGATGCGGAATACTTTGAATAGCGATCCCAGACTTGGTCGATCAGTTTCCAGGTCTGCGTATCCGAGGAGTTCGGGACATATGCGACCAAGGCGCCGGTTTTCCGGTCCTCTTCTTTCAGATAGGACTTGATGTCGTTGGACCCATGGGCTTTGAGTTCGTGATATAGCGAATCCACAACCGGGCCATATGTCCAGGCTTCCACCTTCTCGCTAAGAAGCGGTTCCCCATGGAGCGCCAAATTCCAGGCGTGCGCGTAGAAGACCAGCTTTTGCAATTTCATATGCGAAAGGCCGGTGTTTTGCTCCTTGGCTTTACGGAGGAACGCGTTGGCGATGATGCGAGGGGAGTACGTCATGGCTTTTACCCCGGTCTTGACTGGATATAGTAACAGTGCTAGCGGAGGGATCAACTACTATATGAGCACGGTTCGTTGATTCTCAATTTTTTCCTACCTCATGTCCTTCGAGGCGTCAAGAAGGAAGAAAGTTAACGCCCGTTCCCACCAATGGGTTGACCCATATGTGCAGCCACTACATCAGCGAGCGCCGCCGGGCCTATTACCTGAAGCACTACGGCATCGAGCTGCCGGCGGACTGGGAGGCGCCACGCGGCTCGAGCCACGTCTACCCGACCCAGCTGGCGCCGATCGTGCGCCGGCCACCCGAGCGTGAGTCGGGCGACGATGCCGTGCCCGATTTCGAGGTGACGATGGCGCACTTCGGCCTGCTGCCCGGATTCGCGAAGGACCTGAAGTACGGTGTACGCACGTACAACGCGCGCAGCGAGACCGTGGCGAGCCTGGCCAGCTTCAAGAACGCCTGGGCCAAGGCGCGGCACTGCATCGTGCCCTGCGAGGCGATCTTCGAGCCCGACTGGCGCACGGGAACGCATGTGCCCACCAGGTTCACAGCGGCGAACGACGAGACCCTCGGCGTGGCCGGGATCTGGTCGCCGTGGAAGGCCCCGACCGGCGAATGGGTGAACAGCTTCGCGATGCTGACGATCAACGCGGACGATCACGAGGTCTTCCGGCACTACCACCGGCCGGACCCCGCGCGGCCGCCCGAGATGCAGGATAAGCGCATGGTCGTGATCCTGCCCGAGGGTGCCTACGCGGCCTGGCTGGATGCCTCGCCACAGCAGTCGATGGAGTTCATGCAGCAGTACCCCGCGGAGCGCCTGGTGGCCACGCCTGAGCCGCTGCCTCCGAAGGCGGAGAAGCCAAAGCCCTCGCGCGCTAAGCCCAAGGTGCCGCCGGCTGAGGGCGACCTGTTCTAGAGCTCGATGTAGCCATCGGTCAGGCACTTGCCGCAGATCACCGTGTAGCGCGACGGCGTGGTGATCACGTCCTTCGGGCGGGTGAGCTCCCACCGGTCGTGGCAAGCTGGGCATTCGACCTCGATGACGTGCGCATCGGGCAGCGACTCGAGGATCTTGAACGTGAAGAGCATCGCAGATCGTAGCTGACAAGCAGCGGCTCCGACCCAGTTCTCGGGACCTTGTGAGCCGGCAGCGGGCCTATCGTTTCGCGTGGCGCCTTAGGATTGCCTTCGCAGCCGCTGTTCCCTTCCCCTTGACATGCGCCCGCCTTGCCTTCTTCGGATCGAGGTCCTGAAGCGAGCCCTTTAGCTTCGCCGTATCCTCGGTGAACTTGGCATCGCGACATTTCTCCGGCATGGCCGCCTCACATACCGGTGCCGCCCGATCTTGCCGCGAAACGTAGCCTGAAATGCTGCCGGACCTTCTCCGCAGAGTTTCCCACTGCCTTCACGACGCCGCGCAGCTCCTCCTCAGTGCATCCGAGAGATTCCGTCCAGCTGCGAACTTCGTGCGGCTCATCGAGCGCGATAAGCTTGCGGTCGTGGCCTGTTTTCTTCGGGTCGTCTGCCATGTTGTCGTGCTCCTTTAGCCAGTCCGCGGGATCGGGTTGCCAGCGTCGTTCGTCGGCCGACAGTTGCTGGATCAATTTCAGTCGGTCAACGCGATGTGTCATGCAGGAAATTAGCGCTCGGCCGACAGCGCTTTTGTAGGCGAGCGCCGAACCTCTTGCCATGGACCACCTACGCGACCTCCCGCCCATGCTAATCGACAAGCGTTGGTTGGTTTTCGATCCCAGAAGGCTCACCCTCGAGCTGGAGAAATTCCGATGACCTTCCTCTCGCATCTGGCGCTTACCGTCATTGAGGACCCGGACCATGAGGGCGCCTACCACTGGCTTCTGCTGCAGGCGACTGGCGATGGCGATCGGGTCGAGGAGCATTCGGCCTCAGAGCATTCGTTCCCGAATGCGTTCGAGGCTTTCCAGGCTGGCACGGTCTGCTGGCAAGTGGCTGTGAACGAAGAGAACGAGGATGCCGATCCGGTCGGCGGCGATGTCGTCGAGTGACCGAAGGGGCTACCGCTTCAGCACTGGAGATCACGCCGCGCGGACGTGCGGCAGAGCAGCCGAGCGAACATCAGGCCTCCGGGTGCGTCCGATCCAGCCATCGCTTCGCCGTCTCATGCCATCGTCGGCAGCTTCGATCTCGGTGTCGAAGAGTAGCCCGCTGCTGCGCATCACCTCGATCTCTTCGAGCCGCAGATCTCGGCGACCGTGAATGTCGCGGCGAACTTGCCATTCGGCGCTCGGTTGCCGCGCGCGCGCAGTTGGAAGCGCCCGTGCCGGGCCTGTTGAATCTGTTCCATTTCCACCTCTTTTGAAGACGAGGTATGAGCGCACGACAGGGCCGAGTCAGATGCCGGCTTCGATCTCGACGTGAGCCCAAAGCTCCTCTAGGCGTTGCTTCGTCGCCTGGGAAGCGCTGTCCTTGTCGCGCTTCGATCCGGCAAGAAGGCCGGGCACAGATTTCATCGCGCCTATCCATGCGGCGAAGTAGTCCTTGAGTGCCGTCGTTGCAGCTGGCTTCGACTGCGTTGGCAGCGCCTGATAACCGATCTTTGCGCCCTGAATCTTCTCTTCCGCGCACGCGCGTGATTTCGAGATGTCGTCCGGTGTGACCGTTCCCATCAGCATGTCCGCTGTTCCAACGAATGAGCATTCTGCGAAGGCGCTGCGGGTCTCCTTTCCCCATGCGGTGACATCCTGGGCGTGAGCCCCCAAGAACGTCGCACAAAGCACGAAACCGATTGCAGTCGCCTTCATACGGGGACTAATTCTTTTGGGTCATGGAAGACCCTCTTGCCGGGCAAGTCTGGGCACAGAGCCGCAGGCCATCCGTGCATTGGTGTTGCGCTTGTATCGGAAAAAAAGTGAACGAGCTCAGGCATTCCGAATAGGTCTTTGAGCAAGTTTGCCCGCAGGCACTATCGACCTTGCTGAGGTCTATGTCGGAGGTACTTGCGCAGCCGGCTAAGACAAGCAGGAAGAAAGAAAAACTAAAAATACGCTTCATTGAGATTCCATGTGGAGTTTTAAAGCTGTAGCCGAAACGCATTCGACCGCGCGCTCACCGAGCCTTAACTTCTGCACTGAACCCAGCCCAAGGCTCCGTTGTATTGCCCAGTGCGTCCCCAGCACCATCCCATCCCTTTCAGCTTCGAAAGGACCACTTCCCGCTGGTCACATGCTTGTCTCGTCATCGGGTCGGAGCCAGAACCATTGCGGCATTGGTCGGTGAGTGCGTCACCGCGCGCCTTGAGCAGGACCAAGGCATCGACGGGAGGCATGGCCGGAGCTGCCATCGGGGCGACAACCACCGGCGTGTTTGTCTGCCGAGGCGTCGGCCCAGTCGTCGCCCTTGGAGGCGCAGCGAGGTCGGCCAGGCGCTCTTGGTACGCATCAATCACGCAGTCCTTGGCAGTGCAGCGATCCCGTTGTTCGACACGCCATGCTCGCGAGGTCGCATAGAAGGCCTTCTTGTCATCAGCCTTCGACTCGGCGATCTTGAATGCGGCGCCAAGCTTGGTGTCGAGAGCCGAGAGCTCGTCGTCAGCACAAATCATCTTCTCCACGCTGGTGCCGGCTTTGCTGCACCAACCAGGGCGTTGGGCCGGTTCGGCCGCGGGAGACGCCTGAGCAAATGATGGCGCCGGCATTGTTGGTTGTGAGGGTGCCGGCGTGGCGGCGATTTGTGGAACCGTCTGAATTGCCGCTGCTATCGGCGCAGGCCCCTCGACCGGCGTCCAGCAATTGAGCATCGGCGACTGAACGACCATGCCTCCGCCAGTGCAATGCAGCGTCACGATCTGCCCACGTTGAAGCGTCGCCAACTCAGCGATAGCGCTCTTGTCGAAGTTCGCGCGCACGCTCTCAAACTCGTTTCCGCTCTGGATCGATAGGTACGGGTCATCCGCAAAGTCTTTGCTGATCGACTCCAATCGACCGGTCACCAGAAGTTGCTTGCCTTTGTACTTGAGGTCGGCGGCTACCTCGTTGGCCTTGTACGCGGCAAACAGGCTGGGGGCATCAAGGCGAATGTCCGAAGCCGAAGGCGAGGGAGAAATTGACTGCGCCGCAGCGATCGGGGGAGCTTCGGCCTCTCTGTCCGCGGTCGGCGGAGTGAGCATCTTTTGGATTGCTCTTCGCGCCGTGAACATGAAGGCGCCCGGGCCGGTGTTCCAAGCCACGGAATCGCCGTCGACGATGATGTCGACAGGAATTTCCTGCATCTCGCCGTCGAACTGTACGTGGGCGATGCCTTTATAGCTGTGGTCGCTTTGCTTGAGAACGTCGACGGCGCCGACCTTCAGCTTGAACTCTTTAAACGCCGGATCATCATCCAGCTTCCGCTGCATCGACTGCTTGACGGTTGCGCTGACTTCGTCCTTTGACATGCCGCAACCGCCAAGGGCCAGAACAATGGCAAGCGTCCAGAATAGTCTTTTCATTTTTCGTCACCTTAGAACGCCGAGCGCCTGATCGCCCAATTGTCGAAAACCAGGGGCCGCTGCCCAATTTTGACGGCGCTCGGCGCTTCGGGCAGTGCAGTTCTTCACAAAATCATTTGATCATCGCCCGATTGGCCGACAGCGTAAATGATCAAGGCCCTTCCGGGCCTTCTTGCCACACGACCCGATGTTGACAAACGCATGCCTCTGCTGAGCGCGGCACCATCGACGATCTCGCGGGCGGGTCCCTCCTTCAATCGGAGGCTGAACCTTTTGCCGACGCCATTGGGGAAGACCTCAATGCACCGGTGCGGATCGCGAATCCCTACTTGCCCCCAGTCCGCCTTACTTCGCTACTTCGCTCCTTCGCTGCTTCGCGAACTTGAGAATAGGCCGGAAAGCCGGGCCAGTGCTCATTCTTCGCGGGTTCGCATCATTAGCAGACCAACTGAGGGAAGTCTCGATGGGTGAATTAGCGCCTCGTGCCGGCGCTCGAAGTAAAGGTAACGCAAAAAGACTTGCATCACCGTTCTTTATGCGTTACCTTTACGGCCATGACGAAACAAGAAATGGAAGAGCGAGCACGAATCGGCCGGCCGCCCTTGCCCGAAGATCAAAAGGCAGTGACCAGTTCGCTCAGGCTCACGCCTGCGCGTTGGCTCAAGCTCCGCCAGCTCGGCATGGCATGGTTGAACAGAGCGATCGACAAGGCGAAGCTGCCGACCGAATAACGCCGCGCCTCAGGGCGCAGATAGGCACCCAGTGCCTATTTGATCTGAGGCAAAAAGGCGACAGCCCAAGGTGCTGGACACACCTCGGGCCGTCTAACCACAACGTGCAACCGCGAAAGGACTCGCACATCATGGCTACTCAAATTATCCCGCGCCCGAGCGGCGCAGCAACGACCAGAAGCGGTACATCGAAAGAGGCAGCAGCCCCTGACGGCCTCCAGTACTACAGGTCGTTGCCGCCGAGGCAACGCACAGCGCTTGCGATTGATATGGCTTTGGAGATCAGTCAGCACTACGACCGAGCCAGGTCGCTGTTGATGGCTCTAACAACCCAACTGCGCCAATTCGCGGATGAAGACAACCCAACGGCGCTTCATCTAGCCGAAATCGCAGAGGAGTGGATGGAGGAGCCAGGGCACCTGGCGCAGGAGCACCGGCTGATGGCGTGCCTGCGAGCCTCTGAGGAGGTGTCCCATGCCTAAGCAGCCCGCCGCAGCCCCCGCCGATCTGGTCGATCGATTCCGGCCCGAGGAGGACGCGAAGTTTGAACTCTTGCGTGAGTCGGGCTCGGTGCAACTTTGGGCCTCGACCATTGCGCCGCGCGTGCATGCCGAGCCGCGCCCGCCGCGGACTCGCTACCACGTCGCTATCGGGGGCAGCGCGACCTACATGTTCATGTCGTCGCCCGAGATCGCCGACACCAATTTCGACTATGCGGTGGCGCAAAGCGGCGCACATGGCTGAGCACCTTGGCTCGAGCAAGCGCGCGGCGTCGATGACCAAGCCGGCCACCACGCCTGCGCCATTGCGCTTGGTGCGCTCCGCAGTGAAACCGTGTCAGGAAACCATAGATGCGCTCACGCAGCTGCTCGATCTCGCGATCCGCGGCGAGGTGACTGGCATCGCGTTCGCATGCTCTGTGCGCGACGGCAGCCGGTTCATCACCAATGTCACGGGCCGCTGTTTCGAGAATCCGACCTTCACGCGAGGCGCGCTGGCGTTCCTGCAGGATCAGGTCGCCACCCTCCAGCACCAGTTGCCGCGCGACGGCCCGCGCTGACTTCAGAGTTTCGTAGCGGGCCGGCGAACTGACCGACGAGGACGGCAGCCAGACGCATCTGCGTCTGGTGCGGGGCGCGAGCTGAGCCCTGATCGCAGGCCGTTCGGGGCGTTTCAGGTGCGCCGCAGCGTTAGGAGCCGATTTCAGGCCGCAACTCGATCATGAAAGGCGTTTCTGCTGGGGGTGAGCCACCCAGATACAGCATGCGAGCGCCTGCCTCATCCGTCTTTGCGCCTGCGACTTCGGTCCCCCAGTTGCGCCAAGTTGCCACAAGCGCGCGCTCGTTCGGACCAAGATGCTGGGAGATGGAAGTGATCCACGTCGTGCGCGTCGGGCATTCGAAAAACCCGATGAGTTCGCCGCGACTTGTCGCCTCTTTCCACCCGCTGTCATTGGGCGGTTCGGCGATGTGAATTGTCGTCACCTTCGCATGCCCGATGCCGGGAGCCGGAAGCCACCGCATGAGCCTTGCTTCTTCCGGCTCATCGTTGAATCGCACGAGATCCTCGTCGGGGCAGATGATGTGCATCGCTTGAACCATCGGTGCTTCTGGCAGTTTCCAGGTGACCCAGTGCCGCGAGCCTTCGACGTCGCCGCCGTCAGGAGATTGCATGTACTCGGTGGTGAAGCCGACTTGGCATTTTCGATCTCGATGGAAGCTGGCCTTCGTCACTCCACCAAGGTGCCTGATTGCCGCATAGACATCGCCCTTCTTGTTTCCCCAGATCCGCCAAGTTGAACTGCGCAAGCCGTCTGGGTCTCCGACCGCCCACCGGATGCCTGCGCTCTTGGGCAAGTCTTCGAACGTGTGGATGGCCTCGCCGAGCGGCACTTGAAATTGGGGCACTTTGAACCTCGCGGGGGTTGTACGAGGCCTATCGTAGATGGATCGCCGACGTTGTCTCCTCGCGCAGATCAATCGATTCCCGTTTGGCGGTAGGGATGATGGAAAAATCGGCGAATGGTCTCGAAACCCGCATGGATTCTAGAGACTGTGCGGACACACTCTCCGCCGCGAGTCGTGGGTCACTCTTCGCAACCCTCACCCCTCACTGCCCCTGCTTCGGCAAATTCAAACTCTGCAACAACGGCACCCACCGATCGAACTCGGTGCGAACGAACTTCGCCAGTTCCTCCGGCGTGCCGCCGCGCGGCTCCATGCCGATGGCATGGGCGCGCGTGACGAACTCGGGGTCGGCGATCACCTGGTTGACGGCGTGGTTCAGCCGTTCGATCGCCGCTTTCGGCGTGGCCGCCGGCACCGAGAGTGAATACCACAGCACGGCCTGGACGTCGTAGCCCATCTCCTTGAAGGTCGGCGCCTCCGGCACCTGCGAAAGCCTGCGGCTGTCCATCACGCCGAGCACGCGGAGCTGGCCGCTGCGGACGTAGGGCAGCGAACCCGTGATGGACGTGCCGTCGATGTCGATCTGCCCGCCGAGCAATGCCTGCAGCGCCGGCGTATCGCCGTTGAAGGGCACATGGGTGGTGCTGATGCCGATCGACTTCTCGAAACTCATCGGCGCCAGGTTGGTGAGGATGGCCGAGCCCGGGGAGCCGCGGTTGATCTTGCCCGGATGCAGCTTGGCGTATTCGACCATCTCCTTGATGTTCTTGTACGGCAGGTCGGTGCGCCCGACGATGATCGCGGGCTGGTAGGCGATCTGCGAGACCGGCGCGAAATCCTTGACCGGGTCGTAGGGCAGCTTGTCGAACAGGATGGTGTTGTTGGCCAGCGTGCCGAGCGAGGACACCAGCACCGTGCGGCCGTCCGGCCGCGACTTGGCCACGTAGTCCGCGGCGACGATGCCGCTCGCGCCGGGCTTGTTCTCCACGATGATCTGCATCCCGCGTTTCGTGAGCTCCGAGGCCAGGATGCGGACGTATTGGTCGGTGCCGCCGCCGGCCGCGAACGGGACCACGATGCGGGTGGGTTGTTCCGCATGGGCCGCGCCCAGCGCCGCGATCAATCCCAGCGACAGGCCGGCGATGAATTTCAGATAACGCACTTTGTCTCCTTGTGAGCGGGGCCCGCGGCGGCATCGATGTCCGCGCGTCGGGGTCGCCGGCGCAGTCTATCGCCGGGCATCGGCCGCAAATCTGCAAGGAATGAAAAGCTGCTTTGTATGTCGTGCACACGGGGCAGGGGTGCGGCCATGGCTCGGGCAGGCCCGGCGGGCCATTCAGGCTCCGGTGCCTGCGGCCACCGCGGCCTTCACGACGCCGGCCTCCAGCAGTTGCGCCGTCTCGCCGTCGCTGAACCCGGCGTCCCGCAGGATCTCCTCGGTGTGCGCGCCGTGCGCGGGCGCAGCCTCGGTCCGGCGGCGCGGCGTGCCGCACAGCTCGTAGGGCAGGCCGAAGCTGGCGTAGCCAGGGCGATCGCCGTTCGGCGCGACGTCCATCACCATGCGGCTCGAACGGAAGTCCTCGCCCGCCAGCACGTCGCCGTAGCTGCGCACCACCCCCACGACGATGCCGTTGCGCGTGAGCAGGTCCACGCATTCACGCGTGTCGTGGCGCGACAGCCGTTCACTCACGGCCAGCTTCATGGTCGGCCGGTTCGCCACCCGCAGCTCGTTGGTGAGAAAGCGCGCATCGGTCGCGAGTTCGGGGCAGCCGATGGTTTCGCACAGGCGCACCCAATGCGACTGCACATAGGCGGAGACCACCACCATGCCGTCGCGTGTGCGGAAGATGTCGGCCGCGGGTGCGTTCATCGGCTGGCCGTCGCCGCTGCGTGTCGGTTCGACGCCGCGCGCCAGGTAGTCGCTCCAGTTCGGCAGCTGCAGGTGCAGGGCCACTTCCAGCAGCGAGACACGGATGGTTTCCCCGACGCCGGTGCGCACGCGCCGGAACAGCGCGGCGAGCACGGCCTGGGCCGCCACCTGAACGGTCGCCGCGTCGATGATGGTGGCGCCCACCTTCTGCGGCAGGCCTCGCGCTTCGCCGGTCACCGACATCAGGCCGCTTTCCGCCTGCGCCGCAATGTCGTAGCCCGGCCGGTCGCGCGAAGGCGCATCGGCCGGAAAGCCGCTGATCGACACATGGACCAGCCCCGGATGCATCGCGCGCAATGCATCCGCGCCGAGGCCGAGCGACTCGGCGGCGCCCGGTCGCAGGTTCTGCACGACCACGTCGGCGCGCAGGATGAGGCGGCGCGCGATCTCGATGCCGCGCGGCTTGCGCAGATCGAGCGCGATCGACTTCTTGCTGCGGTTGTAGGCGCGCAGCATCGCGTGCCCGAAGTGGCCCGTGTGGCGCGACATGTCGCCTTCCATCGATTCGAGCTTCACCACTTCGGCGCCGAGGTCGCCGAGCGTCATCGCGGTGCCGGGGCCTGCGATGTAGTTGCCGAGTTCGACGACGCGGATGCCCTGCAGGGGCGGAGGAGCAGCGGCTTGTTCGTTCATCCGCGCAACTCTAGGAGCCGGCGGCCGCGGCGGAAAGGCAGAAGCTGCAAAGCTGCTTTGCGTCGCCCTCACGGTGCCGTGTCTTCGCGCAGCGCCTCGGCCATGAAATCGACGAAGGCGCGCACCTTCAGCGGCAGGGTGCGGCTCTGGCGGAAGACCGCGTAGATGCCGTTGGAAAACCCGCGCACCGCGAGGCGGTACTCGGACAAGAGCCGCACCAGCGAGCCGTCTTCGATGTTGCTGCGCACGGTGGGCTCCGACAGCAGCGCGATCCCCATGCCGCCGATCGCGGCGATGCGCAGTACTTCGCCGTTGTTCGAACTCAGCACGCCCTCGATCGGCAGCACCTGCTGTTCCACCTGTTCGTCGATGTACTTCCAGGTGGTGCTCTCGCGCTCGCGGCGGTAGGTGAGGCACTTCAGGTTCGGCAGATCGCTCGGATGCCGGATGCGCGGATGCGCCTTGACGAAGGACGGACTGGCCACCAGCACCTCTTCGCTGCTGAGCAGCCGCTTGATCACGAAGCTCGAATCGTTGGACTCGCCGGTGCGGATGTCGATGTCGAAGTCCTGCTCCACCAGATTGACGGGGTGCTCGGACAGTTCGAACTCCACCCGGACGTCCCGATAGCGCTCGGCGAAGCGCGGCAACAGCGGCGCGATCACGCGCTGGCCGATCTGCGTACGCGAGTGGATGCGCAGCCGTCCCTCGGGCACCAGCTTGGATTTGCGCGCGGCTTCCTCTGCCTCGGCCATCGCTTCGAGCACCACCTCGGCGCGTTCGAGAAAGGCCTGGCCTGCTTCGGTGACCTTGAGGTTGCGGCTGGTGCGGTCCACCAACTGCACGCCGAGTTCTTCCTCTAGCGCGCTGATGCGGCGCGAGATGGTCGCGGGCGACAGGCTCAGGCTGCGCGCCGCGGCCGAGAGGCTTCCCTTCTTCAGGGTGATCACGAAGATCCGCAGCGAGTCGAGGGCCTTCATTTCAGAAGTCGCAAGGAAGTTGTATGCAGGTTGGCGATCGAGGCTGGCATCCCGTTCCTCTCATTGTCCGATGCGACCCCGCAGGAGCTCGGCGATGGATTCTGGAATCTTCATTCTGCTGCAGCAGCGAAACAGGCATTAGACCTCCTGCCGAATCCTGCGCGCGTCTCGGGCGGCGATGGTGGTGTGGAGAAGCTGCACCAGAGCCGCGCCCTGATCGATTCAGGGAGCGACTTTCAGGCCGATGGGCCGGTCACTCACGCGGTCAACCGGCGGTTGCAGGCAGAGCCGGTTCGTTGGCAAACAGGACGGTGAGACCTTCGGCGATCGTCGGATGCGCCAGGACACTGTCGCGCAGTGCCGTATAGGGAAGACCCGCGAGCATCGCAGTCTGCACCACCGCGATCAATTCACCCGCGCCCGCGCCCAATGCGGTGAAGCCGAGGATGCGATCGCTGTCCGTGGCGATGAGCGCCTTGAGGTGGCCGTACGTCTCCGAAATCGTGCGTGTTCGCAGCACCGCCGCCATCGCGACCTTGGCGATGCGGTAGGGCACGCCCGCGCGCCGCGCCTCGGACTCGTTCAGGCCGACCCGCCCGAGCTCGGGGTCGGTGAACATGCAATAGGGCATCATGCGATCGCGCGTCGTGCGTTGGCCGCCGTTCAGGTTGTCCCTCACGATGCGGAAGTCGTCGAACGCCGCGTGCGTGAACTGCGGGCTTCCCGCGCAGTCGCCCATCGCCCAGATACCTTCGGCCGAGGTCTCGAGACGCTCGTTGACCTTGACGTAGCCCCGCTCATTGAGCGCGACGCCTGCCGCTTCGAGTCCGATCCCTTGTGTGTTCGCCATGCGTCCGGCAGCGACGAGGATGTCGCTGCCTTCGACCAGCTGCGTGCCGGACGCCGTGCGGATGCGAAGTCGCACCTTGTCACCCGAGCGGCCCTCGACGTCGATCAGCTCGGCGTTGAGCACAATCTCGATGCCTTCTTCCGAGAAGCGCCGCATCAGCGCTTCGGCCACGTCGCTGTCCTCGCGTGCCGCCAACTGCGGCCCTTGCTCCAACACCGTCACGCGACTGCCGAAGCGGCGCATCGGCTGCGCGAACTCGAGCCCGACATAGCCGCCGCCCAGCACGACCAGGTGTTCTGGAACACGGTCGAGCTCGAGCGCTTCGACATGCGTCAGCGGCCGGGACTGCCGAAGCCCCGGCGTGTCCGGAATGGTGGCGAGCGTGCCGACATTCAGATAGACGCGGTCGCCGGTGAACATCGTGGTGGTCCCATCTTCCAGCTGCACCTCGATGGTCTTCGGCGCGACGAAGCGGCCTTCGCCCATGACGAGTTCGGCGCCGCTCGCCGCGTAGTTCCTGCGGTGGATCTCGATCAGGTCATCCACCATCCGGCGCTTGCGATCGCGCACGGCGCCCATGTCGATGCCGATCGCACCGCAGGAGATCCCGAACTCCGCTGCGCGGCGCAACAGCGCGGCCACGTGCGCGCTGTAGATGACGTTCTTGCTCGGCAGACAGGCGACGTTCGGGCAGGAGCCGCCGATCAGTGCACGCTCGATGACAACGGAACGCAGCCCGGTCTTCGCCATCGTCCATGCCAGGTATTTCCCCGACTCGCCGCTGCCGAGGACGAGGATGTCGCAGTGCTGGATTTCCGACATGAAACCTCCATGAAGACTTCGGTCTTCCGAATGTTCGGACGCGCGAGCACTGCGGCGATATGCCGGCGGTGCGCTGCCTCAGATCTTGTCGAATCCGCCGCCCGCGGCCGCAAGGCCACCACCGACCTTGAAGGTGCCGATCGCGCCGTGCAGCTCCATCGGTGCCACGCCCTCGCCATGCGTCGTGAGCCCGCCGTCGATCTCGATCGCCTGTGCCGACCCGCCGGGCTTGATGCTCAGCGCAATCGCCGCGAGCTTCATCACCACGCCTTTCACGAGCGAATCGCCGGTGCCGCCGAAGGTCTCCACGCCGCGATGCACCACCAGGCGGCCGATCGGCTGGCTGATCTGGATGCCGACCGCGCCGTTCGCATGCGTCGTGACCCGATCGAACTCCGCCAGGCCGACCGTGCCCGCATAGACGTTGAAGCCGCGCGCGCCGGCGCCGAAGGTTTCGATCGGCGCGCGGACCTTCAGCGTGTTGACGATGTTGAAGTTCACGAAGCCGATGCCGCTCGGTCCATAGGACGTCAGCTTCTCCTCGGCGGTCCAGCGGTCGACGTTGCCCCAGTTGTCGAGCACCATGTCGTTCACGCCGTAGGTCACGACAGGGCCGCGGTTGCGCACTTCGTCGACATGGGCGTTGAAGACGGTGAAGACGCCGCCGGTGATCTGATCGGGCGTGCCCGGCGCAATCCCGCCGTCGCTGTAGACCGCGCCGGTTTCGAGCAGCGCTGCGACGAGTTTCCCGCCGGTGAAGCCGGCACCACTGACGAAGATGCCGCTGCCGCGCACCGGCGCGCCCTCGCGGCCTGCCGACAGGCCGACGAGCCTGGCCGTGACGACGCTGCGCTCGTCCTGCTGCATGTTCCAGAGCGTGAATGCGCCTTGCAGCACATGGACGCCGAAGCCTTGCGGCCTGTCGCTGCGCACACGCGCGTCGGCCGCCACGATGTCGAGCCCGTCGACATCGACATGGCCGCCCTTGACGGCATCGCGCGCGAGGATCTGCACCTGGCCGGTCGCGGTGACGCGCGTCAGCCGCATGCGGCCGAGGCTGTCGACCTGCGTGTCGTTGAAGATCACGCGCTGCGCCGGCGATGCCGTGAGGCGCAGCAGGCGGATCTCGTTGTCCGTCGTCAGTTGCAGGCCTTCGCTGCCGTCGGCAAAGGTGATGGAGGACTGATCGTCCTCGCCGCACAAGGCCTGGCCCGGCGCGAGGCGAATGGAGGGTGCGTTCGCGAGCTTGCCGTGCACGATGAAGCGCTGGGCGCCGCCCTCGCGGGTGGCTGCAATCAATTCGTCGGTCGTGGTCACCTTCCGGTCAGGCAGTGGGGCGCGGATGTTGCTGCTCATCGGAAACTCCTTGCAAAGCAATCGTGAAAAATCAATAGTGTCACGATCCTCGAAGCATCTGCAATGACAACACGAACGATCACCACCACGCTGCAGGCCGAGCCACTCATCGACGACGGCGACATGCTGCTGCGGCGTGGATTGCCTTCCGCACAGCGAACGGCGCTGGGACCTTTCATCTTCATCGATCACTACCGCCACCGGAGCCAGCGCGGCATCGGCGACAGGCCGCATCCGCATGCGGGCATCGAGGTGCTGAGCTATCTGCTCGAAGGTGGCGTCGAACACCGCGACAGCCTGGGCCATGTCGATCACCTCGGGTCGGGCGATGCGCAGCACATCCGCGCCGGCCGCGGCATGCTGCACGCCGAGCAGCCCGCCGGCGGACGCCATGGGCTGCAACTCTGGACCAGCCTGCCGCCGGACCAGAAGCTCGTGGCGCCCGCCTATGCATCGTTTCGTGCTGCCGACATTCCGGAGATCGTGCAGGAGGGCGCGCGCGTGCGCGTCGTCTGCGGGCAGGTGGAGGGTGTCCGCGGGCCGATGAAGCTCGCCACGCCGACCACGCTGGCCCATGTGCATCTCGATCCGTCGGCGACCGTCTCGTTGTCGGTGGACGCCACGCAGGAACTTGGGCTTTATGTGCTGGACGGTTCGCTGGTCGGCAGCGAAGGAACTGCCATCGGCGCGGGCGCGCTCGCGATCCTGACGCCGGGCGACCGGCTCGGCATCACTGCAACGTGCGAGCATCCGGTCGACGTGGCGTTGCTGGGCGGCATGCTGGTGGAGGGCGCTGTTCTGTTCTCCGGGCCCTTCGTGATGGACACGCCCGAGCGCCTGGCACAGACGAAGCGCGACTTCGCCAGCGGCAAGATGGGCACGCTCGACGGCGTTCCGTTCTGAGAGCGCCTGCCGCACCTGTCGACGTGTACGGCTACGGCGCCACTTCCTGCTGCAGGTGGCGCTCGAATTTTTCCAGCAGCGTGTGCATGGTCTTGCGGGCGTCGGCGAATTCGCTCGATTCCGCGCGGCGAGCCATGTCCGCGTCATAGGCGGCACGCGTCTCGAAAGCGCATTCCCAGCGCACGTCAGGGCCGGCACCCTCCAGCTTCGTGAAGATGCGGCCCGCCGGCAGGCCGAGCCGCGCCCTGACATCGCTGGCGCGCCGGCGCTGGGCCAGCACGGCTTCGGCCTGTCCGGGCCGGGCGTAGTAGTTGGTGATTTCAACGATCATGGTTGGCGGACCTCCGTGCCTGATTCCGTGGCGAATCCATCCTCGATGGTGCGGCACGCGGCCGGCACTCAGGGCATGAACTCTTGACAACAGTCTTATTTGATCACAAACTGTGATCACGCTTTGATTTCTTTGCAGATGGTCTGCCGAGATGCGTGAGCCCAGTGCGAGGAGTTCAGTCGATGCCAACGATCCAGTCCATAGAAACCCTGCTCGTCCAGTTGCCCACCCGCCGTGAGCACAAGTGGACCGGCCTCACGGAAACCATCGGCCGCTACCTGCTCACTCGCATCACCGACAGCGACGGGCGCATCGGCTGGGGCGAGGCGCCGGCACTGAAGGACTGGGGCGGCGAGTTCGGCCGCTACTTCGGCGAGTCGACGCTGATCGCGAAGGCCGTCATCGAGAACTACCTTGCGCCGTCGCTGATCGGCGTCGAGCTCGGCAACTTCGCCGAGATGCACGCGCGCATGGACGCGGTGATCCGCGGCTATCCGTACGCGAAGGCCGCGGTGGAGTTCGCGGCCTACGACGTCACCGGCCGCTGGCTGAATCTGCCCGTGCACATGCTGCTGGGCGGCAAGGTGCGCTCGCGGGTGATGGTGACCCATTCCATCGGACTGATCCCGATCGCGGAAGCGGAGAAGGAAGTGGCGCAGGTCGCTGCCGAAGGCATCAAGACGATCAAGATCAAGATCGGCGTCGATGCCAAGCGCGACATCGACATGGTGCGCACCGTCCGCGGCGCAGTGGGTCCGGATGTCGAACTGTGCGTCGATGCGAACGAGGGTTACCGCACGCCCGGCGAAGCCATCACCACCGTGCGTGCGATGGAGCCCTACCGCCTCAAGTACGTCGAGCAGCCCGTCATGGGCATCGAGCGCATCGCTGAAGTCGCACGTGCAATCGATCCGCCGGTCATGGCCGACGAGTCGGCGTGGAATGCGCACGACGTGATCCAGATCAGCGAGCGCCGCGCGGCGCAGATCGTCTCGATCTACACCACCAAGCCCGGCGGTCTCTACAAGGCAATGGAAGTCGCCGCCGTCTGCCGTGCGGCCGGGATCATCTGCAACGTCAACGGCTCCGTCGAGACGGGCGTGGGCAACCTCGCCAACATCCATCTCGCGGCCGCGGCGCCGGCGGCCACGCTGTCGTGCGTGGTCCCGGTGTCGACGCCGGCCGAATGGCAGAAGGGCCAGGTGGGCGGCATCTACTACCGCGACGACCTGATCGTTGCACCCATGAAACTGGTCGATGGCGGCATCGAGGTGCCGACCGCGCCGGGCATGGGCATCGACGTCGACCTCGCCAAGATCGAGAAGTACCGGGTACGCGACTGAGCGTCGCGCGACACATTCAAACCAAAGAAGGTGCCAGATGCGCAAAGCAATCATTGACCGGCAGGTGAAGGCCATGGCCGAGAACGGACTCGACGCGATGGTGTCGTGCTCGCCCGAGAACTATGCCTATGCGACGGGCTTCGTCGTGCCGTCGCAGCCGCTGATCCGGCATCGGCACGCGATGGCGATCGTCACTGCAGATGCGAAGACGGAGCTCTTCTCGGTCGACATGGAAGCCAGCACCGTGAAGCGCCGGGCACCGAACGTGCCGACGCGCATCTGGGCCGAATTCACCGACGACGCGATGCTCGTGCTGGCCGATCAGCTGAAGAAGCTCGGTCTGGCGCAGGCCCGCATCGGCATCGAGATGGACTACCTGCCCGCAGGCGATCTCGCGCGCCTGCAGGCGGCGCTGCCGCAGGCCAAGTTCGAACGCTGCGAGCACATCCTCGCGCGGTTGCGCCAGATCAAGACGCCGGAAGAAATCGCGCTGCTGCGCCGTCTTTCGCGCATTGCCGACCAGGCCATCACCGACGCGCTGGCCTCCGTGAAGGCGGGCGATTCGGAGATGGACATCGCCGGCCACCTGACGCGCAATGTCTATGCGCTGGGCGCCGAGCATTTCAAGCTGATGATCATCGCGACCGGCGAGCGCAGCATGCTGCCCAACGTCGGCCCGTCGGAGCGCCGGCTGCAGCCGCGCGACGTGTGCCGCGTCGAGATCTTCTCGGTGATCGACGGCTACCAGGCCGGCGTGTGCCGCACTGCCGTGGTCCGGGAGGCGCCGCCGATGGCCAACGAGATCTGGCAGCATCTGGTGGACTGCAAGTACCGCATCATGGAGATGGTCAAGCCCGGCGCGAGCTGCCGCGCGATCTACGATGCCTTCATCGCCAAGCTGGCCGAAATGAAGTTGCCGCCGATCTCCTTTGTCGGTCATGGCATCGGCCTGCATCTGCACGAGGATCCCTACCTCGGCAAGACGCCCATCCTCGGCCGCCCGGGCAGCGATGCGCTCATCGAAGAAGGCATGGTGCTCGGCTTCGAACCGCTGTGCTATGAAACGGGGTACGGCTTCGGCATGCAGAACAAGGACATGCTGCTCGTCACCGCCAACGGCAGCGAGCTGCTGTCCGACTACGCCGACACCGACCGGCTGCTGGTCGTCAAGGGCTGAGCGCGGCCCGAACCTCAACCGTGGAGTGATCCCCTCATGCGTACGCTCATCGAGCATCTCGAATTCGCCTTTCTCGTCGACGCCAACGACACCGTCGTGCGCGACGCCAGCATCCTGATCGAGAACGACCGCATCGTCGACATCGGTGCGGCCGCGGAGGTCGCGGCGAGGCATCGCGGCGAGTCCTTCGATCGCGTGATGGACGGCCGCATGCTCGGCATCTGCCCGGGCTTCGTGGACAGCCACGTCCATCTGTCCGAAACCCTGTCGCGCGCCGTGTTTCCCGACAACCTCAATACGCGCGCGTGGGTGTTCCACTGGGCCAAGCCCTTCTATGCGCACATCACCGAGGAAGACGAGTACTGGGGCGCGCTGCTCGGCATCACCGAGATGCTGCGCAACGGCACGACCTGCTTCATCGACATGGGCTCGCAGTACGACCCCGGCATCACCGTGCGGGCGATGGAGCAGACCGGCATCCGCGGCGTCACCGGCCGGCATGCCGCCGACAATCCGCCGCCGGAACTGCCGCGCGGCTGGACCGAGGAGATGGCGCGGCATCATTTCTTTCCGAACGCGCAAGCCGCGCTGGCCGAGCTCGAAGCCTGCGTGCGCAAATACGATGGCGCGCTCGACGGCCGCGTGCGCTGCTGGGTCAACATCGAAGGCAAGGAGCCGTGCACGCTCGAGCTGCACGTGGGCGCACAGAAGCTCGCCGAGCGGCTCGGCGTCGGCACGACCTACCACCTGGCGACCTCGATCGAGGAAGCGCGCGTGTGCGAAGAGAAGTACGGCTGCTGGCCCATCACGCGCATCGACCGCGCGGGCGGCATCGGCTCCAACCTCGTGATCGCGCACGGTGCTGCGGTCAGCGACGACGAAGTGAAGCTCCTGGCCGAGCGCGGCGCGAAGGTCGCGTTCTGCCCGTGCTCCTCGTTCAAACTCGGCAAGGGCGCGACGAAGATCGGCAAGTATCCGGAGATGGTCGCGGCCGGCGTCACGGTCGGCCTCGGCACCGACGGTGTTTCTGCGGCCGGCAACATGAACCTGATGCGGCAGATGCTGATCGTGGCCGGCATGTTCAAGGACGCGCGCATGAAGCCCGACATCTTCACGGCGCGGCAGGCGCTGCGCGCGGCGACCATCGATGGCGCCAAGGCCGCGATGTGGGACCATGACATCGGCTCGCTCGAGGTCGGCAAGAAGGCGGACTTCATCCTCTTCGATCTCGACCACATCGAATGGACGCCGTTTCACGATCCGCTGCAGGCGCTGGTCTTTTCCGCCTCCACGGCCTCCATCTCGCAGACCTGGGTCGACGGCAAGACGCTCTACAGCGAAGGCAAGGTGCACGGCATCGACGAGCCCGCGCTGCGCCGCAAGGCCAGGGAGCTCGCGGCCGCAGCGGTGGTGCGCGCGGGCCTGCACGAAGAGGGCGTCGAGACGACCACGACGCTCTACGACAGCGGCAACTGATGCGGATGCGCCGGTACCGATCCGGCGCAAGTTTCAGGCGATGCTGGGTTCGTAGACCGAGCGCAAGGAGTTCTCGATCGCGCGCTGCGTCAGGTCGCGCGCGATGAACACGATCCAGCCGGGCCGCGCCGATTCGTCGGGCCAGCGCGGCAGGCGCTCGATGGGGTAGAGCACGTGCTGCACGCCCTGCACGACGACGGGGCGATCGTCGTCCTGCACCGCCAGCAGACCCTTCACGCGCAGGATCGAATCGCCGCGGCTGGCGAGCAGCAGTTCGAGCCAGTCGACGAAGGCGGCCCAGTCGAGTGCTTGCTCCAACTGCACGGTGAAGGTCTTGATGGCCTGGTCGTGGCCGTGCGCGTGATGGCCATGTGCGTGCGAGGCCTCACTCGATGCTCGCGGAAGACGCCATTGCGCGTCGGCTTCTTCGAGGATCTGCGATGCGGGCAACTGCGCCTTGCGGGACATCAGCATCGTCGCCGACGGATTCATCTGCGCCAGCTTCTCGACCAGCACTGTGCAGTCGGCGTCCTCGACGAGATCGATCTTGGTCACGATGACGCGGTCGGCGGTGGCGAGCTGTTGCCGCGCTTCGCGATGGGCGGTCAAGGTGTGCTCGCCGTTCACTGCATCCACGGTCGTGATCACCTGGCCGAGCCGGAAGAAGGGTGTCAGGCTCTGTTCGCTCAGGATCGCCTGCATGATCGGTGCCGGATCGGCGAGGCCGGTGGTCTCGACGACGACGCGGGCAAAGGCCGGGATCTCGCCCGTGCGCATGAGCCCGTGCAGCTCGGCCAGCGTCGACACCAGGTCATCGCGCACCGAGCAGCACAGGCAGCCGGAGCTCAGCAGCACCACGTCCTCGGCCACCTCGCGCACCAGCAGGTGATCGAGCCCCACTTCACCGAACTCGTTGATGACCACCGCGGTGTCCGCGAGCGCCCGGTCGGCCAGCAGGTGGCGCAGCAGCGTCGTCTTGCCGCTGCCCAGGAAGCCGGTCAGCACATGGATCGGCGTGCGGCTGTCGGCGCGATGCCCTGCGGCGGGCTCGGCGTGGGCCATGGCTCAGGCGACCTCGAAGATGGCGTCCACCTCCACGGCGACGTTGCGCGGCAGCGAGCTGCAGCCGACGGCCGCGCGCGCATGCCGGCCGGCATCGCCGAAGACCTCGACCATGAGGTCCGATGCGCCGTTGATCACCTTGGGATGGTCGCCGAACTCGGGCGCGGCATTCACGAAGCCGCCCAGGCGCACGCAGCCGACCACGCTGTCCAGGCTGCCGCCCAGCGCGGTGCGCAATTGGGCGAGGATGTTGATCGCGCAAAGCCGGGCTGCCTTCTGTGCGTCTTCGATCGACACGTCGCGGCCGACCTTGCCGACGTACTGGTCCTTGCCGTCCGCGGTCGGCACTTGGCCTGCGATGTAGATCATCGAGCCGCTTCTGCGCGCCGGAACGTAGTTCGCCGCCGGCGCGACGGCCTTGGGCAGCGTGATGCCGAGTTGTTCGAGGCGCGCTTCGGCCTGGTGTTGGGTCATGGTCTTGTCTTCCTTCGTTGGTGGGTCGGTCAGCTGCCGAAATAGAGATCGTCGAGCGGCGCTGAAAGCAGGTTGGCGGCTTCCGGCTCGCCCAGCGCGGGCACCAGCGAACGTCCCGTGTTGCGAATGTCGCGCAACACGCCGCGCTTGGCGACCGCGGGCTTCTTCGTGTGCATACCCTCGAGGATCTCGAGATGCGCGGAGGCATCCCAGGGTATGTCGGGCGACAGCAGCGAGAGGTACATCGTGGGGCCGAACTGCAGCCAGAGCGATTCCACGAGCGGCATCAGCACTTCCGTGTCGGCGGCCTGGTAGAGCGTGAAGTGAAAGCGCTGGTTCGACGAGAGACAGCCCAGCAGGTTGCGCTTCGCGATGGCGTCGAGCAACTCGTTGTTGATGGTGGTGAGCGTCTTCAGCAAGGCCGGCGTGCCATTGCGGCAAGCCATCTCGGCCGCAAGGCCTTCGACGAGTTCGCGCACCGCGAAGAGTTCGTTCAGCTTCTTGGGCGTGAGGCGCGGAACCCGGACCGAACCGTTCGCCGTGTCCTCGAGCGCGTTGGTGACCACCAGCCGCGTCAAGGCTTCGCGAATCGGCATCGGGCTGGTGCCGAAGCTGCTGGCGAGTTTGCGCAGGCTCATCACCTGACCGGGCACGAAGGCGCCCACCATGAGTCCGCGTCGCAGGCGCTGGAAGACTTCTTCCTGCACACGGCCGCGGCCGCGCTTGGTCGGCTCTTCGACAGCCTCTTGTCGTTGGCGTTCGGCAGTCTGTTCCATGGCGCTCCTCTGCTGTGTCTCGTGTGGGTTCGATGCGGGTTAACCCGGTTGACCGTGATTATACGTGTGATCACACTATGTGATCAATAGGGAGATCGATGTTGTCTCGTGCAGCGGAAAAACGATCAACCCTAAGCCTGCGCGGCAATGACGGTCAAGAGTTGGTTTCAGTTCATTTGCTCAATCATTGATAGGTCTATCCATGCGATTTCCTCGTGCAAGTTTCTCGATGTGCGCGCGCTGGCGAACTGCCGCACTGGTTGCAGTGCTGAGCCTGGGTGCTCATGCCTGGGCGGCGGACGAGGTCAACGTCCGTTTCAGCTGGAAACTGAAGGGGGAATACGCGCATCTCTACCTGGCGCAGGACAAGGGCTTCTATGCTGCGAAGAACCTCGCCGTGCGCATGGGCGAGGGCGCCGGCGCACCGGCGGCGCTGGGCGCTCTGCTGCAGGGTCAGGAGGACGTGGTCGTGATGCCGGCCATCTTCGCCGTTTCCGCGATCCAGAAGGGCATGCCGATCAAGATCGTCGCCCTCTATCAACCGAAGACGCCGATCGTGCTGATCTCGCAGCCCGACAAACCGGTGCTCAAGCCCAAGGATCTCGAAGGCAAGACCGTGGCGCATGCCGTCGGCGAAACCGGCACGTCCTACCTGTCGGCCTTCTGTGCGGTCAACCACATCGATTGCAGCAAGGTGAAGAAGGTGCAGATGGATGCGCAGTCGCGCGTGCCGCAATTCCTGCAGAAGCAGGTGGACGTGGTGAGCGTCTATCGCAACAATGACCTGCCGATCATCGAGGCGCGCATGGACACCAGGTTCCCGATGCTCGACCTGGCGCAGAACGGGCTCGCGATCCCCGGCCTGGCCGCCGTGTCGAGCAACGCGATCATCGCGAAGAAGCCCGATGTGCTCAAGCGCTACCTGGCGGCGGTGAACGAAGGGATCGCAGCCACGCGCAAGGATCCCAAGGCCGCGACGGCCGCGCTCGCCAAGGCCTGGCAGGGCGGTCCTTCGGCGGACGTGATCGAGGCGCAGGTGCGCGCCACGATGGATGCGATCGAGACCGAGGCGGGCAAGCCGGTCGGATGGACGGATGCCAACACCATCGTCCAGGCACTGAACCTGCTTAAGACAGACGAAGCCATCGGCACGCCGAAGCCGGCCGATGTCTTCTTCACCAATGCCCTGCTGAATCCCTAGTGCGAGGCCATTCATGACCGAATTGAAACATCCCGGGATCGTCGCCATGCCCAACGTCGGAAGCACCAAGAAGAAGCCGCCTCGCGTCAATCTGCTCGAGCGCTATGCGTCCTTGCTGCTGGCGGCGGCGATCCTCGTCATCTGGCAGATCGCGGTCCCGCTGTCCGGACTGTCGGAATTCGTGCTGCCGACACCGCTGGCCATCGCCAAGCGCATGGTGACGGACTTCAACCTGCTGGCGGCCCACTCCTACATCACGCTGCTCGAAGTGCTCGCCGGCTTCTTTGCCGGCGTGATCATCGGGATTCCGCTGGCGCTCGCGATCTTCTATTCGAAGGTCTTCGAGCGTGCGGTCTACCCGCTCCTGGTCGCGCTGCAGACCGTGCCGAAGATCGCACTGGCGCCGTTGCTGGTCCTCTACCTCGGCTACGGCTGGGCGCCGAAGATCAGCCTGGCGTTCCTGATCTCCTTTTTCCCGATCGTGATCTCGACGGTGGTCGGCCTGCAGTCGCTCGACAAGGCGCTGGTCAACATGGTGCGGTCGATGGGCGCCAGCGAATTGCAGACCTTCTTCAAGGTCCGCCTGCCGGCCGCATTGCCGAGCATCTTCGGCGGCCTGAAGGTCGCGATCTCGCTGGCCGTGATCGGCGCCATCATCGGCGAATACATCGCTGCCGAACGCGGACTCGGCTACCTGCAGCTGCAGGCCAACTCGCAGTTCGACACCACCCTCAACTTCGCGACCGTCGTCACCATCTCGCTGATCGGCGTGCTGCTCTATTTCGTTCTTTCGCTCGTCGAGAGCAAGGTTTCGTATCAACGTGAAAGCGCCAAATGATCAAGCACATGCATCCCGCGGCCGATGCCAGGAGGCCCACCCATGAGTAGCGTTGTGGCCGGACATGCCGCCGCCGTCACCATCCAGGGCGTCTCCAAGTCCTACGAGGTGCGCGCCGGCGACGACGTGCTGGCGCTCGACCGCGTCGATCTCGACATCGCGCCCGGCAGCTTCGTCGCCATCGTCGGCCCGAGCGGCTGCGGCAAAAGCACACTGCTGTCCCTGCTCGCCGGCCTGACGCCGGTCAGCTCGGGCCGCCTGGGCATCGACGGCGACGAAGTCGTCAAGCCGCATCCGAAGGCCGGCGTCGTCTTCCAGTCCGACCTGCTGCTCTACTGGAGAAGCATCCTCGACAACATCCTGTTGCCGATCGAGATCAAGGGCATGGACCGCGTGGCCTATGCCGATCGCGCGCGCGATCTGCTCGCGCAGGTCGGCCTCAGCGGCTTCGACAACAAGTACCCCTCCGAGCTCTCCGGCGGCATGCGCCAGCGCGTCGCGATCTGCCGCGCGCTGATCCAGGAGCCCGGCCTGCTGCTGATGGACGAGCCCTTCGGCGCGCTCGACGCGCTCACGCGCGAGCAGATGATCATGGACCTGCAGACGATGTGGATGCGGCTGCGCAACACCGTGCTCTTCATCACCCACGGCATCGACGAGGCGGTGTTCCTCGCCGACCGCGTGATCGTCATGTCGCCGCGGCCCGGCCGCGTCGATCTCGATCTGACCATCGACATCCCGCGTCCGCGCCGCTGGAGCGGCGTCCATGAAGACCCGCGCTTCCAGCACTACGTTCGCCAGGTGCGCGAGATCTTCGAAGCCAAGGGCGTGCTCGTCGCACATTGAGGTCCACATGAAGATATCCATTCTGGGCGCGGGCGCAGGCGGCGCCGCGGCAGTGGCCGAGCTCACGCTGGCCGGTCACGAAGTGGTTCTGTGGAACCGTTCTCCCGAGACGCTCGCGCCGTTCCAGGCGCTGGGCGGCGTGCGCTACGAGGGCGTGCTGGGCGAAGGCATGGCGCGGCCGCGCCTGATCACCGCCGACCTCGCGTCGGCGATCCAGGGCGTCGATGCGGCCGTCGTCACGCTGCCGACCTTCTCCCATGCGCCGGTCGCGCGCGCGCTGGCCGCGGCCGGCTGGCCGGCGAACCGGCCGGTGGTGCTGAACCCGGGCCATACCGGCGGCGCGCTCGAATTCGCCGAGGCCTGGCGCAGCGTGCGCGCCGACCTGCCGCCGATCGCGGAGTTCTCCACGCTGACCTACGTCGCACGCAAGTACCAGGCCGATGGCGTGACCGTCACCGGCCGCGCGCGCCAGGTGCGCGCGGCCGCGCTGCCCGGTGGCGATGCGGCGTTGACGATGGCCTGCCGACTCTTCCCCGGCGCTTCGCCGGTCGGCGACGTGCTGGCGTCCGCGCTGGCCAATGCCAACCTCGTGCTGCATCCGCCGGGTGCGGTGCTGGGCGCGGCCTGGGTCGAAGCGACGCAAGGTGATTTCACTTTCTATGTGCAGGCCATGACGCCCGGGGTGTCGCGCACCATGCACGCGCTCGACGACGAGCGGCTCGCCGTCGCCGCGGCCTTCGGCCACCAGTTGCCCAACCTCATCGAGGAGATGAAGTTGATCGGCACGGTCGAATCCTCGGTCACCGACACGCAGGACTTCAGGGCCGCGATCGCGGGCGGCGAAGCGAACAAGCGCATCAAGGGACCGGACTCGCTCCAGCACCGCTACTACCGCGAGGACTTCGGCCACGGCTTGTTGCCCTTTCTCGAACTGGCGGCCATCGCCGGCGTCGCGGTGCCGGTGGCGCGTTCGCTCTTCACGCTGGCGCAGGCGCTGGTCGGCATCGACTACGCGAAGGGCGGACGCACCGCCGAGGCCATGGGCATCGCCGGCCTCTCCAAATCCGAACTTCTACAACGTGTGAGGCAGCAGCCATGAACTGGGATCAGGTCGTCATCGCGATCGTCGGCGGTGACCGTCGCGAGCAGGAAATCGCGCGCTGCGCCGTCGCCGCCGGCGCCGAGGTGCGCGCCTATGGCTTCCCCTGGCCCGGGCAGGGCATCGAAGGCGTGCGCCACACCGCGAACGCCGCCGAAGCGTTGAAGGGCGCCGACATCGCGCTGTTCCCGATCCCCGGCATTGCGCCCGACGGCGCATTGTTCGCGCCGCAATGCGCCGAGCGCATCATCCCCGACGCCGCCATGCTCGGCGCCATGCGCCGGCCGGGCCACATCATCCTCGGCTGGGCCGATCCCAAGCTGAAGGCGCATTGCGAAACCATCGGCATCACGCTGCACGAGTACGAATGGGACGAAGACCTGATGCTGCTGCGCGGCCCGGCCATCGTCGAAGGCATGCTCAAGGTGCTGATCGAGAACACCGACATCACGATCCACAAGGCCAAGGTCTGCCAGATCGGGCAGGGCACCATCGGCACGCTGGTCACGCGCATGCTGCTCGCGCTCGGCGCGCGCGTGCACGTCGCGGCGCGCAATGCGGTGCAGCGCGCCGGGGCCTATGCGGCCGGTGCGGAACCGCACGAACTGTCCGAGCTCGCCGAGGTGCTGCCCGGCACCGACATCGTGATCGCCAGCGTGCCCGCGCGCGTGCTGGGGCGCGAGATGCTCGAGAAATTGCCCAAGCATGCGCTCCTGGTCGACCTCGCCGCGCCGCCCGGCGGCATCGATCGCGATGCGGCGCAGGAACTCGGCCTCAAGTTCGTCTGGGCGCGCGGCCTCGGTTCGAGAGCGCCCGTCACCGTGGGCCGCAGCCAATGGAGCGGCGTGCAGCGCCGCATCGACAACATCCTCAAGGAGATCCAATGAGCAACGCCGACCTGGTGATTCGCAACGCACGCGTGGTGCGCCATGACGGGGAGTTTCACGGTGGCGTCGCCGTGAAGGACGGCAAGATCATCATGACGGGCGCCGACAGCGCGCTGCCCCAGGGCCATCGCGACATCGATGCCGGCGGCCGCGTGCTGATGCCCGGCGTGATCGATCCGCACTGCCATCTCGGCGTCAAGTATCCCTATGCCGAGGACATGCGCACGGAACTCGCGGCCGCGGCCTCGGGCGGCATCACCACGGCATTGCTCTACATCCGCAACCTCAAGCCCTCCTACATCCCGTTCTACGAGGAACGCAAGGCGGTGGGCGAGGAAAACGCGCCCATCGACTTCGGCTTCCACTTCGGCATCCAGCGCGAAGAGCACATCGCCGAGATTCCCGAGATCATCGCCAAGACCGGCGTGCGCTCGTTCAAGTGCTACTTCGGCTACGAGCCCGACAACCCGATCGGCATCGTGCCCGCGACCGACGGCTGGGTGTACGCGGCGATGCGCATCCTGGCGAAGGTGCCCGGCGCGCTCATCAACGTGCACTGCGAGAACACGCAGATCGCGTCGTGGCTGAAGAACGAGATCAAGGCCACGGGCCGGCAGGATCTCGGCGCTTACACCGAATCGCGCCCGGCCTTCTGCGAGGTCGAGACGATCCGCCGCATGATCTTCCTGGCCGAGCGCACCGGCTGTTCGCTGCACCTGGTCCACACCTCGGTCGGCATGGGCCCGGTGCTGGCCGCCGAGGCGCAGGCACGCGGCGTGAATGTCACCGTCGAGACCTGTCAGCACTACCTCACGCGCACCTGCTACGACAAGGACCTCGACATGCGCGCCAAGATCTCGCCGCCGCTGCGCGACCAGGAAGAGCAGGACGGCCTCTGGCGCGGCATCATGAACGGCTCGGTCTACAGCCTCGGCACCGACCACGTGCCCTTCCTGCCGAAGAAGGGCGAGGACCTGTGGACCGAGTTCCCGGGCGTGGTGTCCTTTCCCTGGGAGCTCTCGCTGATGCTGCACTTCGGCGTGCACCAGCGCGGCCTGTCGCTGTCGCGGCTGGTGCAGCTCAATTCGGCCCATCCGGCACGGCGCTTCGGCCTCTGGCCGCGCAAGGGCAACATCGAAGTCGGCTTCGATGCCGACATGGTGCTGGTCGATCTCGACGAAGAGCGCACCGTCAAGCACACCGGCAAGGGCACCTGCATCTACGAAGGCTGGAAGCTCAAGGGCTGGCCCGTGCTCACGACCTCGCGCGGCGCGGTCGTCTACGAGAACGGCGCGGTCGACGAAAGCGCCTACGGCCGCGGCCGCTGCCTCACCGTGCCTGCGTGACCATGGAGACCGGATTCTGCGAGCCGGTGATGGGCAGCGTGGCGCCGGTCGCCCGCAGCCTCGGCGAGCGCATCGATGCCGTGCATGCGGTGGTGCGCGAACTCGCGGCGCGACAGCCGCCGCTGCGCCGCGAGCGCTTGTCCGGCATCCACAATCCCTGGGGCCATGCGTCGGTGCTCGCCGATGCGTGGCGCTTTCTCGATCTGTGCGAAGACCCGGCGATTCTCGATCGGGTCGAGCAGATCATCGGTCCCGACATCGTGCTGTGGGACTCGCAGCTGCATCTCGAGGCGGCGTCCTATCTGCGCTTCGTCGAAGCGCAGCGCGAAGGCCGCTACTGGCCGGTGCTGCCGCTCGCGGGTGCGGTCGTGCTTGTCGCGCCCGGCCATCCATCGGCGCCGGTGAGCTGCTTCGATCTCGCGGTCCTCGGCGGCGCGCCACGGCCCGCGCTGGATCCGCGCGCGCCGCTCTACGTGATCCGCTACATGCCCGCCGCGAGCCGCTTCGTGCGCGACCCGCATGCGCCGGCCAACTGGACCGCGATGGAGGAACAGCCGCTCCTCAACTACGCGACCCGGCCGCTCTGGCTGGTGCGCGGCGAGGACCGTGCGGGCAACGATTTCGTCACCGGCTTTTCGCCCGCCGTCCCACGCTGGGCCGGCCATCAACCTCAGGAGCACTGACATGCCATTCGTGATCGTCGAAATGTGGGAAGGCCGCACGGTCGACCAGAAACGCAACCTGGTCAAGGCCATCACGCAGGCCATGGTCGACCATGCGAACTGCAAGCCCGACCACCTGCACGTGGTGATCCACGACACGCCCAAGGACAGCTGGGGACGCAACGGCGTGCTCGGCATCGACATGAAGGAAAAATGATGACGCTCGACAACCTCGACACCCGCAATTCCGCGCTGCTGGTCATCGACCTGCAGAACGCCTTCGTTCACGACAAGGGCACGCTCGGCATCTCCGGCGTCGACACGAAGCGGCTGTCGGCCATCGTGCCCACGCTCGCCGAACTCATTCCGCGCTGCCAGGCGGCAGGCATTCCCGTCATCTGGACGGTGCAGGAGCATTTCGCCGTCGATGCCAGCCGCGCGCACAAGAAGCTCGCGGGCCACACCTCGCGGCGCAAGCAGGTGTCGGCGCTCGCCGGCACATGGGACGAGGAGATCGTCGAAGAGCTCAAGCCGCTCGCTGCCGTCAATCCGTCGTACGTGATCCGCAAGCACCGCTTCGGCGCCTTCTACGAGACCCGTCTCGAGATGATGCTGAAGATGCTCGGCACCCGCACGCTGTTCATCGCCGGCACCACCACCAACGCCTGTGTCGAGACCAGCATCCGCGAAGCCTATCTGCGCGACTACGACGTCGTCGCGCTCGACGATTGCATCTCGGGCGTCAACGGCGAATGGGAAGCGACGGCCAAGAAAGTCTGGAAGCAGTACTTCTGCGAGATCTCCGATTCGAAGGAGATGCTCGGCTGGATCGAGGCGCAATCGGCGCCCCGCGCGCTGGGCTACGGTCACATGCTGATGATGGTGCAAGACGTGCCGCGTTCGACCGCCTTCTATGTCGACCAGCTCGGCTTCAGCATCCGGCCGGCCAAGCCGCTGGCCGACGGCCGGCCCTTCACCGCCTTCCACCAGGGCGTGGCCATCGTCGGCGGACGCGCGGCATCGCACAAGCAGATCGATCACATGGCCTTCGAGGTCAACGACGTGCGCGCGCTGCGCGAGCGACTGAAGAAGACGAGCGTCGAGTTCCAGGAGGACCTGCACGACGGGCCCTATGGCTTGACCATCTATGTCACCGATCCCGACGGCACGCGCATCGAGCTCTACCAGGTCGGCGCCAAGGTCTGACGGCAGCTTCGCCGCGATCGTGCATGCATGACGAGGGTGCGATCGCCGGCGCGCTTGCCGACAGAAGACCATGCACTTCCTGAAGCTCGACCTCAATCTGCTGGTGGCGCTGGACGCGCTGCTGACGGACCCGCATGTCACCCGTGCCGCCGAACGGCTGCGCGTCAGCCAGTCCACGCTGAGCGGTTCGCTGGCGCGGCTGCGCGAATACTTCGAGGACGAACTGATCGTCCAGGTTGGCCGGCGCATGGAGCTGACGCCGCTCGCCCAGGAATTGCGCTCGCCGCTGCGCGAGCTGCTCGGCAGCACCGAGCGGCTGCTCTCGACCAAGGCGCGCTTCGATCCGGCGAGCGCAGAGCGCTGCTTCACCATCACCTGCACCGACTACGTCTGGGCCACGCTGCTGCGCGAAGTCGTCGCCCGGCTGGCCACCGAGGCGCCGCACGTGCGGCTCGAATACACCGGCAGCACGCGCGACTTCGCCGAGCGGCGCATCGAGCTGCTGGTCGTCTCGGATCGCTTCGCGCTCGATGGCCATCCGTCGCAGGCGCTGTTCGCGGATCCCTTTGTCTGCATCGCCTGGTCCGGCAACACGAAGATCGGCGAGTCGCTGGATTTCGAGGACTACTTCGCCCACCGGCATGTCGTCGCCTACTCGTCACGCCCGACGCTGGTCGCCGACTGGATCGCCTCGGCACACGGCCGCCATGTGGACGTGGCGGCGCGGGCGCCGAACTTCACGCTGGTGCCGCAATCGATCGTCGGCACGCCCTACCTGGCCACCGTGCCGCTGCGCATGGCGAACCACTACGCAAAGCACCTGCCGCTGCGCATCCTGCAGCCGCCGCTCGAACTGCCGGTGCTGGCCGACGTGCTCCAGTGGCACGGCCATCAGGACGCGGACGAAGGCTTGCGCTGGCTGCGGCAGCTGATCGTCGATGCGTGCCGCCGCATGGACGACGCGCCGCCGGCCTGAAGCCATGAAGGCGGCACCGTGCCGGCCGCGTGCACGCCCTGGCGCAGCACCACCCGCGCCGCGCCGCGCGAAGGCCAGCCGATCGGATCCGCATCGACGAACAGGACGAGATCGGCAGGCTCGCCCGCCAGCACGGGCCGAGGCCGTGGCGCGGGCTGAAGCCAGTCGGCGCGGCACAGCGACTGCGACCAGGCATCGAAAGGATCGCCCAGCTGCGCGGCCATCGTCGCGGCGCTCAGGGTCTCGACCGGGTCCAGGCTGCCCAGCCGGCAGAACGCGTCCTGCACGCTGTCGCTCGCGAACAGCAGCGGGATGCCGCGCGCAGCCGCTTCCTTGACGAGCGTGATGCCGCGCAGGCGCGGCGTCCGGTCCTGCGCGGCATCCTGCAGCAGCAGGTTGGCCATCGGCAGCGAGACGATCGTGATCGGCACGCGCGCGACCGCATCCAGCGTGGCGAGCGCGCGCGCCGGCGTCTGCGCGGCGAGCGCGCAGGCGTGGCTGCAGACGACGCGGCCCGCGAAGCCGATCTCGCGCAGGATGCGCGCCGTGGTCTCGACACCGCGGGCTTCGGGCGCGAGTTCCTCGTCGACGTGCAGGTCGACGTCGAGGCCGAGCGCCTGCGCGCTGAGCAGCAGGTTGCGCAGCGCGTCCGGATTCCAGCCGCTCGAATGGACGAAGGCGCCCACCACGGCGCCGGAACCACCCGCCGCGATGCGCCGCACGATGGCGCGCGCCTGCGCGGCTTCTTCGAAGAAGGCCAGCGGACACAGCGCGACCTTTTCCAGCGCGATGCGATCCGCCCATTCGTCCTTCAGCGCATCGAGGACTTGCCAGGCGACGGGCGCTTCGTCCGGTCGCCACCAGTTGATGTGCGTGCGCAACTGCCGGGTGCCCGCATGCCAGGCCCAGTCCAGCGCGCGCGACGCGCGTGCGTGCACGTCGGCCGGCGTCCAGCGCCCGCGGTCCGCCGCGGTGGCCGCGATGCCGCCGGGCAGGCCGGGCTGCACCGCGCCGAGGCGCGCGGCCGTGAAGGCCTTGTCGAGGTGCGTGTGCGCATCGACGAAGCACGGGAGCGCCAGCGCGCCATGGATGTTCCAGCCTGCGAGCGGCGGCAGCGGCAGGTCGTCGCGCATGGGTGCGATCGTGCCGATCCGCCGATCTTCCAGTTCGAGCAGCGCGAGTGCGACCTCGCCGTCGGCGGCCGGCCATTGCGCCGGCAGCAGCCAGCGCGGCAGGCGCGCGTTGGCGATGAAGCGGGGCGGGTCCAATGAAGGCACGGAAGGGTCCGCGCGACGGCCTCAGTTCTTCGCCGGCGCGAGCAGCACGTTGGTGTAGTAGTCGTCGAGCGGCTTGGCCGACGCGTGCTGCGGATTGACCAGCGCCATCTCGTCGAGCGCCGAGCGGATGACGGCCGGATCGATGTGGCCCAGCGGTTCCTTGGTCGCGACCGGCGTGAATTCGAGCGTCTTCTTGACCTGCTCCGTGACCACGCCGAGCGGCGGGCCGCCCGACCAGCTCTTGAGCAGCGCTTCGGCCGCGCCGGTCGGGTCGCTGCGCGAACTGTCGAAACCCTGGTTCAGCGCGCGGATGAAGCGGCGCAGCACATCGCCCTTGGTCTGGATCGCCTTGTCGGTCGACACCAGCGCCAGGCCCGGCACCGTGAGCCCGAACTTCGCGGCGTCGAAGATCACGAAATGCAGGTTCTGCGCTTCCAGCATCGGCGGATCGACGTTGAGGTAGGTCGAAGCCAGGTCGACCTGCTTGGCCTGCAGCTGCGACACCCGCATGCCCATGTCGCCGCGCACGCGCTTGATCTTCGAGCAGTCGATCTTGGCCTTGCTGCACAGCACGGGCAGGTACTCGACGGTCGTGTCGCCCGCGGCGGTGGAGACCGATTTGCCTTCCAGGTCCTTCGGCGTGCGCACGGGGTTCTCGCGATTGGAGAGGAAGCCGACGGGCGCGACCGGATGGTAGAGCGCGATCATCTTGATCGGCATGCCCTTGGAAATGGCCGTGATGGCATAGATGCCCGGCAGCACGACCACGTCCTCGTTGCCCTGGATCAGCGAACCCAGCGCGGCCTGCGCGCCGGCGCCTTCGCCGAGTTTGGCATCGATGCCTTCCTTGGCGAAGTAGCCTTTTTCCTTGGCCATGTAGAAGGCCATGTATTCGCCCTTGAGCTTCCAGCTGTAGCGCACGTTGACCTGGTCGGCGGCCGGCGCCGCCTGCGCGCACAGGCCCGACGCTGCGATCACGAGCGCGGTCAGCGCGCGGGTCCAGTTGGCAGGAATTCGATTCGACATGACGATCCTTGGTTGCGTTCGAGGAGACACAGAGGAGATACAGGACACCCGTTCCGCGGATTCTCGGCGCGGGTGGGACGGACAGGAAATCGGTTTTCAGAATGCATCGAATCGGTAGCGCCGATATCGGCACCCTTTTCGGCTTCGAGGTCAGTACAGAACCACGCCGCGAATGGACTCACCCCGCTTCATCAGGTCGAAGCCTTTGTTGATGTCTTCCAGCGGCATGGTGTGCGTGATCAGGTCGTCGATGTTGATCTTGCCCTCCATGTACCAGTCCACGATCCTGGGCACATCCGTGCGCCCGCGCGCCCCGCCGAAGGCCGAGCCCTCCCACTTGCGCCCCGTCACCAGCTGGAACGGCCGCGTGCTGATCTCCGCGCCCGCCTCCGCCACCCCGATGATGATGCTGCGCCCCCAGCCCTTGTGCGTGCACTCCAGCGCCTGGCGCATCACCTTCGTGTTGCCGATGCACTCGAAGCTGTAGTCGGCGCCGCCATCGGTCAACTGCACGATCGCGTCCACCACGTTCTCCGTGTCCTTCGGGTTGATGAAGTGCGTCATGCCGAACTTGCGCGCCATCGCCTCGCGTTCGGGGTTCAGGTCCACGCCGATGATCTTGTCCGCGCCCACCATCTTCGCGCCCTGGATCACGTTCAGGCCGATGCCGCCCAGCCCGAAGACCACCACGTTGGCGCCGGCCTCCACCTTGGCCGTGAAGATCACCGCGCCGATGCCGGTGGTGACGCCGCAGCCGATGTAGCAGACCTTGTCGAAAGGCGCGTCCTCGCGGATCTTGGCCAGCGAGATCTCGGGAGCGACCGTGAAGTTGCTGAAAGTGGAGGTGCCCATGTAGTGAAAGAGCGGCTTGCCGTCCAGGCTGAAGCGGCTGGTGCCGTCGGGCATCAGGCCCTTGCCCTGGGTGCTGCGGATGGACTGGCACAGGTTGGTCTTGCGCGAGAGGCAGAACTTGCACTGGCGGCATTCGGGCGTGTACAGGGGGATGACGTGGTCGCCCTTCTTCAGGGTGGTGACGCCGGGGCCGACGTCGACGACGATGCCCGCGCCCTCGTGGCCGAGGATGGCGGGGAAGATGCCTTCGGGGTCGGCGCCGGAGAGGGTGTAGTAGTCGGTGTGACAGATGCCGGTGGCCTTGATCTCGACGAGCACTTCGCCGAACCTGGGGCCGGCGAGGTCGACGGTTTCGATGCTCAGGGGCTGGCCGGTTTGCCAGGCGATGGCGGCTTTGGTTTTCATCATTCGACCTTTTCGAGCAGGCCCGCGGCGTGCAGCGCCTGCGTGCGTTGCCAGGTCCTGCGAACGAACCTCGCCGCCTCGACGTTCTGTTCGAACAGGTCGTACTTCGCGCCCATGCCGTAGTCGGGCATGTCGATCAACTCGGTGGTCACACAGCGCAGCCGGCTCGCCGGATCGCCCAGGTGATGCGCGAGCGCCTTGCGCAGCGCTTCCTTCGACGGTTCGAGCAAATACGCGTGCCAGGGCGAATGCCACTCGCCGGGCGCGGGCCGCATCATCGGGTACTGGATGCCGCGCGTCGCGCTGCCATCCTCGTTGCGCGCCCACACATTCGGCGGTTGGTTCGGTCCCGCGGGACGGAACTGCACCAGGCGCACGATGCCCTGCGCCAGCCATTGCGCGCACAGCGATCCTTTCTCGAAAGGATCGAGCACGATGCGGCCGTCCTCGACCTCTTCGCGCACGCCCGAGATCTCGAGCTCGGCCGGGTTGCCGATCTTGAAGGTCGCGTGGCTGTAGTCCATCGTGAAGTTGAAGGGAATGCCGCGCGCCTGGACCGCATTCGCGACTTCGGCGACGCGCTTGAACTGCTCGGTCCACATGTTGACGTGCACTTCGAAGCTCGGTTCGACGCCGCGCGCCATGCCGAAGTCGTAGGTATCGAGGTAGTGGTCGACCACCTCCTGGTCGCTCAATGCATGGCCGTCGGCATGGTGCGTGAAGGTCATGATGTTGTGGTGGCGAACGCCGACCTCGCTGCAGATCAGCAGGTTGTCACGCAGCAGCGCTTCGTCGCGGCCGAGCAGGTAGTACCAGGTCGGCTGTTCGATGCGCAGGTCGTGCTTGCGCATTGCCGCGAGGTACGGGTCGAGGTTGCCGCGGCTCGGCAGGCGCGCGAGGTAGTCGAAGACGCCGCTTTCCTTGACCATCGCGAACTGGGTGTCGATCGGATGCTCCTCCATCGTCACGGGTGCGCTCGGCGAGGAGGCCCGGACGCCGCGTCCGCTGCAGCCGATCAGGAGCTCGGGGACTGCACGCTCGGCCTCTTGTGTTTCGTTCATGGCGATCTCGCGCTTATTTCGCGGGCACCGGCACTGCCGCGCCCTGCCGCTGTTCCCGTTCCGCGCGCTCCTTGAGAATGCGCCGCGCGCGCACCGCCGGCGCATCGGTCGACAGCAGGATCGGCTTCATCTTGAAGAGGTCGGTCTCGGATTGCATGTAGGCCTGCTGCGCTTCGATCACGGGCTTGTCCTCGTTGTTGAAGATGTCGATGCCCACGCGCAGCAACTCGTCGCTGAGCGCCCGGTCGCCGGTCCGGAAGTTGCGCGACATGGCCCAGAAGTAGTGCGAGCTGGTCTCGGTCTCCGGCGTCAGCAGGTGCGTCGTCGGAATCGACAGGCCGTCCTCCGGCCGACCGCCGACCGCGGTCATGCCGACGTCCAGCAGCAGATTGCCCGGTGGATTCCAGCGCATGAAGTTGCGGTGGTCGCCGCGCTGCTCGGGCGGGAAGCCCAGCATCTTGAAGTACCCGTTGGGCAATTGGTCGCGGCGCACGAAGCGGGCCCAGACCGTGTCGCCGTTCGCCGGCGACTCTTCCATGGCGGCCGGCCCCGCGGCATTGCGGAACATCGGATGCACGTACTGGCCGTGCGTGAGGTCGAGCAGGTTGTCGCTGATCAGCTGGTAGTTCGCGTTCACGTGCAGGTAGCCGTGGACCGTTTCGAAGCGGTCGTCCTCGAGCGGTTCGAAGCGCACGATCGCGGCCGGGTCGGCCAGCTCGGGCGGACCCATCCAGATCCACACCACGCCTTGCGATTCGACCAGCGGATAGGCGCGGACCCGCGCCATTCTCGGAATCAGTCCATTGCCGTGCGGGTTGTGGGTGCAGGCCCCCTGCGCGTTGAAGCACAGGCCGTGGTAGCCGCATTCGACGGTGTCGCCCTTCAGGGTTCCGCGATGCAGCGGAACGAAGCGGTGCGGGCAGCGGTCGGCCAGCGCAGCGGGCTCGCCGTCCTCGCGCCGGAACAGCACCACGGGTTCTTGCAGGATCGTGCGGGCCAGCAGCGTGCGCTGGATCTCGTGGGACCAGGCTGCGGCATACCAGGCATTTCGGATGAGAGTCATGCGTCGAGTCGAGAGAAAAGGGATGCCCGAATCTTCAGCGACACCTGCCGAAGCGGGAAATCGTTTGTGGGGATGCGATCCATCGACGACCCCGATGGCCGCAGCAACGGCCGGAGGATTCAGCGGTTCGTCAGGCAGCAGTCGACGATCAGTTCGCGCAGCCATTGCATGCCCTGGTCCGATTCCTGATGCCGGTGCCACTGCATGACCTGTGTGAGGACCGGCAGTTCGAGCGGCGCCTCCAGGATCCGCAGCGGAAGATGGCCCGCGTAGTGGTTGGCCATGCGCGTCGGCACGGTGGCGAGATAGGGCGTCCCGACGATCGATTGCGGGACCATCGTGAAGTCGGGAACACGGGTCGCGATGCGGCAGCGCATGCCATGCCGGGCCGCGATCCAGTCCGCGACCAGGGTCGGCCGCGACGACCAGGCGACGATGTGGTCCTGCGCGAAGTACTCGTCGAAGCTGATTGCATCGCCGATCCGGTCGTTGCCGGACCACGCGATGCAGACGAAGGATTCCTGGAACAGCTGCCTCGACGAATGCTCCTTCAGCGCAAAGCGGTCGGCGACGATGAGGAGTTCGACGCGGTGCTCGGCAAAGTCGCGCGCGGTGCCGCCGTATTCGAGCCGGATGCCTGGTGCTTCCGACGCCAGGCGCCGGAGGACCTTGCCGATCAGCGTGGCCCAGACGTAGTCGGTGCAGGTGAGCGTGAAGCGGCGCTCCGAGGTGCCGGGGTCGAAGTGCGACTTGGTCGACAGGAGTTTTTCCGCATCGCCCAGCACGTTGCGCAACGGCTGGCGCATGGCCTCGGCCATCGGCGTCAGTTCCATGCGCCGCCCGACCTGGACGATCAGCTCGTCCTGGAAGTAGTCGCGCAGCCGCGCCAGCGAACCGCTGAGCGTGGGCTGGCTCACGCACAGGCGTTCCGCGGCGCGCGTGACGTGCGGGTCCGTCAGCAGGGCGTCCAGCGCGACCAGGAGATTCAGATCGAGCTTCAGAAAATTCATCTCGCTCCCAGTCTGCCCGAACCGTCGGGCATCAGAAGTTGTGGCGGATACCCAGGTCGTAGCCGGTCGAGGTCTTCGGAACGAAACCGGTGGTCACGAACGCCGGGCCGCCGACGCTCAGGTTGGCGCCGTTCCTGTTGCGGATGCGGGCCACGGTGGCATACAACGCCGTGCGCTTCGACAGATTGTGGACGTAGCCCAGCGCCCATTGGTCGGCGCGTGGATCGCCCGGGCTGCCAGGCACTGTCTGGTGAGTGTCGTAGCGCACATTGCCGTAGCTGGCGCGGATCAGGCCGGGACCGATGGGCGCCATCAGCCCCAGCATGTAGCCGTTGACGTCGATGGTGTTCACGGGTGCGGGCGGTGCAACCACATCGTCGACCTTGCGCTTGACCCTGGAGAGTTCGGCGAACAATTTCACCGGACCGAAGTCGTAGGAGCCGGCGATGTTGAAGGTATCGAGCTTCGCCGTGCTGCCGGCGTCGTAGTTGCTGTCCAGGGTGCTTTCGCCATACGCCGCCGCGATGTTGATCGGTCCGTTGGCCCAGCCGAAGCGCGCGCCGACGTAGCGGCCCGCGCGCGTCTCGGCACCGACCGGCGTGAAATTGCCGGGGCTGTAGTGCGTGCGTTCGCCGAACGCGTATTGCACCTGGCCATAGAAGCCGCCGAGATCCGGCGGCAGGAAGTAGGCGACCATGTTGCTGGCGCGCAGGTAGTTGTTGCCGGTCACGTTGGCCGTGCCGGCGGGCGTGGTGTAGGAAGGCGCGAAGGAGTTCAGCGCGAAGCTCGGTCGCAGGATCAGGTTGGTGCCGACACCGAAGGTGGTGAACGGGTCCAGCGCGGTGTCGTTCCAGACCGTCGCGGTGTAGTCGCGCCCGAGTCGGATCTCGCCGAAGCCGCCCAAGAGGCTGACAGTGGACCGGCGCGAGAAGGTGGTGATGCCGGTCTGTCCGTCGTCGCTCGAGAACGGCGCTTCGAGCCAGAAGCTCGCAGCCAGTCCGCCGCCGAGGTCCTCCGTGCCGCGAAAGCCGATGCGGCTGGCGAAATAGTTGGAATTGGTGAGCGCGGTCTGGCTCGTCGTCACGCTGCCCCGGTTGACGTAGAAGGGGTTCAGCAGCGTCGGCCCGTTCGGGTCCGTCGAGCGGTTCGAGTAGCCGCTGATCGCGGTATCGATCGTGCCGAACACGGTGATGGACGACTGGGCCGAGGCCGCGCCGGCGGCGGCCAGCGCCACCGATGTCAGCCATATTTTTCTCTTCATTGCATGTCTCCGTTGGGAATCGACGGCCGGCTCACGGCAGCGCACAGGGATCGCGCACGCGCGCGCCTGTCCGAGGCCGCCGCGGCGGGCCTTGTGGGCAGAAAGGGCGTGATGTGCAGGCGGGTTGCCTGCGGACGCGGGGCGCGGTCGAACGCGACCGGCCGCCGCCGTCGTCAATGCGCTATGTCCACACCGAATGCCGGCGCAGTGCGATGCGGGGATGGATCCGTGGGGACATCGGGTGAACCTCTTTGAATTGTTCGGCAGGCATCAATGAAGCGCCAGGTGCAGCCCGAGAATAGAGAGCGAACGACCGATGGGAAAATCGTTCTTTCCGATGGCAGCCATGTGATGGCGCAATAGCTGCGCCATCACTCCGGCGCAACTACGCGCCCTGCAAGCCGAGGACCGGCGGCCGCGGCGTCGCGCCGGTGAAGGCGAAATCCACCTCCGGCGCGAGTCCGCTCACGATGCGCGCGATCGACTTGCCCGAACCGCAGGCGTGCGTCCAGCCCAGCGTGCCGTGGCCGGTGTTGAGGAACAGGTTCGGCAACCGGGTGGCGCCGATCAGCGGCACGTTGCTCGGCGTGGCGGGGCGCAGCCCGGTCCAGAACTGGGCCTGCGTCGTGTCGCCGGCGCCGGGGAACAGCTGCTCGACGCGCCGCACGATGGCCTCGCAGCGCACGCGGTTCAGGTCGCGGTCGTAGCCGTTGAGTTCGGCCGTGCCGGCGATGCGCATGCGGTCGCCCGTGGCCGAGGTGTAGCGCGAGAACACCAGCTTGTATTCGTCGTCGGTGAGCGAGACCTGATAGGCCTTCGAGGCATCGATGACCGGCAGCGTGACCGAATAGCCCTTGGCCGGATAGATCGGCAGCCGGATGCCCAACGGCGCCGCATAGAGGGGGCTGAGCGAGCCCATCGCGAGCACGAAGGCATCGCCGCGGATGCGCTGGAAGCGGCCTTCGCTGTCGGTCGCCTCGACGTGGTCGATGCTGCCGCCGGCCTCGCGGATCGCGGTCACCGTGTGGCTCATGAGGAACCTCACACCGGCCGCCTGGCAGAGCTTGACCAGCTCGCGCGCGAAGCGGTTGGCGTCGCCCGACTCGTCCTCGGCCGTGTAGGTGGCGCCGGCCAGCTGCGGGCGGATATGAGCCAGCGCGGGTTCGAGCCGCACGGCTTCGTCGGCCGAGATCACCTGGCGTTCGCAGCCGAGTGCGCGCATCTGCTCGGCGGGCTTGAGCGCGCCATCGAATTCCTTTTGGGTCGTGTAGAAGTGCAGGATGCCCTGCGTGCGCTGCTCGTAGTCGAGGCCGGTGTCGCGGCGCAGCTGCTGCAGCGTCGCGCGGCTGTAGGTGCCCAGCCGCACGATCTGCTCGATGTTGTGGCGGGTGCGCGCCGGCGTGCATTCACGCAGGAACTGCAGGCCCCAGAGCCACTGCCGCATGTCGGCGCGGAAGCGAAAGAGCAGGGGTGCGTCTTCCTTGCCGAGCCATTGCAGCACCTTGAGCGGCGCGCTCGGGTTGGCCCAGGGCTCGGCATGGCTGACCGAGATCTGGCCGCCGTTGGCGAAGCTGGTTTCGGCGGCCGGCGTGGCCTGCCGGTCGATCACGGTCACGTCGTGGCCGAGTTGCTGGAGGTAGTAGGCCGAGGTGACGCCGAGCAGGCCGGCGCCGAGAACGATCACGCGCATGTCAAGAACCCCTTCGAGGTTTTGGCGCTCGAACACGGCGAAACGGATGCTGCAAAAAGAAAAGCAACCGGAACGCATGTTCAAGTTGCCGCTCCCCCTGTCCTCGGTACCTGAGAGATTCACCCTCTGCGGCGCAGCGGGCTTGCTCCTTCGGTGCATCACGTGGCGTGATGGCTCTCCAGACGGCTCTGACGATGGTTGCAGTACGGGCTCATCACGTGAGCCGACCTGAGCGTTTATGGGAGTTTGCGCCTTCGGTGAGGCCGCTCGCGCGGCCTGCTCTCCTGCGAGCGCGAGTCTAACCGAAGCAGGGCGCGCGGTCGATGAGCGCGTGCGACGCGATGCATCACTTCGCGCGATGCCTCGCATCCAAAGGAACGATTTTTTCTTTCGTCCACGGCCTTCGACAATTTTCGCTTCTGCCCTATCGGATATCGAAACGCGAAGCGACCATGAACAGCTCTTCTCTTTTGCACGTGACGGTGAGCGCCGTCCGCCGCGAAGCCCGGCACATCGTGAGCCTCGAGCTGCGTCCGCGCACGCGAGAAGCGTTGCCGGTCTTCGAGCCCGGGGCGCACATCGACCTGCACCTGGCGCCGGATCTGGTCCGCAGCTACTCGCTGCTGAACCCGGACACCGAAGGCGATCGCTACCGGATCGCCATCCTCAACGACAGGAACAGCCGCGGCGGATCGCGCCATGTCCACGAGCGGCTCGCGGTCGGGTCGATGCTGGACATCTCGCCGCCGCGCAATCATTTCCCGCTGAATACCGAAGCGTCGAGGTCGGTCCTGCTGGCGGGCGGCATCGGCATCACGCCGATCCTCGCCATGCACGAGCGGCTCGCGGCGCTGGGCAAGCCGGCGTCGCTGCTGTACTGCGCGCGGTCCCGGCCGGAGGCAGCATTCTGCGAACGGCTCGGGTCGTCGAAGAGCGTCAGCTTCCACTTCGACGAAGAGCAGGGAAGGCCGCCCGATCTGCGCGAATTCCTCTCGGGCGAACCGGCGGCGAGCGATTTCTATTGCTGCGGGCCGGCGCCGATGATTGCTGCCTTCGAACGCATCTGCGAGGAACTCGGCTTCAGGAAGGTCCATGTCGAACGCTTTGCGGCGGATGCGGGGCACGGGGTGTCGCGGCAGCAGCATCCCTACACGGTGACGCTGGCGCGCACCGGCCGGACCCTTGCCGTACAGCCGGGCGTCGCGCTGCTCGATGCCCTGCACCAAGCCGGCATCGACGCCGATTGCGGTTGCCGCGAGGGCGTCTGCCGCGCCTGCGAGACACGGGTGCTCGAGGGCATTCCGGCGCACCGGGATTCGGTGCTCTCGAGCGAGGAGCGCGCTTCGAACCGGACGATGATGGTTTGCGTGTCGGGCTGCGTCGGCGAACACCTCGTTCTCGATCTTTGAGCCGGTCATCGGCAGGAAACCCCTGTCCAGCGCCTGCAGCCAGGGCAGCGCTTCCCGCCGCTCGGCCGCTCTGCCAGCCGCCGAGGCAGACAAAACACCCCTTAAAACGCGCCCCCGTGTGAAATGCATCACGTGAAATGATTAGTTCTTAGGTACTACATGTAATTACAATTGGCTACATGAAGTCACATGCAGGCCACCGTTCGATGGGGAGGCAGGGAAACCTGGCCTTCGGATCGTTCGTCGGATAAAAGCCGATGCTCTACAGCCTGCTCCAACGCCTCGCCCTGGGCCCGCTGCCCATGACGTTCACGAATGCCCAGGAGATCGAGCACCTGCGCACGCTCAGGGACGGCGGCTGGGTCAAGGTCTCTTTCACGCCGGGCGCCAGGCCGGGCCAGGGGACAGCGACGGTGACCGAACTGACCGCCCTGGGCAGGGTGGCCATGCGCTTCATTCCACCTGAGTAGGAGCAAGTCATGCGAGCACTCGTCTGCACCCTGGTCGGCCTTGCCGTCTTTGCCGGTTGTACCGCCGCCTGGTGGTTCTATTGGCCGGTGTGGCAGGTCGAGATGCAGGTCAAGCGCAAGCTCCCCGCGTCCGGTGTCGCGGCGTTCTCGAACGTGACCTACAACCGCAGCACCCGCACGGGTTGCGGCTACCTGAACGCCACCGGCGCGCCCCGCGCGGAAATGCACTTCATCCTGATGCCGGACGGCAGCCTGAAGTTCGACCCCGACGAGCGGGTCCAGGGCTCGACGCTGCAGCAGCTCGAGGTGCTGCGCAGGCACGTCGACTACCTCGCGCTGGTCTACGCCCGCTGCGCGCCAACCTGAGCGCGGGGCAGCGGCTTGGGCGCCGCTTTCATGCGAGAAAGAGTGGGTCGGGGTATAAATCCCGGCCGGTCCGAAACCGGTACCACGACAACAACAGTTTGGAGACCGCATGAATTCGCTCGAGCAGAGAACCTTATCCAAAGTCGGCTGGCGCCTGTTGCCGCTGCTGATGATCAGTTACTTCATCGCCTACCTGGACCGCGTGAACCTGGGCTTCGCCGGCGCCTCGATGTCCAAGGACATGGGCTTCACGAGCGCCATCTTCGGCAGCGCGGCGGGCATCTTCTTCATTGCCTATTTCCTCTTCGAGGTGCCGAGCAACCTGGCGCTGGAACGCTTCGGCGCACGCCGCTGGATCGCGCGCATCATGTTCAGCTGGGGCCTGATCTCCGCGGCCCAGGCCTGGGTGGGCGGCGCGACGAGTTTCAACGTCGTGCGCTTCCTGCTCGGCATTGCCGAAGCCGGATTCTTTCCCGGCGTGATCTTCTACATCACGCTCTGGTTTCCGGCCGCGTACCGCGCCCGCATCGTGGGCTGGTTCATGTTCGCCATTCCGATCTCCACCGTGATCGGTTCGCCCATTTCCGGCTACATCCTCAACATGGAGGGCGTCGGCGGCTTGCACGGCTGGCAATGGCTGTTCATCCTCGAAGCGATTCCCGCGCTGGTGCTGACCTTCTTCGTGCTCATGTACCTGCCCGATCGGCCGAAGGACGCGAAGTGGCTGGCGCCCGAGGAGCGCGACTGGTTGCAGCAGACGCTCGATGCGGAGCAGCGCAATCGCGAATCCATCCACAAGATCTCGTGGACGCAGTCGCTGTTCAACTGGCGCGTGATCGCCCTGGGCTTCGTCTACATGGGCATCACGGTGCCGCTCTATGGCCTGGGCTTCTTCCTGCCGCAGATCATCAAGGGCTTCGGCGGTCTCGGCAATGTCGAGATCGGCTTCATCAATGCCTTCCCATACCTCGTCGGCGCGATCGCCATGCTGTTCTGGACTCGCTGGTCCGACGCGCGGCGCGAACGCAAGTGGTTCGTGCTGGTGCCGCTGGCCTGCATCTTCGCCGGCCTGGTGGCCGCGGCGGAAATCAGCGCCCCGGTGCCGAAGATGGCTGCCGTCACGTTGGCCGCTTTCGGCATCTTCAGCGCATTGCCGGTGTTCTGGACGCTGCCCACCGCTTTCCTGAGCGGCATCGCCGCGGCGGCCGGCATCGCGTGGATCAACTCCATCGGCAACCTCGGCGGCTACATCGGCCCGACGATCTTCGGCATGCTGAAGGACAGGATGGGCAACGACTTCTATGCCGTGTTGTTCCTGGCGCTGCTGCCGGTCGTTGCCTTCGTGCTCGTGCTGCTCATCGGGCACGATCCGCGTGGGGAACAGGCGGCAGAGCCGGTGCGCGCCTGAGTCAATCGACGAACCCGACGCGTTGCCCGCGGGCGAACGCGTTGATGTTGTCGAACGCCATTCCGAAGTAGCGCTCGTAGTTGTCGCGCTCGACATAGCCCAGATGCGGCGTGCACAGCGCCTGCGGCAGGGCGAGCAGCGGATGCGCGGCGCCGAGCACGGGCTCGCTTTCATACACGTCGACCGCCGCGAAGCCGGGCCGTCCCGCGCAGAGTGCAGCAGCGAGTGCGCCTTCGGCGACGAGTTCGGCGCGGCTGGTGTTGACCAGCAGGGCCGACGGTTTCATCCGTGCGAGGTCGTGCGCCGTGACGATGCCCCGCGTCTGGGTATTCAGCCGCACGTGCAGGCTGATCACATCGCTGTCGGCAAAGAAGCTCGCGCGCGAGGGAGCCACTTCGAAGCCATCGGCACGTGCCGCAGCGGTCGAGTCCTCGCGGCCCCAGACCCAGACCGCCATGCCGAAGGCACGGCCGTAGGCGGCCACCTGGCGGCCGATGCGGCCATAGCTCCACACGCCCAACCGCTGGCCGTTCAATTGCTGGCCCAGCGAACCCTGCCAGAGGCCCTCGCGCAGGCGCACGGCTTCGGCCACCAGATGACGCCGGCTCGCGAGCATCAGCGCCCAGGTCAACTCGGCCGTCGCCGCACCGGAGCCCCGGCCGTCTGCTACCGCCACGCCGCGCGCCCTGCAGGCGGCCACATCGACATGACCGGCGATGCGGCCGGTCTGGCTGATCAGGCGCAGTTGCGGCAGGCGATCGAGCAGCGCCGCGTCGATGGCCGTGCGTTCGCGCGTGAGCACGATCGCCTCGGCATCGCGGAACCGCTCGGCGAGCGCATGGCGATCGTGCACGGTGTCGTTGAACACGGTGACCTCATGGCCCTCGAGCTTCGCGAAGCAGGCCAAGTGGCGGACGCAGTCCTGGTAGTCGTCGGGGATCACGATGCGCATGGCGGCTATTGCAACTGGATGTGGAGTTCCGCGATCGCCTTCTTCCAGAGTGCGAGATCGCTATGGATGAGCTGGTCGAACTCGGCCGGCGGCATACCGCCGGGCTGGATGCCCTGGGCCTGGAACAGCCGGCGCACCTCCTGCGAGTCCAGCGCGCGTTTCACTTCGGTGTAGAGCCGCTCGACGACCGGTCTTGGCGTTCCCGCGCGCACCAGCAAGCCATACCAGCCGTGGATGCCGAAGCCCAGATAGCCTTGCTCGGCCACAGTCGGTACCTCGGGCAGGCCCGCGAAGCGCTCTGCGCTGGCCACCGCGAGCGCCCGCAGTTTGCCGGCCCGGATCTGCGGCAGCGCGGAACTCATGTCCAGGAACATGAATTGGATCTGTCCGCTCATCAGGTCCTGCACCGCGGGCCCAGCGCCGCGGTACGGCACATGCGTCACGCGGATGCCGGCACGCTTGGCGAACACCGCGCCGGCCAGATGGGCCGACGTGCCATTGCCCGAAGACCCGTAGGCCAGGCTGTCGGGCTGCCGACGGGCCATCGAGACCAGCCCGGCCAGATCGTGGGCCGGGAACTGCGGGCTGACGACCAGCGCATGCGGAATGAAGCCGACCACCGTCACGCCGCTGAAGTCGCGTTCGGTGTCGAAGGGATAGCTCGGCATCAGTGCCGGATTGGTGACCGCGAGGATGGAGGGGAACACCATCGTGTAGCCGTCGGCGGGCTGGTGCGCGACCTCGCCGAGGCCGATCACCCCGCCGCCGCCCGGCTTGTTGTCGATGATCACGGGCTGACCCATCGATGCAGTCATGATCTTGCCGATCGCACGTGCCATCAGGTCGGTCGGCCCGCCGGGCGAGAAGGGCACGACGATGCGCACGGGCTTGGCGGGGAATCCGCTGGCCTGCGCACGCGCGACCGCGGGCAGGCCGAGTCCGCCCAGCAGCATCAGCGACGGGGCCGCCGCAGCGGCAAGCAGGACGCGGCGGCGCGAATCCGGGGAATTCTTCTTCAAGGCTGTCTCCTGAACGTTGCCCCTGGCGGGCTTCGAATGAATGAAGCTTAGGCACGCCCGGCGCGCGGCACCACCCGCGATTTCCACTGCTTGGAAATCAGGGCTTCATGCCGTCTCGATCGCCTTCGAAATCGCCGCGCCCAGGCGAAGCAGCTTGCCCTTCAGCTCGCGTGCGACGGAGGCCGGGTCTTCCGCGGAACTCACGCTCATGTTGAGCGCGTGCACGGGCACGCGGTCGACCACGATCGGCGTCGCCAGCGCGACCACCTCCGGCTGCCACGATGCCATGCACCAGCCGTGCGCGCGCACGTGACCGATCGCCGCTTCGATCTCGCGCCGCAGCGCCGGCCACTCCGGGCCGCGGCGCGCCTTGAAGACCCCGAACAGCAGCTTGCGGCGCGCATCGCTCGCCGTCGCGAGGTAGGCGTAGCCGAGCGAGGTGAGCTCGATCGGCACGCGCTGGCCCGAGACCACATTGCGTAGCGCGATCCGGCGGTTGTAGCGGATCGATTCGAGGTAGACCATCTCGTCGCGATCGGCGACCGCGAGGCCTACGTTGACGCGGTGCGTCTCCGCCACCGCCTTCATCAGGGGTGCCGCCTTCTGCAGCACCAGCGAAGCGGAACGCATCGCGTGGCCGAGGCTCAGCACGGCTGCGTGGAGGCGGTAGGTCCGGGTGGAGGCATCGAGTTCCAGCAGGCCGGTGCCGACCAGCGTCTGCGTGAGGCGACTCACGGTCGAGCGCGACAGGCCGGTGCGTTCGGCGAGTTCGCCGTTGCCGAGCAGGTTCGATCCGGGCCTGAAGGCACGCAGGATCTCGATCCCGCGTTCCAGCGAACGGTTGCTCGGAGAAATGCCGGGCTTCTCGTGGAAGGGCGTATTCATTTCATTTCCACTGGATGGAATTGAGGGAGTGTATTCGCGGCGCCGGAAACCTACCATTCGGCGACCGACAAGGAGACTTCCGATGACATCGACGCGTTCACTCTTCACGGCGACTTGCCTGCTGTTCGCCATGCTCAGTCCCGGCGCACATGCCGATCCGTTTCCGGCCAAGCCCGTGCGTGTGGTCGTGCCCTTCGCGCCCGGCGGTGGCACCGATCTGATCGCGCGCGTGCTCGGCGAAGGCATGGCGCAGGATCTGAAAGAGCCGGTGATCGTCGACAACAAGCCCGGCGGCGGCACCATCCTCGGTACCGACGTGGTGGCCAAAAGCACACCCGACGGCTACACGCTGCTGATGGCGACCTTCGCGCACGCAGTGAACCCGAGCCTGCATGCGAAGCTGCCCTACGACACGGTCCATGCCTTCACGCCGGTGGCGCTGATCGGCCGCTCGCCGAACGTGCTCGTGGTGCGGCCGGACCGCGGCTTCAAGTCGGTCAAGGAACTGGTCGACTTCGCGCGTGCGCATCCTGGCAAGCTCACTTACGGCTCTTACGGCAGCGGCACCTCCGCGCACCTGGCCGGCGAACTGCTCAAGAGTCTGGCCAAGGTGGATCTCACGCATGTTCCCTACCGCGGATCGAGCCCGGCGCTCACCGACCTGCTCGGCGGCCAGATCGACATGATGATCACGACCGTTGCGAGCGTTGCCACCTACATCCAGAGCGGCAAGCTGGTCCCGCTGGCCGTCACTTCGGCGACCCGCTCGCCTGCTTTCCCGAAGGTGCCGACGATGCAGGAGGCCGGTGTCCCCGGCTACCTCGCGGAGAGCTGGTATGGCCTCTACGCGCCCGCCGGCACGCCGCCCGCGGTCGTCGCCCGGCTCAATGAGGCCGCGCGCCATGCCGCCACGCGCGAGCAGTTCGCCAAGCGCGTCCAGAGCGAGGGCCTGGTGCTGAACACGGGCGCACCCGACGAACTCGATCACTACGTCACGGCCGAGATGCAGCGCTGGTCGGACATCGTGAAGACCGCCCACATCACCGCCGAGTGAGGATCGCCATGCAAAGCTCCGACCGAGTCCGATACGCCGTCGAGGACGGCATCGCCCTCCTGACATTGAACCGCCCCGACGCGCGCAACGCCATCGACGACGACATGCGCGGCGAATTGATGCAGGCCATCGACGAGGCCGGCCGCGACCGCCACGTGAAGGCACTGGTGTTGACCGGCAACGGCCGTGCCTTCTGCGCCGGCGGCGACATCCGCGCGATGCGGCAGCGCATGCAGGCGCCGGCCGGCGAGATCGCCTTCAACGGCTGGAGCCGGCAGCAGCGCACGCACCACGCGGTGACCGCGCTGCACAGCTTGCCCAAGCCGACCATTGCAGCCGTCAACGGCGCCTCGACCGGGCTCGGCACCGACCTTGCGCTGGCCTGCGATTTCGTCATCGCCTCCGAGCACGCGAGCTTTGCGTGGAACTACGTGCTGCGCGGTCTGATCCCCGATGGCGGCGGCATGTACTTCCTGCCGCGCCGCGTCGGCATGGTGCGTGCCAAGGACCTGATCTTCTCGGGCCGCACCGTGCGACTGGACGAAGCCCTGCAACTCGGCATCGCCGATCGCCGCAGCACGGCCGACGCGCTCCTCGCCGACGCGACGGCCTGGGCACGCGCGCTGACGGCCGGTTCGGCCACCGCACTGGCGCTGGCGAAGACGATCCTGAACCAGAGCTTCGAACTGTCCGCCGAACAGGTCTTCGGCCAGGGCAGTCAGGCCCAGGGCATTTGCTACACCTCCGACGAGCACCGGGCCGCGGTCTCGGCCTTTCTCGACAAGTCGGTGCGCCGGGAGTGATGCGATGAATTCGATCGAGCGTCTGCTGCGACCGCGCAGCGTGGCGGTGATCGGCGCTTCCGCCGACCCGGGGAAGACGGCCGGCCGCCCGGTCGGCTACCTGCAGAAGCACGGCTTCGAGGGCCGTATCTATCCGGTCAATCCGCGCGCGGACCGCATCGCCGGGCTGCGTTGCCATCCCGACATCCGCTCGCTGCCCGAAGCCCCCGATGTCGGCATCGTGCTGCTGGGGCCCGAGCGTGCGGCCGATGCGGTGCGCGAACTCGCTGCACGCGGCACGGCCGCCGCCATCGTGCTGGCCAGCGGCTACGCCGAGATCGGCGCCGACGGACTGCAGCGGCAGCGTGCGCTGGTCGAGGCGGCTGGCGCGATGCGCATCCTCGGGCCCAACACCATCGGTCTGGTCAACCTGACAGACTGCATCACACTGTCGGCCAGCGGCGCGCTGGAGGTCGACGAGCTCGCGGCCGGCTCCATCGCGCTGGTGTCGCAAAGCGGCGGCATCCTCGGCTCGCTGCTGTCGCGCGGCGCGGCGCGCGGCATCGGCTTCTCGAAGCTGATCTCGACCAGCAACGAGGCGGATCTCGACATGGCCGATTTCATCGATCACCTGGCCGACGACCCCGCGACCTCGGTCATCGCGCTCTACATGGAAAGCGTGCGCAACCCCGAGAAATTCCGCCGCGCCGCGCTGAAGGCGGCCGAGGCCGGCAAGCCGCTGGTGGTGTTCAAGATCGGACGTTCCGAATCGGGCGCGCGCTCCGCGGCCTCGCACACCGGCGCGCTGGCGGGCGCGGACCGCGTGTACGACGCGCTGTTTCGCCAGGTCGGCGCGATCCGCGCGCAGGACTTCTCCGATCTGCTGGACATTCCCGTGGCGCTGGCCTCGGGCCGCCGCCTGTGCGGCAAGCGCGTCGCCATCCTCACCTCGACCGGTGGCGCCGGCACGCTGGTGACCGACAGCCTCGGCCTTGCCGGCTTCGAGACGCCGGTCCCCGACGAAGCGACGGCGGCACGCCTGCGCGCGCTGCAGCAGGCAGACGGCGCGGCGCTGGACCGCAATCCCATCGATGTCACGCTGGCCGGCCTCAAGCCCGAGCTGTTGCGCGGCGCCATTCGGACGCTGATGGAAAGCCCGAGCTACGACGCGGTCGTGACCATCGTCGGCTCTTCGGCGCTGGCGATGCCCGAACTCATGGCGGACGCGATCCGCGACTGCCTGCCGGGCACCGACAAGCCGTTGCTCGCCTACGTCAGTCCGCATGCGCCGCAGGTGTCGGCTTCGCTGATGGCGCGCGGCGTGCCTGCCTTCAGCGCGCCTGAAAGCTGCAGCGTCGCCCTCGATGCGATGCGTCGCCATGCGCTGCGGCGAGCTGCGTCGTCGCACGCGTTCACGAAAGTGGAACTCGGCGAGCTTCCCTCCGGCTCTTTCGACGAAGCACAGGCGAAACAGCTCTTCGCCCGCTTCGGGATTCCGTCGGTGCGAGAGTGCATCGTCCGCTCGGCCGAGGAAGCAGAAGCGGCGGCGCACGATGTTGGCGAGAAGGTCGTGCTGAAGATCCTTTCCCGCACCATCACGCACAAGAGCGAGGTGGGCGGCGTGGCGGTCGACGTTTCCGCCGGCGAGGTCGGCCGGCGGCTGGCCGTCATGCGCGAGGAGGTCCAGGCCGCCACCGGCTGCGCGCCCGATGCGTTTCTGGTGCAGGAGAGGGTGGCTGCCGGTTGCGAGATGATCCTCGGGCTGCATCGCGATGCGCTCGGCACCGCGCTGCTGCTCGGCATGGGCGGGGTGACGGCCGAACTGATCGCGGACACCACCTTGCGCCTGCTGCCGGCAGAGGACGGGCTGTCCCGCGACGATGCCCTGTCAATGGTTCGCGAGTTGAAGACCTGGCCTCTGCTCGATGGTTTTCGGGGTCGTCCACTTGCCGATGTCGATGCCCTGGTTGATGCCGTCGTGGCATTCTCTCGCTTGGGCGCGCAACTCGGGTCTCGGCTCGTCGCGGCCGAGATCAATCCCTTGTTCGTGCTGCAGAAGGGGCATGGCGTGCGCGCGGCCGACGGCGTGCTCATCCTCGCGGATGCAGCGGTGGCTGATTCGATCTGAACGTTCGCTGTGCGGCGCCGCTGCGCGGCTTGCGTCGGCGCTGTCGGCGCATTGGAACAACACGCGCGTGACGCGCTGCGACTCGTTGAATCTTTCAATGGATTGACGGCGTGATTCGCCTCGCGTTGTTATCGATCGTGCCGCCGATTCAATGTCCAATTGATGCCGCCGCGTCTCAATGAAAAGAGCAATACCGTCTGGCGCATGCAACGGAAATAGCCGCCACGGACAACCTGCGGATCCGGTGCGCGCACTCGTTTTGGCCCCCGGTCAGCTTTCTCGATTACGATCCATGCCGAGCCTTTCTCGAAATAGGACATGCGGCACTCGTACTTTATTGCGGACAATCGGGGTAAATCAGGCCAATTCGCGGACATGCCTCATGGTGAATCCCGTCTTGCGTGATCGACGTATCGACTGCAACTTCTCAATGCATTCAGGCTCAATCTGTCGCCGAACTCCGATAATCATCAATTAATCTCAAAGGGCCTCTCCATGACGCAAAGCTACAACCAGATTCAAAAGAAGATCGAGGCACTGCAACGCCAGGCGGACAAGCTCAAGTCCAAGGAAGTCCATGGCGTGGTCGCGCGGATCAAGGTGGCCATCAGCCACTATGGGCTGACGGCGGAACAACTGGGTCTGGGAAGCCGCTCTGCGGCCGCGAAGCCGGCGCCGGCGAGAAGCGTGTCCACGCAATCCGCCAAGTACGGCGATGGCCTCGGCAATTCGTGGTCGGGACGCGGACCCCGGCCGCATTGGCTCAGGGATGCGATCAATGCAGGCCGGAAACTCGAGGAGTTCCTCACGGGCGGTGTCGCGGCTGCGAGTTCCGGCACAACGAAGAAGAAGGCGGGCAAGAAGCGCCCCTCCAAAGTGCTCTATCGCGACGGCGCAGGAAATTCGTGGTCGGGCCGTGGACCGCGCCCCCGCTGGCTGAAGGATGCGATTGCAGGCGGCAAGACGCTGGAAGAACTCATGCGTTGAGCATTCCGGCCGTGTAACGGCAGGCATCAAGTTTTCGAGCTTCTTTACCTGCCGATGACATCGTCGCCGCGCTGCGATGGCACGCTCGGGCCCCGCCGCTTGCGGCGCCCATCAATGCAGGACGCACACCATGAGCTATTCGGTTTTCACTGAGACGAGATTCTGGTTCATGGTCGCCCTCTCGGTCGTGCTTCCCTTCGGGATCTACGCCATGCTGATGATGAAGCGCGCCATCTCGCGGACGACCGTGCTGCTGCTCGGTTTCCTGCTGGTCGCGATCGCGGGGCTGGACGTCTACTTCCTTCGCAGCCTCTCGGCGTTGGCGGCGCTCACCCCCTCATTGGCGGACGATGCGCTGTTCATCTCGGAACTGTCGATCGCGTTCTACCTGCTGCCGGCGTTGTTCGGCGGGCTGGGCATCAACATCATTTCCCATTCGCTGATCAGCCACCTCGCGGAGGCGCAGCAGCGCTTCAACAAGGAGCACCCCGACCGCGGCTATTGATGCTGGAAATCGCTGCTGCGCAGGCAGATGGCGGCGTTGGGATTCTCGCGATAGCGCGTGGTTGCGAGGGCGTCGATCGAGTCGGCGTTCGCCGCATAGGCCTGGACGAGCGCCATGTCGCCTTCGGGTGCGTCGAAGCGCGTATGCAGCGCCTCTTCGTCGATTCTCGCGATGATGCGCGCGCCGTCGAAACCATCGGGATAGATCGCGAACTGCACGCTGCCCGTGGGCGGGTGGAAGGTGGCTTCGGAGGTCATTGAAACGTTCTTCTTCGGTTCGATCAGTATCAGGTTTCTCTGTGACGAGAAGAATAAGCTTGATGGCGTATACCCGCGAGCAGGATGTGGACCATTTCACGGCCGCCGCGAGAATCTTCGGCCACGGACAACGCGGGCATCCGGCCTGCCGATGGCCCTTTGCCTTTCCTGATCGCACCATGCATCCCGCCCTTGCCTTGCCACTGAAGCGCGCGCTCGGCGCGCTGGCCTTGCTGGCCGCCAGCGCCGCGCTGCATGCGCAGGCGCTCCCGCCCGGGGTGCGGCTGGGCATGACGGCCGGCGAACTCCAGGCCGCGGCGCTGCCCGGCCTGGAACGCGTGCCGCGTCCGCAGCGGCTGACCGGCGGCCTTGCGGGCAGTTGGCGCGCGGCGCCGATGGCCGTGGCCGGCCTGTCCTTCGAGCCGGTCTTCTATTTCGCCGAGGGCACGCTGCGGCGCATGGAATGGGTGGCGGATGCAGACGCCCGGCCCGATCTCGGCGCCGCCGCATTCGCCGATCTCGTGGCCTGGGGCCGCAGCGCCTTCGGCCCCGAACTGGGTTCGAACGACCCCGGCAGTGCCTATGCCGCCTGGGTGCAGGCCGACACCGACATCTACGCGCAGCGCACCAGCGACCCGCGGCATGCCAGCGTCCGGCTGGTCTACAAGGTGCGCCAGGTCAGGGACGCGAGCGAACTCTGAACCGCCTTCAGGCGGCCAGCATGCCGCGTTCCTCGATGAAGGCCACCACTTCGGCCACGCCGCTGTGGGTCTTGAGGTTGGTCATCACGTAGGGCCGCGCACGGCGCATGCGCCGCGTGTCGGCTTCCATCACGCCGAGGTCGGCGCCCACGTAGGGCGCGAGGTCGGTTTTGTTGATCACGAACAGATCGCTCTTGGTAATGCCGGGGCCGCCCTTGCGTGGAATCTTCTCGCCGGCCGCGACGTCGATCACGTAGATCGTGAGGTCCGAGAGCTCGGGGCTGAAGGTCGCGGCGAGGTTGTCGCCGCCGGATTCGACGAACACCACGTCGGCATCGGGAAACTGGACCAGCATGCGGTCGATGGCTTCGAGATTGATCGACGCATCCTCGCGGATCGCGGTGTGCGGGCAGCCGCCGGTTTCCACGCCCATGATCCGCTCGGCGGGCAGCGCGCCGGCGACGGTGAGCAGGCGCTGGTCTTCCTTGGTGTAGATGTCGTTGGTGATCGCGATCAGGTCGTACTTGTCGCGCATCGCCTTGCACAGCATTTCGAGCAGCGTGGTCTTGCCCGAGCCGACCGGGCCGCCGATGCCCACGCGCAGTGGCGGCAGTCTCTTGGTGCGATGGGCGATGTGGTGCAGGGCGGAGGACATGGTGGCGTGCGGGAGTGATCAGCTTCTGAAAAGGCGCGAGTACTGGGTTTCGTGACGGGCCGACAGGATCGCGAGCATGGGCGCAAAAGCCTGGCGCTCGTCGTCCCCGAGTGTGATCGCATGATCGACCGCCGCGGGAATTTCCGCCGCCAGCCGGCCGAGCATGCGCTGCCCGGCGCTCTGGCCCAGCGGCACTGCCTTGACCGCGGCGCCGACCAGGTTCTCGGCCCAGCCGAAGGCGAAGGCCAGGCAGGCATCGCGCGCCGTCGCGCCGCTGCGGCTCGCCGCGAAGGCGAAGGCGATCGGATAGCACGCCGGCAGGGTCTCGAAGACGGTGGCGGCATCGGCATGGTGCAGCTTGAGCCATTCGACGAAGGAGCGGCCCATCTGTTCGGTCTGCAGCAGGAACTCCGCCGACTCGCGGGTCTGGAACACCCAGGCATTGAGCGCGCGAAGGCGTGGCATGTCGCCGACGCGCCAGGCCGGGATCGCCTGCGCCGCCACGGCCAGGTCCGCGCGCGCCAGGCTCAGATGGAGCTGATCGGCGAGCCAGTCGGAGACTGCCTCTTCATGCGCGAGGCCAGCCCATTCGATGCCGGCCTCCAGGCCTTCCGAATAGGAAAACCCGCCGATGGGCAGCGCCGGCGACGCGAGCCAGATCAGCTGCAGCAGGCTCGCGGCAGGCAGGGCGGCGGGTGCGTCGTTCGTCAATGCGAGTGGCCGTGCGAATGATCGTGGCCGTCGTGCGAATGGCCATGGTCCTGCGCATTCGCGCCGGCATAGGCATCCGGATGCAGCACCGGCCCGACGGGCGGCGTGCCATGCGAATGGCCGTGTCCACTGCCCGATGCGCCATAGGCGCCGCCTTCGGGTTCGAAGGGCTCGTCGGCTTCGCGCACGATCAGATGCATCGATCGCAGCATGCCGGCCAGCACATGGTCGGGCTCGATCTTCAGATGATCAGGCCTGAGCTCGATCGGCACGTGCCGGTTGCCCAGGTGATAGGCCGCGCGCATCAGGTCGAAGGGCGTGCCGTGTTCGGTGCAGTGCGTGATGACCAGCACCGGTTGCGGCGCCGCGATGACCTTGATCAGCGAGCCGTCCTCGGCCACCAGCACGTCGCCGCCGCGCACCGCGGTGCCGCGCGGCAGGAACACGCCGAGCTGGCGGCCCTGCGAATCGGCGGTGTCGAAGCGGCTTTTCTGGCGCACGTCCCAGTCGAGTTCGATGGTGGCGGCACGCCGCAGCAGCACGGGCGCGAGGCCGCCGCCCTGGGGCATGAGTTTGTTGGCTGTGAGCATGGGCGAAAGCCTTGCAGTTGGGGACGGGGTGTCGATAATCTAACGCTTGTTATAACTCAAAGGCATCGTGATGACGGCACTGAAACTGACCCGAATCGGCAACTCCGTCGGCGTGATTCTTCCTCGGGAGGTATTGGCACGGTTGAAGCTCGAGAAAGGTGACACGCTGTTCATGACCGAAACGATCCATGGCGTGACGCTGACCCCTTACGACCCCGATGTCGAAGAACAGCTGAAACTGGGTCGTGAGTTCATGCGCGAGTATCGCGAGACCTTCCATCAACTGGCCAAATGAGCCCGTGGCGCTGGCTCGATCGCCGGGCGCTGATGCTCCTGCATGACGAGAGCCTGGCTGAACATGGGGGCGCGCCCGGCTTGCGTGACGAGAGCCTGCTCGAATCGGCGCTGGCGCGGCCGCTTCATCGGGTTGCCTATGGCAAGCCCGATCTGGCCGAACTGGCCGCCGCCTATGGCATCGGGCTGGTCAAGAACCATCCATTCATTGACGGCAACAGGCGCGTCGCATTTCTTGCGACGGGTCTGTTTCTCGCTTTGAACGGTCAACGCCTGGTTGCGACGCAGGCCGAGGCCACGCTGGTGATGTTCGACGTTGCCGCCGGCACGACCGATGAGGAAGGCTTTGCGCAGTGGATTCGTGAGTATCGAAAATCCCGGCCTGGCTGAGAGGCAGCGGCTACCAGGCCTCATAGTGACAGTGCGCCACGATGCCGCGCCACAGCGCGTCGCGCTCGGCACCCAGGGCCGAGGCTCAGAAGAGGAAATACCGCTGCGCCATCGGCAGCGACACCGCCGGGTCGCAGGTCAGCAGCACGCCGTCGGCGCGCACCGCATAAGTCTGCGCATCGATCTCCATCTTCGGCGTGAGCGCGTTGTGGACCATGTGCTGCTTGCGCACGCCGCGGATGTTCTTCACCGCGCTGAGGGTCTTGGCCAGCCCGTAGCGTTGGCCGATGCCCGCGGCCAGACCGGCCTGCGAGACGAAGCTCAGCGAGCTCTTCGCCTGCGAGCCGCCGTAGGCGCCGAACATCGGCCGGTAGTGCACCGGCTGCGGCGTCGGGATCGAGGCGTTGGGGTCGCCCATCGCCGCCATCGCGATCGTGCCGCCCTTGAGGATGGTGAAGGGCTTGACGCCGAAGAAGGCCGGCTTCCACACGACCAGATCCGCCCACTTGCCGACCTCGATGCTGCCGACCTCGTGCGAGATCCCATGCGCGATGGCGGGGTTGATCGTGTACTTGGCGACGTAGCGCCTGGCGCGGAAGTTGTCGTTGCGTTCGCCGTCCTCGGGCAGCTTGCCGCGCTGGCCCTTCATCTTGTGCGCGGTCTGCCAGCAGCGGATGACGATCTCGCCCACGCGGCCCATGGCCTGGCTGTCGGAGCTGAACATGCTGATCGCGCCGAGGTCGTGCAGGATGTCCTCGGCCGCGATGGTCTCGCGGCGGATGCGGCTCTCGGCGAAGGCCAGGTCTTCCGCAATGGCCGGATTCAGGTGGTGGCACACCATGAGCATGTCGACATGCTCGTCCAGCGTGTTCACCGTGTAGGGCATCGTCGGGTTGGTCGACGAGGGCAGGAAGTTGGCCTCGCCCACCACGCGCAGGATGTCGGGCGCATGGCCGCCGCCCGCGCCCTCGGTGTGGAAGGCGCAGATCGCGCGCCCGTTGACGGCCGCGATGGTGTTCTCGACGAAGCCCGATTCGTTGAGCGTGTCGCTGTGGATCGCGACCTGCGTGTCGGTGGCCTCGGCCACGTCGAGGCAGTTGCCGATCGCGGCCGGTGTCGAACCCCAGTCCTCGTGCAGCTTGAGGCCGATCACGCCGGCCTCGATCTGCTCGTGCAGCGCTGCCGGCAGGCTGGCGTTGCCCTTGCCGAGAAAGCCGATGTTCATCGGGAACGCATCGGCCGCCTGCAGCATGCGCTCGATGTGCCAGGGGCCCGGCGTCGCGGTGGTGGCAAAGGTGCCCGTCGCGGGGCCGGTGCCGCCGCCGAGCATGGTGGTCACGCCGGACGACAACGCCTCTTCGATCTGCTGCGGGCAGATGAAGTGGATGTGGCTGTCGATGCCGCCCGCGGTGACGATGTTCCCCTCGCAGCTGATCACCTCGGTGCCCGGCCCGATGACGACGTCGACGCCCGGCTGCACGTCGGGATTGCCGGCCTTGCCGATCGCGACGATGCGCCCGCCCTTGAGGCCGATGTCGGCCTTCACGATGCCCCAGTGGTCGAGGATCAGTGCGTTGGTCATCACCGTGTCGACCGCGCCTTCGGCGCGGGTGCGCTGCGATTGCGCCATGCCGTCACGGATGGTCTTGCCGCCGCCGAACTTGACCTCTTCGCCGTAGCCGCCGGCGCGCAGGGTGTAGTCCTCCTCGACCTCGATCACGAGGTCGGTGTCGGCAAGGCGCACGCGGTCGCCCACGGTGGGGCCGAAGATCTCGGCATACGCGCGCCGGCCGATGGTTGCCATCAGAGTTTTCCTTGCACGAGGCCGCGGAAGCCGTAGACCACGCGATCGCCTGCCAAGTCGACCAATTCGACCGTGCGCTGCTGGCCCGGTTCGAAGCGCACAGCCGTACCGGACGCGATGTTCAAACGCATGCCGCGCGCGGCTTCGCGATCGAAGCCCAGTGCGCCATTGGTCTCGGCAAAGTGGTAGTGCGAGCCGACCTGGATCGGCCGGTCGGCCGTGTTCTGGACCACCAGCGTCGCGGTGCGGCGCCCGGGGTTGAGGATGTGCCCGCCGTCGTCGGTGATCAGCTCGCCGGGCGTCATGCGAGGCCGCCGAGCAATGCGACGCCGAACACCGCGACCGCGGCGCCAGCCACGCGCGGCAGCCAGCGGTGCGTGTGGCGCAGCGTCCAGCCGACCGCGAGGCCGCTCGCATGCAGCAGCACCGTGGCGGCGAGCATGCCGGCCAGCGTGAGCGCGGCGCCGGACTCGCCCGCCAGCTCGTGCCCGTGCGCGATACCGTGGAATACGGCGAACGCACCGACGAGCGCCGCGGCCGCGAGCGCCGGCAGCCGGCGCTGCGCGAGCACCAGCAGCCCGAGCACCAGCAGCGAGGCTGCGATCATTGGCTCCATCCCCGGCAGCTGCACTCCTGCGAGCCCGGCCAGCGCACCGGCCAGCAGCATGCCCGCGAAGCCCAGCGGCGCCCACAGCAGATCGGGCCAGGCGCGCCGCGCGGTGAGGGCGCTCCAGAGACCGACCGCGACCATCGCCGCCAGGTGGTCGGCACCCGTCAGCGGATGAAGGAAGCCGGTCACGAAGCCGTGGTGCAGGCCGCCGTCGACGCCGGTGTGGGCGCTCGCGGCCAGTGGCAAGGCAGCCGCGATCAGAGCGGCAAAGGCAGGACGATGAATGCGCATGGGGATCTCCAGTGAGGGCGGTCAGATATCAGGAGCACCGCGGAACCGGCTTGGCCGGGCCGCTGGTGTTGCCCCCGGCAGGGGGTGGGCGGCCACACGAAGTGGGCAAGCCTGGGGGCGAGTCATAAGATCGGCTGGTGCACCGTCACGAGCTTGGTGCCGTCGGGAAAAGTCGCTTCGACCTGGATGTCCGGAATCATCTCGGCGACACCGTCCATCACGTCGGCGCGTGCGAGCACGGTGCGGCCTTCGCTCATCAGCGCGGCCACGCTCTTGCCGTCGCGCGCGCCTTCCATCACGGCGGCCGAGATCAGCGCCACGGCCTCCGGATAGTTGAGCTTGAGCCCGCGGGCGCGGCGCCTTTCGGCCAAGAGGCCGGCGGTGAAGATCAGCAGCTTGTCTTTTTCGCGCGGTGTCAGTTCCATGGGCAGATCGGGTGGCAGCGAAGGCAGGCCATTATGGGCATCCTGTGCGCATTGCAACAGTCATGCCGTGGCACGGAACCTGCACCCGCCAGGGTGTGCACACCGCCGCCGTTCCCCCTGCGCCAAGTGACGAAGCGCCGCAGCGCATCGTCAAGGTCCGGCGCGACTACAACAGCTGGGTCGCCAGCGAGACGCTGGAGGACTACGCGCTGCGCTACACGCCGCAGCGCTTTCGACGGATGTCCGAATGGCGCGTCGCCGGCACGGCCTTCGGCGGCGCGGCCTCGTTCCTGATCCTCGAGGCGGTCGGCGCCACGCTGCTGGTGCAGTACGGCTTCGCCAATGCCTTCTGGGCCATCCTGGTCACGGGGCTGATCATCTTCCTGGCCGGCCTGCCGATCAGCGTCTATGCGGCGCGCTACGGCGTCGACATGGACCTGCTCACGCGCGGCTCGGGCTTCGGCTACATCGGCTCGACGCTGACCTCGCTGATCTACGCATCCTTCACCTTCATCTTCTTCGCGCTCGAGGCGGCGGTGATGGCCTATGCGCTCGAGCTCGCGCTCGGCGTGCCGCCGGTCTGGGGCTACCTGGTCTGCGCGCTGGTCGTGATTCCGCTCGTCACCCATGGCATCTCGGCCATCAGCCGGCTGCAGATCTGGACCCAGCCGCTCTGGCTGCTGATGCTGGTCGTGCCCTTCGGCTATGTGCTGGCGCGCGATCCTGGTGCGTTCGCCGGCATCGCGCACTACAACGGCGTCAAGTCCGAGGCCGCGGGTTTCGATCTGCACTTGTTCGGTGCTGCCCTCACCGTCGGCATCGCGCTGATCACGCAGATGGGCGAGCAGGCCGACTATCTGCGTTTCATGCCGGCGCGCACGGCCGCCAACCGCGGCCGCTGGTGGGCCGGCGTGCTCGCGGGCGGTCCGGGCTGGGTCGTGCTCGGCGTGCTGAAGATGCTGGGCGGCGCGCTGCTGGCCTACCTCGCCATCAGCCACATGGTGCCGCCCGAGCGCGCGGTCGATCCCAACCAGATGTACCTGGCCGCCTACGAGTACGTCTTTCCGAACTACGGCTGGGCGGTGGTGGCGACCGCGACCTTCGTGGTGATCTCGCAGCTCAAGATCAACGTCACCAACGCCTATGCGGGCTCGCTCGCGTGGAGCAATTTCTTCTCGCGCGTCACGCACAGCCATCCGGGGCGCGTGGTGTGGGTCGTCTTCAATGCGCTGATCGCCTTCATGCTGATGGAGATGAACGTGTTCGAGGCCCTGGGCGACGTGCTCGGCCTCTACGCCAACATCGCCATCGCCTGGATGATGGCGGTGGTGGCCGACCTGGTCATCAACAAGCCGCTCGGGCTCTCGCCGCCCGGCATCGAATTCAAGCGCGCGCACCTGTGGGACATCAACCCGGTCGGCGTCGGCGCGATGGCGCTGGCCTCAGTGCTGTCGATCAGCGCGCACCTCGGCCTGTTCGGCCCGCTGGCACAGGCCTTCTCGGCGCTGATCGCGCTCGGTACGGCCTTCGTTGCGTCGCCGCTGATCGCCTGGGCCACGCGCGGCAAGTACTACATCGCGCGGGCGCCGCAAGACACAGCCGCCGCGCCTTTCGCGCCGGCCGCGAGCGGCGCGGCGGTGCGCTGGGCGTGCGTCGAATCCGGTGCCGGCAGCGGCGACCGGCGGTTCGCGGTGCAGCGCTGCGTCATCTGCGAGCGCGACTACGAAGGCCCGGACATGGCGCATTGCCCCGCCTACCAGGGCCCGATCTGTTCGCTGTGCTGCACGCTCGACGCGCGCTGCGGCGACCTGTGCAAGCCCGAGGCGAGTCTGTCGGCGCAATGGTCGGGCGCCTTGCGCTGGCTGCTGCCGCGGCGCGTCTGGCCCTACCTCGACACCGGCCTCGGCCACTTCATGCTGCTGATGCTGATCGTCGTGCCGCTGCTCGCGGCCGTGTTCGGCGTGCTCTATCAGCAGGAACTGCGCGCGCTCGGCGACCGCGTGCTCGGCGAAGGCATGCTGCCCGACATGCAGCCGGCGTCGCTGCGCTCGGGTTTCCTGAAGGCCTACATGGCGCTGCTGGTGATCGCCGGCATCGTCGCCTGGTGGCTGGTGCTCGCGCACCAGAGCCGCAAGGTGGCGCAGGAAGAGTCGAACCGCCAGACCCATCTGCTGGTGCACGAGATCGAACGCCACCGCGAGACCGACCGCGCGCTGCAGGCCGCCACGCTGGCCGCCGAGCGCGCCAGGCTCGCGGCCGACCAGGCCAACCAGGCCAAGAGCCGCTACATCAGCGCCATCAGCCACGAGCTGCGCACGCCGCTCAACAGCATCCTCGGCTATGCGCAGCTGATGGGCGAGGACGCGGCCGTGCCGCCGCACCGCCGGCAGGCCGTGGCGGTGATCCGGCGCGGCGGCGAGCATCTGCTGTCGCTGATCGAGGGCACGCTCGACATCGCGCACATCGAGGCCGGCAAGCTCACGCTCAATGCCCGGCCGATGTACTTCGCCGAGCTCGTGAGCGAGCTGGCCGACATGTTCGAGCTGCAGGCCGCCGAGAAAGGGCTGGCCTTCCGCTTCGAGCCCAGCGGCCCCTTGCCCGAGCGGGTGCGTGCCGACGAAGGGCGCGTGCGGCAGATCCTCATCAACCTGCTGGGCAATGCGATCAAGTTCACCGCCGCCGGCCAGGTCACGCTGCGCCTGCGCTACGCGCGCGAGTTCGCGGCGATCGAGATCGAGGACACCGGCCCGGGCATGTCGGCCGGGGAACTGGGCCGCATCTTCGAGCCCTTCGCGCGCGGCGCGACCGCCGGCCCGTCCGCGCCGGGCGCGGGCCTCGGCCTGACGATCGCCAAGATGCTGATCGACCTGATGGGCGGCGAGATGACGGTGCAGAGCACGCCCGGCGCCGGCTCGGTGTTTCGCGTGCGGCTGTTCCTGCCCCATGTGCACGAGGCGCCCGTGGCCGGCGGCCGGCGCAGGACGCGCGCGGCGCCCGCCCGGCGCGGCTACGAAGGCCCGCGCCGCCGCGTGCTGGTGGTCGACAACGAGGAGGAGGATCGCGAGCTGCTCGTGCAGGTGCTGGCGCCGCTGGGCTTCGAACTGCGCACGGCGGCCAGCGGCCACGATGCGCTTGACCTGGTCGCGGCCGGATGGCGCCCCGACGCGATGTTCGTCGACCTCGCGATGCCCGGCATCGACGGCTGGGAAACCATCCGCCGCGCGCGCCGGCTCGGGCTTGCGCAAGCGCCGGTGGCGATCGTGTCCGCCAACGCCTTCGACAAGCGGCTGGACAACGATGCCGGCATCACGCCGGACGATTTCTTCGTCAAGCCCGTGCGGCACAGCGAGCTGCTCGACTGGCTGGAGCGCCGGCTCGGGCTGCGCTGGACTGCGAGCGCCAGCGCACCGCCCGCGCCCATGCAGTCCTCGCTGGTCAGGCCTGCGGCGCATCGGCTGCAGGCGTTGGCCGAAGCGGTGGGCCTGGGCTACTTTCGCGGCATCATGAACCAGCTCGACGACATCGACGCGGCCGAGCCGGAGTGCACCGGTTGGACCGCGGTGCAGCGCGCGCTGGCACGCCAGTTCCAGTTCGAAAAGATCGAGTGCGGCCCGCCCGTGCTCGCACTGGCGCGCGAGGACCGGCCGTGAATGACCTGGCCCGCAGCATCGCCGCCAACAGCGACCTCGTGCTGATCGTCGACGACGTGCCCGACAACCTCGCGGTGCTGCACGACGCGCTCGACGAATCGGGCTACACCGTGCTGGTCGCGACCAGCGGCGAGCAGGCGCTGCAGCGCGCGGCGCAGGCCCGGCCCGACATCGTGTTGCTCGACGCGATGATGCCGGGCATCGACGGCTTCGAGGTTGCGCGCCGCCTGAAGGCCGATGCCGCGACCGCGCACATCCCGATCGTCTTCATGACCGGCCTGACCGACACCGAGCACCTGGTGGCCGCCCTCGAGGCCGGCGGCGTCGACTACGTGACCAAGCCGATCAAGCCCAAGGAAGTGCTGGCGCGCATGAACGTGCATCTGCAGGGCGCACGCCGCGCGCGCCAGGCGGCGCAGCAGGCCGGGCAGGCGCGCAACGCGCTCGATGCCTTCGGCTACGCCAGCATCACCGTGCGCATGCCTGAGGGCAAGCTGATCTGGCAGACCGCGCTGGCGCGCGACCTGCTGCTGCGCTATTGCGGCACCAGCGCCCCGGCGACGCCGCCGGTCGTGCTCGAATGGCTGCGGCGCCATCTGCCCGATGCCGAGCAGCGCCAGATCGAACCGCCCGTGCTGTCGATCGCGCAGGGCGCGGCCAGCCTGAGTCTGCGGCTGCACCAGCAGACCGGCCACGACGACGGCGGCGACGACTGGCTGATCATCATGCGAGAGGCCTCCGGCACCGCCGTCATCGAGGCCATGAGCCTGAGCCTGAAGCTCACCGCGCGCGAGGCCGAGGTGCTCTACTGGGTGGTCAAGGGCAAGACCAACAAGGACATCGGCGAGATCCTCGGCAGCAGCCCGGCCACCGCCAAGAAGCACCTGGAGCGCGTCTACGTCAAGCTCGGCGTCGAAACCCGCACGGCGGCCGCGGGCGTGGCCATGAAGCGCATCCGCGAGCTGCAGCCGCAGTTCGAGATCTGAGGCCGGCGCGTCTTACGCAACTGCCACACACGGACCCTAGAATCCGCGCGGATGATTGCCCGCCTGTTCATGCTGCTGCTGGCGCTGACCGCGGCCACGGCGCGCGCCGGCGGGCATTTCGACGTCGACGACGCAGGCACGCTGGATCCGGGACAGTGCCAGTACGAGGTCTGGGCAGGCCGCACCGGCATCGAGCCGCTGCGCGTGTTTCACCTCGGACCCGCATGCCGGGTCGGCCCGGTCGAACTGGGCCTGAATGTCGACCGCTATTCGGGGCCGGACGGGCGCATTGCCACCTTCGGCCCGCAGCTCAAGTGGACTTTCCTGGGCGTGGGGGCCGACGACCGGCTCAGCGCCGCCGTGTCGGCGAGCACGACCTGGGATCTGACCCGCGGTGGACGGGCCGGCGGGCAGTTCGTCGTTCCCGTCAGCTGGCGTGCGCTCGACAGTCTCTGGGTCCACGTGAACCTGGGGGCGGATTGGGCCACGGGCACCGGTGCGCGCACCGGCCGCGGCGGCCTCGCAGGCGAGTGGGCGATGAACGACCGGGTGTCGCTCATCGTCGAGCGGAGTCGGGCCTTCGAGATCTGGACCACGCGGGCCGGCCTCCGGTTCAGCCTGACGCCGTTGATCAGCATCGACGTCAGCGCATCGCGAACGGGGCCGCAGGGGGTGCGCGGCTTCGTGATCGGCCTGAACCACGAATTCAAGAGATAGAACGTACGGCACATTGCGCGTGCTCCCGCGCTGCCGCAAGATGGTCGCGATGCCCCTTCGCCACGGCCGCCGTGGCCATCCTGCCGCGCAGACACCATGGAACACCGTGCCGCCCGTGTTTTCCGTTTTGCGAGCTTTCTCTTCGCGCTCTGCCTGCTGACGGCGGTGACGGGCGCCATCGACGCCGCCCGCGCGCAGAGCCGCCCGGCCGAGAAGCGCATCGCGCTGGTCATCGGCAATTCGCGGTATCCGAAGATCCCGCTCGGCAATCCCGAGAATGACGCGCGGCTGATCGCGGCCAACCTGCGCAAGCTGGGCTTCGAGGTCAACGAGCAGCTCAACCTCGACATCCGCGAATTCCGGCGCGTGCTGCGCGAGTTCGCGCGCCGCCTGCAGGACGACGACGCCATCGCGGTCTTCTACTACGCCGGGCACGGGATGCAGATCGACGGCCGCAACTACCTGCTGCCGGTCGACATCCAGCTGCGCGACCAGGAGGCGGTCAAGGACGATGCGGTCGACATCGAGGACGTGTTCCTGAGCCGGCTCGACAAGACGCGCTCGAAGGCGCGCATCGTGATCCTCGACACCTGTCGCGACAACCCCTTCGCCGGCAGGACCCGCAGCGTCCGCTCGGCCGTCGGCCTGGCCGAGATGGGCGCGCGCGGCACGCTGATCGCCTATGCGGCGGCACCTGGCTCGTCGGCCGAGGACGGACCCGACGGCGGCAACAGCGTCTACAGCAAGAACCTCGCGCAGGAAATGATGGTGCCGGGGCTGGAAGTCGAGCAGATGTTCAAGAACGTGCGCGTGAAGGTGCTGCACGACACCAAGGACCGGCAGGTGCCCTGGGTCAACACCTCGCTGACCTCGGATTTCAGCTTCAATCCCGGCGCCGAAACGCTGTCCGGCGAAGCGGCCCGGCAGGCGCAGATCCAGCGCCTCGAGCTCGAACTGCAGCAGACGCGCAAGGCACTGGAAGAGTCGCGCGCGGCGGCCCGCGCACCGGCCACTGCGACTGCGACCGCGACCGCTTCGACTTCGCCCACATCGCCCGCCGCCGGCCCATCGAAGGCGCCCGCCGCGGCGCCTGCTGCGGCACCGCGACCGGCCGCGGCGGCCGAGGTGGTCAAGGCCAACGAGCGCTATGCGAGCCAGCTCGAGATACAGCTCGAACGCGCGCGCGTCGCGCTCGCCGAGGCGCGTGCCGAGTCCCGCGGGGAGGCCACGACCTCGCTGCCGCAGGGGTTGCCCGCCGCCCTGGAGGCCGCCGAAAAACGCCCGACCGCGCTGGCGCCGACGCCAGCGCCGGACCGCAGCCGCGGCTGCCGGGATCTGCTCACGCGTGCCTCGATCGGCGAGCCGCTGTCGACCTCGGAAAACAACTATCTCAAACAGGAGTGCAAATGATGAAGCCTGATCCTCACGCCGGCCTGGCGATGCTGTCCCGGCTCCTGGCAATGCTTGCGATGGTCGTTCTGGTTGCCTGCGGCACCGCGCCGCCGCCACCGGCCAGGTCGGCCGCGCCGCAGCCGCCTGCGGCAACAACTGCCGCGCCGGTCGCCGCTGCCGCACCGGCGCCTGCTGCGGTCGCGCCGCCGCCGCCCATCATGCCCTTCGGCGAAGCAGTGACCTTCGCGGCCACCAGCCTGTTCGGCAACGCCGCGCTGCCCGAGGGCGCCGGCAAGCTGCCGCTGGTCATCGATCCGCTGATCGACGGCAACACCGGCGCGCAGTCGGTTGCGACGCAGACCATGGAGCAGCGCATCACCGCGATGCTGCAGACCAGCTTCCCGCGCTACGACCTGCAGCCCTTCTCGACCGGTTCGCTGGCACGCGCGCCGCTGCTCTTCATCGGCACCTTCACCGCGGTCGACAAGGACGGCAAGAACGCGCCGGGGCCGCGCGAGTGGTACCGGGTCTGCCTGGCGCTGGTCGATCTGCACAGCGGCAAGATCGTGTCCAAGGGCTTCGCGCGCGCCCGGCCCGATGGCGTCGACCCGACGCCGACCGCGTTCTTCCAGGACAGCCCCGCGTGGACGCCCGACCCCGCCACCGACGGCTACGTGCGGACCTGCCAGGGCACCAAGGTCGGCGATCCGATCAACCCCGCGTACTGGGACAAGATCGTCGCCGCCGCGATGATCAACGACGCGATGACCAGCTACAACGCCGGCCGCTACGACGAGGCGCTGGACCTCTACCGCGGCGTCGCGCGCGTGGGCGGCGGCGACCAGCTGCGCGTCTACAACGGCCTGTACCTTTCGAGCTGGAAGCTCGGGCGCAAGGACGAGGCCGCGCAGGCCTTCTCGAAGATCGTCGATTACGGCCTGGCGCAGAAGCGCATCGCGGTGAAGTTCCTGTTCCGTCCCGGCTCGACGCTGTTCCTGGGCGACACGCAGATCAGCGCCCAGTACCCGGTCTGGCTCAAGCAGATCGCTTCGCGCGCCGGGCAAAGCACGGCCTGCATGGAAGTGTCGGGCCACACCAGCCGCACCGGGCCCGAGCCCCTGAACGATCGCCTGTCGCTGATGCGCGCGCAGTACGTCGCGCAACGGCTCGATGCCGGCACGCCCGGCGTCGCGCGGCGCACCGTCGCCGTCGGCAAGGGCTCGCGCGAGCCGATCTCGGGGCTCGGCACCGACGATGCCCGCGATGCGCTGGACCGGCGCGTCGAGTTCAAGGTGATCGACTGTCCGGCGGCCTGAGCGCGTCGCAGCGCTCGATATTGACCTGCACCCAATCGTCCCTGGCGAGGGTCGATGCCGCGGCCAGGGGCGCGACCCGCAGCTTCAGCAGCCCGCCGTGCGTGCCGTAGAGGACGACGGCAAAACGGCGGCCCGGATCCCTGGCCTGCGCCGGCGTCCTGCAGTCGCTGTCGACCGGCCGCGTGATGCCTGCCGCGGCGCCGGTCTCGATGACATGGCCGGTGCGCCAGCCCGCCTGGAAGTCGCGCCACGGCTCGGGCAACGCGGCACAGCCGCACAGCAGCGCGGCGACGGCCGGCAGCATGACGCGCGCCCGGATCAGACCGGATCCCTGTTCCACCATCCACCGCCCGGTGCCTGGAACAGCGCCGCGCTGTCGGCCAGCCGGCTGGCCTGGGCCTGGACGCGTGCGATCGCGGCCTGGCGCAAGCTCTGCTCGGCGGCAAGCACGGCCAGCGAGCCGACCGCGCCGGCGGACCATTGCCGGCGCGCGATCGCCAGGCTTCTTTCGGCCGCGCGCTCGCTGGCGATCAAGGACTCCAGCGCCCTGGCGTCCGCCTGGATCGCGCCCAGGGTATCGGCCACGTTCTGGAACGCGCCGAGCACGGTGCTGCGGTAGGCCGCGGCTGCCTGGTCGTAGCCGGCCTGCGCGGCGCGTTGCCGATGCAGCAGCGTGCCGCCGTCGAAGATCGGCTGCAGCGCATTGGCGCCCACGCTCCAGAAGCCGGTGCCTGCGGTGAACAGCTTCGAGAACTGCAAGGCGCTGCTGCCGAAGCCCGCGCTCAGGCTGAAGCTCGGCAGGCGGTTGACCATCGCCACGCCGATCTGCGCGCTGGCCGCATGCAGCTGCGCTTCGGCGGCCTGGACGTCGGGCCGCTGTTCGACCAGCCGGGGCGGCAGGCTCAGCGGCAGTTCGTCGGGCAGCCGCAGCGCATCGAGTTCGACATCGAAGGCCGCCCTGTCGCCGGGCAGGCGGCCAGCCAGCACGGCCAGCTGGTTGCGCTGCTGTTCGCGCTGCTTCTCCAGCGGCGGCAATGTGGCGCGGACCTGCGCGACCACCGCCTCCTGCGCCGCGACATCGGCGATGCCGGTCTGCCCCAGTGCGTGCTGGCGCTGGAACAGCGCGAGTTGATGCTCCGCGAGATCGATCAGCTGGTGCGTGGTGCCGATCTGTGCCTGCAGCGACGCCAGCTGGACGGCGCCCAGCACGACATTGCTGGTCAGCGTGAGCCGCGCCGCCTGCAACTGGAAGCGCTGCGTGTCCGCCTGCGCCTGCAGCGACTTGACCTGCTGGCGATTGCCGCCGAACACGTCGGGTGCATAGGCGATGTTGAGCTGCGCCGTGTGCAGGCTGTAGATGTCGCTGCCCGATGCGAGCGGACTGGCGAGCACCGGCACGATCGACTGCCGCGTCGGATTGAACTGCGCTGCGACGCTCGGGAAGAACGCGCCCTGCTGGGCCAGGGTGTTCTCGCGTGCGCCGCGCAGCGCGGCCGCCGCGGCCTTGACGTCGGGGTGAGCACGATGACCGGCAGCGCGCTGCCCGCTTCGCGCACCTGCCGCAGCACCTGGCTGCCTTCCATGTCGGGCAGTCCCAGGTCCAGCAGCATCAGGGCCGGCCGGTCGGCGCGGATGCAGCCGAGCGCCTGCGCGCCGGTGGACGCCTTCTGCACGTCGTAGCCCCGATGCACGAGCTCGCGGCCCAGCAGGGCGGCAATGTGCAGGTCGTCTTCCACCACCAGGATCCGTGTGTTCACGAGGCGGCCGGCTGGGGAAGGCTCATGGAAGCGCCGGCGGCAGGTACTGATCGGCCACGCGCCGCTGGTCCGGCGTCAGGGCCGCATAGAGGCGGGCGGCCGCGTCGCCGATCTCCTGCAGCCGTCCGGCGCGCTCCTGCGCCTCGGCCACGCGCTGCTGCAGCGCCTGCACGGCCGTCAGGTCGTCGGCCGCCGGCGCATGCGCGAGCGAGTTCTTCACCGCCAGATCCCACACCTTGTTGTAGAAGCCGTCCCACAGGGCGGCCTGCTCGGGCGTGATCAGCAGCCGCAGGCGCAGGTCGTAGAGCTTGTCCCTGATCTGGTTGGCCCTCATCTCGGGGCTCGATGCCTGCTCGGTGCTGCGCGATGCCGCCGGTGCATCGCCGCTGTGCCCGCGCCGTCCGCCCCCCATGCCGCCGCCGCCGAACTGCGCGAAGCTGTGGCCGCTGAGTGCGGCCAGCACGATGGCGAATGCGAATTTCTGCCTGAGTCTTGTCATCCCGCGTCCTTGCTCGCCGCCACCTGGCGTGGCCGGCGATGCATTACAGGGCACGCAGGCTGCCGCCGCGCTGACCGGGTGTAAAGCCGGCGTAAAGACGCAGGCTCAGAGTTCGGCGCCTTCGACGAGAAAGCGCACGCGCCGCACGCCCTGCCATTCGTCGGCATCGAGGCGCCACGCGATCACCACCTTCGGCGGCAGCGGCTCGGTATGGCCGAACCAGATGCCGTCGACCGGCCTGCCGCGGTGCTTCAGCTTGAGCGCGAGGTGCTTCTCGCCGACCAGCCGCTGCGAGACCACCTCGACCTCCTCGCTGAAGGTCGGCGGCGCGAAGCCCTGGCCCCACACCTCGCGGTGCAGCGTGTCGACCAGGTCCACGCGCAGGTACTCGGGCGCGAGCGGGCCGTCGGTGTCGAGCCGGCGCGTCAGCGTGGCGGCGTCGAGCCACTCGCGCGCGACCTGGGCCAGCGCCTGCTCGAAGACAGGGAAGTGCTCGCGCGCCACCGTGCATCCGGCCGCCATCGCGTGGCCGCCGAAGCGCAGCAGCACGCCGGGATGGCGCTTGGCCACGAGGTCGAGCGCATCGCGCAGATGAAAGCCGGGGATCGAGCGGCCCGAGCCCTTGAGCTCGTGCGCGCGGCCGTCGGCGCCGCTGGCCGCGAAGACGAAGGTGGGCCGATGGAAGCGGTCCTTGAGGCGCGAGGCGACGATGCCGACCACGCCTTCGTGGAAGTCCGCACCGAACACGCTGATGGCCGCGGGCGGCGGCTGGCTGTCGTCGCCGAACAGCGTCTCGGCCAGCCGCAGCGCCTGGTCGCGCATGCCGCCTTCGATGTCGCGCCGCTCGCGGTTGATGCCGTCGAGCAGCTGTGCCAGTTCGGCGGCGCGGCCGGCGTCGTCGGTCAGCAGGCATTCGATGCCGAGCGTCATGTCGGCGAGGCGGCCGGCGGCGTTGATGCGCGGGCCGAGCGCGAAGCCGAAGTCGAAGGTGGTCGCGGCCGCGGCGTTGCGGCCTGCGGCCTTGAAGAGGGCGGCGATGCCTGCGGGCATGGCGCTCGTGCGGATGCGGCGCAGGCCCTGAGCGACCAGGCGGCGGTTGTTGGCATCGAGCCGGACCACGTCGGCCACGGTGCCCAGCGCCACGAGCGGCAGCAATGCGTCCAGCTTGGGTTGCGCAACGCGATCGAACGCACCTCGCGCGCGCAGCTCGGCGCGCAGCGCCAGCAGCACATAGAACATCACGCCGACGCCCGCGATGCTCTTGCTCTCGAAGCCGCAGCCGGGCTGGTTGGGATTCACGAGCACATCGGCCGCCGGCAGTTCGGGGCCGGGCAGGTGGTGGTCCGTCACCAGCACCGCGAGACCGCGCGCCTTGGCGGCCGCGACGCCCTCGACGCTCGCGATGCCGTTGTCCACGGTGATCAGCAAGTCGGCGCCGCTGTCCGCCACGCGCTCGGCGATCGGCGGCGTCAGGCCGTAGCCGTCGATCACGCGGTCGGGTACCAGGTAGCTCACCTGCTTCGCGCCGAGCAGGCGCAGGCCGCGCACCGCGACGGCGCAGGCGGTGGCGCCGTCGCAGTCGTAGTCGGCGACGATGCACAGGCGCCTGTCGTCGCGGATCGCGTCGGCCAGCAGCCGTGCCGCTTCCTGCGTGCCGCGCAGCGTCGCGGGCGGCAGCAGGCGCGTCAGGCCGTCGTCCAGCTCTTCCTTGGCCAGCACGCCGCGCGCCGCATAGAGGCGCGCGAGCAGCGGATGCACGCCGGCCTGCTCGAGCGCCCAGGCGCTGCGCGGCGGAATGTCGCGAGCGACGATCTGCATCACAGCGTCGCGAGGATGGAGGCCGCGCTCGGCCGCTCGAACAGGCTCCGGGCCCAGCTCAGCAGGCCGCGGTGCTGCACGCCGAAGCGGCGTGCGCCACGGTCGCCGCACAGCGTCAGCACGACATCGGCGCCGTGCGTGTAGTCGGCCAGCAGATCGGCCATCGCGCCGGCGTCGAGCGCCTGCCACGCGGCGGCCCAGCCGGCGCCGTCGTCGCGCAGCGCGGGCACGCGCAAGGCATCGGCGACCTCGGGCGCGGATGCCGGCGCGGTGCCGTTGGCGAGCGCCGCGGGCAGGCTGCCGGTGCCGCTGAGCCAGAAGGAGTTGATCGGCGGCACGCCGCGTGCGGTGCGCTGGTCGTTCACGCGTTCGGTGTAGAGCAGCATCTGCATCTCGTTCTGCAGCCGGCGCAGCGGCCGTGCGGCATCGGACAGCGGCGACCATTGCGAGATCGGCCAGCCGACGGCGCGGTCGATCGACGCCGTGGCCAGGCCGTCGAAGACCTTGCCCTGCACCAGCCAGCGGCCGGGCGTCGCCGACGCATGCAGCGCCATGCCGTCCTCTTCGAAGAAGGGCCGCGCCGCGGCCAGCAGCGCCGCGGATTCGGCGGCATCGATCTCGATCGCGGCCGGATCGCCGAGCACCACGTCGTCGATGCCGACCTGCCAGTGGCACAGCGTGGCCACGCCCCAGCTGTCGCCTGGGCCGGTGGGACCGAGGCCGGCCTGCTTCGCTTCCAGCGCGGCCCATGGGATGCAGCCGTCCGCTGCGCCGATGCCGAGCGCCTCGGCCAATGCGCGCTCGTGCGGCGGCGAGCGCGTGCTGTCGTCCTGCTGGTCGCCGTGCACCAGCGCGAGCCGCGCGAGCATCGCCTCGGTGTTCGGCAGGCGCAGCCCGGCCAGCGCTTCGCGGCAGGCCGGGGAACTGCGGCCGGCGAACGGGATCATCAAATGGCGGGGCTTGGGGGCATCGGACATGACCCTATTGTCCGGGATGCCACAATTCTTCCTCTATGCCCCTTCCCTATGAACTGCAACTCGGCTGGCGCTACACGCGCGCAGGCCGGGCCACGCGGCGCAACGGCTTCATCTCCTTCATCTCCGGTGTCTCGATGCTCGGCATCGCGCTGGGCGTGGCGGCGCTGATCATCGTGCTGAGCGTGATGAACGGCTTCCAGAAGGAAGTCACCGACCGCATGCTCGGCGTGATCTCGCACATCGAGATCCTGTCGCGCGACGGCCAGGCGCTCGGCGACATCGACGGCATCATGGCCGGCGCGCGCAAGAACCCGCAGGTGGTCGGCGTGGCGCCCTTCATCGCCGCGCAGGCCCTGATCGCGCGCGGCGAGGACATGAAGGGCACGCTGGTGCGCGGCATCGATCCGGCGCTGGAGCCGCAGGTGACCGACATCTCCACCACCGCCGAGCATGGCGCGCTGAAGAAGCTGGTGCCGGGCGAGTTCGGCATCGTGCTCGGCGTCGAGCTCGCGCGCTCGCTGTTCGTGCGCGACGGCGACAAGGTGACGCTGGTCGCACCCGGCGGCCAGGTCACGCCGGCCGGCGTGGTGCCGCGCCTGAAGCAGTTCACCGTGGTGGGCACCTTCGATTCGGGCCACTACGAGTACGACTCGGCGCTGGCGATGATCCACGAGCAGGACGCCGAACGCGTGTTCCGCCTCGAAGGGCCGAGCGGCGTGCGCATCAAGCTCAAGGACCTGCACCAGGCGCCCGAGGTGGCCCACGAACTCGCCGGCACGCTGCCCGGCAGCTTCCTGATCCGCGACTGGACGCAGCAGAACAAGACCTGGTTCGCCGCCGTGCAGGTCGAGAAACGCATGATGTTCATCATCCTCACGCTGATCGTCGCGGTGGCCGCCTTCAACCTGGTGTCGACGCTGGTGATGACGGTGACCGACAAGCGCGCCGACATCGCCATCCTGCGCACGCTGGGTTCGAGCCCGAAAAGCATCATGACCATCTTCGTGGTGCAGGGCGCGATGGTCGGCGTCATCGGCACGCTGGCCGGGCTGCTGCTGGGGCTGCTCATCGCCTACAACATCGACGTCATCGTGCCGGCGCTGGAACATCTGTTCCATGCGAGCTTCCTGCCGCAGGACATCTACCTGATCAGCAAGATGCCGAGCGATCCGCAGCAGGGCGACATCGTGCCGATCACGGTGATCTCGCTCATCCTCGCCTTCGTCGCGACCCTGTACCCGAGCTGGCGCGCCAGCCGCGTCAACCCGGCCGAGGCGCTGCGCTATGAGTGAACCCCGAGCGGGCGCCAACGGCGCGGTGCTGAAAGTCCGCGGTCTCACCAAACGCTTTCACGAAGGCCGCATCGACCTCACCGTGCTGCACGGCGTCGACCTCGACGTGCGCGCCGGCGAGACGATGGCCATCGTCGGCGCCTCGGGTTCCGGCAAGAGCACGCTGCTGCACCTGATGGGCGGCCTCGATGCGCCGACCGCCGGCAGCGTCGAGCTGCATGGCCGCAACATCGCGCATGTCGACGCGGCCGAGCAGGGACGCCTGCGCAACACGCACCTCGGCTTCGTCTACCAGTTCCATCATCTGCTGCCCGAGTTCAGCGCGCTCGACAACGTCGCGATGCCGCTTCGGATCCGGCGCATGACGCCGGCGCAGGCCCACGATGCCGCGACCGCGATGCTCACCGCGGTCGGCCTCGGCGAGCGCCTGCAGCACCGGCCGGCCGAGCTGTCCGGCGGCGAGCGCCAGCGCGTGGCGATCGCGCGCGCGCTGGTCACGCATCCGGATTGCGTGCTGGCCGACGAGCCGACCGGCAACCTCGACCGCGCCACGGCGGACGGCGTGTTCGCGCTGATGCTCCAGCTCGCGCGCGAGCGCGGCACGGCCTTCGTCATGGTCACGCACGACGAGACGCTGGCCACGCGCTGCGACCGCGTGCTGCGGCTGACCGCGGGCCGGCTCGCAGGCTGAGGCGGCGCTGCATGAACGTGAGGGTCCGAGAAATGCGCCAGCCCGATTTTTCTTCGCCGCGATTCACCGGGCTTGCGCTGGCGATGCTGACGGCCGCGCTGCTGGCGGGCTGCGCATCCGCGCCACCCGTGGCGCCCTCGCAGCCGCCGGCCAATGCGACCGGCGCGCGGCCCGCAGCGTCGCCGACGCCGACGCCGCCACCGGCGACCGCGCCTGCGGCCACGGATGAAGCGGCGCTCCAGCAAGGCTTTGCGCAGTGGGTCGCGGACTTCCGCACCACCGCGCGCGCAGCGGGCATCAGCGAAGCGACGCTGCATGGGGCATTCGACGATGTCCAGTACCTGCCGCGCGTCATCGAACTGGATCGCGCACAGCCCGAATTCACCCGCACCGTCTGGGACTACCTCGACGGCACCGTGACGGCCCAGCGCGTCGCGCAGGGCCAGGACAAGCTGCAGCAGCTTCGCAGCGAAACCGACGCCGCGGCGCAGCGCTACGGCGTTCCGCCCGCCATCGTGATCGCCATCTGGGGCATGGAAAGCAACTACGGCAGCAACTACGGCAGCACGCCGACCATCGATGCGCTGGCGACGCTGGGCTTCGACGGCCGCCGTGCGGACTGGGCGCGCCGCGAGCTGCTCGCTGCGCTGAAGATCCTCGACAACGGCGACATCGATCGCGCGCACATGATCGGCTCCTGGGCCGGCGCCATGGGCCAGACCCAGTTCCTGCCATCGAACTTCCTGGCCTACGCGGTGGACGGCGATGGCGACGGCCGGCGCGATATCTGGGTCAGCATGGCCGACGTCACGGCTTCGACCGCGAACTTTCTTTCGCGCTCGGGCTGGCAGGCGGGCATGCCCTGGGGTGTCGAGGTCCAGTTGCCAGCCGGGTTCGACGTTGCGCGCGCCGATGCCGGCATCCGCCAGCCCACGGCGCAATGGGTCGCCGAAGGCCTGCGCGCCATGGACGGCCAAGTCTTGCCCGAGTTCGCCGACGGCTCGGTCCTGCTGCTCGCGGGCGCGCGCGGGCCGGCTTTCCTGGTCGGGCCCAATTTCCGGGCCATCCTGCGCTACAACAACTCGACCAGCTACGCGCTCGCGGTCGGCCTCCTGGCGCAGCGCCTGAGCGGCGGCCCGGGCGTGCAGGCGCCGTGGCCACGCGACCTCCAGGCGCTCACGCGCAGCCAGCTGCTGGCGTTGCAGGCCGCGCTGAACCAGCGCGGCTTTGCCAGCGGCGAGCCCGACGGCGTCATGGGCCCGGCCACCCGCGAAGGGCTGCGCCGCTACCAGCGCAGCGTCGGCCTCGCTGCCGACGGCTACCCCACCCTCGACCTGCTTCAGCGCCTGCAGCAGCCCTGATCAGGGCGCGCTTTCCCGCACGCAGGGGGCGCCGGCCCCGGGCGTTCGCGCACCCGAGGGATTTCCCGCTGGCCCGGCGCGGTAGTCCGGCGTAAATTTCATCTCGATAGTAACTATTGGGATGCGATAAATGTCTGCGCATATCCTGATCGATCAGCAAGACCGTGTCGGGCTGATCACGTTGAACAAGCCCGAGAAGCTGAACGCGTGGGATCGCCCGATGCGCGACGACATCGTGCGCGCCCTGCGCGATTTCGACCGCGACGACGGCGTGGGCGCCGTGGTCCTCACCGGCGCGGGCGAGCGGGCCTTTTCGGCCGGGCAGGATTTCGCCGAGGCGCACGACTTCGATGCCGATCGCGCCGAAGTGTGGATCCGCGAATGGGAGACCTTCTACGGCACCTTGCGCCGCCTGACCAAGCCCATCGTGATGGCCCTCAACGGCACTGCGGCGGGCTCCGCGTTCCAGGTCGCGCTGCTCGGGGACATCCGGGTCGCGCATGCGGACGTGCGGATGGGGCAGCCCGAGATCAACGCCGGCATCGCGAGCATCACCGGGCCGTGGATCATGAAGGAAATCCTCGGCATGTCGCGCACCGTCGAGCTCACGCTCACGGGCCGCATGATGCCGGCGGACGAGTGCCATCGCATCGGCCTCGTCCACCATCTGGTGCCGCGGCAGGAGGTGCTGGCGAAGTCGCTGCAGATCGCGAATGAACTCGCCGCCAAGGCGCCGCTCGCGATGAAGCTGGACCGCGCCTGGTTCGCGGACATGACCGAAGCCGCCTTCCAGCACACCATCGCCGCCGCGATCCGCGCGCACCGGGAGTCGTATGCCTCCGGTGAGCCGGCACGGATGATGGAAGACTTCATGGCGAAAAGGCGATGAACACCCCCGGGCTCGCCCACTTCGTGCGTCGTGGACGGCGCGTTGTGCCATGAATCCATCCGTTGCATCGCCCCTCACGCGCGAGATGGCACACGAGATGGACCTCGCGGATCCGCTGGCGGGTTTGCGCGACGCGTTCGCCATCGACGACGGCTCGGCCCTGTACATGGACGGCAATTCGTTCGGCCGCCCGCCTGCATGCACTGCGGCGCTGGTGTCTCAGGCACTCGACACCTGGCGCACGGATCTCATCATCGCGTGGCGCCGATGGATTCATCTGCCGCGCGAGATCGGCGATGCCATCGCGCGATCGGTGGTGCAGGCGAATCCCGGCGAGGTCATCGTCGGCGACGCCACCTCGGTGAATCTCTACAAGGCCGCGGCCGCCGCGCTGGGCGCGCAGTCAGGCCGGCGCACCATCGTCACGAGCGACGACAACTTCCCCACCGACATGTATGTGCTGCAGTCGCTCGCGGCACAACGGTCGCTCGAACTGAAGGTGCTGCATGCCGACCCGGTGCAGGGCCTCGATCCGGCAGTGCTGAAGGCCGGCATCGATTCGGACACGGCGCTGGTCTGCCTGTCGCACGTGGCTTACCGTTCGGGCGCGCTGCTCGACATGGCGCAGGTGACGCGCGCGGTGCACGAGGCCGGCGCGCTGATCCTGTGGGACGTCAGCCATTCGGCGGGCGCGGTCGAGGTGCCGCTGGAAAGCAGCGGCGCCGACCTCGCGGTGGGCTGCACCTACAAGTACCTCAACGGCGGACCCGGCGCACCGTCCTTCGTCTATGTGCGGCAGTCGCAGCAGGCGCGGCTTCGGCAGCCGATCTGGGGGTGGTTCGGCCATCGCGACCAGTTCGCCATGTCGGACAGCTTCGAGCCGGCAGAGGGCATCGAATCCTTCCTGGTCGGCATCCCGGCCATCCTCTCGACCCTTGCGATCGAGCCGGGCGTCGCGCTGATCGCCGAGGCAGGCGTCGACCGGCTGCAGGCGAAAGGCCGGCGGATGACCCAGCTGCTGATCGCGCTCGCCGACGAACGGCTGGCACCGCACGGATTCACCGTCGCGTCGCCGCGCGACGCGCGCCGCAGGGGATCGCACATCACGCTGCGGCATCCGAGGGCCAAGGACATCGTGCGCGCGCTGATCGCGGACCGGGTCGTCCCCGACTTCAGGCCGCCCGACATGCTCAGGCTCGCGCCTGCACCGATGTACACGCGCCATGTCGATGCATGGGACGCGATGGATCGCGTGCGGCAGTGCGCGGCCAGGCTGAATCTCTGAATTGTCTCGTCAACTGAAGGAGTCAACCCGATGCCGGAAAGCAGTTCCCTCGAAAGAGTCCGTCTCGATATCGACGGTCCCATCGCCACGGTCACGCTGGACCGTCCCCACAAGCTCAACGCGCTCTATCCCGAGATGATCCTGCGCCTGGTCGACGTGATCGAGCAGATCCGGCGCGACAACACGGTGCGCGTGATGGTGCTGCGCGGCGAAGGGCGCGCCTTCTGCGCCGGCGACGACCTCGCGCCCGAGGACCGCTTCAAGTACGGACCGCCCGACCTGCAGAGCCGCATGCGCACCGGATTTCCGCGCGCCGTGCTGGACATGCTCACGCTGCGCAAGCCGGTGGTGGGCATCGTGCAGGGCTATGCGGTGGGCGCGGGGCTCGATCTCGCGCTGGCCTGCGACTTCCGCCTCTGCGATCCCGAAACGAAGTTCGGCGCGGTGTACGTGACGCGCGGGCTCGGCGGCGGATCGACCTACCTGCTGCCGCGCTACGTGGGCCTGGGCCGCGCGACGGAGATGCTGCTGCTCGGCCGTTTCATCGAGATGGAGGAGGCCGAGCGGCTGGGGCTGGTCAGCGAGGTCGTGGCCAAGGACAAGCTCGAGGAGCGTGCCTTCGAGCTCGCGCACAAATTGGCGAAAGGCCCGACGCAGGCCTACGGCGCGATCAAGAACGCGCGCAACCAGGGCCTGGGCCTGGACCCGGTGAAGGGCTTCGAGGCGCAGGTGCTCGCGAACGTGGAGCTGATGTTCCACAAGGATGCGCGCATCGGCCCGCGCGCCTTCAAGGAAGGCAAGGTGCCGGAGTTCACCGCCGAATGGATCGACCTGCAGTACGACCCGCTGCGGCCCTACGAGTGAGCGCGGCGACCATGTCCGAAAACGCCCAAGACTTCATCCGCTACGAATGCCGCGACCGCATCGCGACGATCAGCTTCAACCGTCCGCAGAAACTCAACGCGTTCAACGACGCGATGGTGATGCGGCTGGCCGAGGTGCTGCACGAGTTCGACATCGATCCGGCGGCCGACGTCGCCGTGCTGCGCGGCGAGGGCCGTGCCTTCTCCAGCGGTGCCGACGTGCACCAGCGCCAGCTGCGCAGCGAGGAAGACCTGAAGCGCCATGGCGGCTCGCAAGGCTGGGGCGCGCACTCGGCCGACCTGTTCACGCGCGCCATCAACTGGAAGCCGGTGATCGCGGCGCCGCATGGCTTCGCGGTCGGCCTCGGCCTCGGCATGGTGCTCGAAAGCGAGATGGTGGTGGCCGAGGAAGGCACGCGCTTCCAGGTGACCGAGACCTCGCGCGGCCTGGCCTCGTCGAGGTACTGGGCGCTGCTGAACTTCCGCGGTGCCCGATCGTTCGCGACCGAAGCCGCGATCACCGGGCGCTTCTTCACCGCCGAGGAAGCGCTGGCCGCCGGCGTCATCGACCGTGTCGCGCCCAAGGGGCAGCACGTGGCGCAGGCCTGTGAGCTCGCGCGGCAGATCGCCGCCAATCCGCCGCTGAGCGTGCGCGCCACGGTGCGCACGCGCCGGTGGTACATGGACCAGGCCGAGCGCGAGGCCTACCTGCAGACCACGCCGCTCAAACTGCACCTGACCGAGGACTTCAAGGAAAGCGCGCGGGCCTTCGCCGAGAAGCGCAAGGCCGGCCCGTTCAAGGGTCAATGAACCGCGCCCGCATTCGTCTGGACACAACGATCGCATGAAACTTCTCGAATACGAGGGCAAGGCGCTGCTGGCGAGCCACGGCGTGCCGATCCCGCCGGGCGCGCTCTGGCCGAAGCAGCCCGAGGCCGGCGAACGCGGCTGGGTGGTCAAGGCGCAGGTGCTGGCGGGTGGACGCGGCAAGCGCGGTGGCATCCTCATGGCGGCCACGCGCGATGAACTCGAAAGCCAGGCGATTCAGTTGCAAGGAAAGCGTCTCGGCGACGAGCCGGTGCACGCCGTGTACGTCGAGCCGATGCTGCAGATCGCGCACGAGTTCTACCTCGCCGCCTTCGTCAATCGCGATCGTGGCCGCGTGACCGTGATGGCCAGCGCCGCCGGCGGCATGGACATCGAACAGGTGCCTCCGTCGCAGGTCGCGAGCATCGACATCGATCCGCTGATCGGGCTGGCCGGCTTCCAGATCGAGCGCCTGAAGCGTGCGCTCGGTCTCGCGCAGGACATCGGCGTGCAGTTCGAGCACATCGCGAGACAGGTGGTCGAGACACTCATCGGCGAGGACGCCGAACTGGTCGAGATCAACCCCGTGATCCAGACGGCCGATGGCCGCCTCGTGGCCGCCGACGCGAAGGTGGTGCTCGACGACGATGCGGTCGCCCGGCATCCCGCGCGCTCGAGTCCGATCGCATGGTCGTCCGACAGCGCCTTCATGCAGCGCTGCCGCGCGCTCGGCGTGATCGGCGTGGACAACCGTTCGCGGACGCCGCCGCTCGCGCGGCCCGCGGTGGCGCTGCTCGGCAACGGCGCGGGCCTGACGATGGCGACCTACGACCAGATCGCGATGTCCGGCGTGAGCGTGGCCGGCGCGATCGAGCTGCATGGCGCGCTGGCGCGCGGCGTCGCGCACACGGCCGAGGTCATCGGCGCGCTCTTCATGCTCGAGGCCGAGATCGTGTTCATCAATGCCTTCTACCAGCTGCGTTCCACCGACGCCCTGGCGCAGGCGCTGGTGCAGGCGCTCGGCATGCCGGGCGCACCGAGCCGCGACCGCGTGGTGGTGCGCATGCGCGGCGTGAAGCAGGAGAGCTCGCAGAAGATCATGGAAGACGCCGGTTGCTTCTACACCCCCTCGCTGAGCGACGCCGCCGACCGCGTGCTCGCGCTCGCCGCCGCGGTTGCGCCATCGCAGGAGACGGCACGATGAGCATCCTGGTCGGCTCTCATTCGAAGATCCTGGTGCAGGGCATCACCGGCCAGACCGGGCGCCTGTTCGCCGAGAAGATGATCGCCGGCGGCACACCGCTCGTCGGCGGCGTCACGCCGGGCAAGGGCGGCTCGGTGGTCGCCGGCGTGCCGGTCTTCGATTCGATGCGCGAGGCGGTCGAGGCGACCGGCGCCGATGCGGTGCTGTGCTGCATCGCGCCGGCCTATGTGCTGGACGGCATGTACGAAGTGGTGGATGCCGGCATCCCGCTGGCGGTGCTCTACATCGAGAACATCCCGGTGCACGATGCGATCCGCATGTGCGCCTATGCGAAGGCGCGCGGCACGCGCCTGCTCGGCCCCAACTCCGCCGGCACCGTGAGCCCGGGGCGCGCGAACATGTCGGACCTCAACGATGCCAACCTGCGGCCGGGGCGCATCGGCATCGTGTCCAAGAGCGGCACGCTGACCTACGAAGTCATCGACGAACTGCATCGGCACGGCCTGGGCGAATCCACCGTCGTCTGCCTCGGCGGCGACCGCGTCATCGGCACCGACTACGCCGAGGTGCTCGATCTCTTCGAAGCCGATCCCGAGACCGACCTCGTGATCCTGATCGGCGAGCCCGGCGGCGGGCTGGAGTATCCCGCGGCCGCGAAGGCCGCGACGATGCGCACGCCGGTCGTCGCCTACATCACGGGGCAGGCCAGTCCGCAGGATGCGCGCATGGGCCATGCCGGCGCGGTGGTCGGCGAGGACGTGCGCAGCCGGCCGCAAAGCAAGATGCAGGCCTTTGCCTCCGCGGGCGGGGTCGTCGCCCAGCGCGTGACGGACATCGGCGCCCTGGTGGCGCATACGCTGGCCCGCGCGCAAACTCGTTCAAGTTGATGCAACACGGAAGGACAGCGCCATGACGTCGAAGCTCCAGGTCTCATCCCCGGTCCATCGCCGGACCTTCCTGCAAATCGGCGCCGCGATGGCCGGTGCGGGCGCGCTGTGGCGAGCGCCGCGCGCGCTGGCCGCGAGCGATCCGAAGATCGTCGAGGCCGCGAAGAAGGAGGGCACGGTGAGCCTGTACAGCTCGGCCTCCACCGGGCCGTCCAATGCGATCGCCGAGGCGTTCAGGAAGAAGTACGGCATCAACGTCTCGGTGTACCGCGCGGGCTCCGCCGACGTCGCGACGCGCGTGCAGACCGAGGAGTCGGCAGGCCGCACGCAGGCCGACGCGCTGATCATCGAGGAACCCGCGCTCAGCCTGATGCTGCCCTACCTCGCCGACTACGACTCGCCCGAGCGCGCGGCCATCGATGCCGCGTACAAGGCGCCGTCGTACACGCTGATCCGCATGTACATGGCGCAGCTCGGCTGGAACACCGGCACCGTCAAGGCGGCCGATGCGCCCAGGGACTGGAAGGACCTGCTCGATCCGAAATGGAAAGGCCGCTTCGGCTCGCTCGATCCGCACGTGACGGCCACCACGCTCGCGTGGCTGGTGATGGTCGACAAGCTCTACGGCCCTTCGTATCTGCAAGGCTTCGGCGCCAACCAGCCGAAGCTCTACGCCAGCACGAATGCGATGTCGCAGGCCATCGTCTCCGGCGAGATCGACATGGGCCTGACCAACTCCTTCGGCGTGATCCAGATGGCGGACACGGGCGCGCCGATCGCCGGCGTGGTGCCGAAGAACACGGTGCTGTTCGGCGGCAACATCTCGGTGTTCGCCAAGGCGCCGCATCCGAACGCGGCGCGGCTGTTCTGCGATTTCGCGTGCTCGGCGGAAGGGCAGAGCCTCATCAACGTGGCCGGCGCGACGATACCGACCCATCCGGATGCGCGCGCGCCGAAGGCGGGATCGCTGGCCGAGCTGGGCAAGACGCACACCTTCAGCCAGCCCGACTACAAGAAGATCATCGCCGACACGCCGAAGCTGCTGGCCGAATGGGACAAGTACGTCAAATGACGACGACCGATGCATCGCTCGCGCCGCGCGCCGGGCCCGCGGCCGGCACGCGGACGATCGCCTGGGACCGCGTCGTGCTGTCCGCCGTCGCCGCGCTCGCGGTGCTGATGGTCTGCTATCCGGTGCTGTTCGTCGTGCTGCGCAGCATCTCGAAGGACGACATCGGCAGCAGCCTGAGCGCCGAATGGCTGCTGGCGGTCTTCAACTCGGCGCGCAGCCATGAAGCGCTGGTCAACACGGCGATCTACACCGCGGGCTCCAGCCTGCTGGCGATGGTGCTCGGCGTCGGGCTTTCCTTTCTTGCCACGCGCACCGACATGCCGGGCAGCCGTTTCGTCGGCATGCTGGCGCTGCTGCCGATGCTGGTGCCGCCCTTCATCCTGGTGGTCGGCTGGGTGGCGATCGCGGACCCCAGCGCCGGCTATCTCAACATCATGGCGTCCGCGGTGACGGGTTCGCGCACCGTGCTGGCGAACGTCAACACCATGGCCGGCATCATCTGGGTGACCGGGCTCTTTCTCACGCCCTACGTGTACCTGCTCGTCGCGGCGGGCTTCAGCAACAGCGACGCGGCGGTCGAGGAAGCGGCGCGGGTCTCGGGCGCCGGCCGCCTGCGCCTGCTGCGCACCGTGATCCTGCCGCTGCAGCGGCCGGCGCTGCTGGCGGCGCTGCTGCTGGTGGTCATCATGAGCGCGGGCGATTTCATCATCCCCTCGACCATCGGGCTGAAAGCGAGGATCTACCTGCTGCCGAGCCTGATCTGGCAGAACTCCAGTTCGTTCCCGCCGCGCCCGGGTCTGGCCGCGGCGCAATCGCTGCTGCTGGTGGCGGTCGGCTTGCTGTGCATCTTCTTCCAGCGCAGGGCCTTGTCGCGCGGCGCACGCTTCACGATCCTGGGCGGCAAGGGCTCCAGCATCACCCGCTTTCCGCTCGGCAGGCTGCGCCATCCGCTGGCGGTGCTGGCGCTGGTGTTCGCGTTCTGCTCGTCGCTGTTCCCGCTGCTGGCGGTGGGCTCGATGGCGTTCATGAAGTACTGGGCGCCGCACGCCCTCAAGGCCGAGAACTTCACGCTCGGCAACTTCAGGTACGTGCTGTTCGAGTATCCGCAGGTCTGGCCTTCGGTGCAGCACAGCCTGGTGCTGGCGCTGCTGGGTGCGACGGTGTGCGTCGCGCTGGCCGTCGCGCTCGCGTGGTACGTCCTGCGGCTGCGCGGGCGCTTCGCGGCGCTGGTCGACTATGCGATGGTGCTGCCGCTCGGCATGCCCGGCATCGCGCTGGGCGTGGGCATCCTGAGCCTGTGGATCCTGGTGCCGGGCGGCATCTACGGCACCCTGTGGATCCTGCTGCTGGCCTTCGTCACGGCGCACATTCCGGTGGCGATGCAGTTCGTGGGCAGCGCGCTGCACCGCATCCACACCGACCTGGAGGACGCCTCGCGCATCGGCGGCCAGGCCTGGCTGGGCACCGTCCGCAGGATCGACCTGCCGCTGATGCGGCCGGCGCTGATCGGCTGCTGGCTCCTGATGTACGTGGTGATCCTGCGCGAGATATCGCTGGTGATCCTGCTCTACAACCCGAGCACCGTCGTGCTGTCGGTCGGGCTCATGGATGTCTGGTCGAGCGGTTTCTATCCCGAGCTGGCGGTGTATTCGCTGCTGCTCATGGTGCTGGGCCTGGTGCCGGTCGCATTGCTCTGGAAGTTCGCCCGCTTCACGCCGGCCTAGTGCGAGGAATGCCAACGATGGAATCGAAGCAGCACCAGCCGCAGGCCGGCCTGTCGGTCGCCGGCTTGAGCAAGGGCTACGGCCGCGATGCGGGCGCGCTCGCGCTGGACAATTTCACGCTCGACTTTCCGGCCGGCGAGTGCACCGTGCTGCTCGGCCCGAGCGGCTGCGGCAAGACCACGGTGCTGCGTTCGATCGCGGGGCTGGTCACGCCGGATGCGGGGCGCATCGCCATCGATGGCGATGCCGTCTTCGACGGCGCGACGCGCACCAACGTGCCGCCTGAGAAGCGCCGGCTGGGCATGGTGTTCCAGAGCTATGCGCTCTGGCCTCATCTCACGGTCGCGGAGAACATCGCCTACCCCCTGGCCGCCAGCGCCTTGTCGAAGGCGCAGACCGAGGCCAAGGTCGAATCGATGCTTCAATGGGTGGGGCTGGGCGGCATGGGCCGCCGCTTCGCGCACGAACTCTCGGGCGGGCAGCAGCAGCGCGTGTCGCTGGGCCGCGCGATGGTCGGCACGCCGCGCGCGATCCTGTTCGACGAGCCGCTGTCGAACCTCGATGCGCGGCTGCGCGAGCGCATGCGCATGGAGCTGCTGGCACTGCGGCAGCAGGCGCCCTTCACCTCGATCTACGTGACCCACGACCAGCTGGAGGCCATGACGCTCGGCGACCGCGTGGTCGTCATGCGCGCCGGCAGGATCGAGCAGACCGGATCGCCCGAGGATGTCTACAAGCGGCCGAGGACCCGCTTCGCCGCGGACTTCGTCGGCATCCCCAATCTGCTCGAAGGCACGGTGCGGTCGGTGGAAGGCCGCGAGATCGTCGTCGAGACGATCGTCGGCGCCCTGCGCACCGGCGGATGGCGCCGCGACTGGACGGCGGGCGCGCGCTGCACGGTCGCGGTCAGGCCCACGCTCATCCGCATCGAGCGCACGCCGGGCGCGGGCGGCCGGCCGGGGCGGGTCATCCGCAGCGTCTTCCAGGGCACGAGCAGCGTGGACCTCGTGGACCTGGACGGACAGCAGATCGCGGTCGAATCCTTTGCGGAAGAAAGGCACAGTCCCGGCACCGGGGTGTGGGTGCTGCCGACGCCCGGCGCGCTGTTCGCGCTGCTCGACGATTGACGCGCATGCGAGCCGGCCACGGGCTGCTGCCAGAGGGAATCGTCATCGCCATGCCACCTACAATGCCTCGTTCCCGCAAGGTGCACGCGCGTCGTCCCTATGCAGCGCCGCAACCCTGCAGTCTCACTCATCGATAGCAAGCCGAATGGCGCGTCCTCCCCCCGTTCGAAAAACCAAGCCGCAGCCGAAGCCGGCCCGGTCCTCGCTCTTCGTCAACTCCGTCGACAAGGCGATGAAGGTCATGACGGCCTTCGACGGCAGCAAGCGCCACCTGACGCTGTCGCAGATCGCCGCGGCGACCGACATGGACATGAGCTCGGCGCAGCGCTTCACCTACACGCTGGCCGAGCTGGGCTTCCTGAAGAAGGACGAGGAGAACAAGTCCTACGAACTGTCGCCGCGGCTGCTCGACTTCGCCTACCACTACCTCTCGTCGAACGAGCTGCTGTCGCGCGCGACGCCCTATCTGCTGCAGCTGAGTCGCGAAACCTCGGAGACGACCAACGTCACCGTGCTCGACGGCACGGACATCGTCTTCGTGCAGCGCATCGTCAGCCAGCACGTGCTCAATCCGAACGTGGTGGTCGGCAGCCGTTCGCCCGCCTACTGCACGGCGCCGGGCCTCGCGATGCTCGCGCATTTGCCGGGCGAGCAGGTCGATGCCATCCTCGCGCGCTCGACGCTGGTCCAGCACACGCCGCACACCGTCGTGCAGCCGCGCGCGATCAAGGCCCGGCTCGAGAAGATCCGGGCCATCGGCTACGCACACACGGAAGAGGAGTACTACCTCGGCGACATCTCGACGGCGTCCGCGATCCTGGATGCGCGAGGCCATCCCGTCGCCGCGATCAACGTGGCGATGGTGAAGCCGCGCTGGACCGGGCCGGACATCGAGCGCCGCATTTCCGACCTCGTGATCTCGGCCGCGTCGGTGATCTCGGCGCGCCGCTGAAGCCGCCGTTCCGGCCGCGGCCGGAACAGGGAAATAGGGACTCGCTACCATGCACATGGACAGCGAAGGCCGGAGGTTTTGCCGGCCTTGTCCACGCAAAGGAATTCCAATGAGCGAAGAACGCGCAATTCTGGCCGGCGGCTGCTTCTGGGGCATGCAGGATCTGCTGCGGCGCCAGCCCGGCGTGATCTCCACACGCGTGGGCTACTCGGGCGGCGACGTGCCGAACGCGACCTACCGCCATCACGGCACGCATGCCGAAGCCATCGAGATCGTCTTCGATCCGGCCCGCATCGGCTACCGGCGGCTGCTCGAATTCTTCTTCCAGATCCACGACCCGACGACGCGCAACCGGCAGGGCAACGATGTCGGCCTGAGCTACCGTTCGGCGATCTTCTACGCGAACGAGGAACACAAGCGCGTGGCCGAGGACACCATCGCCGACGTCGATGCATCGGGACTCTGGCCCGGCAAGGTCGTCACCGAGCTGGCGCCCGCGGGTCCGTTCTGGGAGGCCGAGCCCGAGCATCAGGATTACCTGGAGCGGATCCCGAACGGCTACACCTGCCACTTCATCCGGCCCGGCTGGCGGCTTCCGGTGCGCGCAGGGGCGGCGTCCTAGCGCCACGGGCCGATCACGCGCGAACGAGCAGTCACCGTGGCCGCGCTTTCCTCGCTGCTCGCCGACGTGCGCGCCTGCGCGATCTGCGCCGAGCATCTGCCGCACGGACCGCGGCCGGTGCTCCAGCTTCATCCGTCGGGACGCATCCTGATCGCGGCGCAGGCACCGGGCCGGCGCGTGCATGACACCGGCATCCCCTTCAACGATCCGAGCGGCGATCGCCTGCGGTCATGGATGGGCATCTCGCGCGAAGTCTTCTACGACGCCCGGCGGCTCGCGATCGTGCCGATGGGTTTCTGCTTTCCCGGCACCGGCAAGTCCGGCGATCTGCCGCCGCGGCCGGAGTGCGCGCCGGCCTGGCGCGCGCCCCTGCTGGCGAGGCTCAGGCATCTGCGGCTCACGCTGGTGATCGGCCAGTACGCGCAGGCCTGGCATCTGCCGAACGAGGGCGCGTCGCTGACCGAGGTCGTGCAGGGCTGGCGCCGCCACTGGCCCGCGATGCTGCCGCTGCCGCATCCCAGCCCGCGCAACAACCTGTGGTTCAAGCGCAATCCGTGGTTCGAGACCGAGATCGTGCCGATGCTGCGCGAACGCGTGGCCGAGGTGCTGGCGTGATGCCCGGATGACAGACAAGGAATTCGAGATGAACGACGCGCTGCACATCGTCTGCCCCCATTGCCAGACCACCAACCGCGTGCGCAGCGAGCAGCTGGCCAGCGCGCCCGATTGCGGCCACTGCCACCGCCCCCTGTTCGAGGCGCATTCCGTCGCCCTGGACGAAGCGGCTTTCGACAAGCATGTCGCGCGCAACCAGATTCCCGTGCTGGTCGATTTCTGGGCGCCGTGGTGCGGGCCCTGCCTGCAGATGGCGCCCGGCTTCGAGCAGGCGGCCGCGCGGCTGGAGCCGCATGTGCGGCTCGCGAAGGTCGATACCGAGGCCGTGCCTGCGCTGGCACGGCGCTTCGACATCCGCAGCATTCCGACGCTGGCGCTCTTTCGCGGTGGCCGCGAGGTGGCACGGCAGGCCGGCGCCATGGGTGCGTCCGACATCGTGCGGTGGGTCCAGGCGAAGTCGGCGGCTGCCGGCACCTGAGCCGCCTTGAGTTCCGCGCCAGCGGCCCGACCTTCGGAGAACCCGTGCTGCCCGAAGACTTCCATCCCGCCGTCGGCCGCTGGTTCGGCCGGACCTTCGCGGCGCCCACCGAGGCGCAGGCTGCCGCGTGGCCGGCGATCCATGCCGGACGCAACACGCTGGTCGCGGCACCCACCGGCTCCGGCAAGACGCTGACGGCCTTTCTCGCCGCGCTCGATGCGCTGGTGCGCGCGGGTCTGCAGCCCGGCGGCCTGTCCGACGAGACGGCGGTGGTCTATGTCTCGCCGCTGAAGGCGCTGTCCAACGACATCCGCCTCAACCTCGAAGCGCCGCTCGCGGGCATTCGCGCCGAACTCGCCGCGCTCGGCCTGCCCGATGTCGAGATCCGCACCGCCGTGCGTACCGGCGACACGTCGCAGAAAGACCGTCAGCAGAACCTGCGCAAGCCGCCGCACATCCTGGTGACGACGCCGGAGTCGCTCTACGTGCTGCTGGGTTCGGTCTCCGGCCGCAGGATGCTCGCGCCGGTGCGCACGGTGATCGTCGACGAGATCCATGCGCTGGCCGCCAGCAAGCGCGGCAGCCACCTCGCGCTGTCGCTCGAACGGCTCGAATCGCTGTGCGAACGCAGGCTGGTGCGCATCGGCCTGTCGGCGACGCAGAAGCCGATCGACGAGATGGCGCGCTTCCTGGTCGGCGCCGGCGCGACCACCGATGGCGTGGCCGATTGCGAGATCGTCGACATCGGCTACCGCAAGCAGCGCGACCTCGCGCTCGAGCTGCCGCCGGCGCCGCTCAGTGCCGTGATGTCGACCGACCAGTGGGCGCAGGTCTATGCGCGCGTTGCCGCGCTGGTGCGCGAGCACCGCACCACGCTGGTCTTCGTCAACACGCGGCGCATGGCCGAGCGCGCGTCGCGCCACCTCGGCGAACTGCTGGGCAAGGAGGCGGTGGCCGCGCACCACGGCAGCCTCGCGAAGGAGGCGCGGCTCGATGCGGAGCAGCGGCTCAAGCGCGGCGAGCTGCAGGTGCTGGTCGCCACCGCGTCGCTGGAGCTGGGCCTCGACATCGGCGACGTCGATCTCGTGTGCCAGCTCGGCTCGCCGCGCTCCATTGCCACCTTCCTGCAGCGCGCGGGCCGCTCGGGCCATGCGGTAGGCGGGGTGCCGAAGGCGCGGCTCTTTCCGCAGTCGCGCGACGAGCTGGTCGAATGCGCCGCGCTGCTCGACTGCATCCGGCGCGGCGAGCTCGATGCGCTGCACGTGCTGCCCGCGCCGCTCGACGTGCTGGCGCAGCAGATCGTCGCCGAGACCGCCTGCCGCGAATGGGACGAGGACGTGCTGTTCGCGCTGATGCGCCGTGCGTGGCCTTACGCCGATCTCACGCGCGAGAACTTCGATGCCGTGGTGCGCATGCTGGCCGAGGGCTTCGCGACGCGCAACGGGCCGCGCGCCGGCTATTTGCACCGCGATGCCGTGCACCACCTGCTGCGCGAGCGCAAGGGTTCGCGGCTCACGGCGCTGACCTCGGGCGGCACCATTCCGGAGGCCGGCGACTACACCGTGGTGCTCGAACCGCAGGCACACCAGATCGGCACCGTCAACGAGGACTTCGCGGTCGAGAGCCTGGCCGGCGACGTGTTCCAGCTCGGCAACACCAGCTACCGCATCCTGAGGATCGAGCCGGGCCGCGTGCGCGTGGAAGATGCGAAGGGCGCCGCGCCCAACATCCCGTTCTGGCTCGGCGAGGCGCCGGGGCGCAGCGACGAGCTGTCGCTGGGCGTCTCGCGGCTGCGCGAAGAGGTCGAGCAGCGCATCGGCAACGACGGCACCGAGGCCGCGATCGACTGGCTGATGCACGCGATCGGACTCGACGCGGAATCGGCACGCCAGATCGTCGACTACCTCGGCCGCACGATCGCCGCGCTCGGCGCCTTGCCGACCCGGCAGCGGATCGTGCTCGAGCGTTTCTTCGACGAATCCGGCGGCATGCAGCTGATCGTCCATTCGCCGCATGGCAGCCGCGTCAACCGCGCCTGGGGGCTGGCCTTGCGCAAGCGTTTCTGCCGCCAGTTCAACTTCGAGCTGCAGGCGGCCGCGACCGAGGATGCGATCGTGCTCTCGCTCGCCACCAGCCACAGCTTTCCGTTGGCCGAGGTCGCGCGCTATCTGCATTCGGCCACGGCACTGGACGTGCTGGTGCAGGCGCTGCTCGACGCGCCGCTGTTCGGCGTGCGCTGGCGCTGGAATGCGACCACCGCGCTGGCGCTGCCGCGCTTCGTCGGCGGCCGCAAGGTGGCGCCGCAGCTGCAGCGCATGAAGTCGGAGGACCTGCTGGCCTCGGTGTTCCCGGACCAGGTCGCGTGTGCCGAGAACATCGCCGGCGAACGCGAGGTGCCGGACCATCCGCTGGTCGCGCAGACGCTGCACGACTGCCTCTACGAGGCGATGGATGCCGAGGGCTGGCTGCGCCTGCTGCGGCGTCTCGAAGCGGGCGAGATCGAGGTCGTGGCGCGCGACCTGCCGGCGCCGTCGCCGTTCGCGGCCGAGGTGCTGAACGCCAAGCCCTATGCCTTCCTCGACGATGCGCCGCTGGAGGAACGCCGCACGCAGGCGGTGCAGAACCGGCGCCATGCCGATCCGCAAAGCGCCGACGACATCGGCCGGCTGGACCCGGCGGCGATCGAGAGCGTGCGCGCCGAGGCCTGGCCCGCGCCGCGCGCGACCGACGAGATGCACGAGGCGCTGACCGAGCTCGGCGTCGTCACCGACGACGAGGTCGCACGGCATGCGGACTGGGCCGCATGGCTCGCGGCGCTGGCGCGTGCCGGTCGCGCGACGCGGCTGTCGCTGGCGAGCGAGGATGCATCGGACACGGGCCTGTGGGTGGCGGCCGAAGGTCTTGCGCTGGCGCGCGTGCTCTATCCCGAGGCCGCGATGCAGCCGGCCGTCGTCGCGCCCCGCGGCTGCGCGCAGCCGCCCGAAAGCCGCGAGGCCGCGCTGAAGGATCTGCTGCGCTCCCGCCTCGGCGGCCTTGGCCCGACCGCGGTCGATGTGCTGGCTGCGCAACTGCGGCTGCCGCCTTCGGAGATCGATACGGCGCTGCTCGGATTGCAGTCCGAAGGCTATGTGCTGCAAGGCCGCTTCACGCCGGGCGCGCCGGCCGTCGAGTGGTGCGAGCGGCATCTGCTGGCGCGCATCCATCGCTACACGCTCGGGCGCCTGCGGCGCGAGATCGAGCCGGTCGAGCCGCGCGACTTCCAGCGCTTCCTGTTCGAGTGGCAGCATGTGAGTCCGTCGACCCGGGTCAGCGGTCCCGAGGCACTGGCCGGCGTGCTGACGCAGCTCGAAGGCTACGAGGCGCCTGCGGCGCTGTGGGAGGCCGAGCTGCTGCCCGCGCGCGTCAACGACTACGGGAGCGCGTGGCTCGACGATCTCTGCACTGCGGGACGCGTGTTCTGGACGCGGCTGCGGCCTTCGCCCGGCGAGGCGCGTTCGGGCGGTGGCGCCGTGTCGCTGCGTTCGACGCCGGTGCTCGTGCTGCCGCGCAAGGCGGCGCCGCTGTGGAATCAGCTCGCGCCGCCGGCCGTCGACGATGCGGCATTGGGCTCGCGCGCCCGTCGCGTCGCCGCCTATCTGGGCGAGCACGGCGCGTCCTTCTTCGACGAGATCGTCGATGGCGCGCACCTGTTGCGCGCCGAGGTCGAGGATGCGCTGAGCGAACTCGTCGCGCGCGGCCGCGTGCGCTGCGACAGCTACGCGGGCCTGCGCGCGCTGCTGGTGCCGGCGTCGAAGCGCCCGTCGGCGCATGCGCAGCGCCGGCGCCGCGTCGCGCTGTTCGGCATCGAGGATGCGGGCCGCTGGCTGCTGACGCGGCCCGCGCACGCTGCCGGCGACGCGGCCGAGGCGGCGCACCGTGTCGCGCCCGAGGCCGTCGAGCAGGTAGCGCGCGTGCTGCTGCGCCGCTATGGCGTGCTGTGCTGGCACCTGATCGAGCGCGAGGCCGCTTGGCTGCCGCCATGGCGCGATCTCGTGCGGACCTGCCGCCGCCTCGAGGCGCGCGGCGAGATCCGCGGCGGCCGCTTCATCGCCGGCCTGTCGGGCGAACAGTTCGCATTGCCCGAGGCGATCGGCCTGATGCGTCAGGTGCGGCGCCGGCCGGCCGACGATGCGCTGGTCTGCCTGGCTGCGGCCGACCCTGCCAACCTGCTGGGCAGCGTGCTGCCCGGCACCCGGGTGGCGCGGGTGCCGGGCGCGCGCGTGCTGTACCGTGGCGGGCTGCCGATCGCGACCCGGATCGCCGATCAGGTCGAACTGCTCGTGCCGCTCGATGCCGGCGAGGCGCAGGCAGCGGCGAGGGCGCTTGCGCTGGCGCCGTCGATCGGATTTCTCGATCGGGCGCTGCTGCCGGCCGCGGGCTGAGCGGCCGGCGCGCGCTGCCTCACGTCGGCTTGTAGGCCACCACGTCGATCTCGACCTTGGCATCGACCATCAGCCGCGCCTCGGTGGTCGAGCGGGCCGGGCGGCCGTTGCCGAAGTAGCCCATGTAGACGCGGTTGAAGGCACCGAAGTCGCGCGCGTCCTGCAGCCACACGGTGGTCTTGCAGACATCGTCGAAACCCGCGCCGGCCAGCGCGAGCACCGACTTCAGGTTCTCCATCACCTGGCGCGTCTGCGCCTCGATGCCGCCGGTGACGATCTCGCCGTCCGCGCCGGCCGGCACCTGGCCCGACACATAGATGAAATCGCCCGCGCGCACGGCCGGCGAGAAGGGACGGACCTGGCGGTCCGAGGCGGTGGGCGAGGTGCCGAGGTACTCGAGAGGCATGGAAAGATCTCCGTGGATGTGGGCGATGGATATGAAAGTATATTTCAGTAAAAACCAGAATCTCTAGGGTTTCTACTGGTGATTTGGCGAAGTCTCTGCCTCAAAGTCGCCGTCGAAGAAATTAATTTTCAAACTCGGCGATCAACGACAGGAGCTCCCCATGCCTCACGACGCTTTTCTTCCGGGCCTCTGCGCCTCCCTCTCGAAGCGCAGCCTGCTCGGCGCCGGCCTGCTCGCATTGCTGTGCGCGGTGGCGCCCGCGCAGGCCCAGGCGCCGCGCAACTACGCGACGCTCGCGATGGTCGCCGAGCCGCAGACGCTGGACCCGATGGCGTCCACCGCCGACCTCGTCGGCACGATCATGCAGCACGTCTACGAGACGCTCTACACCTTCGACGGCAAGTGGAACGTGGTGCCGATGCTCGCAGAGTCGATGCCGAAGATCTCGGCCGACGGCAAGACCTACGCGATCACCCTGCGCAAGGGCGTGATGCTGCACAACGGCCGCGAACTCAACGCCGACGACGTGGTCGCGAGCCTGCAGCGCTGGATCGAGCAGTCGCCGCGCGGCAAGGCCGTCGGCAAGGAGATCGACAGCCTCAAGGCCAAGGGGCCGCTCAATGTCGAACTGGTGCTGAAGGAGCCCTATGCACCGCTGCTCGCGCAGCTCGCACTGCCGAGCGGCATGGCGGCGATCATGGCCAAGGAGTCGATCGCGCAGCCGCTGACGAACTTCGTCGGCACCGGCCCCTACAAGTTCAAGGAACGCAAGCCCGACCAGTACGTGCTGCTCACGCGCTTCGACAAGTACAGCGCGCGCAAGGAGCCCGCCAGCGGCTACGGCGGCAAGCGCGAGGCGGCCATCGAAGAGCTGCGCTTCGTGCCGGTGCCCAATGCGAGCACGCGTGTCGAGGGCGCGCTGGCCGGCCAGTACGACTATGCCGACCTGCTGCCGGTGGAAGCGCTGCCGCGGCTCGAGAAATCCGGCGGCAAGACGGTGCCGATCATGACGCCGGCCTTCGGCTTTCCCTACCTCGTGTTCAACACCAAGGAAGGCGTGGCCGCGAGCCAGCCGATCCGGCAGGCGATCCAGACCGCATTGGGCGAGGGCGAGATGCTGGCCGCCGGCTTTGGCGACAACCGCTTCTTCGTCGCCGAGGGCAACCACTTCCCGAAGGGCTCGCCTTTCTATTCGACCGCCGGTACCGAGCTCTACAACCAGCGCAACGCGCCCAAGGCCAAGGAGATGGCGGCCAAGGCCGGCTACAAGGGCGAACCGATCCGCGTGCTGACCAGCCGCCAGTACGACTTCCACTACAACATGGCGCTCCTGATGGCCGAGCAGCTCAAGCGCGCCGGCTTCAAGGTCCAACTGGACGTGGTCGACTGGGCCACGCTGGTACAGCGCCGCAACGATCCGAAGCTGTGGGACATCTACGTCACGCATTCGGGCCAGTTCCCGGAGCCGATGCTGTCGCCGCCGCAACTGGGCGACGATGCGCCGGGCTGGTGGAACACGCCGGCCAAGAAGGCCGCGCTGCAGGCCTTCAACCTCGAAAGCGACCCGGCCAAGCGCGGGGCGCTGTGGGGCAAGGTGCAGCAGGCCGTGTATGACGAAGTGCCGTATGTGAACGTGGGCAAGTTCAATGGGCTGTCGGCGAAGAGCCCGGCACTCGACAACTACCAGCCGGCCACCTGGCCCTTCTTCTGGAACGCACGCATCAAGTAAGCCCGGCCATGCTGCGCTATCTCGCGTCCCGCGCGGCCGGCATGCTGGTCGTGCTCGCCATCGTCGCGGTGCTGGTCTTCATCCTCACGCGCGCCGCGTCGGGCGATCCGATCTCGGTGCTGCTCGGCGATCAGGCGACGGCCGCCGACATCGCGCGCGTGCAGAAGGAATACGGCCTCGACAAGCCGCTGCCGGTGCAGTTCGGCTACTGGCTGCGCGAGGTGCTGCAGGGCAATCTGGGCCAGTCGATCTTTCTGCAGCGGCCGGTCACGCAGGCGCTGGCAGAACGCGCCGAGCCGACCACGCTGCTGTCGCTGATGGCGGTCGCGATCGCGGCGCTGATCGGGCTGCCCTGCGGCATCGTCTCGGCGGTGTTCCGTGGCCGCGTGGTCGACCAGCTCTTCACCGGCATCGCGATGCTGGGCGCGAGCATTCCGAGCTTCTGGCTCGGCATCGTGCTGATCCAGATGTTCGCGGTGTCGCTCGGCTGGTTTCCGGTCTCGGGCTACGGCGCGCCCGATGCGCCGCTGGCCGAACGCCTGCATGCGCTGATCCTGCCGGCCACCGTGCTCGGGCTGCTCAACTCGGCGCTGATCATCCGCTTCACGCGCGCCTCGATGCTCGACGTGCTGGGCGAGGACTATGTGCGCACGGCGCGCTCCAAGGGCCTGGCCGAAACCACGGTGGTGCTGAAGCACGCGCTGCGCAACGCGCTGGTGCCGATCGTCACGGTGCTGGGCCTGACGGCCGCGCTGATGATCGGCGGCGCCGTCGTGACCGAGACGGTGTTCGGCCTGCCCGGCGTCGGCAGCCTGGTGGTGAACGCGGTGCTGCGGCGCGACTACCCGGTGATCCAGGGCGCGCTGCTGGTGATCGCGGCGTCTATGTGCTGATCAATTTTTCGATCGACCTGCTGTACGTCGCGGTCGATCCGCGGGTCAAGGTCTGAGGGCGCAACGATGAAGCTTCCGAGAATGCTGCGCCAGCTGATGCAACGCCGCATCGTCATGGTGTCGGCCGTGGTGCTGCTGATCATTGCGGTGCTGGCGATCGGCGCGCCGTGGTTCGCCTCGGCGGACCCCAACGACACGGCCGTGCTCGAACGTCTCAAGCCGCCCAGTGCCGAACATCTGCTGGGCACCGACGAACTGGGCCGCGACATGTATGCGCGCATCATCCATGGCGCGCGCTACTCGCTGGCGATCGCGGCGCTGACGGCGCTGGGTTCGGTGATCGCCGGCACCGCGCTCGGGCTCATTGCGGGCTTCTTCCGTCGGCTCGATGCGCCGCTGATGCGCGTGGTCGACGCCATGATGTCCTTCCCCGACATCCTGCTGGCGATCGCGCTGGTGGCGATCCTCGGCGCCTCGCTGGGCAACGTGGTGCTGGCGCTGGTGCTGGTCTACACGCCGCGCGTGGCGCGCGTGGTGCGCGCCTCGACGCTGGTGGTGCGCGAGCTGCTGTTCGTAGAGGCGGTGCGTGCGCTCGGCGTGCGCACCTCGCGCATCCTGTGGCGCCACATCCTGCCGAACCTGATGTCGCCGATCCTGGTGCAGGTGTCCTTCATCTTTGCGTATGCGATCCTGGCGGAGGCGGGGCTGTCCTTCCTCGGCGTCGGCGTGCCGCCCGAGATTCCGACCTGGGGCACCATGGTCGCGGGCAGCCAGCAGTATGCGGACCGGGCCTTTTGGGTCGTGCTGTTCCCGGGGGTGGCGATCATCCTGACCGCGCTGTCGTTGCAGCTGCTCGGCGATGGCGTGCGCGACTTGCTCGACCCCAAACTCAAGAAAGCCGCGTGATGACGAACACCCTTTCACGCCTCGCGGTTCGCAACCTCGGCACCTCGTTCCCGACCGAAGGAGGCCTCGTGCGCTCGGTGGCCGAGGTCAGCTTCTCGATCCTGCCGGGCAAGACCACCGCGCTGGTCGGCGAATCGGGTTCGGGCAAGTCGGTCACCAGCCTGACGCTGATGCGCCTGTTGCCCAAGACCGCCAACGCGCAGGTCACCGGCGAGACCGCTTTCGCGACGCGTGACGGCCGCACGGTCGACCTGCTGACGCTCGGCGACCGCGACATGCGGCGCCTGCGCGGCAACGAGCTCGCGATGATCTTCCAGGAGCCGATGACCAGCCTCAACCCGGTGTTCACCATCGGCGAGCAGATCGCCGAGAGCGTGCGCCTGCACAAGGGCCTGGACCGCAAGGCGGCGCTCGCGCATGCGCTGCGCATGCTCGAACTGGTCGAGATCCCGGCCGCGGCGCGGCGCCTGCACGAGTACCCGCATCAGCTCTCGGGTGGCATGCGGCAGCGCGTGATGATCGCGCTGGCGATGGCCTGCGATCCGACACTGCTGATCGCCGACGAGCCGACCACCGCGCTCGATGTCACGATCCAGGCGCAGATCCTTCAGCTGATGCGCCGGCTGCAGGCCGAGACCGGCATGAGCATCCTCTTCATCACGCACAACCTCGGCGTGGTTGCGCACCATGCCGACGACGTGGTGGTGATGTACGCGGGGCGCGTGGTCGAGCGCGCGCCGGTGCGGCCGCTGTTCGCCGCGCCCGAGCATCCGTACACGCAGGGCCTGCTCGCATGCCTGCCGGGCAAGGCCCATCTGCGCGGCCAGCCGAGGCCGAAGCGCCTGTTCGCGATCCGAGGCCAGGTGTCGAGCCCGCTCGCGCCGCCGCCGGGCTGTGCCTTCGAGCCGCGCTGCGACCAGGCGATCCCGGCCTGCCGCGAAGCGATACCGCCGCTGATCGACACGCAGGCCGACCGGCAGGCGCGCTGCATCCGCGTGCCCGCTGCAGCCACGCTGGCGCGCGCCGCATGAACCTGATGGCAGGCGATCCAACCATGCAGACCGTTCCGCTGATCGAGGTCCGAGGCCTCAAGAAATACTTCGGCAGCGGCGAGCGCCCGGTGCGCGCCGTCGACGATGTCTCGTTCGCGATCCGTGCCGGCGAGACGCTCGGCCTGGTCGGCGAATCGGGCTCGGGCAAGAGCACCATCGGCCGCACGCTGCTGCGCCTGGTCGAGCGCACCGAGGGTGAAGTGCTGTATCGCGGCGACGACATCGGCAGGCTCTCGGGCGGCCAGATGCGCAAGCTGCGCAGCAAGCTGCAGATCATCTTCCAGGATCCGTATGCGAGCCTGAATCCCAAGATGCGCATCAGTGCGATCCTCGGCGAGGCGCTGTCCACGCACGGCCTGGCCAAGGGGCGGGGCGCGCGCGAACGCCGCATCGCCGAGCTGCTCGAGACCGTCGGCCTGCGCGCCGAGCATGCGAGCCGCTTTCCGCACGAGTTCTCGGGTGGCCAGCGGCAGCGCATCGGCGTCGCGCGCGCGCTCGCGGTCGAGCCCGAGTTCATCGTCGCCGACGAGCCGCTGTCGGCGCTCGATGTCTCGATCCAGTCGCAGGTCATCAACCTGCTGGCCGACCTGCGCGAGCGCCTGTCGCTCACCATGCTCTTCATCTCGCACGACCTCGACGTGGTCGAATACCTGTGCGACCGCGTGGTGGTGCTGTACCTCGGCAAGGTGATGGAAGTGGCGAGCACGGCCGAGCTGTTCGAGCGCCCGCTGCATCCCTACACGCAGGCACTGCTGGCCGCGAGCCCGAAGCCCGATCCGCTGCTGCCCAACGACCATGTCGCATTGAAGGGAGACATCCCGAGCCCGATGGCGCCGCCCTCGGGCTGCGTCTTCCGCACCCGCTGCCCGCATGCCATCGAAGCCTGCGCGCAAACCGTGCCGCCGCTCGACGAGCTGGCGCCTGGCCATTTTTCCGCCTGCATCCGCAAGGACCTGATTCAGATCGCATCGACATGACCATGGAACACGACAACCTCATCGATCCGGTGTTCGACACCGGCTTCAAGGGCTACCCGCGCACGCAGGCGCCGCGCCGGCGCAGCGAGATCGGCGCCGCCGGATGGAACGTGCTGGCCGGCGACCTGCCGCTGCCGCTCGCATTGCTCAAGCGCGAGGCGCTGGAACACAACCTCGCGTGGATGCAGGCGCGCGTGCGGCAATGGGGCATCGACATCGCGCCGCACGGCAAGACCACGATGTCGCCGCAGCTCTTCAGGCGCCAGCTCGATACCGGCGCCTGGGGCCTGACCTTCGCGACGGTCACGCAGCTCGCGGTCGGCGTCGCCGCCGGCGCTCGCCGCACGCTGATCGCCAACCAGGTGGTGAGCGACGAGGACCTGGCCGGCATCCAGCTGCTGCTGCGCGCGCACGAGGGACTGCGCATCGTGTTCCTGGTCGACTCGCCGGCGCAGCTCGCGCTGATCGAGGGCTGGGCTGCGCGCCATGCGGACAGCCGTCCGTTCGAGGTGATGCTGGAGATCGGCGTCGCGGGCGCGCGCACCGGCTGCCGCACGCACGAGGAAGCGATCGCGCTCGCCACCGCGGTGCATGCCAGCGCGGCGGTCCGGCTGGCCGGCATCGAATGCTACGAAGGGCAGGGCGCGACCGGCGAGAGCCGCCCCGACACCGACTACACGAACACGCTGATGGACCGCGTGGAAGCCGTCGCGCGCCACTGCGAGGCACACGGCCTTTTCGAAGGCAGCGAGGTGCTGGTGTCGGCCGGCGGCTCGGCGCTGTACGACCTGGTCGCGGCGCGCCTGAAGCCGGCGCTCGGCCTGCCGGTGCGCGGCCTGCTGCGCTCGGGCTGCTACGTGACGCACGACCATGGCACCTACCAGCGGCTGCAGGTATCGATCGATGCGCGCCTGGGCTGCGCGGCCGGCGAAAGCCTGCGCCCCGCGATGGAAGTCTGGGCCACGGTGCAGTCCTGTCCCGAGCCGTTTCTGGCGATCGTCGCCATGGGCAAGCGCGACGTCTCCTTCGACCTCTCGATGCCGGTGCCGATCGCACGCGCGGCGCGCGGCGCGCGCGCCGCCTCGGTGGTGCCGGCGAGCTGGGAGATCACGGCCTTGAACGACCAGCACGGCTACCTGCGCTGGGACGCGGCCGACGATGCGCTGGCACCGGTGGTCGGCGAGCGTGTGGGCTTCGGCATCTCGCACCCGTGCACCACCTTCGACAAGTGGCACTGGATGCCGATCGTCGAGGACGACTACCGCGTGAGCGACGCGGTGTCGATGCATTTCTGAACAGGCCGCTCATGACATCGTCCCTGCTCCAGAAGATGGCCGAGGTGCGCAACAACGCGCCCTCGACGCGGCGCGCCATCCTCGACCTGATCCTCGAAGACCCCGACCGCGTGCTGGAAGAAAGCTTCGAAGCGCTGGCCGAGCGCTCGCGCAGCTCGGTGCCGACCATCATGCGCACCTGCCGCGATCTCGGCTTCGCGGGCCTGCGCGAATTCAAGCTCGCGCTCGCGCAGGAACTCGCGCTCGGCGGTTCGCCGCTGCATCGGCGCGTGAACATCGCCGACGCGGCCGACGAAGTGGTCGCCAAGATCTCGCGCAGCGCGGCCGCATCCGTCTCGGGCGTGCGCAGCCAGCTCGACATGGGGGTGCTCGACGGCGCGGTGGCCGCGATCGCCGCGGCGCCGCACGTGGACCTGTATGGCGCCGGCGCGACCTCGTGGTTCATGGCCAGCGACCTGCAGGCGCGGCTGTTCCGCCTCGGCCTGTCGGCCAATGCGTGGTCCGACTACCACCTGCAGCAGGTGGCCGGTGCGGCGCAGCGGCCCGGCGGCGTGGTGATCGCGATCACGCACGTCGGCGGCATGCCCTCGCTGCTCGATGCGGTCGACATCGCGCGCGGGCAGGGCGCCAAGGTGGTCGCGATCACGCGGCCCGGCACGGCGCTCGCGGCGCGCGCGGATTTCCTGCTGGCGTTGTCGGTGCCCGACGACGCGGTGATGCATGTCGGCATCGACGCCTACCTCACGCACCTCACGGTGATCGAGATCCTCACCGTGCTGGTCGCGCAGCGCCGCGGCGAGCCCGCGGTGCAGCGGCTGCAGCGCGCACGCGAGGCCTTCCAGCGCCACGGCATCGATGCGCGCGCGCATCCCTTGCAGAGCTGGGATGGCGGAGGCGTCAAGCATGGCTGAACGCGCACAGGCCACGCTGCTCGAAGGCGGCCTCGTCGTCGACGGCACGGGCAACCCGGGCTGGCCGGGCGACGTGCTGTGGGTCGGCGACCGCATCGTCGCGCTGGGCGAAGGCCTGCGCCAGCGCTTGCCCGAAGGCATCGACCCCGCCGCGCTCGACACCATCGGTTGCCATGGCAAGGTGATCGCGCCCGGCTTCATCGATGCCCACACGCACGACGACGCGATCGTGATGCGCGACCCGCTGTGCCTGCCGAAGATCTCGCAGGGCATCACGACCGTCGTCACCGGGAACTGCGGCATCTCGCTCGCGCCCTACCGCACGGCGCAGAGCCGGCCGCCGCTGACGCTGCTGGGCATCGACTCGTTCCTGCATGCGACGATGGCCGAGTACCGCGCGGCGGTGGATGCGGCGCAGCCGGCGCTCAATGTCGCCTCGCTCGTGGGCCACACCACGCTGCGCTTCGCGACCATGGATGCGCTCGACCGGGCCGCGACCGGCGACGAGCTCGCGCGCATGGGGGCCTTGCTCGACGACTGCATGAAGGAAGGCGCGCACGGCCTCTCGTCAGGACTGTTCTATGAAGAATCCTTCGCCGCGCCGGCCGAGGAAGTGACCGCGCTCGCGCGCATCGTCGCGCGCCATGGCGGCGTCTATGCGACCCATCTGCGCAGCGAGATGGCGGCCATCATCGAGGCCATCCACGAAGCCGGCGACAGCGCCTTCGATGCCGGCGTGCCCCTGGTGATCTCGCACCACAAGTGCGCCGGCCCCGCCAACTGGGGCCGCACGCGGGAGACGCTGCCGCTGATCGATGCGCTCGGCGGGCGGCAGGATATCGCGCTCGATGTCTATCCCTACGTCGCCGGCTCCACCGTGCTGCGCGAGGACCTGGTCGACGGCGTGATCGACATCCTGCTGACCTGGTCCGATCCGCATCCTGGCGTCACCGGCCGCATGCTCGCCGACGTGGCGCGCGAATGGGGCGTGGACCAGCAGGAAGCCTGCCGCCGCCTGCAGCCCGGCGGCGCCTGCTATTTCCAGATGAACGAGGAGGACGTCGAGCGGGTGATCGCGCATCCGCGCACCATGATCGGCAGCGACGGCCTGCCGCACGACCGCCATCCGCATCCGCGTCTGTGGGGCGCGTTCCCGCGCGTCTTTGCGCGCTACTGGCGCGAGCGCAAGCTCTTCACGCTGGAGCAGGCGGTGCACAAGATGACGGGGATGACGGCGCGCAACCTGCGCATCGCCGATCGCGGGCAACTGAAGGTCGGTGCGTTTGCGGATGTGGTGGTGTTCGATCCGGCGACGATTGCCGATACCGCGACCTACGACCGGCCGCGCAGTGCGAGCACGGGGATCGAGCGGGTGTTCGTGAATGGGGTTTGCGCGTTTCGGGGTACGGAGGAAAAGCCCGAGGTTCTGGCGCGTGCGGGGCGAATGTTGACGCGTGCGGCCTAGCGGGCCGTGCGTTCGTCCGAGTGGAACACATAGGGCGCAGTGCGCCGGCCGCCGCGGCCCGTGTTTGAGGTCACAGTTTGTGACCTCAAAGCCGCCCACTCCTCGGGAGAGAGCTGAAACATGAAATCCGCTGGAAAGCGTTCGGCATTGCGCTTGACTGCCTGGACCCGCACCTTGGTCTGCACGTCGCAGAGCACAGCCAGATCGGCATCGAGCATCACGCGCTGTTCGCGCAGCGCCAGGATGCGGCTCTCGATGTGCGGTTGCAGCGGTGAGTCGGAGGCTCTTGTGCTCAAGGCCGCGGTTCAGTCTCGATGTTCACCTCCCGCCGGCACCGCATGTCCGTCATCCGCACCACCAGCGGCGCGCTGTCGATCGACGGGCCGGTGGGCTCGGTCGCGCCCCAGCGGTTGCGCGCGAGTTCGACCTCGTAGCGCTGCTGCCAGTTCTTGCCCATGGTGCGCTCCATGCAGCGCTGCATGTCGATGTAGCGCCCGCTCATGTCGGCGGCGTCGCTCGATGCGGCGAGGGTGGAAAGGGGCAGCAGGAGCGCGAGGCCTGCAAGGGCGATGAGGCGGTGGAAATGAAGCATCGGATATGGCAATGGGAAGGGGTCGATGCGGCCGTAGTTTAATCACCCCCTGTCTCCGGCCCGTCGCGATGTCTTCCATCAATCCCCCCGAACCGCCCCGTCAAGCCGCGATCGGGCGCACCCGATTCCACGTTCTCGCGCCCACCGCGCGCACCGTCCGGCTCTGGATCTGGGCCGCCGTTGCCGGCGCGCTGGCCGCCGCGGCGACCATGGGCTTTCGGTGGCTGACGCAGCAGGTCGAGCGGCTCGCGACCGGCCACACCGGCGGACTGGTGGAGGCGGCGCTCTCGCTGCCGCCCTGGCATCGCGCGCTGGTCTGCGCGGTCGGCGGCCTGCTGGCCGGGCTGGCGCTGCACGTGGGCGGCCTCTGGGCGGCGCGCGGCAAGCGCGGCAACCGCAATCTCGACTACATCGACGCAGCGCGCGCCGGCCGCGTCGACCTGAACGACCGCACGACGCTGACGCGCACGCTGTCGGCGTTGATCTCGGTCGGCACCGGCGCCTCGATCGGTCGCGAAGGGCCGATGGTGCAGCTGGCGGCCTGGCTCGGTGCGCGGCTGGCCCGCGTGGTGGCGATCGATCCCGAGCAGCGCAACGCGATCATGGTCTGCGGCATCGCGGCCGGCATCGGATCGGCCTACCACGCGCCGGTGGCGGGCGTGGTGTTCGTGCTGGAACTGGCGCTCGGCTTCTTCGCCCGCCACACGGTGGCGCCGGTGCTGATCGCCTCGGCGACGGCGAGTTCGCTGATCTACTGGCTGGTGGAACCGAAGCCGCTCTACGCGATGCCTTCGGTGGTCATGGCGCCGACCAGCCTGGGCATCGCGCTGCTGGCCGGCATCGTGTTCGGCGGCCTCGGATGGGGGCTGCTGACGCTGCTCGAGAAAAGCAAGAGCTGGTTCTCCCACATCGGCTCGCTGCCGCTGCGGCTGGGCCTGGGTGGCGTGCTGGTCGGGCTGTTGTCGGCCGGCGTGCCGCAGGTCTGGGGCAATGGCTACAGCGTGGTCTCCGACGTGCTGCAGGGCGGCCAGGCCTGGCAGTGGCTCGCGCTGGTGCTGCTGACCAAGGTGGCGGCGACGGCGCTGAGCTCGGGCAGCGGCGCGATCGGCGGCGTGTTCACGCCGTCGCTCTTCGTCGGCGCGACGGCCGGCAGCGTGATCGCGCAGGTCGCCTCGCTGTGGCTGCCCGCAGCCTGGGTGGGCGACCCGCGCGTGCTCGCGGTGCTGGGCATGGCGGCGGTGCTGAGCGCGGTGACGCATGCGCCGCTGATGGCGATCGTGATGGTGCTGGAGATGACCAACCAGTTCCAGCTCACGGTGCCGGTCATGCTGGCCTGCGGCGTCGCCTATGCGATCAGCACGCAGTTCGGCGTCAAGCCGCTCTACGGGAACCCGATCGAAGGGCCGCGCTGAGCGGCGCGGCTTCAGGCTGCGAGTGCCTTGCGAAAGCCGATCGACAGGCGGTTCCAGCTGTTGATCACGCCGATCGCCAGCGTCAGGTTGACCCGTTCGCTTTCGCTGAACTGAGCGCTGAGCGCTTCGTAGTCCGCATCGGGCGCATGCGTTTCGCCGATGCGGGTGATGGCCTCGGTCCAGCCGAGCGCGGCGCGTTCGCGCGGCGTGAAGAAGGGCGTCTCGCGCCACACCGGCACGGCGTAGAGGCGGCGTTCGGTCTCGCCCTTCTTGCGCAGGTCGCTGCTGTGCATGTCGACGCAGAAGGCGCAGCCGTTGATCTGCGAGGCGCGCAGCTTGACGAGGTCGAGAAGGGCCGGCTCGAGGCCGAGCTTGCCGATGGCGACCTCCAGCGCGATCAGTGCCTTGAGGGCGTCGGGCGAGGCCTTGTAGAAATCGAGTCGTTGTTCCATGGCGGGCTCCTGGGTCGTGGATGACGATGGATCGATGTTAGAAAGCAGCGGCCCGTCCGGCGGCAGCCAATCCGGGGCATTTGCAGGAGGCCAATCGCATGGAGTTGCACGTCGTCATCGAGGGTGACCGGGATCTGACCGGGCAGCTCTACCGACAGCTGAAGGACGCGATCCGCGCCGGGCGCCTGGTCGCGGGCGAGAAGCTGCCGCCCTCGCGGCTGCTGGCCGAGCAGCTCGGCCTTTCGCGCAAGACAGTGGCGCAAGCCTACGCGCGGCTCGGCTTCGACCAACTGCTGGTCGGCCGCGTCGGCAGCGGCACCTTCGTCGCGGATGCGATCAAGCCCAAGGCGCCGCCGGCTGCCGCCGCACGCTTCGCCGGCGCTTCTGCCATCGAGCGCTGGATCCGCATGGACACGCCGCTGCGCCATTCCGCGCCGGCCGGCCACTCGCGCTACGAATACATCGGCGGCGCACCGGCACGCAGCCTGTTCCCGCACGACGAATGGCGCCGCTGCGTGCTGCATGCGCTGCGCCAGGGTGCGCGCTCGCGCGGCCTCTACGGGCCGGTGGAAGGCTTGCCCGAACTGCGCGCGGCGATCGCGCGGCATGCCGCGTTTTCAAGGGGCGTGCGCTGCGGCATCGACGACCTCATCGTGACCAACGGCGCGCAGCAGGCGCTCGACCTGGTGGCGCGCGTGCTGGTCGAGCCGGGTTGCATGGTCGCGGTCGAAGAGCCCGGTTATCCGCCGGCACGGCAGCTGTTCGCGGCGCAGGGCGCGCAGGTGGTCGGCGTGCCGGTCGATGCCGAAGGGCTGCAGGTCGCGTGCATCCCCGACGGCACGCGGCTGATCTACGTGACGCCGGCGCACCAGTTCCCGCTCGGCATGCCGATGAGCGTGCGCCGCCGCGAAGCGCTGCTGGCGCGCGCGCAGGCGCTTGGCGCGATCGTCGTCGAGGACGACTACGACAGCGAGTTCCGCTACGAGGGCCGCCCCGCCGATTCGCTGCAGAGCATGGACCGCGATGGCATCGTGGCCTTCGTCGGCACCTTCTCGAAGACGATGTCGCCCGAGCTGCGCATGGGCTATCTGATCGCGCCGCCGGCCATCCTGCAGGCGGTGTGCATCGCCAAGCACCTGAGCGATTGGCACACCTCCACGCCGGCACAGTGGGCGCTGGCCAAGTTCATCGTCGACGGCCATCTGCAAAAGCACATCCGGCGCTGCCACGCGGCCTACGCCGAGCGGCGCGAACGGCTGATGCACCGCTTCGACGGCGACCTGTCGCCATGGTTCGAGCGCGTGCCGGCCACCGCGGGCATCCACATGACCGCGCTGTGCCGGCGGCCGATCGACATGGACATGCTGGTGCGGCTGGCGCGGCGGGTCGACGTCGGGCTCTACACGCTCGAGGGCTTCCATCATTTCGGCCCTGCACGGCAGGGCCTGATGGTGGGCTACGGCGCGATCGAGCGCGCGGACATCGATCCGTCGCTGGACCGTGTGCGCGACATCCTGCTGCAGATGAATTGAACGCGCGGGCCCCGCGATCCGGATGGATCTCAGCTGCGCTGCATGGCCGCGCTGTTGGTCACGTGGGTCTTCAGGATCTCGTCCAGCTCCGCCTTGACGAAGGCATCGTCGCAGAGCGGCAGCTGCGCCTCGATGCGCCGGATGACCCAGCGCTGCCCGCGGTCGACGAAGGCCAGGCGTTCGTCCAGGTTCGCGATGGCCATGGCCTTGTCATGGAAGGCGCCGATCTCCCGCGTCGGCTCGATGCCGAGGTGCGCGAGGCAGGCCGTCAGCCGGCGGCAGCTGTCGGCCTCGCCGTGGCGGACCTGCTCCAGCAGCCGGCGTGCCGCGGCGTCGCGGGTCTGGCTCAGGCTGGATGCGGCCACCCGGGCGCCCGCGCGCTCGGCCGCGAGCAGTTCCTGGAGCACGGCCACCAGCGCCGCCTGCCCCGCCGAGGCCACGGGTGCAGGGGTGGCCGCAGGCGCTTCGACGGGACGCGGCGCGGTGGCCCTGGCTTCCAGCCGGTCGAGGCAGGCCTCGGCCTGTGCCACGAGCTGGCGCAGCCGGTCGCCGGCGCTGCACAGATCATGGATCTGCCCGCACGACTGGCCGGCATAGATCGCCATGTCGTCGATGTCGCCGGTCGCATCCTCCAGCGGCGAATCGGTCGAGAACAGATGGACCGGCGCGCCGTCCTGGGCGCCGATCACCGGCGTGGCCCGCTGCGCGTACAAGGCATCGTGGCGGCCCTCGGTCACCGCATTGCGCAGCACCCGCACCGGTGCGGGCATCGGCCAGTTGCGGAAGAACTTCTCGGTCAGCAGCGTGTCGGCCGCGCCGGATTCGACGAGCCGCTGCTTGTGATGCGCATGCGCGTTGGCCTCGTGCGTGGCGAGAAAGACCGAGCCGCAGCTGATGCCCTGCGCGCCCAGCGCCAGCGCGGCGACCAGCGCCTCGCCGCTGGCGATGCCGCCCGATGCCACCACCGGCACCGGACTCAGCGCGACGATCTCGGGCAGCAGCGCGAAGGTCGAGATCTGTCCGCGCACATGGCCGCCCGCTTCCACGCCCTGGGCGATCAGCACGTCGGCGCCGGCGCGCAACGCCGCTTCGGCGTCGGCCGCCGATCCGACCTGATGGATCACGCGCACGCCCTGCGCCTTCAGGCGCCGGACGAGGTCCGCATCGACGTCCCAGAACAGCGCGATCACCGGCACCGACAGCGCGAGGCAGACCTCGACCTGCGCGTCGAGCAGGCCGCGCTCGGTGGCGGCCGGGATCAGGTTGACGGCGAAAGCGCGGTCGCTGAGACGCCGGTAGGCCTCGATCTCGGCGCGCACGCGCTCGGGCGGTTCGCGCACCATGCCCAGGCAGCCGAAGCCGCCCGCGTTGCTCACCGCCGCGGCGAGCCGGTGGCGCGCGACGCCGCCCATGCCCGCGCAGAGGATCGGCCATTCGCAATCGAGGATCTGGACCAGCGGCGTATGCAGGGCAGCAGGGGTCATGGCGGGCGAGCGATGGGGTGGTTCTAGGAAAGGCGTGCGCTCTTCAGCGCGATGCGGCGCATCGGATGCATGCCCGGGTCGGGCGCAGGCAGCACGTCGGCGAGCGTGACGCCGTCGAGGTGCGCGAGGAAGCCTTCCAGCGCGCCGCGCAACACGCCGGTCAGGCGGCAATGGCCGGTGAGCGTGCAGGCATTGCCGGCGCCGAAGCATTCGACCAGTTGGAAGTCGGGCTCGATGCCGCGCACCACCGCGCCCAGGTTGATGTCCTCCGGCGCATGGGCCAGGCGCATCCCGCCGCCCTTGCCGCGCACCGTCTCGATCCAGCCTTGCAGGCCGAGCTGGTGCGTGATCTTCATGAGGTGCGCTTCCGACACCGCATGGGCCTCGGCAATCTCGGCGATGGTGCACAGCCGGTCCGGGCGCTGCGCCACGTACATCAGCAGGCGCACCGCGTAGTCGGTCATCGTGGTCAGGCGCATCGCCGTCTCCTTGCGAGCCGCTGCGCCGCGTCAGCCATGAGGGGCGAGCGCCGAGGGCAGTTCGTCCGGCCGGCGGCTGATCTGGTAGCCGTACCAGAGGCTCTGGGCGATCCGCTCGGCCATCGCATCGGCGTACTGGCCCATCGCCTGGTTGGGATGGGCCGCGGTGGTCTCGTGGAACAGTGCCAGCCAGCGCTGGAACAGCTCGGCATTCAGCCCCGGCAATGCCACGTGCCGCGGCATCGGCGCGCCGGTGAAGCGCCCGGTGCCGCGCAGCACCGCCGACCAGAAATCCGTCAGCCGGGACAGATGGCTGTCCCAATCGTGCACGTGGCTCTCGAAGATCGGCCCCAGCATCGCATCGCGCCGGACCTTGGCATAGAAGGCATGCACCAGCGCCCTCACTTCATCGTCGCTGCAAAGATCCGTGCGGGCCAAGTCGTTCTCCGTTGATGATTGCGAGAAGAGCGATTATAAATAGATCTTTTGATGAGCGCCGCCCCACCGGTGAACACGCGGGCTTGATTCCAGAAACACCGCGGATCCGGCTCAGCCGGTCCGCCGGTGTTGCCCCCGGCAGGAGGTTGGCGAAGCGACACGCAGTGCGCGCAGCCTGGGGGCGAGCTACAAGATCCGATTGAACCAGAGCAGGGAGAGGCCTGCAGAGAGAAGTGCCAACACCGCGGCACCGAGCGCGAACAGCGCCGAGATCTCGGTCTCCTTCTTCTCGACCGTGAGGCGCGAACTCAGGCTGGTGTAGACCTTCTTGAGATCGGTCGCGGTGCCGGCATAGAAGTATTCGGCCGAGGTCTTGTTGGCGATGGCCTTGAGCGTGTCTTCGTCGAGCCGCACGCGCATCGACCAGCCCTCGAAGCCGATGGTTTCGCCATCGACCGTGCCGATGCCCACGGTGTAGATGCGAATGCCGCGGTCGGCCGCCGCCTTGGCTGCATCGAGCGGGTCGACGCCGGTGGTGCGCTGGCCGTCGGTCAGCATGATGATCGCGGCCGAGGTGTACGAGCCGGGCGCGACCGGCGTGAACTCCTTGTCGGGGCCCTTGCCCGCGCGATCGAGCGATTCGCCGCGCTGGCGCGATCGCGGCCCGAAGTCGGAGATGTCGATGCCCGCATTCGGGAACAGCGTGGCCAGCGAGATCACGATCGCGTCGCCGGTGGCGGTCGCGCGCTGCAGCTGGAAGGAATCGATCGCCGTCACCAGGTCGTCGCGGTTGGTCGTCGGCAATTGCGCGACCTGTGCGCTGCCGGCGAAGGCGACGATGCCGACCCTCACGCTGCGCGGCAGTTCCTTCAGGAAGCTCTTGGCCGCTTCCTGCGCGGCCACCAGGCGATTGGGCTGCACGTCGGCCGCGCGCATGCTGCCGGAGACGTCCATCGCAAGGATGATGGTCTGCTGGTTCGAGGGCAGCACCACTTCGGCCATCGGCCGTGCGGCGGCGATCAGCAGCGCGATGATGGCCAGCAGGAACAGAAAGGGCGGAATGTGCCGGCGAATGGTCTGGCCGGCGCCCATTGCCTCGCGCACGATCGAGAGACTCGCATAGCGCAGCGCGAGCTTCTTCTTGCGCCGCAGCAGCCACAGGTAGAGCAGCACCAGCAGGGGTGTCGCGAGCAGGAGCCAGAGGAACTGGGGCCAGAGGAAGTTCATGCTGCCACCGCCTTCGGATTCGGCGACCCGGCGCGCAGGCGGCGCTTGCGCATGTCGGCAAAGCGCACGATGGCTTCGACCAGGTCGTCGTGGGTCGAGAGTTCGAGCGTGTCGACGCCGATCTTCGCCAGCGATTCGCGCAGGGTGTTCTCGCGCTCGACCGCGATGCGCGCGAAGCGCTTGCGAAAGCCCGCGTCATGCGTGTCGACCCAGAGCTGTTCGCCGGTCTCGGCATCGCGCAGCGGCACCAGGCCGAGGTCGGGCAATGCGAGTTCGAGCGGATCGAAGAGGCGCACCGCGACCACTTCATGGCGCTGCGCCAGCTGCCCGAGCGGCCGTTCCCAGCCGGGCTGGCTCAGGAAGTCGGACACCACGAACACGGTCGAGCGGCGCGGCATCAGCACGGCGGCCGACTTCAGCAGGTCGGCCAGCCGCGTCATGCCCTTCGGGTCGGGCACGACCTTGGCGGCGCGGCGTTCCATCGCATGCAGCAGGTGCAGCACATGCCGGCGGCCGCAGCGCGGCGGGATCACGGCTTCGACGTCGTTGCCGTAGACCAGCGCGCCGACGCGGTTGCCGTGCCGCGTGAGCAGCCGCGCGAGCACGCCAACGAAGCCGGCCGAGATCTCGCGCTTGGCGCGCGCGCCCGAGCCGAAGTCGACCGAGCGGCTCAGGTCGAGCACGAACCAGGCGGCCATCTCGCGGTCTTCGGTGAACACGCGCACGTGCGGCACCTGCAGCCGCGCGGTGACGTTCCAGTCGATGTGGCGCACGTCGTCGTGGTGCTGGTACTCGCGCAGGTCGGCCAGGTCGAGCCCGGTGCCGCGCATCAGCGTGCGGTAGTCGCCCTGCAGCAGGCCGTCGAGCCGGCGGATCACGGTCCATTCAAGGCGGCGCAGCGCACGCTCGACGCCGCTCGCCGCGGCGGCAAGCTGTTCGTCATTGGCGGCCGCAGCCGTCTTGCGCCACCAGCGTTTCATACAGATTCCAGAAACACCGCGGATCCGGCTTCGCCGGGCCGCAGGTGTTGCCCCTTGCAAGGGGGTTGGCGGAGCGACACGAAGTGCGCGCAGCCTGGGGGTGTGCTCATTTCAGGCCACCAGCTTTTCATGTTCGAGAGGTTTCGCGGGCGCAGGCACGGCCCGCATGATCCGATCGATGAGGGCGTCCGGCGTGAGGCCTTCGGACAGGCCTTCGTAGGACAGCGTCACGCGATGGCGCAGCACGTCGGGCACCAGTGCGCTCATGTCCTCGGGCAGCGCGTAGCTGCGGCCGCGCAGCAGCGCGAGCGCTCGCGCGCCCTCGGTCAGGTGAATGCTGGCGCGCGGGCTGGCGCCGAAGGTGATGAAGCGCTTCATGTCCTTGAGCCCGTGCTTGTCGGGCGTGCGCGTGGCAGACACCAGCCGGACCGCGTACTGGATCAGCGAGGGATCGACATAGATGCGCCGCGCCTCGGCCTGCAGCAGCGCGAGCTGGTCGGTGGTGGCGACCGGCACCGCCGCGACCGGCGGACCGATCACGCGCTCGACGATCACGAACTCTTCCTCGTCGGTGGGATAGTCGACCAGCACCTTCATCATGAAGCGGTCGACCTGGGCCTCGGGCAGCGGGTAGGTGCCTTCGGTCTCGATCGGGTTCTGCGTCGCCATCACGAGGAAGGGCCGCGGCACCGGGTGCGAGACGCCTGCGATGGTGACCTGCCGCTCCTGCATCACCTCGAGCAGCGCGCTCTGCACCTTGGCGGGTGCGCGGTTGATTTCGTCGGCCAGCAGCAGGTTGGCGAAGACCGGGCCGAGCGAGGTGCTGAAATCGCCGGTCTTCTGGTTGTAGATGCGCGTGCCCACGAGGTCGGCCGGCACCAGGTCGGGCGTGAACTGGATGCGCTTGAACTGGCCGCGCACGGTGTCGGCCAGCGTGCGCACGGTGAGCGTCTTGGCAAGGCCCGGCACGCCTTCGACCAGCAGGTGTCCGCCGGCCAGCATTGCGACCATCACGCGTTCGAGAAAACGGTCCTGGCCGACCACGATGCGCTTGACCTGGTAGAGGATCTGCTCCATCAGTTCGGCGGTGGCGCTCGCGCTCGCGTCGGCGCTCGATTCGGTCTCTGTGCTCATGCGTGTGCTTTCGGAGAATGATCGGGGGAAGGGATCAGAAAGGCGGCGAGCCGATGGCGGAGGCGGCGTTCTCGATCGGCATCGCGAAGCCGATGCCGATGAAGGTGCGTTGCTGGGTCGGGTTGAGGATGGCGGTGACGATGCCCACCACCTCGCCGTCCATGTTGATCAGCGGGCCGCCCGAATTGCCCGGATTGGCGGCGGCATCGAACTGGATCAGGTTGCCCAGTTCCTGCTTGCCCTCGGGCGAGCGGAACGAGCGGTTGAGGCCCGACACCACGCCGGCCGATACCGACGGGCCGATGCCGAACGGAAAGCCGACGGCCGCGACCTGATCGCCCGGCCGCAGGTCGGCGGTCGAGCGCATGGTGGCCGGGATCAGGTCGTCCGGCAGCTTCTGCGCCTGCAGCACGGCGAGGTCGTTCTCGGGCTGTGTGCCGGTGATGGTGGCGGGCGACTCGAGGCCGTCGAAGAAGGTGACCTTGATGGTCTCGGCGCCGGCGACCACGTGCAGGTTGGTGAGGATCACACCCTTGTCGACGATCACCACGCCGGTGCCGACGCCGCGCTCCACCTGCTGCCCGGGCGCCGCGGTGGCGTCGGCCGGGCGACCCTTGGCCAGGTTGCGGCCGCGCTTCTCGGTCCTGGCTTCGGGCGTGGTCTTCTCGGTGCCGTAGCTCACCACGCGCACCACCGACGGCCGGATGATGTCCGCGGCCTTGGCGGCCGGCGAGGGCAAGGTGTTGGTCTGCAGCGTATGAAGCACTGCCGCGTCGATGTCCTTCTGCGTGAACTGGTGCGCACGCTGAGGCCACCACAGCGCGGCGCCGCTGCCGCCCAGGCCGATGCACAACGCGAGCAGCACCCAGAAGCTGCGGCGGCCCGGCTGCCAGCGCGACACGGGCGGCGGCATCGGCGCGCCCGGTGCTTGCGGCTCGGCGGCATCGGAACCGTCGGGCATTCCGGGCGCCGCCGCATCCTGTGGCGCGCGGGTCGAGCGGCTGTAGAAAGCAGGCCTGCGCATCGGGCACCTCCGGCAAAAACGACGCTTGGAAGAGGCACGGTAGCACGCTTTGCGCGGTCGTGCATGCGTTCGGGCATCATCGCGCGATGGCCGCTTTCGTCGATACCCACTGCCACCTCGACGCACCCGAATTCGGTGCCGAGATGCCCGCCATCCGGGCACGCGCGGCGGCCCGGGGTGTGACGCTCTGTGTCATTCCCGCGGTGGCTGTTTCCAATTTCGCGGCGGTGCGCGAGCTCGCACACGGCCAGGGCGACGCGTATGCGCTCGGCATCCATCCGATGTGCACCGGCCGGGCCTCGGAGGAGGATCTTGCGCGGCTCGATGCCGAACTTGCCGCACGGCACGACGACCCGCGCCTGGTCGCGGTGGGCGAGATCGGACTCGACTTCTTCGTCGACGGCCTGGACCCTGAGCGGCAGGCGCATTTCTTTCACACCCAGTTGCAACTCGCCCGCAGGCACGCGCTGCCGGTGATCATCCATGTCAGGCGCTCGGTGGACCAGGTGCTCAAGCACTTGCGCCAGGCCGCACCGGGACAGGCATGGCATGGCATCGCGCATGCCTTCAATGGCAGCGAACAGCAGGCGCGGGCCTGCATCGGGCTCGGGCTCAAGCTCGGCTTCGGCGGCGCGGTGACCTTCGAGCGCGCCTTGCAGTTGCGCCGGCTGGCGACGGCGCTGCCGCTCGATGCCCTGGTGATGGAAACCGATTCGCCCGATATCCAGCCGCAATGGCTCTATCGCGCGCAGGCGCAGCGCGCGGCAGGCGCAGCGCAGGGCCGCAACGAGCCGGGCGAGCTGCCGCGCATCGCCGAGGTGGTCGCCGGCCTGCGCGGCATCGGGATCGCGGCGCTGGCCGAGGCCACCACGCGCAATGCGGTGGCGGCATTGCCGCGTCTGTCTTCGCTGATCGGCGTGTCGGTCGGCGACCCACAGCATGCGTAGGTCAAGCGCCCGTCTTGCCGCTTCGTGGGTCGGCAACGGATTTTTGGTGTCATCCTTAACGCCTGAGCAATCGTTGCATCCCAGTGGCAACTCAGTCACTCCATCCATCCAAGGAGCTTTCCTCATGAACAAATCCCTCATCCGCCTCGTGCCCGCCGCTCTTGCCGTGGCCCTGGCGTCCATCGGCTTCTCGGCCGTGGCGCAAACACAGCCGTCGACTGCGCCCAGCACCGTCGACAAGGTGGAGAACACCGGCAAGGAAGCATGGGACGCCACCAAGAGCGGCACCAAGAAGGCCTACAACGCCACCAAGCGGACCACGAAGAAGGCCTACCACGCGACCAAGCATGGCGCCAAGAAGGCCGTCGGCGCCACGGAGCACGCGGCCGATGCCACCGGCCATGCCGTGAGCAATGCCGGCACCAAGGCCGCCGACAAGACCCGCGAGGTCGGCGACAAGATCGGCGAGAAGATCCCCGGCACGCCCCAGAACGAAGCCGCCAAGAAGCCCTGAGTCCCTTGGCCGGCCTGATCGCAAACCCGCTTCGGCGGGTTTTTTTCGTGCGCGTGCGTTCATGACGCCGCGGCTCGCGGGCCTCGCGCCGCTGGTCTCGCGGGACACACGGGTGCTGGTGCTCGGCAGCTTTCCCGGCGGCCGGTCGCTGGCCGAGCAGCAGTACTATGCCCACCCGCAGAACCACTTCTGGAAGATCTTGCAAGCCATCTGGCCCGACAGCCCGCTCCCCGCGGGCGCAGACAACTACCCGGCACGCGGCGCATGGCTGCTCGCGCGCGGCCTGGGCCTCTGGGACGTGTATGCCGCATGCGAACGGGAAGGCAGCCTCGATTCGGCCATCCGCAACCCGGTGGCGAACGACATCGCCGGCCTCCATCTGCCCCGGCTGGCCGCGATCGCGCACAACGGCGCCGAGAGCTTCAAGCATGCGCGCCACACCCAAGGCCTCGGCGTGCCGGTCTACCGGCTGCCTTCGTCGAGCGCGGCCAATGCGTCGTGGAGTTTCGAGCGCAAGCGCGAGACCTGGCAGGGCGTGTTCCACCAGCACGGGCTGGTCTGATGGCAGTCCGAAAGGCCGCGACGGCTGCGCTGCCGGAAGTCAATTTCTCCGACTGGGGCGACGTGCGCTACCTGCACCTCGGCACCGAGTGGGTGCAGGGCTCGATGAAGCTCGACGCGCCCTTCGAGATCGAGCTCGAGTACGTGCAGCGCATGATGGCCTGGCTGCTGTTCGTGGAGCCCGGCAGCGTGGCGCACCGCCATGCGATGCAGCTCGGCCTGGGTGCCGCGAGCCTGACCAAGTTCAGCCGCAAGACGCTGCGCATGCGCACCACCGCGATCGAATTGAATCCGCAGGTAGTGGCCGCCTGCCGCGGCTGGTTCAAGCTGCCGGCGGATGACGCCAGGCTGGAGGTCGTGATCGCCGATGCGGCCACCGAGATCCGGCAGCCGCGCTGGCTCGGCACGGTCGATGCGCTCCAGGTCGATCTGTACGACCACGAGGCCGCCGCGCCGGTGCTCGACAGCGAAGCCTTCTATGCCGACTGCCGCGCCTTGCTGTCCGAGGACGGCTGCATGACGGTCAACCTGTTCGGCCGTTCGTCGAGCTACGAGCGCAGCCTCGACAAGATCGCGGCCGCCTTCGGCCGCGATGCGCTCTGGGCCTTCCGGCCCACGCGCGAAGGCAATACCGTGGTGCTGGCGCAGCGCACTGCGACCCGCCCGAAGCGGCCCGAGCTTGCCGAGCGCGCCCAAAGCATCCAGACTCGATGGGGCCTGCCTGCGCCGAAATGGCTGCGGGTCTTCAAGACGCTGACCTGACCATGAGTGCCGTTTCTTCCCCTGCAGCTTCCTCCCGCCACGAAGGCCCGCTCGATCTGCGGCGCGTGATCGAGTGGCTCGCCAAGGACGGCGTGATCTCGCCGGTCGAGGCCAAGCGCACGCTCGCGCGCTGCGCGCAGGCCGAGAGCCGGCAGGGGCCGCTGCTGCGCCTTGCCAATGTCGCGATGACGCGCGAGAGCGACGGCAAGCCGCTCGACCTGGAGATGCTCAGCGAGTGGCTGGCCGGGCGCGCCGGCCTGAAGTACCTGCGCATCGATCCGCTCAGGGTCGATGTCGGCAAGGTGGCCGACACGATGAGCGCGGCCTATGCCGAGCGCCACAAGGTGCTGCCGGTGCAGGTCACGTCCAGCGAGGTGGTGGTGGCCACGGCCGAGCCCTTTCTCACCGACTGGGTGTCGGAGGTCGAGCGCCAGTCGCGGCGCACCGTGCGGCGCGTGGTCGCCAACCCGGTCGACATCCAGCGCTACACGGCGGAGTTCTTCGCGCTGGCCAAGTCGGTGCGGGCGGCGCAGAAGGCCGGCAGCAATACGGGTGGCGCCAGCTTCGAGCAGTTGGTCGAGCTCGGCAAGAGCAACAAGCAGCTCGATGCCAACGACCAGAGCGTGGTGCAGGTGGTCGACTGGCTCTGGCAATACGCCTTCGACCAGCGCGCCAGCGACATCCATCTCGAGCCGCGGCGCGAGCAGGGCGTGATCCGCTTTCGCATCGACGGCGTGCTGCATCCCGCCTACCAGATGCCGATGGGCGTGATGAATGCGATGGTCTCGCGCATCAAGCTGCTCGGCCGCATGGATGTGGTCGAGAAGCGCCGGCCGCTGGACGGCCGCATCAAGACCCGCAACATCCGCGGCGACGAGGTCGAGATGCGCCTGTCGACCTTGCCGACGGCCTTCGGCGAGAAGATGGTGATGCGGATCTTCGATCCCGACACCGCCGTCAAGGACCTCGATGCGCTCGGCTTCGCTCAGCACGATGCAGAGCGCTGGGAGCATCTGGTGACGCGGCCGCACGGCATCATCCTGGTGACCGGGCCGACCGGCTCGGGCAAGACCACCACCCTCTATTCCACGCTCAAGCGCGTCGCGACCGAAGAGGTGAACGTGAGCACGGTCGAGGACCCGATCGAGATGATCGAGCCCTCCTTCAACCAGACGCAGGTGCAGCCGCAGCTCGACTTCGGCTTCACCGAGGGACTGCGTGCGCTGATGCGGCAGGACCCGGACATCATCATGGTCGGCGAGATCCGCGACATCGCCACCGCCGAGATGGCGGTGCAGGCCGCGCTCACCGGCCACCTCGTTTTCAGCACGCTGCACACCAACGATGCGCCCAGCGCGATCACGCGCCTGATGGAGCTGGGCGTGCCTTCCTACCTCGTCAACGCCACGATGCTCGGCGTGCTGGCGCAGCGCCTGGTGCGCACGCTGTGCACGCATTGCAAGCAGCCCGATGCGTCGATCACGCGCGAGAAGCTCGCGGAGTTCGTGAAGCCGTGGCAGATCAGCGGTTCGGTGCGCGCGTACAAGCCGGTCGGCTGCGTCGATTGCCGCATGACCGGCTACATGGGCCGCATGGGGCTCTACGAGCTGCTGACGATCGGCGAGGACTTCAAGGCGCTGGTCAACAAGGAACCGAACCTGGCCGGTCTGCGCAAGCGGGCCGTGCTCGACGGCATGCGCCCGCTGCGCCTGGCCGGCGCGCTGCGCGTGGCCGAGGGCGTCACGACCATCGAGGAAGTGTTGAGCGCGACGCCGCCGCTCGAGTCCTGACGCTGCGGGAATACCCTGAATCTTCGGTAGGTGGAACCCACATCAATCTGACTCTCACCTGACTCCACAATCGCCCGATCGATTTTTTCGTGGAGACTGTTCGTGAGAATAAAGAGTCAGAAGGACTTCTTCGCCGGGCTGATGTTCGCCGTCGTCGGCATCGGGTTCGCGTGGGGCGCCACCACCTACACCGTTGGCAACGGCGCGCGCATGGGCCCCGGCTATTTCCCGCTCATGCTGGGCGTCGTGATGGCGCTGATCGGCCTCGGCATCATGTTCGCCGGCCTCGCCGTCGAAACCACCGACGGCGACAAGATCGGCAAATGGGCCTGGAAGCAGGTCGTCTTCATCCTCGGCGCCAACCTCGCGTTCGGCGTGCTGCTCGGCGGATTGCCGAGCATCGGCCTGCCGGCCATGGGGATGATCCTCGCGATCTACGCGTTGGTCATCATCGCGAGCCTCGCAGGCAGCGAGTTCAATCTTCGCAAGGTGCTGATCCTGGCCACCGTGCTGGCGGTCGGCAGCTACGTCGCGTTCATCTGGGCCCTCAAGCTGCAGATCCAGGTCTGGCCGACCTTCATCACGGGCTGAGAAAAAAATGGACCTGATCAACAACCTCTCCATCGGTTTCGGTGTCGCCTTCACCTTCACCAACCTGCTGTACTGCCTGATCGGCTGCATCCTGGGCACGCTGATCGGCGTGCTGCCGGGCATCGGCCCGGTGGCCACCATCGCGATGCTGCTGCCGGCCACCTACGCGCTGCCGCCGGTGTCGGCGCTGATCATGCTCGCGGGCATCTACTACGGCGCGCAGTACGGCGGCTCCACCACCGCCATCCTGGTCAACCTGCCCGGCGAGTCGTCCTCGGTCGTGACGGTGATCGACGGCTACCAGATGGCCCGAAGAGGGCGTGCCGGACCTGCACTGGCCGCCGCCGGCCTGGGGTCGTTCTTCGCCGGTTGCGTGGGCACCTTGATCCTGGCGGCCTTCGCGCCGCCGCTGACCGAGTTGGCCTTCAAGTTCGGGCCGGCCGAGTACTTCTCGTTGATGATCCTCGGCCTGATCGGCGCCGTGGTGCTGGCCTCGGGCTCGCTGCTCAAGGCCATCGGCATGATCGTGCTGGGTCTCCTGCTCGGCCTGGTCGGCACCGACGTCAACTCTGGCGTCGCGCGCTACAGCTTCGACATCCCGGAGCTGACCGACGGCATCGGCTTCGTCGCGATCGCGATGGGCGTGTTCGGCTATGGCGAGATCATCGCCAACCTGTCGCGGCCCGACGACGAGCGCGAGGTCTTCACCGCCAAGGTCTCGGGCCTGTTCCCGACCAAGGAGGACTTCAAGCGCATGCTGCCCGCGGTCCTGCGCGGCACGGCGCTGGGTTGTTCGCTCGGCATCCTGCCCGGCGGCGGCGCCTTGCTGTCGGCCTTCGCGGCCTACACGATCGAGAAGAAGACCAAGCTGCACCCCGGCGAAGTGCCCTTCGGCAAGGGCAACATCCGCGGCGTGGCGGCGCCCGAGTCGGCCAACAATGCCGGCGCGCAGACCTCCTTCATCCCGCTGCTCACGCTGGGCATTCCGCCCAACGCGGTGATGGCGCTGATGGTGGGCGCGATGACCATCCACAACATCCAGCCCGGCCCGCAGGTCATGACCAGCAACCCCGAGCTGTTCTGGGGCTTGATTGCCTCGATGTGGATCGGCAATGCGATGCTGGTGGTCCTGAACCTGCCGCTGATCGGCATGTGGATCAAGCTGCTGTCGGTGCCCTACAGGTACCTGTTCCCGGCGATCGTGCTGTTCTGCGCGATCGGCGTGTACTCGACCAACAACAACACCTTCGACGTCTGGATGGTCGGCGCCTTCGGCTTCATCGGCTACCTGTTCTTCAAGCTCGGCTGCGAACCGGCGCCGCTGCTGCTGGGCTTCATCCTCGGGCCGATGATGGAGGAGAACCTGCGCCGCGCGCTGCTGCTGTCGCGCGGCGACTGGAGCGTGTTCGTGTCGCGGCCGATCTCGGCCGGGCTGCTGGCCGCCGCCGTATTGCTGCTGGTGATCGTGCTGCTGCCTGCGGTCAAATCCAAGCGCGAAGAGGCTTTCGTCGAGGATTGAATCCGGCGTCACGAGCCCGGCTTGCGCGGCGGCTGAATGTGCTGCCTCGCCATGGCCAGAAAGGCCATGGCGGCCGGGCTGAGCGGATGCTTGGCCAGGCGCACGGCGACCACCGGATATTCCAGCACCGGGCGCGTGACGGCCACTGCCCGCAGATTGGCGGGCATCAGGACGTCCACATAGCGCGGCAGCAGTGCGACGCCAGCGCCCGCCTGGATCAGGCCGAATGCCGTCGACAGCATCGACACGTGGTGGACCCCGCGCGAGACCTTGACCACGCTCGACAGCTGCCGGCTGACGGACCGCCACACATTGGCGTCCGGATTGACATGGATGAAGGGCAGCGACTCCAACTGCCTGGCATCGATCGCCGTTCCCTTGGCCAGGGGATGATCCTCACGCACGAACACGGCCATGCGCTCGCTGAAAAGCGGCTCCGTCGCGAGTTCCGAGTGCTCCTGGCCGATGTCCGAACCGAAGCCGAGATCGGCCTCCTGCGAGAGGATGCGCGAAATCATCTGCTCGGCCGTGCTGTCCATCAGCGAGGTCGCGAGCGCAGGAAAGCGCACCGAAAAGCGCCCGAGCAGCGGGGGCAGCAGGGCGGCTGCCGTCAGATGTCCGACCGCCAGCACCACGCGTCCCTCGCGCAGTTGGGACTGCGATCTGCAGGTGCGCACCGACTCGTCGATCAACCGAAGCGTGCGCACCGCCGTGTCGACCATCATCTGGCCCGCGTTGGTGATGCGGATGCGGCGACCGCGCACGAGCAGCGGTTGACCCAGATCGTGTTCCATGCGCTTGATCAGGTGGCTGATCGCGGGCTGCGTGAGCTGCAAGGCCTCGGCCGCGAGCGTGAAGCTACCCGTCTCGGCGACCGCTGCCAGGGCCCGGAGCTGCTGCAGCGAGATCTCTTCGGAGGCCGATCTTGTCATCACTATGGTTCATAGTTCGATAATCTGGATTATCTGGCTTGATGGCTCGTGCTTGCTTAGCATTCGCTTTCCTCCATCGAGATTCACAATCCAGCAGCACCATGAAACGAATCCTGTTCCTCCAGGCGTGCGCCGCAGCGCTTTGCCTGGCCGTATCTTCCAGCGGCCTTGCGCAGGGCTATCCGTCCAAGCCGGTCCGTCTGGTCGTGCCTTTTCCGGCCGGGGGTGCGACCGATCTGTTCGCGCGCACGCTGGGCCAGAAGATGAGCGAGAAGCTCGGCGCGCAACTGATCATCGACAACAAGCCCGGCGCAGGCGGCGCGATCGGATCCGACTACGCCGCCAAGGCGCAGCCCGACGGCTACACGCTGCTGCTGGCGACCAGCAGCACGCACTCGATCGGGCCTTCGATCAACAAGCTGCCCTACGACGTGGTGCGCGACTTCACGCCGATCGCGCACGTCGGCGACGCGCCGAGCATCATGCTCGTGCCCAACGATGCGCCGGCGAAGACGGTGCGCGAATGGATCGACTACGCGAAGAAGAACCCCGGCAAGCTCAACTACGCCTCGAGCGGCAACGGCACCATCGTGCAGCTCACGGCCGAGCTGTTCAAGTCGCAGGCCGGTGTGTTCGTCACCCACATTCCCTACAAGGGCACGGCGCTGGCGATCCCGGATCTGATCAGCGGCAAGGTGGACGTGCTGTTCGATTCGCTGCCCACCGGCATGCCGCACGTGCGCAACGGCCGCTTGCGCGCGCTGGGCGTGACGTCCCTCAAGCGCAGCCCGCTGGCGCCCGAGCTGCCGCCGATCGCCGACACGCTGCCTGGCTTCGAGTCGAACACGTGGTTCGGGCTCTATGGCCCGAAGGGCCTGCCGGCCGACGTGGTGACACGCGTCAACACGGCGGCCAACGAGGCGCTCAGCGACCCCGAGGTGCGCGACAAGCTGGCGCGCCTGGGCATCGAACCGGCGACCAGCACGCCGGCACAGCTCGCCACCCTGGTCGCGCAGGACGCCGCCAAGTGGAAGAAGATCATCATCGACCGCAAGATCATTGCCGATTGAGACCATGAAATTCGATTACGCCAACCCCTACACCTCGACGCGCATTCCGGTCTTCGCACGCAATGTCGTCTCGACCTCGCACCCGCTGGCAGCCCAGGCCGGGCTGCGCATCCTGCAGCAGGGCGGCAATGCCGTCGATGCCGCGGTGGCGACCGCCGCCGTGATGACGCTGGTCGAACCCGTCAGCAACGGCCTGGGCAGCGATTCCTTCTGCATCCTGTGGGACGGCGAGCGGCTGCACGGCCTCAATGCCTCCGGCTGCTCGCCGGAGACCTGGACGCCCGAGTACTTCCGCCGCAAGTACGGCAACAACGCCGCCACGCCGCCGCAGCGCGGCATGGATTCGGTCACCGTGCCCGGTGCCGTCGGCAGCTGGGTCATGCTGTCCGAACACTTCGGCAAGCTGCCCTTCGAGGACCTGATGGCGCCGGCCATCGAGATCGCCGAGCGCGGCTACCTGGTGCCGCCGGTGGTGCAGCAGAAGTGGGCTGCGGCGACGCCGATCCTGCAGTCCCATCCGGGCTTCGCGCAGACTTTCCTGCCCTGGGGCCGCGCGCCGCAGGTCGGCGACCTGTTCAAGTTCCCGGCGGCCGCGCGCGCGCTGAAGGCCATCGCCGCCACCAAGGGCGACGCCTTCTACAGCGGCGAGATCGCCGAGGCGATCGAGCGATTCTCCAACGCCAACGGCGGCAGCCTCAAGGTGCGCGATCTCTCCAACTGGCGGCCCGAATGGGTCGAGCCGATCTCGCAGACCTACCGCGGCCACACGCTGCACGAGATCCCGCCCAACGGCCAGGGCATCGCGGCGCTGATCGCACTCGGCATCCTCGAACACTTCGACATGGCGTCGATCCCGGTCGACTCGGTCGCCGCGCAGCATCTACAGATCGAGGCCATGAAGCTCGCCTTCGCCGACACCTACCGCTACGTGTCCGACCCCTCGTCGATGGAGCTGAGCCCACTGCAAATGCTCGATGGCGCCTACCTCGCTTCGCGTGCCAAACTCATCAACGTGAAAAAGGCACAGGACTTCAAGGCCGGCAACCCGGTCAAGGGCGGCACCATCTACCTCACCGCGGCCGACGAGCGCGGCATGATGGTGAGCTTCATCCAGAGCAACTACATGGGCTTCGGCTCGGGCTGCGTGGAACCCGAGTTCGGCATCAGCCTGCAGAACCGCGGCCACGGCTTCACGCTCGACGAGAAGCATCCCAATGGGGTCGAGCCGCGCAAGAGGCCGTTCCACACCATCATTCCCGCCTTCCTCACCAAGGACGGCAAGCCGGTGATGAGCTTCGGCGTGATGGGCGGCAACATGCAGCCGCAGGGCCACATGCAGACTCTGGTGCGCATGCTCGACCACGGCCAGAACCCGCAGGCGGCCTGCGACGCGCCGCGCTGGCGCTTCAACAGCGGCCTCGAGATCAACGCCGAAGGCAGCATGGACCCGGCCATGGTGCAGGGCCTGGGCGAGCTCGGCCACCAGGTCCAGGTCATCAACGACTCCTACCAGGACTTCGGCGCCGGCCAGTTCATCTGGCGCGCGGGCGATCCGGCGGTCGAGGGCTACGTGGCGGCGAGCGATGCGCGCCGCGACGGCCAGGCCGCCGGGTACTGAGCGTCGATGCAGGCAGGCGCCACGACAGGGCAACCCGCTCACAAGCCGGTCGGATCGGGGCTTCTTCTCGCGACCTTCGGCGCGATCGCGTTCAGCGGCAAGGCGATCATCGTCAAGCTGGCCTATCGCTACGGCGTCGATGCGGTCACGCTCATCATGCTGCGCATGCTGTTCGCGCTGCCGATGTTCGCGCTGATGGCCTGGTGGGCCGGGCGCGGCAAGCCGGCCCTCACGCGGCGCGACTGGACCGGCGTGCTGGCGCTGGGCTTCTCGGGCTACTACCTCTCGAGCTTCCTGGACTTCGCCGGCCTCGCCTACATCACGGCCAGCCTGGAGCGGCTGGTGCTCTATCTCAATCCGACGCTGGTGCTGCTGTTCGGATGGATCGTCTACCGGCGGCGCATCACGCGCTGGCAGGTCGCGGGCATGGCGGTCAGCTACATGGGGGTGCTGCTGGTCTTCGGCCACGAGGTGCAGCTCGGGCAAAGTGCGAGTGCCGCCTGGGGCACGCTGCTGGTCTTCCTCAGCGCCGTCAGCTATGCGGTCTACCTGGTCGCGAGCGGCGAGTACGTCAAGCGGCTCGGCTCGCTCAGGCTGGTGGGCCTGGCGACCAGCGTGGCCTGCGTGCTGTGCATCGCGCAGTTCGTGCTGCTGCGGCCGGTGGGCGCGGCGCTGGCCGTGGCGCCCGCGGTGATCTGGCTGTCGATCCTCAATGCCGTGCTGTGCACCGCCGTGCCCGTGCTCGCCGTGATGATGGCGATCGAGCGCATCGGCCCCGCCCTGGCGGCGCAGACCGGCATGGTCGGGCCGCTATCGACCATCCTGATGGGCGTGGTTATCCTTGGTGAACCTTTCACGGCATGGATCGCGGCGGGCACCATCCTGGTCATCGCCGGCATCTTTGTCTTCACACGAACGGGGCGCTGAGCCCGAAGGAACGAACATGGATCTGGGAATCGCAGGCAGGACCGCGCTGGTGTGCGGCGCGAGCAAGGGGCTCGGCTTCGGCTGCGCCGAGGCGCTGGTGCGCGAAGGCGTCAACGTGGTGATCGTGGCGCGCGGCGCCGAGGCGCTGGCGGCCGCGGCGGCGACGCTGTCGAAGGCCGCGGCCGGGCATGCCGCCGCACCCTTCGTGAAGCAGGTCGCGGCCGACATCACGACCCCCGAAGGCCGCGCGGCCGTGTTCGCGCTGCACGAGGACTTCGACATCGTGGTCACCAACGCCGGCGGCCCGCCGCCCGGCGACTTCCGCGAATGGGACCGCCAAGCATGGATCAAGGCGGTCGACGCCAACATGCTGACCCCGATCGAGCTGATCAAGGCCACGGTCGACGGCATGGCGGCACGCGGGTTCGGGCGCATCGTCAACATCACCTCGAGTTCGGTGAAGGCGCCGATCGACATCCTCGGCCTGTCCAACGGCGCGCGCAGCGGGCTCACCGGTTTCGTCGCCGGCGTGGCGCGCACGCCGCTCGCCGCCAAGGGCGTGACGATCAACAACCTGCTGCCCGGCTCCTTCGATACCGATCGGCTGAAGGGAACCCTGGCGGGGGCGGCCCAGAAAACGGGCAAGGATGTCGAGGCCATCCGCGCCGCGCGGCAGAAGAGCATTCCGGGCGGGCGCTTCGGAACGCCGGCGGAATTCGGTGCCATCTGCGCCTTTCTCTGCAGCATGCATGCGGCCTACATGACCGGGCAGAACGTGCTGGTCGACGGCGGCGCCTATCCCGGAACCTACTGATCACCAGGAGACATCACCATGAGCAGCCGCAGCAAAGCCGTGCGCATCGATCGCAACGGCGGTCCCGAAGAACTGAAGATCGTCGATGTCGAGGTCGGCGATCCCGGTCCCGGCGAGGTCCGCATCCGCCACAAGGCCGTGGGCCTGAACTTCATCGACATCTACCAGCGCAGCGGTCTCTATCCGTTCGCGATGCCGCTGCAGCTGGGCATGGAGGCCGCGGGCGTGATCGAGGCGGTGGGCGAGGGCGTCACGCACTTGAAGGCCGGCGACCGCGCCGCCTATGCCGGCCAGCCGCCGGGCGCCTACTGCGAGCTGCGCGTGATGCCGGCCAAGTTCATCTGCAAGCTGCCCGACGCGATCTCCTTCGAGACCGGCGCCGCGATGATGCTCAAGGGCATGACGGCGCAGTACCTGCTCAAGAAGACGCTGCCGGCCGAAGGCCTGCAGGCCGGCGACTTCATCCTGTTCCACGCGGCCGCGGGCGGCGTCGGCCTGATCGCATGCCAATGGGCGAAGGCGCTCGGCCTGCGGCTCATCGGCACGGCCGGCACCGATGCCAAGTGCCAGCTCGCGCTCGCGCATGGCGCGGCCCATGCCATCAACTACAGCACCGAGAACTTTGCCGAGCGCGTCAAGGAGATCACCGGCGGCAAGGGCGTGAAGGTGGTCTACGACTCGGTCGGCAAGGACACCTTCGAGGGTTCGCTGAACTGCCTGCGGCCCTTCGGCCTCCTGGCCATCTTCGGCAATGGATCGGGGCCGGTGCCGCTGTTCAATCTCGGTCTGCTCGCGTCCAAGGGCTCGCTCTACATCACGCGGCCGACGCTGTTCACCCACATGGCGACGCGCGAGAGCACGCAGGCGATGGCCGACGACCTGTTCGCGGTGGTCGAGAGCGGCGCGGTGAAGATCTCGATCGACCAGCGCTATGCGCTGACCGACGTGCAGCAGGCGCATCGCGATCTCGAAGCGCGCAAGACCACGGGTTGCACGATATTGACTCTGTAGCGTCCGCCTCCGGCGGCGCTCCCTCCAGAAATACTGCGGAACCGGCTTCGCCGGGCCGCAGGTATTGCCCCCGGCAGGGGGGTGGCGAAGCGACACGAAGTGCGCGCAGCCTGGGGGCGAGCAATTATTCCAGCGTTCCCAGGCGCGACTCGCGCATTCGCGTGGGCGCGAGCGCCCCCGCCGATTCCAGGATCGGATAAGCGATCGAGCAGATGTGCGAGTTGATGCGCTTGAGCTCGCTGATGAGGTCGATGTGCAGCGAGCTGGTCTCGATGCTCAGAGCGGTCTGGTCCTGCAGCCGGCCGAGGTGGGTGGTCGCGTAGGCGCGTTCGAGGTCGCGAAAGCGCGCCTTCTCCTCCAGCAGCTTCTGGGCGTCGCGCACGTTGCCGTTGAGGAACACGCTCATGCTCAGGCGCAGGTTGGCCACCAGCCGCTCGTGCAGCTCGACGATCTCCGCCATGCCGGCCTCGGAGAAGTTGCGCTGCGGCTTGATCTTCTTGTCCTCGATGTCGATGATGACGCGCTCGATGATGTCGCCGATCTGCTCCATGTTGATGGTGAAGCTGATGATGTCGGTCCAGCGCCGGCTCTCCTCCTCGCCCAGCGCCGCACGTGAGATCTTGGTCATGTAGTACTTGATGGACGAGTACAGCTGGTCGACCGTGTCGTCGAGCTTGCGCAGCTCCTGCGCCAGGCGCAGGTCGTTGTGGCGGATCACGTTGAGCATGCCGATCAGCATGGTCTCGACCACGTCGGCCTGGTGCAGCGCCTCGCGCGCCGCGTTCGAGATGGCGAGCGTGGGCGTCGACAGCGCCGACGGATCCAGGTGCTGCTGGCGCCGCGTGGCGACCGGCTCGTCGGGCACCGGCAGCAGGCGCGTGACCAGCCCGGCGACCGCGTCGGTGAGCCCGATGAAGGCAAGGCTGAAGATCACGTTGAAGGCCAGGTGGTAGAGCACCACCAGCTGCGTCGAATCGGACACGTAGGGCCGCACCTCGCGCAGCCACAGGCCCACGAAGGGCGCCGCGATGGCCACGCCGAAGATCTTGAACAGCAGGTTGCCCACCGTCACCTGCCGCACCGCGACCGCGGACTTGGCCGTGGTCAGCACCGCGAGCAGGCCGCTGCCGAGGTTGGCGCCGAGCACCAGGCCGAGCGCGACGTCGAGCGGCACCACGTTCGAGCTCGCCATCGCGGCCACCAGCAGCACGACCGCCAGGCTGGAGTACGCCACGATCGCGAGCGCGGCGCCGATGGTGATCTCGAGCAGCACGTCGCTGTTGAGCGAGGCCAGCAGCGCGCGCATCGCCGGCGCCGAGAACAACGGGCCGGTGGCTTCCACGACCAGCTGGAGCGCGAGCAGCATCAGGCCTAGGCCGATCAGCACCCGCCCCACGCGCCCGGCCACGGTGGACGGCCGCGTGATGAAGAGCACCACGCCGAGGAAGATGAACAGCGGCGACAGCCAGGACAGGTCGGCCGAGAACAGCACCGACATCAGCGCCGTGCCGATGTCGGCGCCGCGCATCACCGCGAGCGCGGCCGGCAGCGTGACCAGGCCCTGGCCGACGAAGGACGAGGTCATCAGCGAGGTGGCGGTGCTCGACTGCACCAGCGCCGTCACGCCGATGCCCGACAGCGCCGCGGTGAAGCGGTTGCGCATGCTCTGCACGAGGATCTTGCGCAGGTTGGCGCCGAAGACGCGCAGCACGCCGGTGCGAACGAGATGGGTGCCCCATACCAGCAGCGCGACCGCTGCCAGCAGATTCAACAGATGCTTCATGGAAGGCGAAGACTATACGCTGCGCATCGGCGCCGGAATCAATCGATCGGTGCGTCGTCGTCGTTGAAGGGGTAGGGCCCTTCGAAGCTGCCGCTGGGCGCGAGATGGGTCACGAGCCGGCCGCCTGCGCGCCATGCGTGGATGCGAAAACCCGGCGGCTCCAGCATCCAGGCCGCGGGCGCGTCGGGGGCGAGGTCCAGGCAGACCTGGTGCGCCGGTCCCGGCGCCGTGGAGGCGATGCTGCCACCGAAGCGCACGTCGATGGCCCGGTGCAAGTGGCCGCAGATCACGCGTTCGACATTCGGGTGCTGCGCGATCAGGGCCTCGAGCGCCTCGGCGCCTTCGAGCAGGCCGATCTGGTCCATGTGGCCGATCAGCGTCTCGAAGGGCGGATGGTGCATCGCGACGATCACCGGTTCGTCGCGGTACAGCGCGAGTTGTTCCGCGAGCCAGCCGAGCCGCTGTGCGCACAGGGCGCCGTGGCTGTGGCCGGCCACGCAGGTATCGATGGCGATCAGCCGCAGGTCGCCGATGCGCACTGCGTACTGGATGAAGCCGCCCTGGCCGAGGTAGGTGTGCGCCGGGAAGCCGGCGCGCAGCGCGTCGCGGTCGTCGTGGTTGCCGGGCATCAGGTAGACCGGCATCGGCAACGGCGCCAGCAGCTCCTGCAGATGCGCGTACTCGGCCGCGGCGCCGAAGTCGGTCAGGTCGCCGGTGATCACCACCGCATCGGGACGCTGCTTCAGGCGCAGCACGCATTGCACGGCGCGCTGCAGGTACGGCGCGGTGTCGATGCGGCCGTAGGCGAGCCGGCCCGGTTCGCGGATGTGCAGGTCGGTCAGCTGGGCGAGGAAGGTGGTCATTCGGCGAGCTCCTGGAAAATCATCAGGCGATCGGAATCGATCCGGATGCCGACGTTATCGCCCGGACGCAAGGCGATGTCGCGCGGCAACCCCTTCGGGAAGCGGGGCTACTTGCCGCGGCGGACGCGCCGCAGCTCGTCGAGGATCAGGCAGATCGCGCCGAGCGTGATCGCGCTGTCGGCCAGGTTGAAGGCCGGGAAGTGCCGGCCGCCGAGGTGGAAGTCGAGGAAGTCGACCACGTAGCCATGCATCATGCGGTCGAGCACGTTGCCGATCGCGCCGCCGAGGATGGACGCCATCGCGAAGGAGAACAGCTTCTGCCCGGCATGCGACTTCAGCATCCAGACGATGAACAGCGCCGCCACGATGCCGATGGCGGTGAAGAACCAGCGCTGCCAGCCCGTCGCGCCCGCGAGGAAGGAGAAGGCCGCGCCGGTGTTGTGGGCGCGCACGATGTTGAAGAAGCCGGTGACGACGGTGGTGTCGCCCCAGGCGTAGTAGCCGAGGATCAACGTCTTGGTGAACTGGTCGAGGATCAGGACCACCAGCGCGAGGCCGAGCCAGGGCCAGATGCCTGTGGCGGGCGAAGCGTAGACGCGGCGGGTGCTCATTGGAATCCCTTCGTGCTTCGCACTGCGGCGCGAGCTTGCTTGGGGCGGCCCGGCGCGGCGCTCATGCAATGCTCCGCTTCTCGCCGCTGCCGTAGAGGTTGCTCGTGCATCGGCCGCACAGCGTCGGATGCGCGGCGTCGTGGCCGACGTCGTCGCGCCAGTGCCAGCAGCGTTCGCATTTGGTCGCGGTGCTGGCCGCGACGCGCACCGCCAGCTGTTCGCCCGCGGCCAGTTCGACCGCCGAGGTGATGAGCACGAACTTCAGGTCGTCGCCGAGCGAGGCCAGCAGCGCGTGATCGTCGGGCGCGGCGTCGATCGAGAGATCGGCCTGCAGCGACGAGCCGACCTGGCCCATGGCACGCACCGTCTCGATCTCCTTGTTGACCGTGTCGCGGATCTCGCGGATGCGCGCCCACCTGGCGAGCAGCGCTTCGTCGGGCGTGCCGAGATCGCTGTAGACCTGCGTGAAGATCGACGCGCCGTTGCCCACGAACTTCCACGCCTCTTCGGCGGTGAAGCTCAGGAAGGGCGCCATCCAGCGCAGCATCGCCTGCGTGATGTGCCACAGCGCGGTCTGCGCGCTGCGGCGCGCGCGCGAGCCCGGTGCGGTGGTGTAGAGGCGGTCCTTCAGCACATCGAGGTAGAAGGCGCCGAGGTCTTCGGAGCAATACACCTGCAGCTTGGCCACCACCGGATGGAACTCGTAGACCTCGTAGTGCGCGAGCACCTCGGCCTGGAACTGCGCCGCGCGGGAGAGGGCGTAGCGGTCGATCTCGAACAGCTCGCCGAGCGGCACCGCATCCTTCGCGATGTCGAAGTCGCTGGTGTTGGCGAGCAGGAAGCGCAGCGTGTTGCGGATGCGCCGGTAGGCATCGACCACGCGCGCGAGGATCTTGTCGTCGCCCGCGATGTCGCCCGAATAGTCGCTGGCCGCGACCCAGAGCCGGATGATCTCGGCGCCGAGCTTCTTGTTGACTTCCTGCGGATCGATGCCGTTGCCGAGCGACTTGCTCATCTTGCGGCCCTGGCTGTCGACGGTGAAGCCGTGCGTGAGCAGCCCGCGGTAGGGCGCGCGGCCTTCGAGCGCGCAGGCGATCAGCAGCGACGAGTGGAACCATCCGCGGTGCTGGTCGTGGCCTTCGAGGTAGAGGTCGGCTTCGGGGCCGGTGGCGTGGTGCACGCTTGGGTGCGTGCCGCGCAGCACGTGGAAGAAGGTCGAGCCGGAATCGAACCAGACCTCGAGGATGTCGGTGCTCTTGGTGTAGTGGGGCGCGTCGGCGTCGCCGAGGATTTCCTCGGTGGTCACGCGGCTCCAGGCCTCGATGCCGCCCTCTTCGACGATGGCCGCGGCCTGGTCGAGGATCTCCATCGTGCGCGGATGCAGCTCGCCCGAATCCCGGTGCAGGAAGAAGGGGATCGGCACGCCCCAGCTGCGCTGGCGGCTGATGCACCAGTCGGGCCGGTTGGCGATCATGTCGTGCAGGCGCGCCTTGCCGTTCTCGGGGTAGAAGCGGGTCTCTTCGATCGCCTCCAGCGCGGTCTGGCGCAGGGTCTTGGGCGCCTTGTCCTTGGTGAACACGCCTTCGCCCTCGTCCATGCGGATGAACCACTGCGCCGCGGCGCGGTAGATCACCGGCGTCTTGTGGCGCCAGCAGTGCGGGTAGCTGTGGGTGATGGCCTCGGTCGTGAGCAGGCGCTGCGCGTCGCGCAGGGCCTGGATGATGAGCGGCACCGCCTTCCAGATGTTCTGGCCGCCGAAGAGCGGGAAGTCGGGCGCGTACGAGCCGTTGCCCTGCACCGGGTTCAGGATGTCGTCGTAGGCCAGGCCGTGCGCGACGCAGGAGTTGAAGTCGTCCAGGCCGTAGGCCGGCGAAGAATGGACCAGGCCGGTTCCGTCGTCGGCGGTCGCGTAGTCGGCCAGGTAGACGGGCGACAGGCGGCGGTAGCCGGCATCGACGTCATAGAAGGGATGCTCGAACTCGAGGCCGCCGAGCTTCTCGCCCTTGACGGTCGCCAGCACCTGGCCGTCGAGCGCGTAGCGGGTCATGCACATCTCGACCAGCGAGGCGGCCAGGATCAGCAGGCCGCGGTCGGTGTCGACCAGCGCGTAGTCGAGCTCGGGGTTGAGGTTGATCGCCTGGTTGGCGGGGATGGTCCAGGCGGTGGTGGTCCAGATCACCGCGAAGATGTCGCCGATCACGCCGTCGAGGCCGAAGGCTTCGAGCACCCTGGCGCGGTCATGCGCCTTGAAGGCCACGTCCACCGTCTGCGACTTCTTGTCCGCGTACTCGATCTCGAACTCGGCCAGCGAGGAGCCGCAGTCGAAGCACCAGTACACCGGCTTGAGCCCGCGGTAGACGAAGCCGCGCTCGATCACGCGCTTGAAGGCGCGCAGTTCGCCCGCCTCGTTGGCGAAGTCCATCGTCTTGTAGGGGTGGTCCCATTCGCCCAGCACGCCCAGGCGCTGGAAGTCGGCCATCTGCTGCGCGATCTGCTCCGTCGCATAGGCGCGGCTCTTGGCCTGCATCTCGTCGCGGCTCAGGTTGCGGCCGTATTTCTTTTCGATCGCGTTCTCGATCGGCAGGCCATGGCAGTCCCAGCCCGGCACGTAGAGCGCGTCGAAGCCCTTGAGCTGGCGCGCCTTGGTGATCATGTCCTTCAGGATCTTGTTCACCGCATGGCCCATGTGGATCTGGCCGTTGGCGTAGGGCGGGCCGTCATGCAGGATGAACTTGGGCGCGCCGTGGCGCGCGTCGCGCAGGCGGTGGTAGCGGCCCTCGTCGTTCCATTCCTTGACCCAGCCCGGCTCGCGCTTGGTCAGGTCGCCGCGCATCGGGAACGGGGTGTCGGGCAGGTTCAGCGTGGTGCGGTAGTCGGTGGAGGATGCAGCGTCGGACATGATGGAGTGCGGAACAGGGCTTCGACAGGCTCAGCCCGAACGAGGTGTCGTCGGTGCGGAAGGAAAGCCGTTCGCCCTGAGCTTGTCGAGGGGCGGCAGCACGGGGCGTGCGGGGCTAAATTCGGTCGCGCGTGGTCTGGCGCTGGGTTTCGGCGTGGGTGGATGCGAAGAACGCGCGCGCATCGCGGCCATCCTTCGCGATGCCCGCGGTCAGGGCTTCGAGGCTGGTGTAGCGCAATTCGTCGTGCAGTTTGTGCAGCAGTTCCACGCGGACGATTTTACCGTAGCCCCCTTCGGCACCCAGCGCGGCGGGCCAATCGAGGCAATGCGTCTCCAGCAGCACGCGGCCGGCGTTGACATCGTTGGCGTCCAGCGACGGGCGCACGCCGAGGTTGGCGACGCCGTGCAGCGGCGCCTCGCCGAGCCCGTGCACCAGCACCGCGAAGATGCCGCTGGCCGCTGGCTTCCAGTGCTTGAAGCGCAGGTTGAGGGTGCGAAAGCCGTCGTCCCGCCCGGGCTCCGAAGCACCCAGCGCGCGCCCCAGCTTGCGGCCGTGCACCACGTGGCCGGAGATCGCATAGGGCCGGCCGAGGAGCGCCTGCACATGGCGCATGCGGCCTTCGGCCAGCCCCTCGCGCACCGCGGAGCTCGACACGCGCAGGCCATGAACCTCGTAGCTGTTCATGCGCGCCACGTCGAAGCCCTGTGTTTCGCCGGCCTTGTCGAGCATGGCGTAGTCGCCGGCCCGCCTGGCGCCGAAGCGGAAGTCGTCGCCCACCAGCACGTAGCGCGCGCCCAGCCCCTCGATCAGCACATGCTGGATGAATTCGTCGGGTGATTGCGACGCGAGCCGGGCATCGAAGGGCAGCACGATGGTTTGCGCCACGCCGCATGCGGCCAACTCGGTGAGCTTGTCGCGCAAGGTGCCGATGCGTGCCGGCGCAAGCTCGGGCCGCTTGCTGAGGGCGGCGAAATAGTCGCGCGGATGCGGCTCGAAGGTCAGCACGCAGCTCGGCAGCCCGCGCTGGCGCGCCTCGGTGTGGAGCAGCGCGAGCATGGCCTGGTGACCGCGGTGCACGCCGTCGAAATTGCCAATGGTCAGCGCGCAGGCCGGCGCCACGCCCGGATGCCTGAAGCCTCGGAAAACCTGCATCGATCGATATCTTTTTGATAGCGCGTCCTGCCCGCCGAATGGGCATGTCAGCGCGTTTTGTCACAAAGCCGGTATATTGTGACGCAGTGCGTCATCGGCAAGCCCTTCGGCGGGTGCGATGTCCTGGTCTTTCCGAGGTTCTTCCTGTTCTTGAGGAGGCGTGTGGTGAAGGTCTTGAAGTTGTCGGCCCAAGGGCTGCCCCAATCGTGGATTTCGCTCGAGCAGGCGGTGATCCACTACGCGGCCGAGGAGGTGCGCTGGGAAGCCGGCGGCGAGATCGCGCTGTTTCGCGGCGGTCACAACGCGGTGACGGGCGAGCAGTCGCAGATCGTCGTCAACAGCATCATTGGCACCAAGGGCGTGCCGCGCATCAACCCCTTCACGCAGCGCCCGGGCCTCACCAACAGCAAGCTCTTCGCGCGCGACCGCAACGTCTGCGCCTACTGCGGCGGCCACTTCCACGAAGAGGAGCTCACGCGCGAGCACATCATCCCCTTCGCGCAGAACGGCATCGACACCTGGATGAACGTGGTCACGGCCTGCAAGCCCTGCAACCACCGCAAGAGCAGCCGCACGCCCGAGCAGGCGAACATGCCGCTGCTCTATGCGCCCTACGTGCCGAGCCTGTGGGAAGACTTCATTCTGCGCAACCGCCGCATCCTGGCGGACCAGATGGAGTTTCTGATGGCGCATCTGCCGCACAGTTCGAGGTTGCACGGGTAGGGCCTCGTGTGCCCATCCCGGCGCAGACGCCTGCAGCCTTTATAGGGACGTGAAGGTCATTGTTTCTTCTCGGCCTGGCGTTGAGCGTTCTCGCCTCTGATCGCTTGCAATACGTTGTTGGCGTTTTGCTTCGCCAGCCTGTCCGTATCGGGGTTTTTGGCGATGGCGATCGCGAGATGCATGCACGCCACCATCTCCTGGCTCGAGAGCAGTCCGATAAATCGAGTATTTTCGATGTTCGCGTGAAGCTGCGACAGGTTGTGCCACACCGATCGCTTCGTCTTCAGATAGATGGCCGGCAGATCGGGAACGATCATTTCGTCATGCACCTGACCCAGTTGAGTCAGTATGTTGCGGCGATAGTCAGTCGAATCAATGGACGAGTCGCTCGATTCACTGCGCCGTGGCGCCTCCGATGGAATGGGTGCTTTCCGCGCTTCGATTTCTCCGGACGAATCATCGTGGTCGGAAACCGCCTGGATACCGAATTTCTTGTTTTCTGATTTGCGCCCCGAGGAAGAGTCCTCGGCATCGCTCTGCGAGGGTGAGCTGTTGGCAACGTTCTCTGCGGATGAGTCTTCGGCGTCGCTCTCCGACGAATCGTCAATCAAGGGCTCATGCAAACGAACAAAGTCCAAATAATACTGATCTGTTTCGTCTGCGGCGTTGTCGTCGACGATGGCTGTCATGTCCCTGAAGAGATCGTCCATGGCGCTGAGCTCCTCTTTCTCTTCCGCTTCGCGGACCTTCCAGTTGTTCACGTTCACGAACTTGTAGTCGACAAGAAAGCGCTTTGACTCGGCGACCTCTTCGTTATCGTTTTCGTCAATGATGTCGATGACGCTGTCGATGAGCGAGATGGCCCCGCGTGGCGTAAGAAGAATCCCTCCTCTTGGAGTCCGAGGCGTCGTCGCCTGCGCAGGCTGGCCAACTCTCGAAAAACGCGTCCTGGGCGTCCTGTTGTTGGAATGGCTGCGCGGCGAGTCGAGTCCGGTGATGGCATTCTCGGATTCCGCTGCAAACGAAACCTTCCTGGCGCGGCGGCCCGTCGAAAGTCTGCTTTTGCTGCTCTCCGAAACACTGATTTCGCGTTGCACGAGACGCAAGGGAGGTATTGTTGTCCTGGGGTTCACGGCGCCATGCTTCCTGATGCGTGGGACGGGCGTCGGCCCGGGATCGACCCGGGACTCGATGTCGATGATGACGTCCTTGCCAAACGAAAGCCGAGCGCCCGCCCTGGACGCATTTCTGCTGCGCTGTGGCTGGTTGCTGGTGCTTGGTTTGTTGTCCGGGGCATTGTCCGCATTCAGTTCAAGCGCGTACGCCTGGAGCTTCTGCTGATATGCGGCGGCCAAAGCGTCCGCCTCCTCGAGGGTCTGGATATCGAACTGCGCAGGATCAAGTTGCAGATACTTCCACAGCGGAGTGTTGGCCGGTGCCTTCATTTGTTCCCAGGCGTCGCTCAGGAGCGTCGCCTTGCGGTCATAGCCCACGGGATCCGGCCGATCGGCGTCCGGAATCTGTGTGGCGGCAAGCGTTTTGAAGCCGGTCGGTTTGTGATCACCGAAGAGGGCGTTGCTGAACCGGTAGTCCAGGATGCCTGCATTCGGCATGGCGGCGCCGCGCTCGCGGTCGCGTCCGCGATGGAGTTCCTTTGTCGCGATATTCTCGTGTGCTGAATAGGCGATGAAAAGGCCGACTATCGAGCCCACGATCGCGGCCGAACTTCCCACGCCACCGACGATGTTGATGATCTGCTTGCGCGTTGCGTAGTCGGCAAAAGTGTCGGCGGTCGAATTCAGCGCGGTCGAATTCAGCGCCTGCCACGAATCCGTGCCCGTTGGGAAGTTGGCAGAGGCGAATCCGTACGCGAAGCTCTGGATCGCGTTGGTGATCAACTTGAACGCCAAGGGCGTGGCAGGTCCGGCAGCGACCAGAAGGAAGTTCTGACCAACCTTTTGGGCCGCCTGGTTGACCGACGCCAGGTCGCTGAGACTTTCCGTCAACCCTTTCAGCTCGGCAAGTCTGTTGTCCTCGGACTTATGTTCGACGCCGTGGCTTTGTGCGCACAGCAAGGCGCCTTGGAATATGGCCTTCGAGTCGTCTGGGAGCGTGCTCCGATCGCTCAGGAGTTCGTCGAGTTTGCCCTCGTTCAGATGCTTGATGTTCTTTTCGTTCTCTTCGTAAAGAATCAGGATCGCCTGCGCTTTCCTGGCCCCCTCGGGGGTGATGGATTTGAGCTTGCTTGCGCTCTTCAAATAGCCTTGACGAGCCTCGGGTGTCTTGCATTCGGAGAAGAAGAGGACTGAGCGCTGGTAAGAGCCATTCGGCATGTTGCCTTCGGCATCCGAAAGCGCAGTGAGGAATGCTGCCCGATAGATCGTTCGATCGAATTCGAGCGCATTCTTGAAGTGAGTGACGCGCCGCTGCATCGGGCCTATCACGATCTGATCGAGCCGCGCTGGGTTGAACTTGTCATCCTTGGGCGCAAGATTGCCGACCCCTGTGAGCGCGGTCAGCTGGAACTGGACTGTCAGGAGCGATTTGTAGTCAGATCCCGCCGTCCATCGGTGAAACAGGTTGTAGCCAAGAACCTGGCCGATCTGGCTGACGAGTGCCGCGACCTGCATCCCCGTGTTGCCGATGGCGGAAGCTCCAGCGACATTGGAAGCGAGCCCGAACACGGCCGTGGCGATATTGAAGAGGTTTCGGAAATTCTTGCTGTTGCCTTGGTTGAGCTGATGACTGAGCGTGACGTAGATGCGCTCGGCCGCAAGCTTGCTCTCGAGCCTGTCGATTTCTGCATCGATGGCTTTGTCCGTGTTCAGATTCCGGGCGAATTTCGCAAGAAGCTTTATTTCGTTGTCAAGCTCCACAAACCGGTTGATGAGCTTCTTGGTCCGGTCATAAATGCGAGCGTTGGCTCGGCTGACATGTTCTGCATTCTGTTCCCCGAGTGCCGTGATCTGCTCATGGAGAGATTCGTATTCGGTCCTGAGGATCTTGATGTGATCCCACATTCTGTCGCCCTCCGAACCTTTGAGGCTTCTCAAGAACGCAATTCGGTCTTCCAGAAGCTTCGTGCCCTGCAGTTGACCGATCGAGGCGTCCTCCAGGACCAGTACCGAGGCACTGAGATTGGGTTGGTATTCCGGCCCGTTGTGGCTGCGAAGTGCCACGTCGACACTCTGGCCTTCGGCCTGCTTCAAGGGCACCCAATAGAACGCGAAGCCCTGCGCCATGACGGCTGTTGCATTGATGGCAGCCATCCAATATTGCGCCGGATCGAACTGGGCCATCTCGAGGGAGGCAGCCGCCAGAGCCACGTCTACCGCAAGAATGAACGCGGATCGCGCAATTCCCGGAGCCTGTTGAAGGTAGTTGGCCCTGATGGACCAGTTCGCATAGTGGCAGCCTCCAGCCGCGATGCGCCGCTCCGAGTCCGGATTCCACGGCCCATGTTCGCTGACCTGCTCGTAAATGACGCTCAGCTGTCGTCCGAGTTCCATGCTGCGAGTCTTGATCTGCTCGGGGTTGATCCTCCGTGCCGCGATGTCTGCGATGAGCGCTGTGCGCCCGTCATGATAGACATCGACTTTCGCCCTGAAGTTCTTGTCTTTCGCGTAGCGCGTGCTCCATTGGGTTTTCTCGAGGTTGTACGACTGTTGCAGCGCACTCGACGGAATCGGCTTCGACGGACTGGCGATCTTGGAAGTGGAAATCGAGTAGGCCTTCTGGATGTCGACGACCGTGGTTTGCTTCTTCATCCTTTCCGTGGTGTTGGGCCGCCGGATATCCTGTCGCGCAGGTACTTTCTTAAACCTGGGATCCTGACCCTGCTGGACTTGGGTTGCCCTTGCTTTCAGTTTGGGTCCCGGTTTATGTCCTCCTTGAACTGGCGGATAGTTGGAGCGCGAGGCTTGGATGGAGGGGGGCGATGAGGGGATGTTCTGCATGAAAATTCCTTGGGGTTGTCCTTTGTGCCGAGATAGGTGGCGTTGCGCAGCGCTATCGAGGCGATGAAGTGGTCATGCGAATGCAGACGGAACGGCCGGCATGGCGTGATTCGTGAGCGTGCCGAGCCCTTCGGCATCGAGAATCCCGCCATTGCGCCATCGCAGGGCCAGGGCTGCCATGCCTTCGATCAGCGCGGCCATGCTCTCGTCGTCCCAGAGCGGCATCGCGCACGAATGCGTGTAGACGCAATTCCCGGCCTCGTCGAGTGCAAAGCCGGTCAGCAGCAGCGCGGAGAGTTCATAGTTGGCTTCGAGCAGGCGCACGCAGCTTTCGCGCGCCGCGCTGATGGGTAAAGGACCGAATGCGCAACTGACCAATATCAGGTTGTCGATCTGCGGGTCCGTGTTGTGGACGAGCACGAAGCCCACCCCTTCGACAACGAACTCGATGCCGATCTTGGCCTCGACGTCCATTTGCGGCGCCTCGAGCGCCGCGGGGTCCGCGCCGAATCGCACGAGCGTCTGGCGCGCGAGTCTCAGAAAGTCCCGGCGAGCGGGCAGGATTGCATCCAAGGCTGTCTCCTTGTGTATGAAAGGCGGGAAGGGAAACGAAAGGCCGATGGCCTGCTAGGCCGATGGCCGTGTGCAATGCCGGGACCAGGGCTCGGCGGCGGTGACCATCGTCGATATGTTCCGCAGCAGCTGTTCGGCCGTGAGTTCGCGCAGCGATTCGACGGTGCTGTAGACGAGCTCGTCGGTCTTCGTGTCGACCGCGAACATGCCGGCGTGCGAATAGGCCAGTGGCATGTTGCTCATGAGGGCGCCCGCGAGGATGCCGGTATCTTGCGCAGCCGGTACGGTGCCGAGCCGGCAGTGCACGACGAGCCGTTCCATGGCATCCGGAAAATGCAGGATGTGGAAGGTCATGCCATCGACCTCGAGGTCCAGCAAGAGATAGTTGTCGGGGTCGTCGACGACCGCCATGGCCGGCTCTCCGCGTTCCCGGCAAACGTCTTCGGCCAGTGAGATGAATCGTCCACGCCAGTTCGTGAATTCTTCGTCGCTGGTTGTTTCTTCTTCGTTCATGACGGTCTCCTTGGGACCGACGCGTGCCAGGCAGCGGATTCCGCCAGGCGGCGAGGCTGCGATTCCTCAAGCATCGGCTTTGCGGATCGCAGGAAAACCGGGAAGAAAGGATCAGGAGAAATGAATGCGGCGCCGGCGCGGTGGCCGAACGCGCGGTGCTCGGAAGCTCAGTGGCTCAGTAGCTCAACTCGAGCACGCTGACTTCGCCCCGCGCCAGCGGCCAGGTCCGGCCCACCACGCGTTCGCCGTTGAATTCGGCCGGCACGGTGCGCGCCTCATCGCTTGTCAGCTTGAGCTTCGCGCTCGAGACGCCCGCACCCTGCGGCGGCACGCCGGGCAGCGTGGTCTGGCCGTCGAAGCGCATCGTGTCGCGCTGGGCATCGAAATAGCCGCGCGGTCGCGTGAAGATGACCAGGGCCTTGGCGGCGCGGTCGGCTTCGGCGATGCGCTGCGGACACAGTTGCACCACGCTGCTCGATCGGGGAAAAGGGCTGCGGTAGATGTGCGTCGTCGCGTAGCCCGGCGCGCTCAGCACGAATTCGTAGGCGGTGTCCGGTCGCGCGATGAAGGGCCCCCAGCGGCCGTCGGCCGCGATGGTCTGCGTCCGGGCCGCGGCGCCCTGTCGCATGCCGGTCGTAGCGTCGACTGCGAAAATCGCCAACTGTGCGCCGGCCAGCGGCAGGTTGTCGGCAAAGTCGCCGCTCGCGGGATCGTGCGGATCGAGCCCCAGGCCCGTGACCCGGCCCGACAACGTGGCCTGTGCCTCGGCCACTGGTTGCAGCGTGCGCGGCGGCGATCCTGTCAGGAAGCGCCAGGCGGCCTCGAAGGCAGCCGGCGAGAAGGAGGTCTCGCGATGATCGAGCCGCGGGATCACCACATTGCTCGCACCCTTGAGCGCGGGGCCGTCGAAACCGATGTTCGTCGGCGTGCCTTTGGCACCGATCCATACCCCGTCGGGCTGCGCATATTTGTCGTTGTTGTCGGAGCGCACGGTCAGCCATTTCACGCCGGGCGTGACCTCGTCGCCGGCGGCGTTTTTCGGCTGGTTGAGCTGCCGCATGAACGGGCTCAGGCCGGAAAATTCGCTGCCCTCGTGCAGCCCCTTGACGGCCCAGATGCCATGGGCCGGATTGCCGCCGAGCACCACCTGGCTGACGACACGATCGCCGCCGCCATTCTGTATGTAGTTGCGGATGGCATTGCCGCCGCGCGAGTTGCCGATCAGGATGACCTGGCTGGCGCCGGTGGTCTTCAGCACGCGATCGACTTCGGCTTTCAGGAAGGCCATCGATTCGGCCGCCGAGCTTCGCCCCGGCTGCGCCATGGCGTCGTCGTCGCGCGCCAGCGGGAAGGGCTGATCGGACGCGAACAGCCGGTCGCGCGGCCAGCCGTTCGATTCGAAACGCCAGATCGTGGTCTGCCACAGCGCGGCCGAATCGCCGTTGCCATGCACGAAGACGATCGGCAGCAGGTCCGCGGATGTCGGCGTGGTGGAGCAGGCAGCGAGCATGGTGGAGGCGAGGCCGAGGCCGATCAGATGGCGGCGAGTTTGCATGACGGGTCCTGTTCAATGAAAAAGAAAACGCCCGCATGCGCGAGGCCGGCGGGCGTTGTGCGAGGTCGCGACAAGCGCCGCGGCCGTCGATCAGGCGAAGACGCCGGCCGTGTCCTGCATGCGCCCCGACACTTCGCCGAGATGATGCAGCGTGTCGCCGAATGTCATCTCGAGTTGCGTCAGCTTGCGGAAGTAGTGGCTCACGATGTATTCGTCGGTCACGCCGATGCCGCCGTGCAGCTGCACCGCCTGCTGGCCGACGAAGCGCATCGAGACGCCCAGCTGGTACTTGGCACGTGCCAACGCCTGCCGGCGCTCGGCCGCCGGCGCATTGAGCTTGAGGCTGGCGTAATAGCTCATCGAGCGCGCCAGTTCGAGCTGCATCTTCATGTCGGCGACGCGATGGCGCAGCGCCTGGAAGCTGGCGATCGCGACGCCGAACTGCTTGCGCGTGTTCATGTACTCGACGGTGATCGCAAGCGTCCGGTCCATCACGCCGATGGCCTCGGCGCAGGCGGTAGCGATGCCGATGTCGACCGCGTGCTCGAGCACGGGCAGGCCGTCCCGCGCGACCAGCACGGCGGCGGCCTTGTCGAAAACGACCTCGGCCGCGCGGCTGCCGTCCTGCGTGCCGTAGCCCCGTGCCGCGACGCCATCGGCGGCGCGCTCGACCAGGAAGAGCGCGATGCGACCGTCGAGCTGCGCGGGCACGAGGAAGGCATCGGCCTCGTCGCCGGCCGGCACCAGACTCTTGCTGCCGCTCAGCGTCCAGCCGTCGCCCGCCTTGACGGCCTTGGCCTCGCACTGGTCGAGCCGGTAGCGTGCCTTGCGCTCTTGCCAGGCCAGTGCGACCAGCGCCTGTCCGCCCGCGATGCGCGGCAGCCAGTTGTCCTTGGTGTCGGGGTCGGCGTGGCCCGCGAGCACGGCGCCGGCCACGAAGGATTGCGCGAGCGGCTCCAGCACGATGCCTCGGCCCAACTCCTCCATCACGACCATGCCCTCGACCGGGCCCATGCCCATGCCGCCCTCGTCTTCCGGGATGTAGAGGCCGCCCAGGCCCAGCTCGGCCAGTTCGTCCCAGGCTTCGCGCGAGAAGCCTCCTGCGGCCTCCGTCGCACGGCGGCGTTCGAAGCCGTAGCCCTTCTCGACCCACTTGGCGACGGCGTCGCGCAGCTGCTGCTGATCGTCTGAAAAATCGAAGTCCATGTCGGTTTCCTTGTCAGCCCAGCACGGTCTGGGCGACGATGTTGCGTTGCACCTCGTTGCTGCCGCCGTAGATGGTGGTCTTGCGCATGTTGAAGTAGGTCGTGGCGAGCGGCGCCAGCTGCACATGGCCGCCAGGGAAGTCGCCCTGCCAGCCAGCCTCCATCGCTTCGCGCACCAGCGGCAGCGCGTAGGGGCCGCCGGCCAGCATCATGAGTTCGGTATAGCGTTGCTGGATCTCGCTGCCCTTGATCTTGAGCAGGCCCGCGATGTCGAGCGAGTTCTTGCCGGAAGTGGCGGCCGACAGCACGCGCAGCACCAGCATTTCGAGCGCGACGATGTCGACCTCGAGCTTGGCGATCTCGTCGCGAAAGCGCGTGTCTTCCCATACGCCTTCGCTCTTGGCGAGCCGCTTGAGCCGCTCCAGTTCGCGCTTGGCGCGATTGACGTCGGCGATGTTGGTGCGTTCGTGGCTCAGCAGGTGCTTGGCATAGGTCCAGCCCTTGTTTTCTTCTCCGATCAGGTTCTCTGCCGGCACCTCGACGTTGTCGAACCAGACTTCGTTGACCTCGTGGCCGCCGTCGAGCAACTTGATGGGACGCACGGTGACGCCTGGCGACTTCATGTCGATCAGCAGAAAGCTGATGCCCGTCTGCGGCTTGCCTTCGTTGCTGGTGCGCACCAGGCAGAAGATCCATTCGCCGTACTGGCCGAGCGTGGTCCAGGTCTTCTGGCCGTTGACGATGTATTTGTTTCCCTGGCGCTCGGCCTTGGTCTTCACCGAGGCGAGGTCGGAGCCGGAACCCGGTTCGCTGTAGCCCTGGCTCCACCACACCTCGCCGCTCGCGATGCCGGGCAGGAAGCGCTTTTGCTGCTCGGCGTTGCCGAAGGCCTGGATCACCGGTGCGACCATCACCGGCCCGAAGGGGACGATGCGCGGCGCGCCGGCCAGCGCGGTTTCTTCCTCGAACAGGTGCTTCTCGATCGCAGTCCATCCCGGGCCGCCGAATTCCTTGGGCCAGCCGTAGCCGAGCCATCCCTTCTTGCCGAGGATCTTGGCCCAGCGCTGCAGATCGTCGCGCGTGAGGTCCAGGGCGTTGTGCACCTTGTGGGAGATGTCTGGGGGAAGGTTGTCCTTGACCCAGGCGCGAATCTCTTCGCGGAACTTCTGTTCTTCGGGCGTGAAGCTCAAATCCATGCGTGCCTCGCTGTGTTGATCGAACGCCGCGCCTGCGGCGTGTCTTTGGGAATGGCCGGTTTTAGCACGGTCGTGCGAAAGAAGGCTGTCCGCGCCGCGACAAACGGCGTGACCAGGACGGACACGGATAATCCCGCCTCCCATATGAAGAACATCGTGATCCTGATCTCCGGCAGCGGCTCCAACATGGCTGCCATCGTGCGCGCCGCGGAGCGCGAGGGCTGGGCTCGGCGTTTCGATGCGCGCATCGCTGCCGTCATCAGCAACAAGGCCGATGCCGCGGGCCTGGCCATCGCGCGCGCGCAGGGCATTGCGACAGAGGTGGTCGCGCACAAGGATTTCGATACCCGCGAGGCCTTCGATGGCGCGCTGGCGCGGGCGATCGACGCCCAGGCGCCGACGCTGGTGGTGCTCGCGGGATTCATGCGCATCCTCACGCCGGCCTTTGTCGCGCACTACGAAGGCCGGCTTCTCAACATCCATCCGTCGCTGCTGCCGGCCTTTCCCGGATTGCGTACTCATCAGCGCGCCATCGAGGCGGGCTGCCGCGTGGCGGGGTTGACGGTGCACGAGGTCACGGTCGAACTCGATCACGGCCCGATCCTGGCGCAGGCGGCGGTGCCGGTGATGCCGGACGACACGGCCGATACGCTCGCGGCCCGTGTGCTGGCGCACGAGCATCGGGTTTACCCGCAGGCGATCGCGGCATGGCTGGCGCGACCTGCGCCTGCTACGCCAGCTTGACGAATCGCGGGCGCCGAAGGCCATCGATGTCCACGGTCTCGCCGAACATCGCCGCAGGCCGCACCCAGAGGCCGCGCTGGCCATAGAGCGCGCGGTACAAGGTCATCGGTTCCAGCGTCTCGCTGTGGCGAACGGTGCCGAGCACTTCGTACTCGCCGCCTTTGTAATGGCGGTAGCGGCCGGGCGGCGTTTCGATCAGGGGAGGGAGGTCGTCGTCTTTCATGGGGGTCGATTCTTTCGAAGGGTTCGAGGCTGGGAGGCCGGGACTGGCAGGGCGCCGCCGCTGAGACAATGGGGCATGCACCCCAAAGCCCTGCTCGAGGCCTGCGCCGATTTGGTCGGCCTGGTCCTCAAATTCGATCATCCTGCCGATCAGGTCGTTTCCCGCTTCTTTCGCGACCACCGCGAGCTGGGGCCGCGCGAGCGTGCCACGCTGGCCGAGACGGTCTACACCGTGCTGCGCAAGAAGCTGCTGTTCGATCACCTGTCGCCCTCGGGCAGCGGGTCGAAGGAGCGGCGCATGGCCATTCTGGGCTTTCACGGCCCGCGCGATTTCCTCAAGAGCGCGCTCAACGATACAGAGAAGCGCTGGCTCGACAACTGCGACGGCGTCAAGGAGGACGATCTCCTCGAACGCCACCGCCACAACCTGCCGGAATGGCTGGTGGCGCCGCTCAAGGCGCAACTCGGCGCCGAGTTCTGGCCGCTGGTGCGCAGCCTGCAACAGCCGGCACCGCTCGACCTGCGCGTCAACGCGCTCACCGACAAGCGCCCCGACGTGCAGAAGGAACTTGCGCAGGCCGCCATCCCGGCCGCAGCGACGCCGTTCTCGCCCTGGGGACTTCGCATCGAAGGCAAGCCGGCCCTCACCAAGCTCGATGCCTTCGTGCGCGGCGCGGTCGAGGTCCAGGACGAAGGCTCCCAGCTGCTCGCACTGGTGCTCGACGCCAAGCGCGGTGAAATGGTGGTGGATTTTTGCGCCGGTGCAGGCGGCAAGACACTGGCGATCGGCGCCACGATGCGCAACACGGGCCGGCTCTATGCCTTCGACACGTCCGGCCACCGGCTCGATGCGCTCAAGCCCCGCCTGGCGCGCAGCAAGCTCTCGAACGTCCATCCCGCCGCGATCGCCCATGAGCGCGACGACCGGGTCAAGCGGCTGGCGGGCAAGATCGACCGCGTGCTGGTCGATGCGCCCTGTTCGGGCCTCGGCACGCTGCGGCGCAATCCCGACCTGAAATGGCGCCAGTCGCCGCAGTCGGTCCAGGAGTTGACCGCCAAGCAGACCGCCATCCTGCAGAGCGCCTCGCGCCTCGTGAAAGCCGGTGGCCGGTTGGTTTATGCGACCTGCAGCCTGCTGCCGGAAGAAAACGAAGCCATTGCCGAGACCTTTGGCGCCGCGAACCCCGATTTCGAGGTTCAGGAGGTCGCGCCGCTGCTGACCGGCCTCAAGGTGGCTGCCGCCGAAGGCCTGTGCGCGGGCGGTGACGCCGGCACGCGCTACCTGCGGCTCTGGCCACACCGCCACGCCACCGACGGCTTCTTTGCCGCCGTGTGGAACCGGAAGTAGGGGCGCGGCCCCAAAGAAGGGGGAAAACTCACAATCGATCAAGGATTTAGACCCCTTTTCGGGGCCGAACCTTTAAAATTGCTGATTACCTGAAGGCTGCACCTTCGTGCGGCCATGGAGTACCGAACTCAATGTTGCCCCCTGACTCTGCCGTTCTGAGCGCGGCCATCGACTGGCTCGGACACGGCTTATGGGATCTCACCTGGTGGCAGGTCGTGCTGTACACGCTTGTCACCACGCACATCACGATCGCGGCGGTCACGATCTTCCTGCACCGCACGCAAACGCACCGGGCCATGGACCTCGGCCCGATTCCCTCGCATTTCTTCCGTTTCTGGCTTTGGCTCGGGACCGGCATGGTCACCAAGGAATGGGTGGCGATCCATCGCAAGCACCACGCCAAATGCGAAACCGAGGAAGACCCGCACAGCCCGCAGGTCAAGGGCATCGACGAAGTGCTGTGGCGCGGCGCCGAGCTGTATCGCGCCGAGTCGAAGAACAAGGAAACGATGGAGCGCTACGGCCACGGCACGCCGGACGACTGGCTCGAGCGCAATCTGTACGAGCGCTACAGCTGGCAGGGCGTGGGCCTGATGCTGATCATCAACCTGGCGCTCTTCGGTGCGCTCGGCATGGCGGTCTGGGCGGTCCAGATGCTCTGGATCCCGATCACCGCGGCCGGCATCATCAACGGCATCGGGCATTACTGGGGCTATCGCAATTTCGAGGCACCCGACGCGAGCCGCAACGTATCGCCCTGGGGCGTGATCATCGGTGGCGAAGAGCTGCACAACAATCACCACACCTATCCGACCTCGGCGAAGTTCTCGGTCAAGAAGTACGAATTCGACATCGGCTGGATCTACATCTGCATGATGCAGAAGATCGGCTGGGCCAAGGTCAAGAAGGTGCCGCCGAAGCTGCAGATCGGCGATATCCAGCCGGTGGCCGACGCGCAGACCCTCGAGGCCGTCATCGCCAACCGCTACGAAGTCATGGCGCGCTATGCGCGTGAAATGCGCCGCACCACCAAGGGCGAACTGGCGCAGCTCAAGGCCAAGGGCGCCGACCTGTCGGTGCTGAAGGCCGCCAAGCGCTGGCTGCACCGCGACGACGACAAGGTGCCCGCAGCCGCGCGTTCGCACCTGGTGCAGGCACGTGCCGCCCACCCGGTGCTCGACAAGATGGTGACGATGCGCGAAGAGCTGCGGCAGCTGTGGCTCAACACCTCGCAATCGCGCGAGCAGCTGGCGGCCGATCTGGCCGCCTGGTGCCATCGGGCGGAAGCCAGTGGCATCGCCGGCTTGCGGGAGTTTTCCACCCGTCTGCGTTCCGCAAGAGCTTGACGCTCGCCCCCAGGCTTCGCCGGCCACGAACGTGGCGGACAATAAAAAACCCGCTGGATCTCAGCGGGTTTTTTTATTGGAGCCAGCCGAATTACTTCAGCTTGATTTCCTTGTATTCGACGTGCTTGCGTGCCTTGGGGTCGAACTTCATGATCGACATCTTTTCAGGCATCGTCTTCTTGTTTTTGCTGGTGGTATAGAAGTGGCCGGTACCCGCGGTGGATTCCAGCTTGATCTTTTCGCGTCCGCCTTTGCTCGTTGCCATGATTCAGCTCCTTAGGCTTGGCCGCGTGCGCGCATGTCTGCGAGCACGGCGTCGATGCCGTTCTTGTCGATCAGCCGCAATGCGGCGCTCGAAACACGCAGGCGAACCCAGCGGTTTTCGGTCTCGACCCAGAAACGACGGTATTGCAGGTTCGGCAGGAACCGGCGCTTGGTTTTGTTGTTGGCGTGGGAAACGTTGTTTCCGACCATCGGGCCCTTGCCCGTTACTTCGCATACGCGTGCCATGAGGACACTCTTTCTTGAACAGCTGGCACCTTTGACGGAACGCTGTGGGCGTTCGGGGTGGTTTGCAGCTTGACCTCGCCAGAAACGGGTGGCGGTACCCCGACTTGCCGGGACGCACCAAGGCGCCAGATTCAGCAAAGCCAAAGATTATAGCCGACCCGTCATGCAGCTACGGCCGGCGCAGTCAGGCCCGTTGGTGAAACACCGCGGATCCGGCTCAGCCGGTCCGCCGGTGTTGCCCCCGGCAGGGGGTAGGCGAAGCGACACGAAGTGCGCGCAGCCTGGGGGCGAGCTCTATTCTTGTTCGAGGAAGCGCTGCGCATCGAGCGCCGCCATGCAGCCCGTGCCCGCGCTGGTGATCGCCTGTCGGTACACGTGGTCCTGCACATCACCGGCCGCGAACACGCCAGGCACGCTGGTCATGGTCGCAAAGCCCTGCAGGCCCGCCTTGGTCAGGATGTAGCCGTCCTTCATTTCCAGCTGGCCGTGGAAGATGTCGGTATTCGGATGGTGGCCGATGGCGATGAAGCAGCCCTTGAGGTCGAGCTGTTCTGTGGCGCCGGTCTGGGTGTTCTTGAGGCGGATGCCGGTCACGCCCGAGTCGTCGCCCAGCACCTCGTCCAGCGTGTTGTGAACCTTGAGCTCGATCTTGCCCTCTGCCGCCTTTTCGTTGAGCTTGTCGATCAGAATCGGCTCGGCCCTGAACTTGTCACGCCGATGGACCAGCGTGACCTTGCTGGCGATGTTCGACAGATACAGCGCCTCTTCCACGGCCGTGTTGCCGCCGCCGATCACGCAGACTTCCTGGTCGCGGTAGAAGAAGCCGTCGCAGGTGGCGCAGCCCGACACGCCGCGGCCCATGAAGTGCTGCTCGGAGTCCAGCCCGAGGTACTTGGCCGAGGCGCCGGTGGCGATCACCAACGCGTCGCAGGTGTAGGTGTCGGTATCGCCGCTGAGGGTGAACGGGCGCTTGCTCAGGTCGACCTTGTTGATGTGGTCGAAGACGATCTGCGTCTTGAAGCGCTCGGCATGTTCCAGGAAGCGCTGCATCAGATCCGGTCCCTGCACGCCGTGGACGTCGGCCGGCCAGTTGTCGACCTCGGTCGTCGTCATGAGCTGGCCGCCCTGGGCGATGCCGGTGATCAGCATGGGTTGAAGATTGGCACGGGCCGCATAGACGGCCGCGGTATAGCCGGCCGGGCCGGAGCCGAGAATGAGGACCTTCGCGTGGCGTGGGGTGGACATGATGCGTAGAAAACCTATCAGTTACGCTGCAGCAGCGTGTACATTTTCAGGGTGATAGATATGGAGTATCACCGTTCGGTTCAAGACCGGGCGTGGGGTGTTTTCAATGCGTGCGATTGTATTAATCCATGGGTTTGCGAATCGCACGGTACTCGGGGATTGATGAATGTCGATGCTTTCCAACCTTGAATTGCTTCGCCGCGTGCCGCTGTTCGCTGCGTTGACGCCAACGCAATCCGCGAGCATTGCGGATGCGATCATCAAGAAACGCTTCAAGCGCGCCGAGGTGGTGGTCGAGCAGGGCAAGAAGTCCGATGCGCTCTACATCATCCTGACCGGGCGAGCCCGCGTGATGAGCACCGACAGCCGCGGCCGTGAGGTGATCCTCGCCACACTGCAGCCTGGCGACTATATCGGGGAAATGAGCATGATCGACGACGAGCCGCATTCCGCGACCGTGCGCACCGAAGTGCAGACCGACGTGCTCATGCTCGGCCGCGAGGCGTTCGCGCGTTGCCTGCCCGAGAATTCCTCGATGTCGTACAACATCATGCGCGGCCTGGTCGCGCGCCTGCGCCATGCGGATCGCAAGATCGAATCGCTCGCGCTGATGGACGTCTACGGCCGCGTGGCGCGTTCCCTGCTCGAGTTCGCGATCGACGATGGCGCCGGCAATCTCAAGGTGCGCGACAAGATCTCGCGCCAGGATCTGGCCAAGATGGTTGGCGCCTCGCGCGAAATGGTGAGCCGCGTCATGAAGGACCTCGAGGAGCGCGGTTTCGTGCAGACCCAACCCGACGGGTCGATGATCGTCAAGGAACGACTCTCATCGCTCGCCTGATTCTCCGGCCGGCGGCGCTGCAGCGCACCGGCCTTCATGTCGCCGGCCCTGACAACGCGGCCGCGATCGACTTCGTTGTAGTTTCCATAGGTCATCGGCTCGCGCGCGCGGGCCGGTCGTCCTGTCGCCCATGACCTACTCGCTCAATACCCTTCAACAGACATCGTCGTCTGCCGAGTCGCAGCCGGTGCGGCAGCGCGCGATGCGCTTTGCGCACGAGATCACGCTGATCGCCGGCTTCGTCCTCCTCTTGTTCTGGCTGCTCGCCATGCTGAGCTTCACGCCCTCGGATGCGGCCTGGTCAACATCGGGCACCGGCGGTGACATCAAGAACTGGGGCGGCCGCATCGGCGCGTGGCTGGCCGATGCGAGCTATTTCCTGGCCGGCTACTCGGTCTGGTGGTGCCTGGCGGCCGGCCTGCGCGTGTGGCTGTCGTCGCTGGCCGGATGGCTGCGCGGCGGCGAGACGGCGCCTGCCGACCAGCCGCCCCGCGGCCGTTTCAATCGCAGCCGCCTGGCATTCTGGTTCGGCCTGCTGCTGCTGCTGTGTGCCAGTGCGGTGCTCGAATGGTCGCGTCTCTACCGGCTCGAATTCCGCCTGCCCGGCCATGGCGGCGGAATCCTCGGCTACTTCGTCGGGCCGCTGAGCGTGAAGTGGATGGGCTTCACCGGCTCGGCGCTGATCGCCATCGCGGGCGGCGTGATCGGCTCGGCACTGGTGTTCCGCTTTTCGTGGAGCCAGATCGCCGAACGCATCGGCTCGCGCGTCTATTCGCTGTTCGAGTCGCGGCGCGAGAAGCGCGAGATCGCCCAGGACATCGCGATGGGCAAGCAGGCCGTGCGCGAACGCGAGGAAGTGGCTTCCGGCTTTCACGGCGGCGAACTCGAGTCGCCCGACGAAGAACTGCGCGTCGTGCCGCGCGCCAAGCGCCGCGCCCCTTCGCCGCCGGTGCAGATCGAGCCCGCCCTGGCCGAGGTGCCGCGCAGCGACCGCGTCGCCAAGGAACGCCAGAAGCCGCTGTTCCGCGAACTGCCCGACAGCAAGCTGCCGCAGGTCGACCTGCTCGACGCCGCGCAGACGCGCCAGGAGACCGTTTCGGCCGACACGCTGGAGATGACCTCGCGCCTGATCGAGAAGAAGCTCAAGGACTTCGGCGTCGAGGTCCGCGTGGTGCTCGCTTCGCCCGGTCCGGTGATCACGCGCTACGAGATCGAACCGGCCACCGGCGTCAAGGGCTCGCAGATCGTCAACCTCGCGAAAGACCTCGCACGCTCGCTCTCGCTGGTGTCGATCCGCGTGGTCGAGACCATTCCCGGCAAGAATTTCATGGCGCTCGAACTGCCCAATGCCAAGCGGCAGTCGATCAAGCTCAGCGAAATCCTCGGCTCGCAGATCTACAACGAAGGCAAGTCGATGCTCACCATGGGCCTCGGCAAGGACATCGTCGGCAACCCGGTGGTGGCCGATCTTGCGAAGATGCCGCACGTGCTGGTCGCGGGCACCACGGGTTCGGGCAAGTCGGTCGGCATCAACGCGATGATCCTGAGCCTGCTGTACAAGGCCGAGGCGCGCGACGTCCGGCTGCTGATGATCGATCCCAAGATGCTCGAGATGTCGGTCTACGAAGGCATTCCGCACCTGCTCGCGCCGGTGGTCACCGACATGCGCCAGGCCGCCCACGGCCTCAACTGGTGCGTGGCCGAGATGGAGCGCCGCTACAAGCTCATGAGCAAGCTGGGCGTGCGCAACCTCGCGGGCTACAACGTCAAGATCGACGAGGCCAAGGCACGCGAGGAGTTCATCTACAACCCCTTCAGTCTCACGCCCGACAGCCCCGAACCGCTCGGGCGTGAGCCGCACATCGTGGTCGTGATCGACGAGCTCGCCGACCTGATGATGGTGGTCGGCAAGAAGATCGAGGAACTCATCGCCCGCCTCGCGCAGAAGGCCCGTGCGGCCGGCATCCACCTGATCCTCGCCACGCAGCGGCCCAGCGTCGACGTCATCACCGGCCTCATCAAGGCCAACATCCCGACGCGCATTGCCTTCCAGGTGTCCAGCAAGATCGACTCGCGCACCATCCTCGACCAGATGGGCGCCGAGGCGCTGCTCGGCATGGGCGACATGCTCTACATGCCCAGCGGCACCGGGCTGCCCGTGCGCGTGCACGGCGCCTTCGTGAGCGACGAAGAGGTGCACCGTGTCGTCGCCTACCTCAAGTCGCAAGGGGAACCGGACTACATCGAAGGCGTGCTCGAAGGTGGCACCGTGGACGGCGATGGCGACCTGCTCGGCGAGGGCGGCAGCGACGGCGGTGAAAAGGATCCGATGTACGACCAGGCGGTCGAGGTCGTGCTCAAGAACCGCAAGGCCAGCATCTCGCTCGTGCAGCGCCATCTCAAGATCGGCTACAACCGCGCCGCGCGCCTGGTCGAGGACATGGAGAACGCCGGGCTGGTGAGCGCGATGAGCGGCAGCGGCCAGCGCGAGATCCTGGTTCCTTCGAGAACGGAATGACATGTCGATGATGATGAAGAAGTGGATGGCCGCTGCGATGCTCGCCGCGCTGGCCGGCGGCGCGTGGGCCGGCGGCATGGAAAGCCTCGAAGCCTTTGTGAAGACCGCCAAATCGGGCCGTGCCGAGTTCACGCAGACCGTGACGGCGCCGTCCAAGGACGGCCAGGCCTCGCGTGACAAGGTGTCGAGCGGCACCTTCGAATTCCAGCGTCCCGGCAAGTTCAAGTTCGATTACAAGAAACCTTTCGCCCAGAGCATCGTCGCCGATGGCCGGACGCTCTGGCTCTACGACGCCGATTTGAACCAGGTCACGCAGCGCAAGCAGTCGCAGGCATTGGGCTCGACGCCGGCCGCGCTGATCGCCGCCGCGCCCGACCTGCGTGCCCTGCAGGCCGATTTCACGCTCGAGGCTGCGCCCGAGCGCGACGGCCTGCAATGGGTGAAGGCCACGCCGAAGAACAAGGACGGCCAGCTGCAGAGCGTCCAGATCGGCTTCCAGGGCGATGCACTCGCCGCGCTCGAGATCCTCGACAACTTCGGCCAGCGCTCGGTGCTGAAGTTCAGCAAGGTCGAAGTCAATCCTGCGCTGCCCGCCGGCACCTTCTCGTTCAAGGCGCCGGCCGGCGCGGACGTGCTGCGCGAGTGAGCGCCTCGCGGCCGAACGGTCTTCGCTGAGGATGCCGCCCGTGGCCGCACCTGCCCACCAACCCCTGGCCGAACGCCTGCGTCCCAAGACCCTGGGCGAGGTCATCGGCCAGCAGCAGCTGCTCGGCCCCGGCATGCCGCTGCGCATCGCCTTCGAGTCGGGGCAGCCGCACTCGTGCATCCTCTGGGGCCCGCCCGGCACCGGCAAGACCACCATCGCGCGCCTGATGGCCGATGCCTTCGATGCGCAGTTCCTCAGCATCAGCGCGGTGCTCGGCGGCGTGAAGGACATCCGTGAGGCGGTCGAACGCGCGACGGCCGCACGCGATGGGCTGGAGCAGCGCCGCACCATCGTCTTCGTCGACGAGGTCCACCGCTTCAACAAGAGCCAGCAGGATGCGTTCCTGCCGCACGTGGAGTCGGGCCTCTTCACCTTCATCGGCGCGACCACCGAGAACCCGTCCTTCGAGGTCAATTCGGCGCTGCTGTCGCGCGCGGCGGTCTACGTGCTGCAGCCGCTCGACGAAGGCGACCTGAAGCAGATCGTGGCGCGCGCCCAGGCCATCCAGGCCGTGCCTGCCATCGATGCGCCGGCCATCGACCGGCTCGTGGCCTATGCGGACGGCGACGCGCGGCGGCTGCTCAACACTCTCGAGACGCTCGCCGTCGCAGCCGGCGCCGAGAAGCTCGACCCCATCACCGATGAATGGCTGCTGCGCGTCCTGGGCGAGCGCATGCGCCGCTACGACAAGGGCGGCGAGCAGTTCTACGACACCATCTCCGCGCTGCACAAATCCGTGCGCGGCAGCGATCCCGACGCGTCGCTCTACTGGTTCGTGCGCATGCTCGACGGCGGCGCCGACCCGCGCTACATGGCGCGCCGGCTGGTGCGCATGGCCAGCGAGGACATCGGCCTGGCCGACCCGCGCGCACTGCGGCTCGCGCTCGATGCCGCCGAGGTGTACGAGCGCCTCGGCACGCCCGAGGGCGAACTGGCACTCGCCGAATGCGTGGTCTACCTCGCGATCGCGCCCAAGTCGAACGCGGTTTACAAGGCTTACAACGAGGTCCGCGCACTCATCAAGTCCGACGGCACGCGGCCGGTGCCCATGCATCTGCGCAATGCGCCAACGAAGCTGATGAAGCAACTCGACTACGGCAAGGGCTACCGCTACGCGCACGACGAGGAGGGCGGCTTCGCGGCCGGCGAGCGCTACATGCCCGACGGCCTCGAACCGCAGCCCTTCTATCGGCCGGTCGAGCGCGGCCTCGAAATCCGCATTGCGGAGAAGCTACGCGAACTGCGAAAGCGCAACGCCGACACCGGCGGCTGATACGCAGGCTCCGCTCGCCGATATCGGCTTGCACCGCCATCGCCGGCGCGCCTTGCGCCAGCGGGAAAACCCCGTCGTTTGGGCACCGGATTGGCGCGCCCGCGTGACTACAATCCCGCCCACAAACCCGCCGCCGACACATGCTGGCGGGTTTTTTGCTAAGGGGAAACCACGGCGCCGACCCGGCGCGCGGTCAGCGTCAGGCATCTCTCGAGGGTGTCGCCAACAAAAAGGGAAGTTCGCTATGGACATCTTGCTGCAGCAGATCATCAACGGTCTGGTTCTCGGCAGCATGTACGCCTTGATAGCCTTGGGCTACACCATGGTGTACGGCATCATCAACCTCATCAATTTCGCGCACGGGGAAGTCCTCATGGTCGGGGCGCTGACCAGCTGGACCATCATCGGCCTCATGCAGGATGCGTGGCCGCACGCGCCCGGCTGGCTCATCCTGATCGTCTCGCTCATCATCGCCTGCATCGTCGCGGCCACGCTCAACTTCGTGATCGAGAAGGTCGCCTACCGGCCGCTGCGCAACAGCCCCAAGCTGGCGCCGCTCATCACCGCCATCGGCATGTCGATCCTGCTGCAGACGCTGGCCATGATCATCTGGAAGCCGACCAACAAGGCCTATCCCAACCTGCTGTCGACCACGCCGATCCACCTGGGCGGCGCCGTGATCTCGCCCACGCAGGTCATGATCCTGGGCGTCACCGCGATCTGCCTGGCGATCCTCAGCTGGCTGGTCAACTACACCAAGCTCGGACGCGCCATGCGCGCCACCGCCGAGAACCCGCGCGTCGCCGCGCTGATGGGCATTCGGCCCGACATGGTCATCTCGGCCACCTTCATCATCGGCGCGGTGCTGGCCGCGATCGCCGGCGTGATGTACGCCTCCAACTACGGCATCGCGCAGCACGCGATGGGCTTCATTCCCGGCCTCAAGGCCTTCACCGCAGCGGTCTTCGGCGGCATCGGCAACCTGGCCGGCGCGGTCGTCGGCGGCATCCTGCTGGGCCTGATCGAGGCCATTGGCTCGGGCTACATCGGCGCGCTCACCGGCGACGTGCTGGGCAGCAACTACAGCGATATCTTCGCCTTCATCGTGCTGATCATCATGCTCACGCTGCGGCCCTCGGGTCTGCTCGGCGAGCGTGTGGCGGACCGGGCCTGAGGAGCGCGACATGAAGAACAGCAAGAACCTCGTCCTCACCGTGATCGGCATCATCGCCGTGCTCGTGCTGCCGCTGATCCTGCAGAGCCAGGGCAACGCCTGGGTGCGCATCGCCGACATCGCGCTGCTCTACGTGATGCTGGCGCTCGGCCTCAACATCGTCGTCGGCTACGCCGGCCTGCTCGACCTCGGCTACGTCGCCTTCTTCGCCATCGGCGCCTACCTGTACGCGCTGCTGGGTTCACCGCAGCTCACCGACACCTTCCCCGCCATCAAGGCCATGTTCCCGCACGGGCTGCATGTCTCGCTGCTGGTCGTGGTGCCGCTGGCGCTGGTCGTCGCCGCGATGTTCGGAGCGCTGCTGGGTGCACCCACGCTGAAGTTGCGCGGCGACTACCTCGCGATCGTGACGCTCGGCTTCGGCGAGATCATCCGCGTGTTCCTCAACAACCTCGACCAGCCGGTCAACATCACCAACGGTCCGAAGGGCATCACCGGGATCGACTCAGTCAAGTTCTGGGGGCTCGACCTCGGCCGGCCGCTCAAGATCGACGGCTTCACGATTTCCTCGGTCACGCTCTACTACTACCTGTTCCTGCTGTTCGTGGTCTTCACCATTCTCGTCTCGCACCGCATGCAGACGTCGCGCATCGGCCGCGCGTGGATGGCCATCCGCGAGGACGAGATCGCCGCCAAGGCGATGGGCATCAACACCCGCAACATGAAGCTCCTGGCCTTCGGCATGGGCGCGAGCTTCGGCGGCGTGTCGGGCGCGATGTTCGCGTCCTTCCAGGGCTTCGTCTCGCCCGAGTCCTTCAGCCTGATGGAGTCGGTGATGATCGTCTCGATGGTGGTGCTGGGCGGCATCGGCCACCTGCCGGGCGTGATCCTCGGCGCCGTGCTGCTGTCCGCGCTGCCCGAGGTGCTGCGCTACGTGGCCGGGCCGCTGCAGGAAATGACCGACGGCCGGCTCGATGCCTCGATCCTGCGCCAGCTCTTCATCGCGCTGGCCATGATCATCATCATGCTGGTGCGGCCGCGCGGCCTCTGGCCTTCACCCGAGCACGGCAAGTCGCTCGCGCGCAGGGGCGTTGTGGCCGCACCCGCTTCCGGCATGCCGGCGGCAGCGCCGGGCATCGAGACGCCGTCGGACGAAATGCCGGGCGACGCATCGCGGCCGATGTCGATCAACCCGTGACCGAGGGCGAAGAAAAATGACTGAAACCATCCTCGACGTCCACGGCATCTCCAAGCGTTTCGGCGGCCTGCAGGCGCTGTCGGACGTCGGCATCAAGATCCAGCGCGGGCAGGTCTACGGCCTCATCGGTCCCAACGGCGCCGGCAAGACCACCTTCTTCAACGTCATCACCGGGCTCTACTCGCCCGACAGCGGAAGCTTCGAGCTCGCCGGCAAGCCCTACCGGCCGACCGCCGTGCACGAGGTCGCCAAGGCCGGCATCGCGCGCACCTTCCAGAACATCCGCCTGTTCCAGGAAATGACCGCGCTCGAGAACGTCATGGTCGGGCGCCACGTGCGCACCCATTCGGGCCTGTTCGGCGCGATCTTCCGCGGCAGCGGCTTCAAGGCCGAAGAGGCCGCCATCACCGAGCGCGCCCACGAGCTGCTCGAGTATGTCGGCATCGGCAAGTTCGCCGACTACAAGGCGCGCACGCTCAGCTATGGCGACCAGCGCCGCCTCGAGATCGCCCGCGCGCTGGCGACCGACCCGCAACTGATCGCGCTCGACGAGCCGGCCGCCGGCATGAACGCGACCGAGAAGGTGATGCTGCGCGAGCTGATCGACCGCATCCGCAAGGACAACCGCACCATCCTGCTCATCGAGCACGACGTGAAACTCGTGATGGGCCTGTGCGACCGCGTCACGGTGCTCGACTACGGCAAGCAGATCGCCGAGGGAACTCCTGCGGACGTACAGAAGAACGAGAAGGTGATCGAGGCCTACCTCGGCACCGGAGGACATTGAGATGGCGCAAACACTTTTGAAAGTCAGCGGCCTGAAGGTGGCCTACGGCGGCATCCAGGCCGTCAAGGGCATCGATTTCGAGGTGCGCGAAGGCGAGCTGGTGTCGCTGATCGGCTCCAACGGCGCCGGCAAGACCACCACCATGAAAGCGATCACAGGATCGCAGCCCTACCTCGCCGGTGACATCGAATTCCTCGGCAAGAGCATCAAGGGCCGCGGTGCGTGGGACCTGGTCGCCGAAGGCCTGGTGATGGTGCCGGAGGGCCGCGGCGTCTTCACGCGCATGAGCATCACCGAGAACCTGCAGATCGGCGCCTACATCCGAAAGGACAAGGCCGAGATCGCGAAGGACATGGACCGCGTGTTCTCGACCTTCCCGCGCCTGAAGGAGCGCGCCACGCAGCTGGCCGGCACCATGTCGGGCGGCGAACAGCAGATGCTGGCGATGGGACGCGCGCTGATGGCGCGGCCCAAGGTGCTCCTGCTCGACGAGCCATCGATGGGCCTGTCGCCGATCATGGTCGACAAGATCTTCGAAGTGGTCAAGCAGGTCTACGACCAGGGCGTGACGGTGCTGCTGGTCGAGCAGAACGCCAGCCGCGCGCTGCAGCTGGCCGATCGCGGCTACGTGATGGAGTCGGGGCTCATCACCATGAGCGGGGATGCGAAGGTGATGCTGAGCGATCCGAAGGTGCGGGCTGCTTACCTCGGCGAGTAGGGCTTTGTTCCCTCTCCCAAAGGGAGAGGGAGCAAGAGCACTCAATCGACGTGCGCGCCGGTCGCCTTCACGACCTTCTCGTACTTCGTGAGTTCGCTCTTCATGAACGCTCCGAACTGCTCGGGCGAATTGCCCACCGGCTCGGCCAAGAGCGATGCGAAGCGCGTCTTCGTCTCTGGCGAATGCAGCGCATCGACAAACGCCTTGTTGAGCTTCGCGATCACCTCCGGCGGCGTGCCGGCCGGCGCCATCAGGCCCCACCAGGTGTCGACCGAGAAGCCCTTCAGCGTGGCGGCCACGGTCGGCACCTCGGGCAGCATGCTGCTACGTTCGGCGGTGGTCACCGCGAGCGCCTTGAGCTTGCCCGAGCGGATGTTCGGTGCCGCGGTCGCGAGGTTGTCGAAGTTGAAATCGACCTGGCCCGACAGCAGCGCGAGCTGCGCCGGGTTGCCGCCGTTGTAGGGGATGTGCACGGCGAAGATGCCGGCTTCCTTCTTGAACATTTCCCCGGCCAGGTGGCCGGCGCTGCCGTTGCCGCCGCTGCCGTAGTTGAGCTTGGCGGGGTTGGCCTTGGCGTAGGCGATCAGGTCGCGCACGCTGTCGATCTTCAGGCGCTTGGCCGTCTCGGCGTTCATCACCAGCACGTTGGGCACGCGGACCATCTGCGTGATCGGCGCGAAGTCGGTCGCGGCGTTGAACGGGATCTTGCTGTAGAGCCACGGATTGACCGCATTGGTCGCGGTCGCCGCGATGCCGATCGTGTAGCCGTCGGGCGCCGCCTTGGCCACGATGTCGGCGCCGATGTTGCCGCCCGCACCGGGCTTGTTGTCGATGATGACCGGGCCCAGCGTGTCGCGCACGCGTTCGGCGAGCGCGCGGGCCGTGACGTCGATCGGGCCGCCGGCCGCATAGGGCACGACGAGGCGGATCGGCCGCTGCTGCTGCGCCGTGGCGCTCGCGGCGGCCAGCAGCGCGGCGGTGGAGAGGAGGGTGAGAAGTAAGCGTCGGGTAGTCATGTATCCGATTGTGCTTCGGCCCGCTCCGGCCCGTGACCGTGCGATCCCTGAGCCGGCGTGCGGCCCACCGCCTTGCTAGGGCAATGCCTTGTCCGCCTCGGTCGTGAACGCATCCGCGTAGAACTCGTCCTCCGACAGGCCGCGCTCGGCCACGTAGTCCCGCTTGGCGGAGTCCACCACCACCGGCGCGCCGCAGGCATACACCTGGTGACCCGAGAGGTCCGCGAAGTCTTCCATCACCGCGCGATGGACGAAGCCCGTGCGGCCGGTCCAGTTGTCCTCGGGCACGGCATTGGAGATCACCGGCACGTAGCGCAGGTGGGGCATCTCCGCGACTTGGGTGCGCACCCAGTCGTCCATGTACAGATCCTCGGGCCGGCGGCCGCCCCAGTACAGCGTCGCCGGCCGCTCGATGGCCTTGAAGCGCATGTGTTCGATGAGCGCCTTGATCGGTGCGAAGCCCGTGCCCGAGGCCAGCAGCACCATCGGCTTGTCGGAATCCTCGCGCAGGAAGAAGCTGCCGTACGGCCCTTCGATGCGAAGGATTTCCTTTTCCTTCATTGCGCCGAACACGTGGTCGGTGAACTTGCCGCCCGGCAGATGGCGGATGTGCAGCTCGATGCCGGTGCCCGGCGTCTGCAGCGTGTGCGGTGCATTGGCCATCGAGTAGCTGCGCCGCGTGCCGTCGCGCAGGATGAATTCGATGTATTGCCCCGCATGGAACTGCAGCGGCTCGCCGGCCGGCAGCTGCAGCCGCAGCATCACCACGTCGTGCGACTGCTTCGCGAGCGCCTGCACCCGCGCGGGCATCTTGCGGATCGGGAAGGCGCCGGCCTCGCTCACCTGGCGCGATTCGAGCACCACGTCGCTCTCTGCATGCGCGCGGCAGGTCAGCACGAAGCCGGCCAGTTCTTCCTCGGCACTCAGCGCCTTGCTCTGGTGCGAGGCCAGGATCACGCTGCCCGACAGCTTCCTGCACTTGCACGAGCCGCAGGCGCCGTCCTTGCAGCCGTAGGGCAGGCCGATGCCCTGGCGGATGCCGGCCGCGAGAATGGTCTCGTCGGCCTGCGCCATGAAGTGGCGTCCGCTCGGCTCGACCGTGATCTGAAAGCCCGCCTCGCTCGGCGCTGCGCTGGTCATGGGTATTCTTTGCTCTGCTTTGGAAAAGGGAACTGGATTTTGCCTTCAATCAACAGCCCCCTCGGCGCGAGGCCCGCGCGCTTCCGGCGCGAGCGCGTGCTCGTGGTCGGATGCGGCGACGTCGGCCTCCGGGCGGCGCGCCTGCTGCGCGGCCGGGTGCGGCTCGTCGCGCTGACCTCGTCGCCCGAGCGCGTGCCCGCCTTGCGGCAGGCCGGCCTGACGCCGGTCGTCGCCGATCTCGACGCGTCAGCGAGCCTGCGCCGGCTCTCCGGCCTCGCCACCCGCGTGCTGCATCTGGCGCCGCCCGCGCGCGTCGAAGGCGCGCGATGGTGGCGCGATGCGCGCACGCTGGCGCTGGCGCGCGCCCTGCGGCTGCGCACCCTGCCGGCCGCGCTGGTCTATGCATCGACCAGCGGCGTCTACGGCGACTGCGGCGGCGCGCGCATCACCGAGACGCGCCCGCTGCGCCCCGACACGCCGCGTGCGCACCGCCGCGTCGATGCCGAGCGCACGGTGCGCTGGCTCGGCCGTGCGGGCATCGCCGTGCGCATCCTGCGCATCCCCGGCATCTACGCGCCCGACCGCGAGGGCGGCACTCCGCGCGAGCGGCTGAAGAAGGGCACGCCGGTGCTGCGCGCCGAGGACGACGTCTACACCAACCACATCCATGCCGACGACCTCGCGCGCGCCTGTGTGGCGGCGCTGTGGCGCGGCGGCCCGCAGCGTGCGTTCCACGTCAGCGACGACAGCGAACTCAAGATGGGCGACTACGTCGATCTCGCCGCCGACCTGTACGGCGTCGCGCGCCCGCCGCGCATCGCACGCGATGCGGCGCAGGCACAGCTGCCCTTGTCGCTGCTGAGCTTCATGGGCGAATCGCGGCGCCTCGACAACACGCGCATGAAGCGCGAGCTGCGATTGCGGCTGCGGCATCCGACCGTTGCGGCGGGGCTGAGCGCTCTTGCTCCCTCTCCCTCTGGGAGAGGGTTGGAGTGAGGGCGCTGGGCCTTTGATTTGGGTTCAGGTGCGAATTTTTTTATCGTGGCCGAACGACCTCGCGAGTGCGTCGCGCCATTCAGGCCGAAAGCACTGCGGTCCAAATCGCGGGCACAGCTTTGCCTCGGACGCGCAGCTTGCCGAGATTGAACTGGCCCTTGCGGACGCGATGCAGCAACTCGACACCGGCGATCGTCAACGCTGCGCGATCGAAGACCTTGAAGCCGAGCATCGGCTTGATGCGCGACTTCACGCCGCGATGGTCTTGCTCGATCATGTTGTTCCAATATTTGGACGATCGCAGTCGCGTTTCTTTCCACCGCAGGCTTTGCGCGGGCAGCCCGTGCACGGCGCGATGCGAAGCGGCGTAGCCATCCAGCGTGATGCTCATCGGCAGTCAGCCTTGAGTCTGCAGCGCCTCGCGAAAGAATGCCTTGGCCGCCTTCACATCACGGTTGGCGCTCAAGCGAAAGTCGACTGTCTGGCCTTCTCGATCGACAGCTCGATAGAGATAGGTCCACTTCCCGCGGATCTTCACATAGGTCTCGTCGACACGCCATGAACGACCGGCCTTGCGGGCGAATCGATTCCAGCGCTTCTCGAACTCGGGCACGAAACGCTGGACCCAGCGCATGATCGTTGTATGCGCCAAGGCCAAGCCACGCTCGGCCATCATCTCCACGAGGTCGCGAAGGCTCAGCTTGAAGCGCAGGTACCAGCGAACGCACAGAACGGTGATCTCTCGCTCAAAGTGTCGGCCTTGAACAGTTCGTCCTGCTTTGCCGCATCTTCGCCATCGATCCGCCTTCAGTTCAAAGGCCACAGCCTGCCCGGCGCGCGATTTGCACCAGAGCCCAAATCAAAGGCCCAGCGCCCTCACCCCAGCCCTCTCCCAGAGGGAGAGGGAGCAAGACCCTGCGCCTGGCCGAACAGCTTGCCCAGCGCCGCCATTTCGGCCGCGGCGTCCCGCTGCATCGCACCGATCTGCTGGAGACCGTCCTGCGCATTGCGCTGGTCCTTCGCGAACTGCGCGTTGACGTCGTCGACCTGCGCCTTCAGCGTGGCGTCGCCGTCCAGCAGCCGCTTGAGCGTCGCCGTCTTCAGCATCGCGGCCACGTCGCTGCGATCGGCCGCGAGCTGGTCGGTGCCGGCCTTGGCGCGCGCCGCGGCCGCCTGCATGCCGTTGGCCAGGTCGGCCGCGAAGGCATCGAAGGCGCCGCCGTCGAGCGAGCTGCTGTCGGTCGCCGCGAGCCCTGGCGTGTCCGGCAGGAAAATGGCCATGCCGGCGCTCAGCGCGGTGAAGTCGATGTGCGGATTGAGTGCCTGCAGCCGTTCGAGCGACGCGCCGCTGCCGCCGGCGGTGGCCTTGGCCAACTGGGTGCTGAACTTCTGCAGGCTGCTGGCCTTGAGAACGACGAGGCGCATGGCGATGCTCCGTGAATGTGATGAAAGCGCGCGGCTTCAGCCGAGCAGGTTGAGAGGCTGCATCTCGGGCCTGAGCGGCCCGGCGACCCCGCTGCTGGTGATGTTGCCGATGGCCGTCACGACCGCGTTCTGCGGCGAGATCGTCATCGACGGCTTGCCGCCGCGCACACGGTTGGCGTTGACCACCGCCACCGGCGACGCGAGGCGCACGGCATCGATGTTGGTGTTGGCGCGCAGCTCGCAGCGGTTGTCGCCGAACATCAGGTCGCCGCTGGCACCCACGTCGACCGCCGACACGCGGCCGCGCGCGAGCAGCGTGTTGCCGAGCACCGAGGCGCTGGCGCCGCGCACCACCACCGCGCCGGCCGCGTCGACCGTGGTCTGGCCTGCGTCCAGCCAGGCGCGGTTGCCGGCCAGCACCAGCGTGCGCGCCTCGTCGACGCGCACCGCGGTGTAGGCGGCGACGCGCGACAGCAGGCGCAATTTGGCATCGGGCTCGTCGATCAGCAGCGCCCACCAGGCCGTAGGGCTGGGCTGCTCACTCGGTGTCGCGTCGCGCTCCACATGGTTGTGCGCGATCGCGGCCTGCGCATAGGGCGCGCGCAGCATGATGCCGGCGACCGTGCCGCCGAATTCGCCGGCCGGTCCGATCTCGGTCACCTCGTTGTTCGCCAGGCGCATGCGCTGCACCGACATGCCGAACAGGCCGGCGATGAGCTGCTGGTTCTGCTGCGGGCTCAGGCCGACCTGGCGCACGGTGTTGCCCGACAGCGTCGCGACCTGGGTGCGCAGGATGCCGATGCCGAACACCAGCGCCGCGATCGACGCATCGGCCTTGTCGCTGCCGATCGCGCGCAGCTGGTTGCCCGTGATCGAGAGCGAACCCGAGCGCGCCGTGTCGACCATCAGAATGCCGTTGCCGCAATCCTCGATCACGTTCTGCGCGATCACCAGGTCCGATGCCGGCGCCTGCACCAGCACGCCAGCATCGGGAAAGCCGCCGATCTGGTTGGCCAGCACCTGGCACTGGTCGCTGCCGCTCGGATCCAGCCCGACCCCCAGCCGGATCCCGGCGCCGGTCGGTGCGCGATCGCCCTGGCGCACCGCGCTCAGCTTGTTGGCCTCGATCCACGCGCCATCCACCGCGCAGGCGATGCCGTCGCCGTTCACGCTCAGGCCGTTGCCGGCGATGCGCATCGCCGCGCCGGGCAGCGCGATGCCGAGCACGCCGATGCCCTGCGTGCGGCAGCCCAGGAGCTGGTTGTCGCCGATGCGCGTGTCGTAGAGATGCGCGACGCGGCCGCTCATCGTCACACCCGTGCGCTGGCACCACAGCACGTTGCCGGCGATGCGCAGCACGGCCGTGATGAGGAAGGTCGGCGCGGTCTGGTCGCTAGTCTCGCCGGCGCGGATGCCGTCGGGCGCGATCAGCAGGTTGTCCGTGATCGACACGCCGGCCGCCACGCCGGTGAGCGCGATCGCGGCGCCTTGCGCATCGGTGCTGCCGAGCACCGCGATCACCAGTTGCCGCAGCGCCAGCCCGATCACGCTGCGCACGCTGACGGCCGATTGCTGGCCGAGCGAGACCAGCGTCATGTCCTGCAGCGCGATCGCCGCGCTGCGCTCGATCACGAAGGCGCTGCCCGATGCGGTGATCACCGTGGCCGGTCCCTGGCCATGCACGCGCACCGAGCGCGCGCCGGTGATGCGCACCGCCTCGCTCAGCGTGTACGGGCCCGCATGCAGGCACACGGTGCCGCCGGTGTCGCGCACCTGGTCGATCGCACCCTGGATGGTGAGCTGTCCGCTCGCATGCGACTCCGGCGTCACGCAGGCGGTGCAGCCGCAGTCCGCGCCGCCTTCGGCCGGTGGCCAGTGGTGCCGGCAGTCGCTGACCGTGCCGGCCGCCACGTCCCAGAAGCCGAGCCGCGCATAGTGGTGATGGATGCCGCGCGGCGGCGCGCGGTCGAGCAGCTCGACCGAGGCATCGGCCGTGCGCGCCGCGAACTCCCAGTGGTCGCCGCTGCGAAAGCCGGTGGCGCCGGTCGAGTCGAAGTTCACCGTCACGCCGTTCTCGAGCAGCAGCGTGGTGCCCGTTGCCGGCACCTTGATCACGCCGGTCGAGCCCGGCGCGTCGAGGTCCTGCACCTGCACCGGCGTGCCGCTGGGGTCGGTGCGGAACACCAGGCCCTTCTGATCCCACTTGCGCACGCGCAGGTTGCGTGCCGCGGGCCAATCGCTGTTCGGGAAGCTCGCGGGCAGCATCGCGGCCGGCAGTCCCAGCGCGAAGCTGATGCGCCGCGTCGCGTCGTCGACCGTCACCCGCCGCATCTCGCCCGGCGCCTGCGAGAACTCGCGCACGTCGTCGGTGATCTCGACCCAGTCGCCGCTGTTGATGCGCAGCACATCGTCGCGGCCCAGCGTCTCGAGTTCGAGCTGCGTGGCCGAGATCATGCTGCTCACGCGCGAGGCCACGCAGCCGTTGTTGCTGGACCAGCGGAAGGTCGCGGTGCCGCCGGGCTGGCCGGGGTCGTAGATCTCGACGCGGTAGAGCTGGTTCTCCAGCCCGCGGTAGCCGCCGGTGGGCGGCAGTTCGCAAGGATCGTCGACCACCGCGACGTCGAAGGTGCCGGTCGTCAGCACGCCGGTCGAGGATGCGGTCAGCGCGCTCCAGCCGGGGATGTCGCCATCGGGCGAGGCACAGCTCGTGCCCGAGCCCGCGTCGTCGGCCAGCACGCGCACCTGCCACACGGTCTGCCGGCGCGAGCTGGTGTCGACGCCGACCGCGCTCTCGACCAGCGCGGGCTGTTCCAGCGCCGTGACCTCGCGGTCCCAGACATCGAGGTAGACCAGGTGCACGCCGGCTGTCGGCAACGCTGGCGCGCCCGGCAGGTAAGGCTGCGAGGCGTAGGGAATGGGCTGCGTGAACACACTCTCGGCCATCAGATTGTCGAAGGCGCGCTGCGCGGCCTGGTCCGAGGCCGCGCCGTGGTTCTCGGCCAGGAGTCCATCGACATAGAGCCGCCCGCGGCCGATCTGCAAGGCGCCCGCGACCGCCGTGATCTTGAAGGCATCGGGCGTGTTGGACGACACCGTCGCGCGGCCCAGCGTGTCGCTCGCGAGCGCCCGCAGCCGCCGGTCGAGGATCGCGACCAGTTCGTTGGCATCGGCGTCCAGCAGCACGCCGCCCTGCTTGAGTTCGACGCCCGCGTAGTCGAGCAGCGGGTTCAAGCGCACTCTGGAAAGATCGGCACCCATGGTGTGTCTCCAAACAGGTTGTCAGCTGGCGTAGAAAAAGCCCGCGTGCAGGCCGAAGCGCAGGTACTCGTCGAGCCGGATGCGCAGGTTGGTCTCGCGCTGCGGCTGGAACAGCGCATGCAGCACGCCCATCTCGCAGCCGTCGTCGGCGCCTTCGCGGATCGATGCATCGGTCACGGGACGCAACTGCCCGTAACCCGGCGTGCCGTAGCGCAGCGAGGTGAAATGCGGCAGCACGTCCGGATGGTCGGCATCGGGCACGCAATGAAAGCGGCGCGGCGTGATCGCACCCGCAGGCAGACAGCAGAAGCGCACGCAGCCCTGCTGGCGGCGCTCCGCGATCAGCGGCGCGGACCAGGTCTCGCCGGGTGCGTCGCCGAGCGCGGCGAAGAAGATGCTGTCGGAGGCCAGCTGCAGCAGCTTGGTGTGCAGCTTGCCGATTACCGTGCATTCGCTGACGGTGAGCACGCCGCCGGGTGCGCCCGTGCCGTCGGCATCGTAGGCCGCGTTCTGTGGTGCGCCGGCATCGACGATGCAGTTGTCGAGCGTCACCTGCGCATCGCCAACGATCTGGAGCGGGCCGGTGATGCAGCGCTGCAGCGTGATCTTCGCGAAGGGGTTCTCGACGATCAGGCTCGGCGCGCCGGGCGAGATCGCGCTGCCGTCGGCATTCAGCGCCAGGCCGGGCACCAGCGTGCAGTCGCGCAGCACCAGCTCGCGCGGCTCGTCGTCGGCCGCTGCCGCGAGCCGCAGCGCCCCGCCGCTGAAGACCAGGCCATCGATCACCAGCCGGCCGCGCGCGCCGATGGCCAGCGTGACATCGCCGCTCGCCGCGATCAACGGCCGCGCCGGATTGCGCGCCGCCACCACCACGCCGATGCCGGGCGCGCCGGGCGCGAGCACGTCGTCGATCCTGAAGACGGGTGTCTCGGCATGGCGCAGGCTGTCGCCGATCAGGAGGCGCCCGCCGGCCGCGAGCGCATCGAGCTGCGGCTGCAGCGCGGCGCCGCCGATCACGCTGAGCTGCGTCGCGTCGTCATCGCCCTCCGGCGTGCGCTCGTACTCGCCGCCGCCGATCGCGCGCACCGTGCCGTAGTGGAAGGTCGCGAGCAGCGGCCCGTCGCTGGCCGCGCCGAGCAGCACGCGCCCGCGTTCGGGATCGAAGCCGATGGTGCCCGCGGGCACCGAATCCTCGTGGTTCCAGCCGGTCACGTTGCCGCCTCCATCAGCGATGTCGCGCAGGTCGCACACGCGCACCGCGGTGACCGACACCGGCGTCGGCGGATTGCCGGGCCGCATGAAGATAAGGCTCTCGCCTTCGCCGTAGTCGTCGTCCAGCCGCGCATCGGGCGCGGGCACGGTGCTGGCCTGCGCCGCGCGCACCGCAAGCGCCATGCGCCGCACCGACAGCGGCTCGGGCACGTTGATCGCTTCGGCCAGATGGCTGATGTCGTCCTCGGTCTGCGCATGGCGGAACAGCTGCAGGTCGGCGCCCAGCGGATTGACGCGGAACCTGCGTCCGCTCGCATCGCCAGGATCGGGCGTGAGCGGCACCGCGCTCAGCCGCATCGACAGCAGTCGCCACAGGAAGATGCCGATGTTCGGGATGTTGTAGCGCCCGGCCCCGGTCTCGGGCCGGCGCATCTCGGCCGTGTGCGCGACCGCGTTGAAGGCGCCGCCCTGCGCGAACATGGTGCCGGTGTCGCGCAGATCGGCAGTCGCCGGCGCATACAGGCGCACGTGGTTCATGTACTGCGTGGTGGCGAGCTGCTCGAAGAACTCGACCGCATGCGCGGGCCAGTCGGTGACGTCGCTCGCGAGCTGCTCCAGCATCAGCGCCGTGCCCTTGCGGCGCCGGTAGCCGATGGTGTTGGCAACCTCGGGCCGCGGCGAGGCGATCTTCGGCGCCACGCCATGCAGCGGCCGGTAGCCGATCAGGTCGCCGATGTAGGGCGCGACCCAGTCGGCGCAGGTCTCGATGAACTGGTCGTCGTAGAGCTGCGCGATGTTTTCTTCCAGCGCCGCGAACTCCTGCGCGAAGGCCGCGAGCAGCGCCTTGAGCGGCTCGCCCTGGTCGGCATCGCGGACGCGGCAGACCGCGGGCAGCAGCGTGTAGAGACGATCGGCATCGAGGCTCATGTCGACCCCCACGCTCGGCACTTCGTGTCCTCGCTGCCCCCCGAGGGGGCGTTCGCTTGCTTGAAGCGGTTCGGCGCTGCGCTCATGTCATCTCCTCCAGCTGATCGAAGGGCGCCGTGTCGAGCGTCAATAGTTCGGCCGGCAATGCCACGCCGCCGGCCACGCGCAGCGCGGAGGCCAGCAACCGCACCTGCACCGAGGGCAGCGTCTGCGAGGCCGGTTGCGTGCCGCCGTACAGGCGCGTGATGTCGACCGCGACCACGCCCGGCACGGCCTGCGCGACCGCGATCACCTCCGATTGCTGCACCGGCTGCGCGAGCGCGCGCGCATCGAAGGCGTAGTGCGCGCGCAGTGCCGTTTCGACCGCGGCGAGCACCGTGCCGATGTCCCACGCGGGATCGCGCTTGACCTTGAGCCCGAGCCGGAACGTGCTCTGCTGGCAGGCCAGCAGACGCACCGCGACATGCGGATCGCCGCTCGCCTTCAGCGCCGCAAGCAGGTTGTTCCACACCGGACCGGCCGCATCGAGCGCCGCACCTTCGGGCCCGGCGATCGCGAGGGCCACCACCGGCCCTGCGCGCAATTGCAGCACTTGTGCCTGCGCCTTCGCAATGCCGCTGAAGGCGCGCGCGAAGTCCTCGTAGTCGAGCACCGAGACCGCGCGGCCCAGTGTGCGCGTGGTGAGCGGGATGCTGTCGCGCGCCGCATCGGCCGCCTCGGGATCGGTGCCGCCCTCGGCCGCGATCGGATTGCTCACGCTCTTCAAACCGAGCGGCCGGCTCATCAGCTGCGTGAGCTTGTCGGGCGCGACATTGCCGTCCACGCCGAGGCCCTTGCGGTACGCGGCGCGCACGTTGTTCGGCCGGCTCGGCAGGCGCGCGCCGCTCACGCCGTCGCCGAAGACCACGAAGTTGCGGCCCTGCTCGTCGGTCGCGAGCGCGTAGGCGCGCGCATCGGACGCCGCGCCGTAGAGCGTGCTCCGCGCTGTCCACGCGATGTCACCGATGCGCACCGTGAGTTCGGGTGCGGCGCCGAGCTCGTTGGCCGCGGCGCGCCAGGTCAGCGGCAGTTGCTTGAGTTCGAAGCGCTGGAACGCAGTGCTCGCATCGCCGCTGCCGAGGATCTGCGAAACCGATTCGCCATGCGAGGCCAGCGCCACGTTGGCATGCACCACCACGCTGCTGCGCAGCAGCGCATCGGCGAGCGGCGGCGCGATCTCGAGCGTGCAGCGCACGGCGTCGAGTGCATGCGCCGCGACCAGCGTGGCCTGCACCGCAACCACCGCGCCGTCGGCGGCGCGCGTGCCGCGCACGATCAACCGCCGGCCGGGCAACAGACCATCGGCCGCGGCTGCAACCGGAATCAGCGCGCCCGCGACCGCATCGTCGACCGGGTAGGGCGCGAAGACCAGCGCTTCCGATTGAACGAAGGCCACCGTCGCGCGCAGCTGCTGGCGGAACTGGGTCTCGAAGCTGTCGCCGCGCAACTGCAGGCGCGTGAGCCTGCCGGCGAGCGCGAACTCGGCGCGCGCCACCTCGGCGACATTGCTCACCGCATAGAGCTCGACATAGGTGTTCGCCGGCGCGGGCTCGCTCGCAGAGTTGAAGCCACCCTTGGCGAGCACCACGTAGCTGCCGTTGTGGACCTCGGCATAGACCGCATCGAGATCGACCATCGCCGTGCCCGCCGGCAGCGCCGAAGGCCACAGCGCGAAGCCGGGCCATTCGGTCGCGCCTTTGCCTGCGGGATAGTTGTCGCGGAACTCGATCGACAGGCTGCCCCACATCGGCGCGTTGTGGCCGAAGCCCGCTGCGCGCTTGCGCAGCACATGCACCTGCGGGCTCTGTGCGGCCGGCGTCATCGGCGGCACGATCGAGCCCAGGCCGCGCTTCCAGCGCACCAGTGTGCGGTCGGCATCGACCTGCAGCTCGACGCTGTCGATCACGCGGAAGTCCCAGTTGTTGCGGTTGGTGTTGTTGACGAATTCGTTGCCGAGCATCAGCAGCGCATCGCCGGACTTCAGGTTGTTGCGCACGCCCGCGAGGTAGGTGAGGGTGTCGTTGCGCGCCGGCGTGCGCATCTCGCTCATCCATGGTCGCATTGCATTCCATGCGGGGCGCGCGTCGGGCAACGGTTCGACCGTCTCGAAGGTCTGCGGCGTCTCGTTCGGGCCGGGCACGCTCTGCACCTTGAGCCCGGTGTCCAGCGACAGCGCGGCCGGCACGCCGGTCACGAAATTGCCGGGCTCGGGCGCAAGGCTGGCCGGCGGCGCGGGCGGGGTGTCGAGCGCGAAGGCGAGCCAGGTCTCGGCCGCGACGCCGGGCCGCAGCCGGTAGCCGACCAGCTTGCCCAGCTCCTGCAGCGACACGCGCTCGGTGGCGGTGCGCAGGAAGGACTCGTTGGCGAGGCGCTCCTGGTAGAAAGTCAGCACGTCGGCCGAGCAGGCGAAGGCATCGATGAGGCCGATCGAGAAATCGTCGTCATCGCGCGTGCGCAGGTTCGCGAGCGGCGCGAAGTCGGAGGACGAGAGCGCGGCTTGCAGGCTGGCGCGGAACTGCGCGTAGTCGCCGATGCGGTAGCGGATGGCCGAGAGGCCGGCGCGGTTCGAGAGGCCTTGCGGTGTCTCGGCCGCGATGCCGTCGCAGCAGCCGCAGGCTTCGCTGCCGGGCGGCAGCGGCGGCACGTGCGGCTTGAGGTCGGGGACGGGTGTGGTCATTGGCCACCTCCTGCATCGACGGTCAACCGCCCGCGCTCGGGGAAGCTCGGGTTGTTGGCCAGCTGCGCGATCTCCAGCGCGCCGATCGCGATCACGCCCTGCGCGAGCGAGGTCGAGTGGGGCACGCCGAGCCGCGCGAAGCTGTCGGCGCGCACCGAGTCCACGCCCTCCACCGACTGCGCCGCCGCGATCACGCGGCTCAGGTACACCGGCTGGCCGAAAGTGAAGTTGTCCGGATGGAACAGGCCCAGCGTGCCGTCGGCCAGCACCCGGCTCGACAGCACGGCCTGCACGTTCTGCAGCACGTCGGCGCGAAAGTACGCCGCGTTCACGCACACGTGCAGCGCGACATCGAGCGGCACATAGCGCGGTGCGTTGACGTCGAGGTCGTAGCCGGCCATGCGGAAGCGTTCGAGAAAACTGCGCAGCCGCGCGCCGAAGGCCGCATCGACCGGGCCGCCGCCGAAGCGGTCGGGCGTGACGAACACCGTATACCAGCTGCCGGTCCAGCGGAAGGTCGCGGCCGCGCGCTGCACGTCGGCCCGGCGTTCGGCCGCGGCCGCGTAGTCGGCGGGCGTGACGGCGCGCTCCTGCGTGCGGAAGGCCTCGGGCGCATCGCGCCGCGCGGCCTCGATGTCCTCGGGGCGCACGCCGCCCGCCGCCGGCATCGGATTGAAGACAGCGGTGAAGACGCCGCTGGTCGCGCTCACGATGTGCGCGATGGCCTCGGTGCCGACATTGCCCGCGGGGCCGTTGCCCACGCGGTAGGTCGCGGCGAAGCGGGTGCCGATGTCCGGCCGCTGCCCCTGCACGTCGTTGCCGAAGCGCAGGCGCGCGTTGGCGTCGTCGTCGATCTCGACCACGAAGTCGGTCGCATCGGCGGCGCTGGCCAGCAGGTCGCGCTGCGCCGTCCAGGCTTCGGGCAGCGCGGCGGGCAGGTCGACGGTGCCGGTGAGCGACGCGATGCGCGGCGTGGCGGTGCGCGGGTCGATGGCCAGCAGCGCGTTCGCGGGCCACCAGGCCTGGTCGTCGCCGATCGGCACCGCGAGCAGCGTCGCGAGGTCGAAGCCGTGCGAGAGCGGCGCCTGTGCGAGCACCGGCCGGAAGCGCGGCGGCACGTCGACGGGCGCGGGCTTGTCGCACGAGCCGCTGGGCGCTGCGCTGGCGACGCGCAGCCCCGATGCGGTGACGATGCCGAGGTCTTCGTCGGCGATGGTCATGCCGTGGTCGGCGAGCACGATGTTGCCGAGCGCGATGCTGATGTCGATGCCCGGACGCCCGGTGACCGACAGGCACAGCGCGAAGGGCAACGCATCGGCGGCATCCCATGCGATCTCGGTGACGTCGAGCGGTGCATCGACCGGCACCGGCTCGAACAGGCCGCCCGACGGATCGCTCGACAGGGCGACGGCCGTGAGGCGCACGGCCCAGCGGTGGGTGCGGTCGGCGTCCTCGGGCTGGAAGGTGGTGGGACTCATCACTTCGCCGAAGACGAGGATGTCGCCGACTTTCAAGGTGTCGACATGGCCGCGCAGCGTGGCGTTCACTGTGCCGCGCGGCAGACAGCAGCCTTCGTCGCCCCAGGCGTAGAAGCGCAACTGGTTGAGCCGCTCGTCGAGCACGGCGTCGTGTGCGGTCTCGAAGACCTGGGCGCCGCCCGCGAGCGCGCTGCGCAGCGTGTCGCTGTCCGGCGCGAGCACGGTGTCGGCACGCGGGACACGCGTGAGCAGCCGCGTGCCGCGAGGCAGCGCGACGCCCTGGCCGGCAACATCGAGGTGCACGAAGGCGCGCGCGTTGCAGCCTTCGTGCAGGAAGTAGTCCACCAGCCGCGCGTGGCGCCGCACCGAGATGCGCTGGCGTGCGGTGGCGAGGTAGGCCTCGTTGGCGATCGCATCCTGGCGGTAGGAGAGGTTGTCGGCCGCATAGGCGAGCAGTTCGACCAGCGTGATGCCGAGGTCGGCGGCGGAGCGTTCGGTCCAGCCGGGGACCTGCAGGCTCAGGCGGTCGAGCATCAGTCGGCGAAAGCCCTGGTAGTCCTTGGCGAGGTAGTCGATGTCGGGTTGCGCGCCTTGTTCGGGCGGGCAGGAGGGCGGCTGTGCGCAGTCGAAGTCGGAGGGGCATTCGACCTTGAACGAGAACACGTTGCTGGACAAGCGCGGATCGAAGCCGGCCGGTGGGTCGTCGCTGCCGGCGTTGGCGAGGATGCTGAAGGTGTAGCGCGAGAAGTCGCCGCTGCCGTCGGTGCGGACGACGAGGGTGCGGGGCAAATCGTCGACGGTATCGACGAGGCCGGGCTCGGCCTGCGGCGGCAGCGCATCGGCGCTGGCGCACCAGACGATGCCGACGCTCCGGATGCGCTCGCCGCCGTCGATGCGCAGGTTGTCGGGGCCGAGCACGAAGCCGGGGCGCAGCAGTCTGACGAAGAGCGTCTGTTGGCGCGGTACGCCGGGCGGTGCGGCGCGGTCGAGCACTTCGATGAACTCGATGGCGTTGGCGGTGCCGCTTTGCTGGATCACTTCCAGTCTTCGTTCGTCGCAGCAATGGAAAGTTGTCGTGGTCATGGGTGCGTCCTTCCCATGGAGGGGCGCCCGGTCCGCGCTGCGGGCTGCTCGACCCCACTGCGCCGGCCCCTTCGGGGCTGCCCTGCGGTGCTCGCCTTTCGCGGGGTCTCGCTCAAACTCGCCTTCGGCTCAGACAGTCGCGAGCCCTGATCCGCGAAAGGCTGCACTCCTCGGCGGCGCAGAGGGGCCGACCATCCCGCAGCGCAGACCGGGCTTGGGGGTGTGCGAGCGCTGCTTCCGCCCGCGGCGCCGGTGTATTGCCCCCTCTCCCTCTGGGAGAGGGCTGGGGTGAGGGCGCCGGGCGGTAGCGGGGGCCGCAGCGCATTCACGTCGCACTCCCAGGCACCGCAAAGCTCTCCACATGCGTGCTGCGATCCAGCAGCACCACGTAGCTCACATCGACCCGCAGCGCCGAATCGTCGTTGACGACTTGCACGGACTGCACCGCGATCAGGTCCGACAGGTACTGCTGCAGCGCGCCCTGCACCAGCATCTGCGTGGTCGCGGCCAGCGTGCTGCTGTTGGGCTCGAACACCAGTGCGAGCAGGCCGCTGCCGAAGTCGGGGCGCATCACGCGCTCGCCCGGTGCGGTGAACAGCACCTGCTCGATCAGGTCGCGGATGTGGTCGCCGCGCGCCGTCGTCGCCGTGCGGCCGAGGCTGTCGAAACGGTAGGGGAAATCGAGATCGCTCATGGCTGCATCCCTCTGGCTCTCAGGTTGCGAGCGCGCGCGTCTGCGCGGCCACCGGCATCAGCGGCGTGCCGGTCGGCACGCACACCGACTGCCCGGTCATCGTCAGCACCGGCGCGCCGCCGGCCGTCACGCGTGTCGCGCCGACGAGCCACTGCGCCGTGGCGCAGGGCGGCGATCCCGAACCGCTCAAGCCGCAGGCCGCGACCGCATACGGGCTGCTCAGCGTCACCACCGGCTGGCCGCTCACCGTCACGCGCGGGAAGGGCGTCATCGGCGTCGCCTGGCCCGCATGCGCGCACATCACCGTGGCGCCGACGTGGAGGATGGGCGAGGGCATCGCGTGGGCTCCTAGACCACCGTCAGCGCGCCGAGGTTGAGGTCGACCGTCGGCCCGGTCATGTTGATCACCGCGCCCTGGCCGTTGGAGATCACGATGCCCGCGTCGCTCACCGAGATCATCGCGCCCGTCGTGGTCTGGATCAGGATGCCGCCGGTCGGGCCGGGCACGTCGCTGATCACGAGGCCGTTGTTCAGCGGCGTCTGCAGCACGAAGCCGGTGACGCCCGGTGGCACTGCGTGCGCGAGCGTGGGCACTTCGGCCGCGCTGCCCCAGTAGCCGCCGACCCAGATCGGGTAGTCGGGGTCGCCGCGCTCGAACTCGATCCACACGCCGGCACCGATCATCGGGACGGTGAAGAAGCCGGTGTTGATGCCCGCGGCCGGTACGCAGGGCATGGCCCAGGTGCCGGGGATGACGCCGGCGAGGTCGGGCACCATCGCCTGGATGCGGCCGATCTGCAGCGGGTCGACGTTGTCGACGACCGTGCCACGGTACTTGCCGTAGAGGGGTGAGTCGCTCATGTCGGTACCGTCGGAAATGTCGAGACCAGCCCGTTGCGCGCCAGCGTGAAGCCCTGCTTGTAGGCGCCGCGCTCGATCTCGTGCGTCACGCTCTTCACGTAGTAGAGGCCGTCGAAGGGCAGGCCGGCGCCGCGCACGCCGACCAGCCGGCGCGACCTGAGAAGACGCCCGTACTTGGCGACATCGAGCCGCCCGTGGCCGAACACCGAGTCGCTGTGCTGGCTCGCATAGGCCAGCCCGGCCATCAGCGCCTCGGGCGCCGACAGGTGCGCGCTCTTGTCGAGCTTGACGACCTTCGGCGGCAGCGGCGGCACCAGGCCGAGCGGCGGGTTCATCGGCGTGATGTCGGGGATCGGGATGCCGATCGGCGCCTTGCTGACCGGCTCCTGGAAGAAGACGATCGGCGTCGTCTTGCGCTCCTTGTCGAAATCGAAGGACAGCTGGTCGACGTTGCTCTGCGCGTCCATGCCGGTGGTGAGCGCGGGCTGCGGCTGGCCGAAGCGGATCTCCGGGCCCCAGTAGGCTTTCGAGGTGCCGGGCGCAGGACCGGGCTCGAGGTAGAACACATAGCCCGCCTCGCCGGCCAGCTTCTTCACGTAGGCATAGTCGCTGCCGCGCTGCTGCGGGATCTGCTGCACCGGCAGCGGCGGAATGTCGAGCACGCTCGGGATCACCATCGGGACCACACCGAGCGCCGCGTACTTGGCCAGCACCAGCAGCACGCGCGCCGAAGGCGGCATGGCGGGGAACGGAATGCCCGGCAGCTCGATGATGTCCATCAGCGCCGACAGGTCCTTGCCCTTGACCACCAGCTTGCCGACGCCGCCTTCGCCGGGCCGCGTCTCGACGTTGGTCATCACGCCGTCGATGATCGATTGCGCGCTGCCGTTGAGCGTCACCACCAGCACCACGCGCATCAGCGGCACGCCGCCGCCGCTGGTGAGCAGGAACAGCGTGCGCAGCGGCGAGCGCAGCGGCAATTCGAAGTTCAGCTCGAAGCCGCTCTGCGTTTCGCCCGAGCCGTCCTCGACCTTCACGTGCACCAGCGCGTCCACCAACTCGCGCGGCGCGGGCACGGGCACCGGGCCGATCAGGAGCGAAAGCTGGACGCCGCCGGGCATGGCCATGGCCTTTGCCGTCAGAAGCCCGGAGGCTGCGGAATGCGCACGCGCGCGCCGGGCGTGTCGCTGAGTTCGAACGGATCGGTGACCGCGTTGGCATCGGCGATGCGCCAGTAGAGCTCGGGGTCGCCGAGTGCCTGCGAGGCCAGCAGGTCGGGGCGCTCGCCGCTGGTCACCACGTGTTCGGCCGCGATCGCGATGTCGCGCCGCGGCGGGATGAAGCGGCGCAGCACATAGGACACGCCCGGGTCGCCAGGCGCGCGCACCAGGCGGCCGAGCGGCACGCCGTCGTAGCGGCTGTTCGGCGTGAACGGGTTGGCCGGGATCGCGCCCGCGTCGATGAGCAGTTGGACCGGATCGGTGGTGGTCATGCCGAGGGCTCCTTCATGGCAGGTTGCCGAGGCCCAGCGAGGCCAGCGTCGCGGTGCCGGCGCGTGCGGCCAGCGCCTCGCGCACGCGCAGGTGGCTCAGGAAGATCGTGCCGCCCTTGTGCTGGAAGCCGAGGTCGTCGGTGCTCATCACGCGCAGGCCCAGCGAGACCTTGGCGCGCAGCGGATTGAGTGCCGGGTCGAAGGCTTCCTCGGTGATCGAGATGTCGGTCACGCGCACCGGCACCACGCGGCTGGTGCTCCAGATGAAGAGCACCAGCGGCGCTTCGGGCGGCAGGATCTCGAGCGTGCCGTTGGCGCCCTGCGTGGCGACCGAGAGCAGTTCCTCGACGCTCGGATTGACCAGCGCCTCCAGCACCGCGAGCTGCGGCGCGATGCCGTAGGCGACGGCATTGGCGTTGCTGTCCGGATGCTCGAGCTGGTCGGTGGCATCGATCTCGGCCTCGAGCTTGATCGATTCGATCGCCGGCCCCTTGAGGCGGAAGGGTTGCGCGCGCTCGCCGCCGCCGTCGCCGCCGACGCCCTGCACCTGGTAGCTGCGCGTGAGCGTGTCGGGGTTGTATTGCAGCGCGATCGTGCGCTGCACCGCGCCGCCGCCGGGTGCGAGCACGACGAGGCCGCCCTTGATCAGGCGCGGGCTGCCCGGAAAGGAACTCATGCCTGCCTCCGGTGCGAAGGGATGCGGATGGGGGTCGGGTTCATGGTTGTGGCTCCAGGTCCGGACTTCAGAAGTGCCCCGCCAGCGCGTCCGCGCGGCTCTTGTCCAGCAGGTCCTTGAAGGCCTTCTCGAAGTAGTTCAGGTACTGCTGCTGGGCGCGCGTCAGCGGCTGGCCCAGACTCTGCAGGCGCAGCAGGATCAGCGCGACGCGCACCAGCGGATGGTTGCTGCCTGTCCAGCGGAACGCGCCGCCATTGGTCGATCCTGCGGGCTTGGCCGCCGGCGGCTTGATTCGGTTGAAGGCCTGCGGCCCGACCTGTTCGAAGCGAACCAGCAGCGAGTTGATCTCCGGCCAGCCCGCGTCGAGCCATGCGCTGATCGCCGCGGCGCTGCCGGCCTGCGGTGCGAGTTCGTCGATGAGCGTGTCGAGCGTCTGCGAGCTCTTCGAGAAATCCTCCAGCATGCCGATATCGACGGGCACCTTCGCCATGTAGTCGGTGGTCTTGCCATAGATGGACCAGGCCTTGTTCTTGAAGGTCTCGCCGCTGTCCTTCGTCGAGCCGATGGGCGTGTAGTTGACCGGCGTGACGAGGTAGGGAATGTTGCGCAGCTGGGCGTACTGCTTGCCCACTTCCTCGTCCCGGTCGAAGGGCTTGGGCGGCGGCGTCTCGGGGTCTTCGAGGAACAGGTCGACGTTCGCGGGCAGACCCGGCGGACGCGCGAACTGCGGCGCATAGCCCTTCGGCTTGCTGAATTGCGTGATCAGGTCGTTGTTGACCAGGTAGGTGTCGCCGGTCGCATCGTCCGTGATGATCAGGATGATGTGATCGAGCAGCGTCGCGAGCGTGAAGTCGAGCTTGAGTTTCGCATCGCCTTTCCTCACGGTTTCGAGCACGTCCTGCGCCACCGTCAGCGCGTACACGCCGCAGTCGCGCACCAGCCGTCCGGCCAGGTCGCTCGGCATCTTCGAGTCGATGTAGTTGGTCCCGAAGTCGCGGACGTTGTAGCCCGTGTGGTAGGTGTAGGCCTTGAGGTAGCGGCCCATCAGCGCCATCAGCGCGCCGAGCGCGCCCGGGCCGCGGCGCTGGTAGACGCCGTACATGATCGACCAGGCTTTCAGGCGCTGCGCGCTGTCGTTGAGGTCCACGGGCTGGTCGCGGAAGGCCTTGCGGATCTCGGGCTCGCGTGCGATCTCGGCCTGGAAGTCAGCCTGCCCCATCAGCGCACCCTGCACCAGGTCGAGGTTCTGCGGGTCCTGGCCTTCGCCGGTCTGCAGCATGTCGGCCGAGAAGGGATGGCCGGGCAGCTCGGTCAGATCGGTCTCTGCCTGGTTGGCACCGTGGTAGCGGAAGGCCGGCCGGCCGGTGGCCGTCTTCACCTGGCTGGTCTCCGCGATCTCCGCCGGTGCGTCGCCGAAGGGCGTGTGGTTCGCCTTCAGGTCCGCGCGCAATGCGACGCCCTTGTCGCGCAGCGTGTCGGCGCGCTTCGCATCGCCGGCGGCGCGCGCCGCGGCTTCAAGGCCGGCGTAGAAGCCGTAGATCTCGCGCATCTCGTCGTAGATGCCTTCGAGCTGGTGGTAGCGGCGGTCGCGGTGCGACACGTCGGCCGTGGCCTTCGATTTCTCGGTCGCCTGCAGCGCGTAGTAGGAGAGGATTTCATGCGCGGCGCCGAAGTAGCCGAAGGCCCGCTCGTGGTCGCCGCGCCTCGCCGCGTCCTCGCCGAGCCTGACGAGTCCGCCGGGATCGCCCATGACCGAACTGCTCTTCGTGCTCAGCTGCCCGCCGCGCGGCAGGTCGCGGCCGACGGTGAAGGCGATGAAGAACTTGCGCTGCAGCGTTTCCCTCAGGCGGTCCGCCTTCGCGAACTCCTGGCGCTGTTCGAGTTCCTCCACCAGCTGGATGCCCTGGTCGAGCACGTCGATGTCGTAGCCCGACGCGTCGGCGATCGCCAGCAGTTCGTCGATCAGCGCCGGCACGCGCTTCGTGTCCGAGACCTTGGCGACCCCGAAATCGCTCCAGGCAGCAGCCCACTTTCTGTCGGGCGTCGCCGCGGGGACTGCGTTCGGCGTGCCGGTGCCGGTCGTCGCGGGTTGGCGCTGCAGCAGCGTGCCGGGGGCGTGTGCTGCACCGGGGCGTGTCTGCTGCAGCACGTGCGTCAACTCGTGCGCGATCAGGTGGCGTCCTTCGCCGGTGCCCGGCGCATAGCGGCCGGCAGCGAACGCGATGTCGCGGCCCGCCGTGTAGGCGTGTGCATTCAGGTCCCGCGCCGAGCGCGCGGCCGCGCCATCGGCATGCACGCGCACCGACGCGAAGTCGTGGCCGAAGCGCTGTTCCATGTCTTGCCGCAGCGCCGGTGTCAGTGGCATGCCTGGACTCGCCAGCACTCCGTCTACGCTCGCGGGCACAGCTTCCGATGTGGAGCGTGCGGACCGTGCGTCTCGCGCCAGCGCGAGCGCGGTGCCGCGCGGTGCAAGTGTTGCGGGCGCCGCGAGCACCCGCGCCGCGATCCGATCCGCTTCGCCTTCCAGCGGATCGTTGACCGCGCCGACCACGCGCTCGCGCATCGCGCCGGAGGGCGCGGCGGCCGGCTTCGCGTTGCGAACGGCGGTGGCGGCCGGTGCCTTCATCGACGCACTCCCGCGGCCATGTGCCGGCCCGCATCGCGGCCCAGTGCCTGCGCGCCGGCGGGCGCGGCGAAACGTGCACGCACCGCGTCGCGATGCCCCGTGCTCGCAAGCCGTTCGGCCACGCCGGGCAGCGCGAACTCGCGCGCCAGCGCGGCCTTGAGGCCGGCGACGACCGCGTCGCGCTCTGCCGCCGGCACGCCGCGCAGCACCAGGCGATCGATGTGCAGAACGACCTTGGTCATGACGCCCACCCTCGCGTCTGCGATTCGGCCAGCGGCCGTTCGTGCTTGGCCGCCTCGTGGTGCGCGGCGCGCGCGAGGTGCGCCATCGCGAGCGGCTCGCCGCCTTCGGCCGCGAGGAAGGCCGCATTGAGCGCGATGTTGCGGATGTGGCCGCCGGCCATCGGCAGCCGCGCGAGGCGCGCATAGTCGAGCGCGCCGCGTGGCATGGCGTCGGGGAACACGCGGCGCCAGATGGCTTCGCGCTGCGCGAGGTCGGGGAAGGGGAACTGCAGCACGAAGCGCAGCCGGCGCAGGAAGGCCGGATCGAGCGCGGCGCGCTGGTTGGTGGTCAGCACCGCGAGGCCGCGGTAACTCTCCATGCGCTGCAGCAGGTAGCCGACCTCGATGTTGGCGTAGCGGTCGTGGCTGTCCTTGACTTCGCTGCGCTTGCCGAACAGCGCATCGGCTTCGTCGAACAGCAGGATCGCGCCCGAGTCCTCGGCCGCATCGAAGACGCGGCGCAGGTTTTTCTCGGTCTCGCCGATGTACTTGCTGACCACGCTCGAGAGGTCGATGCGGTAGAGGTCGAGCGCGAGTTCCTTGGCGAGCACTTCGCAGGCCATGGTCTTGCCGACGCCGCTCTCGCCGAAGAAGAGGGCGCTGATGCCGAGGCCGCGCTGGCCCTGCGCGCCGAAGCCCCAGTCGGCATGGACGCGGATGCGTTGGCGCACCTGCGCGGCGAGCTGGCGCAGGATCGCGAGTTGCGCTTCGGGCAGCACCAGCGCCTGCCAGTCGGCGACCGGCTCGATGCGCTGCGCGAGTTCTTCGAGCCGCGGGCGTGCCTGCTCGCAGCACGCGTGCCACAGGCGCTCGGCCAGCGGCTGCCGATCGGCCGCGTCGCGCCAGGGCGCCGTGCGGCGCGCGATCGCTGCCGCGGAAAGCCTGAACTGCGAGGCCACGGCATCGATCGCGCTGCGCAGCGCGGGCGTGCAGTCGGTGCCCAGCGCCGCCAGCCAGAGCGCACGCTGGCCGTCGCCATCGGGCTTGTCGACGCGGCCGCCGAAGGCCGCGGGCAGCGGCGGCCTTTCGCGCGCGGCGACGAACACCGGGCCGCCGAGGCGCGCCACCAGCCGTGCGAGCGCGGTCGCATCGCTGCCGGCGGCATCGCTGCTTTCGATCAGCAAGGCTGCGGGCAGCAGCACCGCCTCGCGCTGCCAGAGCGTGGCCAGCGCTTCCTGCTCGCCGGCCTGCGCGGGCACGTCGGCCTGCGCGAGCACGAACAGCACGCGACCGAGGCGCGCGGCCACTGCGGCCGCGACGTCGCGCTGGCCGTCGGCATCGTCGCCCGCGAGCAGGGTGAGCGGCTGCGCGATGCCGCTGGCCGCGATCTCGGCGGCCAGTGCGTCGGCCAGGCGGCGATGGGCATCGGCCATCAACGACGGCGCGGGATGCTCGCGCAGCCAGGGCACGAGGCGCGCGTCGAGCTGGTTGAGGCCGGCGAGGTGATGCAGCACGCGTTCGTCGATGCGCAGGCGGGACTGGCTCGGGCCGCCGTCCTCCATCTCCAGCAGCCGCCACGCGCGCAGCGGCGCCAGCGGTGTCAGTGCGCTCCAGTGCGCGCCGTCGAGTGCGCCGAGCGCGAAGCCGAAGCACAGGCGCGGCACCAGCGCGGCGAGCGCCGTGTCCATCTCGATGCCCGCGGCCAGCAGCAGCACGCTGCGCTCGAAATCGCTGAGGCCGAAGGTGGCCGTGATCTGATCGATGGCTGCGGGTTCGGGCAGCGCGGCACCGGCTTCCACGGGGCTCGGCACGGCCGGCGCGCCGCTGTCGCCGAGACGGCGGCGCAATTGCGCGAACTCGGCCGCCAGCAGGCGCTGGTTGGCCTCGGGCCAGGCGAGCGGGAGTTTCGCGTTCATGGCGGCAGCGTGATGCGGTCGTTGAAGAACGCGGGCGGCGTGGCGCCGCGGTTGACCACCACGCTCTCGATGCCGTCGATCTTCAGGCGCAAGATCGGCGTGCCGCCGGCAGGCGGCGCATCGGCGAACGCGAAGTCGAGCTGCGCCGTGTCGGCGGTGAAGGGCAATGCCGGCGTCTCGCGCGTGCCCATCACCAGCGTCACGGCCTGGCCGACGCGCACCACGGGTGCGCAGCCCAGCGTGAGCGACAACACGTTGGCTGCACTGCGCGCCATCGCGAGCGGCGGGAAGCTGGTGATGGCCGGCGCGATCGCGATCGGCAGCGTGTTGCTGGTGCGCGGCGCGGTATCGCCTGGGCGCAGCACGCGCAGCGCGGCCTGGTAGACGCCGGCCGGCAGCGCGGCGGGCGGCAGCGCGAGGTTGAAGCTGAAGGCCGCATCGTCGCTGCTGTCGGCCAGCGCGATCTCCTGCGCGATGCCGAAGCGGTCGTTGCCGAGCAGCAGTGCGCGCGCCGTGCCGCCCAGATGATGGCCGCTCGCATCGACCGCGTCGCCCGGGCGCAGCACCGAGGGCGTCTGGTGCGCAGGCGCGATCAGGCTGTCGAGCGTGGGGAAGGGCGGCACCAGATCCGGATTGACGAACACGCCCTGGTCGAGATCGCCGCGCCGCAGCACCGGCAGCGGCGAGACTGCGGCCCGCCGCGCTTCGATCAGCACCACCGAGACCACGAAGTTGGTGGTCGGGCGGTAGCGCGCCTGCAGCGCGGTCCACAGCCGCGACATCTCTTCGCCGCCCATCGCGGTGGGCGTGATCCTCAGCATCTCGACCTGCTCGGCGAGGTCGGCGCTGCGCAGCGACTGGTACACGGTGGGCAGCAGCGCGCCGCTGACCGGCGAGGGATTGAGTGCGGTGCGGATCTGCGCGCGCCCGAGCATCGGGTTCTCGTGCAGCAGCTGCAGCGCATAGCCGAGCAGCACCTCGGCCTGCAGCTCCTCGAAGCCGTAGGCGCTCAGCAGGTAGTGCAGGTCGAGCGCGAGCGGCGGATCGGTGCTGCGCACGCCGCGGCTGTCGCGCGAAGGCAGCGCGATATTGCGCCAGGCCGCGTTGGGCGTGACCTGGTGCAGGAAGATGTTGACGCGCGGCACCGCGTCCGGCCCTTCGAGCGGCACGGCGTCGGGCGGCATCGAGGAGACGGTGACGCCGGCGCCCATCGCGTCGGTGACCTGGTGATCGATCAGGCCGGTGTCGATCAGGTCCTTCAACACCGCGGTGACACCGGCGAGGGCAAGGGCATTGCTCATGGCGAGCCCCTACGACCTGCCGCGCGATCCGCGCAGGTAATCGCCCAGGCCGCGCGCATTGGCGTCGCGCGGACGCGCGGCGCGCGGCGGCGATGCGGACGGCAGCGCGGTGAGTTCGACACGGCCGATGCTCACGTGGACCTCGGTCGGTGCCGGCACGGCGGCAGCGCGTGCGGGTTGCCGCTCGCGGCGCGGCGGTGTCGCGTGCATGCTGCGCAGCGGCGGCGATTCCCCTGGCTGCGGTGCCTGGTGGGTCACCAGCGGCTCGGGGTCGGGCATCGAGGCATCGGCATGCGCTGGCGGCGATGGATCGCGCGCTGCGTTGCGCCGCGATGGCGACGCGGCTTCGGCATGGCGAGCGGCCTTGGTCATGGCGCGCCTCGGCGGTGTGGCATCGGGCTCGGCGCGGTGCGTGATGACGAGAGGCAGAACATGTGCCTGCGCGGCCATGTGCATCGGCGCTGCGCGCGCCACCGTCGCTGCCACGTCCGGCTGCGACGACATGACGGGTGCCGGTGCGCCGATCAGCGGCTGCGTCATCGAAGCGGGCTCGGAAGCCGGCGCGAGCTCGGCGACGGACTCGTCGCGTTGCAACGCATGCAGCGGACTCGCGCGCTGCGAGCGCACCGGCCGCGCCGCGCCGAGCGCACGTTCAGCGAGGCCGCGCAGCAAGCTCATGACAGCACGCGTTCGATGTAGCGCTGCCGTCGTGCGGGCGGCAACGCGAGGATCTCGGACTCGCTCCAGCCATAGGCGCCGGCCAGCAGGTGCACGTCGTCGAGCAGCCGGTCGGCCTGCGCGGCGAACTCGTCCCACAGGCTGGCGGCGATGTCGAGCGGCGCCGACCATGGGTGTGCGCAATATGTGCAGGCGAGGTCGAGCGTGACATGCGCGAGCGGATCGGCCGCGTCGAGCGCTGCCTCGATCGCGGTGCGCTCCTCGGCGCTCCATGCGCGCACGCCATCGAGCGCGAGGCGTTCGAGCAAACGCTGCGCGGCGGCGTCGACGTCGACCGCATTGACCAGCGCCGCGAGATCGCGCGAGGTCGGGCGCCGGAAACGCGCGGCGCCAACCGTCACGGGCGCCTCGTCTCGCGGCGCGCGTTGCGCGAAGTCGTTGAGATCCAGCGTGAAGGTCAACGCTTCGCCGCACGCGGGGCAGGCGACCTGCGCCTCGAAGGCTGGCCCGAACCATTCGCAGCGCAGCGTCAGCAATGCCGCATCGCGTGCACCCAGCGGCCGGTCGGCCCAGGCGATCTCGGGCACCGCCGCGGCCGCGAGCAGCAGCGCGCGGTCGAGCGGATGGCGCTCTGCGCCGCGCTCCCGGAGCGCGAGGCATTGATGAAGATCGGCGAGGCCCATGCGCGATCGTCCTCAGGCCGGTTCGGTGAAGCTCGGCTCGCTCGGCTCGGTCACGTCCTGGTCGCGCTCCCAGCCCTCGTTCTCGAGCTTGATGCTCTGGATCAGCACGGCATTGGCATTGGCATCGAGGTCGGCTTCGGCCTGGAACTCGCTGACCCAGCAGCGGTACACCTTGTAGGCGATGGCGAGCTGGCCGGCCTCGTTGTAGATCTCGATGATCAGGTCCTTGCGGAAGTCCTTGAGCGACACCTCGGCGCCGAGGCCGCTGCCGAAGTTCCAGACCTTGTTGGCCCACTTCTCGAACTCGGTGTCGTGCGTGACGCCGCGCTCCAGCGTGATGGCTTCGTACTTGGTGCGGCCGGGCGATTTGCGGCCGGTCGACGGGTCGCCGCCCTCGCGGTGTTCGACCACCTCGGTCGTGCGCTTGAGCGCGGAGATCTTGCAGACGCCGGCCACGTAGCGGCCGTCCCACTTGACCCTGAATTTGAAGTTCTTGTAGGGATCGAAGCGCTGCGCATTGACGGAAAACTGGGCCATGTCTGTGCTCCTAGGTCGGGATGTCGCCGGCGATCTGCTGCAGCTTGAGCACCACGAACTCGGCCGGCTTCAGCGGTGCGAAGCCGACGAAGATGTTGACGATGCCGAGGTCGATGTCGGCCTGCGTGGTGGTCTCGCTGTCGCACTTGACGAAGTACGCTTCCTTGGGCGTCTTGCCCTGGAACGCGCCCTGGCGGAACAGGCCCTGCAGGAAGGCGCCGATGTTCAGGCGGATCTGCGCCCACAGCGGCTCGTCGTTGGGCTCGAACACCACCCACTGCGTGCCGCGGTACAGGCTCTCCTCGAGGAACAGCGCCATGCGGCGCACCGCGAGGTACTTCCATTCCGAGGCCAGCGGATCGGCGCCGGCCAGCGTGCGAGAGCCCCACACCACGCGGCCGTAGACCGGGAAATCGCGCAGGCAGTTGATGCCCATCGGATTGAGGTCGCCGTTCTGCAGGTCGGTGAGCTTGACGGTCAGTGCGCTCACGCCGGTCAGCGTGGCCTCGGTGCCGGCGGCCGACTTCCAGACGCCGCGCGCGGCGTCGGTGCGCGCCATCACGCCGGCGACCGCGCCGCTGGGCACGAAGTCCTGCAGCTGGTTCGCGTGCAGTGGGTTGGGCGCGCTCACGCGCGGGAAGAAGAAGGCCGCATTGATGTTGCGGCCGACCGCGTTGGCATGGGTGATGGCTTCGTCGATGGTGTCGACGTCCGATGGCGGATCGACCAGCAGGATGGCGCGGCGGCGCGCGCAGTAGCTCAGCACGCCGCCGAGGTCGGCCGGCTGCACGTCGGCATCCGGCGCGTAGGGCGGGATGACGAGGATGTTGAAGAGGTCGGCGCGCTCGAGCGCGAAGATCCCTTGGCGCGTCGCTTCGAGGCCGGGCGCGCTGATGACGGTGGCATCGACTGCATCGCCATCGGCCGTCGCCGCGACGGTGAGCAGCGTGGCCGCGGCCGCGGCCGGCCGCGCGGGCGCCGCCGGCACCGCGGTCGCGCGCACCAGCGCGCTGCCGAGCAGCACGCGCTGCACGTAGCGCGCATCGGCCGGGCTGGTGGAGAGGCCGAAGTAGACCTCGCGCAGGTCGGTGTCGGTATCGTGCACCGTGAGGTTGAAGAAGGGCGCCGGCAGCGTGCCGCCCGAGCCGTCGTCCAGCGTCACCGTGACCTCGACCAGTCCGCCCCACGAGCCCGGGTTGGCCGCCGACAGCGTGAGGCCGTTGTTGGTGATCGATGCGGTCGCCATGTTGGCGCCGGCCACGCGCACGATCAGCGCATCGCTGCCGCCGTTCTGGAAATACTGGTTCACCGCGAAGGACATCGGACTGTCGTCCCACAGGCCGCCGAAGATGCGCTGGTAGTCGGCGAAGCTGTGGATGCGCACCGGGCTCTGGTTCTGCGGATCGTTGTCCAGCGGTCCGCGCAGCGCGCGGCCGACGAACGCGGTGATCGACGTGGCCACGCCGGTGATCGTGCGGACGCCGCTCGACACCTCTTCGATGTAGACGCCTGGAAAAGTCAGTGCCGATGGCATGCCATGCTCCTTCTCGTGCGCGCGCGGCGCGGTTGGCTCATCACTCCACTCCCCTCGAATACAGCTGCGTTCCGTCCGCCAGGCTCACGCGCCGCATCAGGCCCTCGCCGACCAGTTGCGCGAGCGCGCGCTCGATCTCCTCGGCCGAGGCCGCGGCACCGCTGTCGCCGAGCCACCAGCGCCGGATGCCTTCGGCCGAATCGGCGGCGCGCGGATGCGCCTTGAGGTAGTCCACGATGAGCCGCTCGACGCCGTCGCGGACATGCGCAGCCGGGTGTTTCATGGGGCTCGCGTTGCAAGCTCGGTGCCAGCGCATGCGCAAGGGATCTGCATGCGCGCCGTGCCTTGGCGCGGACCCTGCGCGGCATGTCGCGGTGGGTCGCCAGCGACCCGGCGATGGCGGATGTGGCAGGGTCGCAATCCACCCGCCGGGGCATCGACGGCCCATGGCGAAGCGCGCAGCGCGCGGCGTTGGCGGCGGTGATTCAGGCGAGGTGGTCGGAGGCGGCGTCGCGCCCGATGCCGTGCTTCTTCAGCAGCTTGCCGAACGCACGCCGTTCCTTGCCGACCATCTGCGCGGCGCGCGTGACGTTGCCTTCGGCCTGGCGCAGTGCGCGCTGCAGATAGTCCTGTTCGAACTGCCGCACTGCCTCGGCCTTGGCGAGCTGGAAGCGCATCAGGCCGCTGTCGTCCCAGTCCTCGGCGGCCGGGGCCGCATGCGGCGCGGCGTCTTCACGCAGCGCGATGCCGCCGCCCATGAGGAATTCGCGATGCACCCAGTTCTCGAGTTCGCGGATGTTGCCGGGCCAGGGCTGGCTGCGAAGCCATTGCAGCGTGTCGTGCGGCAGCGCCTTGGCGGGCAGGCCGTACTTGGCGCTGAAGCGCCGGATGAAATGCGCAGCCAGGAGTTCGATGTCGCCGGCGCGCTCGCGCAGCGGCGGCAGCACGAGGTGCAGGATCTTGAGCCGGTACATCAGGTCGGCGCGGAAACCACCCTCGGCCACCAGCGCGGCCAGCGGGCGGTTGGAGGCCGCGACCACGCGCACGTCGCCCGTGAGTTCGCGCGAGGTGCCCAGCGGCCGGTAGCGCTGGTCCTGCAGAAAGCGCAGCAGCGTCACCTGCGCCTTGCCGCTCAGCGCATCGACCTCGTCGAGGAAGAGCGTGCCGCCGTTGGCCTCGGCGACCAGGCCGGCGCGCGCGTGGCGCGCGTCCGTGAAGGCGCCGCGCTCGTGGCCGAAGAGTTCGGATTCGATCAGCGTCTCGGGCAGCGCGCCGCAGTTGACGGGCACGAAGGGCCGCTCGCTGCGCAGGCCGCCGTAGTGGATGACGCGCGCGGCCAGTTCCTTGCCGGAACCGGTCTCGCCTTCGATCAGCGCCGGTGCCTCGGTGGCGGCGATGCGCTCGAGCTGCGCGACCATGCGCGCATGCGCGGCCGAGGCGCCGATGATTTCATCGTGAAGTCGCTTCCATCCTTTGGAGGTGCACATCGCTTCGGGGATCGGGGGCGAAGACATGGGGCTGCGCGTGTCGGGGTAACGGTGTCCGTGTCCTGGGATGGATGAAGGCCTTCGCCGGCCCTCGAGAACGAATCTACCCGGCTGACCGTGGAGCGCAATATGACTGACGGCGTACCGGAGCCTGGGCACGCGGCATGCATTGAAAACTCAAGTATTCATATCGAAGGTCGGATGGAGCGGCCCGATGTGGAAAAAGTTCTGATTCGGGGCGCATGCAGGTGCTGTGGGAACGCAGGCGGCCGGTGCGCGCGTGGACAATGGGCGCTTGCGCAACACATCCCATGTCCGAGGTATAGAAAACCCATGTCGTCCGCCTCCGATCTCGAATCGATGTTCGATCTCGCCCCCGTATCGCTCTGGCTCGAGGACTACAGCGGGCTCAAGCGCCTGTTCGACCAGTGGCGCGCGCAGGGCGTGGAGGATCTGGTGGCCCATCTCGGGGCCGAGCCCGGGCGCGTGCAGGAGTGCATGTCCCGGTTGCAGGTGATGCGGGTCAACCAGAGCACGCTGACCCTGTTCGGCGCCGCCACCCAGGAAGAACTGCTGTCGCGCCTGGACAGTGTCTTTCGCGGCGACATGGCCGATTCGGTGATCCACGAGTTCGACCTGCTGTGGCGCGGCCAGCTCAGTTTCGACAACCAGACGGTCAACTATGCGCTGGACGGACGCCGGCTCGACGTGCACGTGCATGTGCGCGTGCTGCCCGGCCACGAGGCCGCCTGGGATCGCGTGCTGGTTTCGCTGCACGACGTCACCGAGCGCGTGCAGGCCGAGCGGCAGCGCGCTGAAAGCGAGCGCTACGCGCGCGGCCTGTTCGACCATTCGCCGGTGTCGCTCTGGGTCGAGGACTTCAGCGCGGTCAAGACCTTGCTGGACGACATCCGGGCGCGCGGCATCAGCGATTTCGCGACCTTCATCAAGGTCCATCCGGAGTTCGTGACGCGGTGCATGCAGGAAATCCGCGTGATCGACGTCAATCACGAGACGCTGCGCATGTTCGCGGCGGCCGACAAGAACACGCTGCTCAGGCACATCTCGCGCATCTTCCGCGATGAGATGCGCGAGTCCTTCGGCGACCAGTTGCAGGACCTGTGGAACGGCAAGACGCTGCAGCAGCGCGAGGTGCTCAACTATTCGCTGTCGGGCGAGCCGGTCAACATCCACATGCAGTTCGCGGTGCTGGAAGACCATCTGGACACCTGGGACCTGGTGCTGGTATCGCTGGTGGACATCACCGCGCGCAAGAAGGCCGAGGCTTACCTCGAATACCTCGGCAAGCACGACGTGCTGACGCAGCTGCACAACCGCACCTTCTACACCGAGGAGCTCAACCGGCTGTCGCGCAAGGGGCCGTGGCCGGTGTCGGTGCTGGCGATCGACCTCAACGGCCTGAAGAACATCAACGACGAGGAAGGCCATGCCGCCGGCGATGCGCTGCTGCGCCGCGTGGGCGAGGTGCTGAGCAAGGCGGTCGATGCGCCGTCCTGGCCCGCGCGCATCGGCGGCGACGAGTTCGCGATCCTGCTGCCGATGACCGACGAGCGGGGCGCGGAAGCGATGCGCGAGCGCGTCATGTCGCTGCTCGACCTGAACAACCAGTTCTATGCGGGCCAGAACGGCCATGTGCTGAGCCTGGCGATCGGCCAGGCGACCTGCAGCGCCGGCGACCAGCTGGACCTGGCGCTGATGCGCGCGGACAAGGCCATGTACGAGGACAAGGCACGCCATTACGACGGGCACGGAGCGCCGGGCTACGCCTGAGCGAACGGATTGCGCCGTTTTGAGTGAACAATAGCGGCCTCCATCCTCCAAGGGCCGCGCGGCGGCCTTTCACCGATTCCCATCATGTCCAACCGCAACCTGGCCGGCCATCTCAAGATCTGCGATGGACAGATCGTCTGGGCCGACGAAGACGCGCACAACCTGCTGGGCTATCCGCTCGGCGCACTGGCGGACATGCCTTTCGCCGACGTGCTGGCGAACGAGCAGGACGCGCCGGGTCCGGAAGGCGGCGCGATGCAGGTTCCGGCGCTCGGCGCCATTTACTACGAGCGCGTCACCCTGCGGGAGCAGCAGGGCCGCACCCTGCTGGCCGACATGCGTGGCGAACGCATGGACGACCTCTGCATCCTGTGGAGCTTCAAGCTGGCGGTGCGCGGCGTGCGCGGCGAGCGGCTCGACGTGCTGTCCCGCCACGATGCGCTCACGCGGCTGCCGAACCGCATTCCCTCGGTCGAGGAACTGAGCCAGACGCCGCATCCGCACGACGGCGATGCCAGCCGCCTGCTGGCGGTCTGCTATCTGGACCTCGATCGCTTTCGCGACATCAACGACAGCTTCGGCCCGGTGGGCGGCGACGCAGTGCTGCGCGAGGTGGCGCGGCGCCTGAAGGCCGCGGTGCCGCACGACGCCACGGTGGCGCGGGTCGGCGGCGACGAATTCGCGCTGGTGCTGCCACTCTCCAGCGAAGAGCAGTGCCGCGCGCTGCTGCAGCAGATCCTGGCGCGGCTCGCGCATCCGTTCCGGCTGCAGGACCGGTCGGCCCGCCTGCGCGCCAGCGTGGGCGTGGCGCTGATGGCGCACGGCGCGCAGCCGACGGAGGTGATGCTGCAGCATGCCCAGCACGCGGTCTTCTTCGCCAAGCGGGCCGGTGGCAGCCAGATGCATTTCTTCGACGCCGACCAGGCGCTGGAGGAGCAGCAGGAGCAGCAGATCCGCCAGCGCATCCGCGAAGGCCTGGCGCAGCACGAGTTCATCCTCGCTTATCAGCCCAAGGTGGACATGCGCTGCGGTACCGTCATCGGCTTCGAGGCGCTGGTGCGCTGGCAGCATCCCGAGCGCGGCCTGCTGCAGCCGGCCGCGTTCGTGCCGATGATCGAGGACCACGAACTGGTGGAGCGCCTGGGCGACTGGGCGCTCGGCGAGTCGGTGCGCCAGGCCGCGCAGTGGCTTGCAGCCGGCGTGCAGACCTCGGTCAGCGTCAACATCAGCCCGCGCCATCTGCTGCGTCCGGATTTCATCGAGCGGCTGGCCTTCCATCTCGGGCGCTTCCCGCAACTGCATGCCGGCGTGCTCGAACTGGAAATCCTCGAGACCACCGCGATCAAGGATTTCAGCGCAGTCGCCGAATTCATCGGCGCCTGCAAGGAGCTGGGCGTGCCGGTCACGATGGACGATTTCGGCACCGGCTATTCGTCGCTGACCTACCTGCGGCAGCTGCCGGTCGCGGCGCTCAAGCTGGACCATTCCTTCGTGCGCGGCATGCTGGAGGACGCGGAAGATCAGGCGATCGTCAAGGGCATCCTGGTGATGGCGCATGGTCTCGGACGCAAGGCGATCGCCGAGGGCGTCGAATCGGTGGCCCATGGCGACGCGCTGATGGCACTGGGCTGCACGCTGGGCCAGGGTTACGGCATCGCGCGGCCGCTGCCGCCCGATCAGGTGCCGGACTGGATCGCGGGCTTCGAACGCGCGCCGCCCTGGGGCAGGGCGCCCGGCTGCTGGCCGCCGCCGACGACCCGGTTGCGTCCCGCAGATTTGGCTTCGTAGAGCCGAGCGTCGGCCGTCTGGATCAATCGATCCGGCGCGCTGCCGGACATCGCGGTCGTGGTGGCGACGCCGATGCTGACCGTGAGGCAGGGCCCGCCGTCAGACGCCGGATGCGGCAACGCCAGGGCCTCGATATCGGCACGCAATTTCTGCGCGACCGCCTCCGCGTCCGCGGCCGAGAGGGACGGCAGCACCAGCGCGAACTCCTCGCCGCCGAAGCGCGCGGCCACGGCGGGCGGCGCGCAGGGCGTCTCGCGGATCGCGCTCGCGACGCGCCGCAGGGCGTCGTCGCCCGCAAGGTGGCCGAGCCGGTCGTTGTAGTTCTTGAAGCAGTCGACATCGATCATCAGCAGTGACAACGGCGACTGGTTCTCCAGCGACGCCTTCCATTCCTGCGCCATGTACTCGTCGAAGAACCTGCGGTTCGACAGGCCCGTGAGGCCGTCGGAATTGGTGAGCCGGCGCAGCTCCTGGTTGCTCTCGAGCAGCTGTTGCTCGCTCAGGCGCAGGGCGCGGTACGCGTTGTCGCGCTGGATCAGCGCCATGTAGGAGCGCGAGTGGTAGCGGATGCGTGCGACCAGCTCGATCGGCTCGGGCAGCTTGACCAGGTAGTCGTTGGCGCCGATCGCGAAGGCCGATTTCTTCATGATCGGCTCGTCGTTGGACGACAGCACGATGATCGGGACGTTGCGCGTTTGCGGCGTCGACCGGTAGGCCCGCACGAGGTCCAGCCCATCCGCGCCGGGCATGACCAGGTCCTGCAGGATCACCGTCGGGTGCACCTTGCAGGCCGTGGCCAGGGCTTCGCTCGCGTTCGCACAGGCGTGGAAGGCGATGGAAGAATCGACGGAGAGCATCTTGCCGACCACCATCGCGATGAGCGGCTGGTCGTCCACCAGCAGCACGGTGGTGGCCTCCTGGCGATCGGCGCCACCTTCTTCAAATCCGGCGTTCACGTGCATACTCATCGGCAGATGAACGCGAGGACGGAATGGGCATGGGTAAGTTTGGCCATGATCTGGTGTCGTGCCAGGGTGCGGGAAGGATTCGGAAACCGGTCGGATGCCCGTACGACGCGGCTGCATTATCGCGGCTCGGCCGGCCGGTTCGGCAAAAGCCTTGCCCGCAGCCGCTGAAATGACCGAAGCGTCCGGCGACGAGACCCCGCAGGACGCGCAATCGCGGCTGGAGGCGGCCAATCAAAGGCAGCTCGAGCTCCTGCGGCGGGTGGTCGAACTCACGCGCGACCGCGACCGGCTGACGGTCAAGGCGAATCGCCAGGCCGAGGAGATCGGCAGCTTGCGCAGGACGCTGGACGCCACGCGTCGCCATCTGCTGGTGACCGACGTGGTGCGGCTGGCCCAATGGGAATGGGATATCGCCAGCGGTTCCGTCTTCCTCGGTGCGCGATGGGAGGAAATGATCGGTGCGGCCGCCGAGAACAACCGCTGGCCGCTGCGCGACCTGCTGGCCCGTGTGCACCCGGACGACGTGCCGGCCGTGCGGCAGGCGCTGGACGATGCGCTCGGCGGCAAGGCCGACCGCTACTCGGTCGAACATCGCGTCGCGGCGGCCGATGGCTGGATCTGGATCGAAAGCATCGGCATGGTGACCGAGCGCGACGCCGATGGCAAAGCGCTGCGGCTGACGGGCTTCAACTCCGACATCACCGCCCGCCGCCGCATGCACGACGAGATCGAGCAGGCGCGCGCGCAGGCCGAGGCCAGCAGCCGCGCCAAGAGCGAATTCCTTGCCAACATGAGCCACGAGGTCCGCACGCCGCTGAACGCGGTCCTGGGGCTGACGCGGCTGCTCCACCAGTCGCCGTTGAACGACGAGCAGCGCCAGCATCTCGAGCTCATCGACAACTCGGCCGCGTCGCTCCTGGCCTTGCTCAACGACATCCTCGACCTGTCGAAGATCGAGGCCGGCAAGCTGGTGTTCGAGCTGATCCGCTTCGACATCGCGCGCTGGGTGCGCGAGGCCGTCGCGCTGCACAAGCTGGCGGCCGAGAAGAAGGGCTTGCAGCTCGAGGTCGATGTTTCGGATGACGTTCCGTGGAAGGTGGCCGGCGATCCGGGCCGGCTGCGCCAGGTGATTTCCAACCTGGTGTCCAACGCCGTGAAGTTCACCGAGGCCGGCCGCATCTCGGTGTCGGCGCGTCTCGCGCCGCAGCAGTCGGACCTGCGGCGCGATCAGCTGCGGATGCTGTTCGTGGTGCGCGACACCGGCGTCGGCGTTCCGGCCGACAAGCAGCAGCAGATCTTCGAGGCCTTCACGCAGGAGGATGCATCGACCACGCGCCGCTTCGGCGGAACCGGGTTGGGGCTGGCCATCTGTGCGCGCCTGGTGAGCATGATGGGCGGCGAGATCCAGCTCACGAGCCGGCCGCGCGAGGGCAGCACCTTTCGCTTCACCGCAGTCTTCGAACAGGCCGCCGACGAGATGAGCGTCCTGACCGAGCCGGCGCCGCTCGAGGCCGTCGCGACCCGCGGCCTCAACGTCCTGCTGGCGGAGGACCACGCGGTCAACGAACTGCTCATGCGCAAGCTGCTCGCCGAGATGGGATGCACCTTCAACGTCGCGCGCAATGGCGAGGAGGCCGTGCGCCACTGGAAGACGAGGCAGTTCGACCTGGTGCTGATGGACGTGCAGATGCCCGTGCTCAGCGGCTTCGACGCCACGGCGCGGATCCGCGCGATGGAAGCGGCCGAGCCGGACCGCGGGCGCACGCCGATCGTTGCGCTCACGGCCCACGCGATGGCGGGCGATCGCGAGAAGTGCCTGGCCGCCGGCATGGATGCCTATGTCTCGAAGCCCGTGTCGCCGGCGCTGCTGTCGCAAGCCATCCACGATGCGATGCGCGGCGGGACGGCGACGGGGGCGCCCAGGGAATTCCTGCTCGACACCGATTTCGGACCCTGGCCGGGCAGCGCGCCGGGCGCGTCCCCTGCGGCCAGCGGATCCGACCCATCGTTGCCGATCGACATGCAGCAGCTGTTGCAGACCATGGGCGGTGATTGGGATGCCGTGCGTCAACTCGCCGCCACGATGCGCGCCGACATGGCGTTTCGCCGGCCCGCCATCCAGCATGCGATTGCCGGCGGCGATTCGAAGGCGGCGCAGGAACAGGTTCATGCCCTCAAGGGGGCGCTTTCGACCATCGGCGCGCTCCAGGGCGCGAAGATGGCCAAGGATGTGGAAGCCTCTTTGCGGCGCGATGACTGGGCCGGCGCGCAGCGCAGCTTCGGCCGGATGGAGCCCGAGCTCGAGCGCGTCGACACGGCGCTGACGCAGATGATCGAGGGCGACGAGGCCTGAGCGAGCAGGCGCTCGGCGGTGGTGCCCGGGGCCGGAATCGAACCGGCACGCCTTGCGGCGGGGGATTTTGAGTCCCCTGCGTCTACCAATTTCACCACCCGGGCACGGAAGGGAAGGAAGCCGAAAATTATGGCACAGTGGCCCCATGCAATATCCGACCATTGAAGACGCGATCGGCAAAACGCCGCTGGTCGCGCTGCAGCGCATCGATGCGGCCGCGAACGCGGAACGCGGCAACGTCATCCTCGGCAAGCTCGAAGGCAACAATCCCGCCGGTTCGGTGAAAGACCGGCCGGCCCTCTCCATGATCAAGCGCGCCGAGGAGCGCGGCGAGATCAAGCCCGGCGACACGCTCATCGAAGCCACCTCGGGCAACACCGGCATCGCCCTCGCCATGGCGGCGGCCGTCAAGGGCTATCGCATGGTGCTGATCATGCCGGAGGATCTTTCCGTCGAACGCGCGCAGACGATGAAGGCCTTCGGCGCCGAGCTCATGCTGACGCCCAAGAGCGGCGGCATGGAATACGCGCGCGACCTGGCCGAGCAGATGATGGCGCAGGGCAAGGGCCGCGTGCTCGACCAGTTCGCCAACCCCGACAACCCGCGCATCCACTACGAAACCACCGGCCCCGAGATCTGGGCCGACACGCAGGGGCGCATCACCCATTTCGTCAGCGCGATGGGCACCACCGGCACCATCACCGGCGTCTCGCGCTTTCTCAAGGAGAAGAACCCCGCGGTGCGCATCGTCGGCGCGCAGCCGGAGGACGGCTCGCGCATTCCGGGCATCCGCAAGTGGCCGAAGGAATACCTGCCCAAGATCTACGATCCGAGCCGCGTCGACGAAACGGTCAACGTGAGCCAGGACAACGCCGAGGAGATGTGCCGGCGGCTGGCGCGCGAAGAGGGCATCTTCGGCGGCATCTCGGCGGCCGGCGCGCTGTGGGCGGCGCTGGAGATCGCCAAGACGGTCGAGAACGCGACCATCGTCTTCGTGGTCTGCGACCGCGGCGACCGCTATCTGTCGACCGGCGTGTTTCCGGCGTAGCGATGTCGGAGCATCGATTCTGTCCGGCCTGCGCCACGCCGCTCGCCCACATCGAACTGCCCGAGGACGGCGGCCCGAAGTCGCGCCTGCGCTGTCCGGCCTGCGGCTGGACGCATTGGAACAACCCGACGCCGGTGCTGGCCGCGATCATCGAGTACCGCGGCCAGGTGCTGCTGGCACGCAATGCCGCGTGGCAGCACAAGATGTATGCGCTGATCACCGGCTTCATGGAAGCCGGCGAGACGCCCGAGGAGGGCATCGCGCGCGAGATCAAGGAAGAGACGAACCTCGATGCGAGCGCGCTCGGGCTGGTGGGTGTCTACGACTTCCAGCGCATGAACCAGGTGATCATTGCCTACCATGCGGTGGCCGACGGCGAGGTCAGGCTGTCGCCCGAGCTCGTCGACTACAAGCTCTACGACCTCGAGGCGCTCAAGTGCTGGCCGGCGGGCACCGGCTTTGCACTGGCCGACTGGCTGCGCACGCGCGGGCACGAGCCGCAATTCGTCGAGTGGCCTCGTCCGGTGAATCCCCCGTCCGATGCGGTGTCCACGACCTAGAATCGAGTGGCCAAGGAACACGCGATGCACATCCACAAAGAAATCGACACCCGCGGACTCAACTGTCCGCTGCCCATCCTGAAGGCCAAGAAGTCGCTCAACGAGATGCAGAGCGGCCAGTTGCTGAAGGTGGTGTCCACGGATGCCGGCTCGGTGCGCGACTTCCAGGCCTTTGCCCGGCAGACCGGCAACGACCTGGTCGAGCAGCAGACCGTCGGCAGCGATTTCATCCACGTGCTGCGTCGCCGCTGACGATGGTGTCGCCGTGAAGCGGAGCACGCGCATTGCTGCATGGGGCCTCGCGCTGGCCGTCGGGGCCACGTTGATCCCGCTGACGACGTGGAGCGACGGAATGCCTGCGAACACCCTGCATCGACCCATTGCTCCGACCGCGATTCCGATCGCGGTCATGGGTGATTCCAACAGCCATTCCTACCAGGACAGCATTTCATTCCCGCCCGGGTCGGCCGACCGCGGCGGGGCTCTGCGTCCCAACACCTTCCAGTGGACCGAGGTGCTCGCGCGTTTGCGCGGCAAGGAGCTGGACTCCGGGCCCTGGGTGCGCTGGGGACGGCCGGGCGTCGTGGCCCGCGGGCGCGAGCTGCTGGGCCTGAATGGCGCCCGGGCGCCGAAGAAGGAGGACTACCTCTACAACTTCGCCAATTCCGGCGCCACCTGCAACAACCTCATGGAGAGCCGCATGCGCCAGGCGCCGCGGCTGGTCGAGCTGATGGACCAGGAGCCGGAGCGCTGGAAGCGCGGGGTGGTCGTGATCCGCATGGGCCTCAACAACTGGAGCGGCCTGCTGGACCTTCAGGCGCACGATCCCAAGGCACCCGGTGTGCGCGCCGTCATCGACTACTGTGCAGGTGAAATTCAGCGCACCATCGCACTGATCCACGCGACGCACCCGACGACGCGCGTCCTGGTCGTGGGCATCGCCAACGAGACGGATGATCCCGAGCAGTTCGACCGCTATCAATCGGCATCCGCAACGGTCAATCTCAGGATTGCGCTCGACGATTTCAACGCGGCGCTGCGCCAGCTCACCGTCGGAGATCCGCGCCTGGCGTATTTCGACGATCTCGCCTGGTTCGAACGGCTCTGGGGATCGCGCACGGCCGACGGCAAGCCGATCTACAAGACGGTGGCGATCGGCCCGACGCTGCGGGTGACCAACACGGCGGGAGACGATCCCCACAATGCCCTGGTGGGCGACCACCATGCCGGGCTGGTATGGAACGCCCTGTGGGCGCAATCGCTGGTCGCACGCCTGCGCGAGGCTTTCGGCTTGCCGCTGACGCCGATCAGCGACGACGAGATCCGCCGCTTCGTCGAACCCCTGGTGTCGAACCCGCCTAAAGCTCCAGGCTCTTGAGGTAGTCGCGGAACTGGCCGCCCACTTCGGGGTGCGCCAGTGCCAGCTCGACCGTGGCCTGCAGGAAACCTTCCTTGCTGCCGCAGTCGTAGCGCACGCCCTTGTAGGCATAAGCGTAGACCGATTCCTTTTTCATGAGCGCGGCGATGCCGTCGGTCAACTGGATTTCGCCGCCGGCGCCCTTGGGCTGGTTGCGGATTTCGTCGAACACGCCCGGCGTGAGGATGTAGCGGCCCGCCACGCCGAGGCGGGAGGGCGCATCCTCGGGCTTCGGCTTCTCGACCATGCGGTTGACCTTGACCAGGCCCTCCTCGATCGTGTCGCCGGCGACGATGCCATAGCGCTTGACCTGCTCGAGCGGGACTTCCTGCACCGCGAGCAGCGAACCGCCCAGGCGCTGGAAGGTGCGTGTCATTTGCGCGAGCACCGGTTCGCCGTTGTCCGGGCCGACCATCAGGTCATCGGCCAGCAGCACGGCGAAGGGTTCGTCGCCGACCAGATGCTCGGCGCACAGCACGGCGTGACCCAGGCCCAGCATGCGCGGCTGGCGCACATAGGAGCAGGTCATGTCGTCGGGCATCACCGAGCGCGCGATGCGCAGCAGTTCCGTCTTGCCGCTGGTTTCGAGCTGGCTTTCGAGCTCGTAGGCCGTGTCGTAGTGGTCCTCGATCGCGCGCTTGTTGCGTCCTGTCACGAAGATCATGTCGCGGATGCCGGCAGCGTAAGCCTCTTCGACCGCGTACTGGATCAGCGGCTTGTCCACCACCGGAAGCATTTCCTTGGGCTGTGCCTTGGTGGCCGGCAGAAAACGGGTGCCAAAGCCTGCTACGGGAAACACGGCCTTGCGAATGCGCGTCGAGGAGATGGACATGGGCTTTTGCGTCGGGTCAGGAGGATGGATCGGAGAAGGGACGTGTGCGGGACCGCCCGAGTCCAATACTAAGGCTCAGCCGCCGCGAACGTCTGTCAGCCGAGGCGCACAAGCTGATCGCGCAATCGATCGAGGGTGGCGCTGAAGTCGGCGAGCCGCTTGCGTTCCTGATCGATCACCGCGGCCGGCGCCTTGGCGACAAAGGCTTCGTTGCCGAGTTTGCCGTTGACCTTGGCGATCTCGCCTTCGACGCGTGCCAATTCCTTGCCGATGCGGGCTTTTTCCGCAGCCTTGTCGACTTCCATGTGCAGGCACATGCGCACGCCGCCGACCACCGCGACGGGCGCCGCTTCGGCGGCCGCGGCCCACGCGGCCTCGTCGTCGAAGACCTTCATTTCCTTGAGCTTGGCCAGCGCCTGGAGCACGGGCGCCGCATCGCGCAGGAAGGCGCTCCCGGCGGCATCATCGGCCACGGCATAGAGCGGCAGCCGGGTCGCGGGCGAGACGTTCATCTCGCCGCGCAGCGTGCGGCAGGCGTCGACGAGCGACTTGAGCCGCGCCACGTGGGCTTCGGCCGCCTCGTCGATCTTCTCGGGCTGGCTCTTCGGGTAGGCCGCGATCATGACGGATTCCCCCGCGCGGCCGGCCACGGCCGCCACCTTCTGCCAGAGGGCCTCGGTGATGAACGGGATCACCGGGTGCGCCAGGCGCAGCAGGGTCTCGAGCGTGCGTATCAGCGTGCGGCGCGTGGCGCGCTGGTGCGCGTCGTCGCCCTGCTGCAGCTGGACCTTGGCGATCTCGAGGTACCAGTCGCAGAACTCGTCCCATGCGAACTGGTAGATCGCGTTCGCGACGTTGTCGAGCCGATAGTCCTCGAAGCCCTTCGCCACGTCGGCCTCGACGCGCTGCAGCCGGGAGGCGATCCAGCGGTCCGCCTGGCTGAACTGGAGATAGCCATGGGCCGGACCGCCGACCTCGCAGTCTTGCTTGGTGTGTTCGCGCAGGCCACAGTCGTGGCCTTCGCAGTTCATCAGCACGAAGCGCGTCGCGTTCCAGAGCTTGTTGCAGAAGTTGCGGTAGCCCTCGCAGCGCTTGGCATCGAAGTTGATGCTGCGTCCGAGCGATGCGAGAGAAGCGAAGGTGAAGCGCAACGCGTCGGCGCCGAAGGCCGGGATGCCGTCCGGGAATTCCTTCTGGGTGTTCTTGCGTACCGCCGGTGCGGTCTCGGGCCTGCGCAGGCCCTGCGTGCGCTTGTCGAGCAGCTCAGGCAGTGCGATACCGTCGATCAGGTCGACCGGATCGAGCACGTTGCCTTCCGACTTGCTCATCTTGTTGCCGTGCGAGTCGCGCACCAGGCCGTGGATGTAGACGTGCCTGAAGGGCACCTGGCCGGTGAAGTGCTTGGTCATCATGATCATCCGGGCGACCCAGAAGAAGATGATGTCGTAGCCCGTGACCAGCACGCTGGACGGCAGGTAGAGGTCGAGATCCTGCGTCTTCTCGGGCCATCCCAGGGATGAGAACGGAACCAGGGCCGACGAGTACCAGGTGTCGAGCACGTCCTCGTCGCGCACCAGGGTCTTGCCCGGCGCCTGTGCCTGTGCTTGCGCCTCGTCGCGTGCCACGTAGATCTTGCCGTCCTCGTCGTACCAGGCAGGGATCTGATGGCCCCACCAGAGCTGGCGCGAGATGGTCCAGTCCTGGATGTTCTCCATCCAGTGGTTGTAGGTGTTGATCCAGTTCTCGGGCACAAAGCTCACCTCGCCCGAGCGGACGGCGTCGATGGCCTTCTGCGCGATCGACTGGCCGCTGGCATCGGGCTTGGTCATGGCGACGAACCATTGGTCGGTCAGCATCGGCTCGACCACTGCGCCGGTGCGTGCGCAGCGCGGCACCATGAGCTTGTGCTTCTTGGTCTCGGTCAGGAGCCCGAGCGCCTGCAGATCGGCCACCACGGCCTTGCGCGCCACGAAGCGGTCGAGGCCGCGGTATTTCTCGGGCGCGTTGTCGTTAATGGCGGCATCGAGCGTCAGCACGCCGATGATCGGCAGTCCGTGGCGCTGGCCGACGGCGTAGTCGTTCGGGTCGTGCGCGGGCGTGACCTTGACCACGCCGGTGCCGAATGCCTTGTCGACGTAGTCGTCGGCGATGACGGGAATCAGCCGGTCCACCAGCGGCAGCCTGACCCGCCGGCCGACCAGATGGCGGTAGCGTTCGTCGCCGGGATGCACCATCAGCGCCACGTCGCCGAGCATGGTTTCGGGCCGCGTCGTCGCCACCGTGAGCGAGCCCGAGCCGTCTTCGAGCGGATAGGCGATGTGCCAGAGGAAGCCGTCCTCCTCTTCGCTTTCGACCTCGAGGTCGCTCACCGCGGTCTTGAGCACCGGGTCCCAGTTCACCAGCCGTTTGCCGCGGTAGATCAGGCCTTCCTCGTAGAGCTGCACGAAGGTCTGAGTCACGACCTTGGAGAGCTTCTCGTCCATCGTGAAGTACTCGCGGCGCCAGTCGACGGTGTCGCCCATGCGGCGCATTTGGCTGGTGATGGTGTTGCCGGACTTTTCCTTCCACTCCCACACCTTGGCCACGAAGTTCTTGCGGCCGAGGTCATGGCGGCTGATCTTCTGCTCCTGCAGCTGGCGCTCGACCACGATCTGCGTCGCGATGCCGGCATGGTCGGTGCCCGGCACCCACAGTGTGTTGTCGCCCTTCATGCGGTGATAGCGCGCGAGGCTGTCCATGATCGTCTGGTTGAACGCATGGCCCATGTGCAGCGTGCCCGTCACGTTCGGCGGCGGCAGTTGGATGGCGAAGGAAGGCGCGCCGTCCCGGGGCTGTTGCGTGCCGCGAAAGCCCGCGACCGCGTAGCCGCGCCGCTCCCATTCGGGACCCCAGTGCGCCTCGATGGCGGCAGGTTCGAAGGATTTTGAAAGGCTTTCGAGGCCGGGTTGGGACAAGGTGTCGCTCATGGCGGTGCAAAGACGAACGGCATCCCGCAGGATGCCGCTCGTGAGGTGGATGAGCCAAGGATTTTATTCGAGTGCGGCCCGCAGATAATTCGCGGATGCTTTTTTTGCTGTCTCCCGCCAAGTCGCTCGACTATGAAACCCCGGTACCCGATGCGGTACCTGCCACGCAGCCTCGCTTCGAGGGACCCAGAGGCCCATCGGCTGAACTGATCAGGCTGCTGCGCGAGAAGTCGCCGCAGCAGGTTGCCGAGCTCATGCATTTGTCGGACAGGCTGTCTGCGCTCAACGTGGCGCGCTACGCGGCCTGGGCGTCCAAGGGGACGGTGGAGAACGCGAAACAGGCGGTGCTGGCCTTCGACGGCGACGTCTACGGCGGGTTGGACGCGAAGACCCTGAGCGCGGCGCAACTGGCCTGGGCGCAGGATCACGTCTGCATCCTGAGCGGGCTCTACGGGGTGTTGCGTCCGCTCGACCGTCTCCAACCGTATCGGCTTGAAATGGGCACGGCCCTGGCCAATCGCCACGGCAAGGACCTGTATGCCTTCTGGGGCACGCGGATCGCCGAACATCTCAACGAGCGCCTCGCGGCGGACCGCACACCGGTCGTCATCAACCTGGCTTCGCAGGAATACTTCAAGTCGGTCGACCGGAAGGTGCTCAAGGCGCGCGTCGTCGAGTGCGTCTTCGAGGAGTGGAAGCGCGACCGCTACAAGGTCGTGAGCTTCTTTGCCAAACGCGCGCGCGGCCTGATGGCGCGCTGGGCCGTGCTGCACAAGGCGGCCACGCCGAAGGCGCTGGAAAAATTCACCCTCGAGGCCTATGCGTTCGATGTCGAGGCATCGAGGCCCGACCGACTGGTATTCCGGAGGAAAACCGCATGAGCCTGGGCCAGCCCATCAGCCCCGAGCTGCGCGAATGGCTGGCCGCGCAGTTGGTGGCGGGTCACTCGGTGCCGAGCCTGCGCGCATCGATGCGTGCTGCCGGATGGCACAACGACGTGGCCGATGCCGTGCTGGCCGAGGTCGAGGCGCAGGCGGCGGGCGCGGCCGCCTTCGCCGCCCCGCGCACCCGCATGCCGGGGCCGGATCTGTCGGCATCGCCGCTCCATGTCGATGCCGGCGACCGGCAGGTGCGGATCCTGCAGACGATCCGGCATCCGCGGGTCATCGTGTTCGACGACCTGGTGTCAGATGACGAATGCGAAGGCCTGATCGCCGCAGCACGGGTGCGGCTCGCGCGCTCGCTCACGGTCGAGACGCAGACCGGCGGCGAGGCGCTCAACGTCGACCGCACCAGCGACGGCATGTTCTTCGAGCGCGGTGAGAATCCGATCGTCGCCCGGTTGGAGCGGCGCATCGCTGCGCTGTTGCAGTGGCCACTCGAATTCGGCGAAGGGTTGCAGATCCTGCGCTATTCACCGGGTGCGCAGTACCGGCCGCACTATGATTACTTCGACCCGGCCGAGCCCGGCACGCCCACCATTCTGCGGCGCGGCGGCCAGCGCGTGGGGACGCTCGTGATGTACCTGAAGGAGCCGGATGCCGGGGGCGGGACGATCTTTCCGGATGTCGGACTCGAAATCGCACCCAAGCGCGGCACCGGCGTCTTCTTCAGCTATGACCGGCCCGATCCGGCAACGCGCACACTGCATGGCGGTGCGCCTGTGCTGGCAGGCGAGAAGTGGGTCGCCACGAAGTGGCTGCGCGAGCGCGAATTCACCTGAATCATGAAACTCACCGCCAACGGCATACAGATCGAAGTCGAAGACAGCGGCAGCGAGGGGCGGCCTGTCGTTCTGCTCATCATGGGTCTCGGCATGCAGCTGATCGCATGGCCGGCCGACTTCGTGCAGTCGCTGGTGGACGCCGGCTTCCGGGTCGTGCGCCACGACAACCGCGACATCGGCCTGAGCGAGGGCTTCGACGAGGCCGGCACCGGCAACCTGATCTGGCAGAGCCTGCGCCAGCGCATCGGCCTGCCGGTGCGGTCCGCCTATTCGCTGCAGGACATGGCGGATGACGCGCTCGGTGTGCTGGATGCGCTCGGCATCCGTCGCGCCCATGTGCTGGGTGCCTCGATGGGCGGGATGATTGCGCAGCGCGTGGCAGCGAGCGCGCCCGAGCGTACGACCAGTCTCGTCAGCATCATGAGTTCGAGTGGCGCACGCCATCTTCCCGGGCCGCGGGCTGATGTGGCGGCCGCACTCATGCGGCGTCCGCCGAGCCGCACGGAAGCGGCGCTGGTCGCGCACAGTCTGGGATTGGTCCGTCTGATCGCGAGTCCGGCGTACCCCCAGGACGACCGTGTGCTGACCGATCGCATCACCCGATCGCTGCGCCGCGCATACCGTCCGGCGGGTGTCGTGCGGCAGATGCTTGCGATCGGCGCCGACAGCGGGCGGGATTCGCTGCTGGGACGCATCAGCAGCCCGAGCTTGGTCCTGCATGGCGATGCCGATCCGCTGGTGCCCATCGCTTGTGGGCAGGACACCGCGCGCCGCATCCCGGGCGCGCGCTTCGTCGCCGTGCCGGGCATGGGGCACGATTTGCCGCCGCAGGTGATCGACATTCTTCTGCAGCAGATCGTCCCTTTCCTGCAGATCGCAGAAAGACGCGCATGAGCCTGGACAACACACCGGAACAATCGCAACTGGGCCGCGCGTCGGCCTATGCGGACCATTACGACGCGAGCCTGCTGTTTCCCATCTCGCGCGCAACGCAGCGCGAAGCGATGGGCATCGCAAGCGACGCATTGCCGTTCTTCGGGGCCGATCTCTGGACTGCCTTCGAGCTGAGTTGGCTCAACGCACGGGGCAAGCCGCAACTGGCCATCGCGCACTTCACCGTGCCTTGCGAGACGCCGAATATCATCGAGAGCAAGTCGTTCAAGCTGTACCTCAACAGCTTCAACAACACCATCTTCGTCGACTCGGAGTCCGTGCGCGAACGTCTGCGTGCAGACCTGAGCGCGGCGTTGTGGCGTGGCAGTGACCGCGCGGGCGGCATCGGCGTGAAGTTGCTGGCGCCCGCCGCGTTCGATCAGGAGCGGGTGCACGAACTCGATGGGCTGGACCTCGACCGTCTCGACATCGAATGCACGCACTATCAGCCGGCACCGGAACTGCTTGCAAGCGATGCAACGCAGATCCCCGTGACTGAAACGCTCTGCAGCCGATTGCTCAAGAGCAACTGCCTGGTGACCGGTCAACCCGACTGGGGCAGTGTTCAGATCCGCTACAGCGGACCGCCCATCGATCAGGCGGGTCTCCTCGCCTATATCGTGAGCTTCCGCAACCACAACGAGTTCCATGAGCCGTGCGTGGAGCGCATGTTCACGGACATCTGGCGTCAGTGCCAGCCGACGAAGTTGGCGGTGTATGCGCGCTACACCCGTCGTGGGGGACTGGACATCAATCCGTTCCGGGCGAGTTGGCCGCAGGCGTTACCGGCGAACATCCGGATGGCGCGCCAGTAGGCTCAACAAAAAAATGAAGCGGCCTGTTGCTCAGGCGCTTCGATCCATGTCATAATCGAAGGCTCGGCTGACTGAGTTCATTG